>CALUQG010000005.1 GCA_944322855.1 Candidatus Gastranaerophilales bacterium
ATTTACTCAATTGCCTGTATCAGGAGTAAAGGGTTATTTGCCTGCTCCTTCAGCAATAGATCCAAATAAGCTTCCTGCATTGGCTTCGAGACAAGCTGTTCAGTTGAAACCAATTCAAGAATATCTCCCGAAAGCTGACAATGTATTTACTCAATTGCCTGTATCAGGAGTAAAGGGTTATTTGCCTGCTCCTTCAGCAATAGATCCAAATAAGCTTCCTGTATTGGCTTCGAGACAAACTGTTCAGTTGAAACCAATTCAAGAATATCTTCCCAAATCTGATATCAAACTTGAAAATATCCCCGGAGTTGTAAAAGGATATCTTCCAGCTCCTAATCAAACATTAAATAAAATCAATGAAAATATTAAACTTACAAATCCAGAACTCGCAAGACAAGGCAGCGTTGTTTATACAACACATACTCCTGAAACTTTAGCAAATGCTAACAGTATTGGTGCTAATGCAAAAGGTGCAGATAAACTTGCAGAACTTCTCAAAAATATGAATGCATAATTTTGAATGGATTTTCTAAAAGTTAAATATATTATATGTTTTATATGAATAGCAATTTGTTTAAACAGAATTTAAGCAACCTATTTATAACCAAACTAAAACCTAACCAATTCCCGTCTGTTAATGTCTATATTAATAACGGGTTTTTTTTATGTTTTAGTTTGCTGCCTTTTTATGGTTTTCAATTTTAGCACTAATACTGTTTGCTATAGGTGTAGCAATAACCGGTGCAATAAATCTGTAAATCATTGCAAACACCATAAGTGATTTTGCAGTTTTGAAACCGTTCATCAATGTAGACAATTTAACATCATTGTTTGAAACATATTTTAAACCGTTTGACATGCTTTGTTTATTAAATATTTTTTGAAGAATTTCGCTGTTTTTTAATTCTTTCATAAATATTTCTTTTGCTTTATCAGCTCTGTCTATTACTTGTCCGTCTTCCGTTGTTAATTTTTTAGGCAGTTGTTTAATTTGTTCAACAACTGATTTGACTACATCATCTGCAGTTCCTTTTTTTACTGCGGCATTTAATTGTTTGTCAACGCTTTTGTTGTATTCAAACATTTTGTCCAGAATTTCAAATGTTTTTTGTAATTCACCGTCTGTTTTTGCTTTTCTTTTCAAAACATTGAGATATTCAGGATTTTCATACAATTTTGTGAATATCTTTCTTGTTTTGTCATCGGAAATGTTTGCTATATTAAATTTTTCTGTGAAAACACCGAGATGTTTGTCAAGATAATTGTCTAATGTATATGCACCAACTGTTGACAATGCTGATACCGTTGCCTGATTTGCAATCAATGGCATTTTTTGATCTTTTTCAATAGTTTTTGATCTTGCCGTATCTATCATATAAAAGCTTGATAAAACAATTCCGACAAATGCTGCAAGATGCTGCTGATAGTTTTTGTCTTTAAGAAAATCTACCAGTTTTTGAACAGGTCTTTTGCTTCCAAGGTATCCCATTCCGTAAGCAAGACCGTCAGTGAGTTTTCCCATCGGATTTATACCGAAAGAAACAACATCATTTTTAAGCGGAGTTGAATATATGGCTCTGTTGTTAGAGCGATTATTAGTATTGTAATTATATTTTAATGTATTTAATTTTGAAGTATAAGATTGAATTTGCATTATTTCATCACTCCTGTAAAGTTTTGGAATACCTTATTTGCATGTGGATTGTTTTTAAAGTTTATAAATGCAAATTTGTATACGGGGTCATTTTTAAGTTCTGTTGTTGTAGAAGGCTGAACATTTGTTTTAAATATTTTGTTCAGTATATATTTGTCGATGTACGGGATCATTGCAATAGTTATAGCAGATCTTATAGATGCCGTAACAACTTGAGGTACATAGTTGCACATCATTGTAAATGTCTGGAATCTTTTTGATGCTGACATCTTTTTCATACCGTTATAGGTAAAGAATTTTTCTGCTTTTTTAGCGTATAATTCAGGATTTTTTCTGATTTTATCCAATCCTTTTTTGATTGGAGAAAATACTGCTACTGCAAATCCGTATCCGATAATACCTGATGAAATCGAGTGAGAAGCAGCTTTTTGGTTTTTCTTTTTATTTTTTTCATTAGATTGTGCCATAATAGCTGCAGGTCTCAATCCGCAGGTAATAAATAAAGCAAAAAGCGCATCAAACACTGTTTGATTACTGTTTGCCATCTTCAGAATCTTGTGTGTAATTTCATTCCTTGCGAACTTCCAGGTTTTTGTATCGGAAAGCTTTTTCGCAGTAGAAACAGGAAGACCGCGGAAATTTACATTACTCGCGGTCTTCTTATTCAAATTATTCACACTATCATTCTGTATCAAAAACGCATTGTCAAGGACATCATACTTATTCATTTCTGAACACAAGCCAATCCCTGAATGCTCAAGTCCAACACCGGATTTGTAAGTCTGAGCTGAATTCATTTCCGCACCAAACCCCACTTCCCCTTGTGGACATTTAATAGCTGAGTGAGCTAACTGTGTTGTTTGTAATTTTATCATTGTCTTCTTTTCTTTTAAACTTGGGTGATACATTCTTCACACTTGGTAAAAGTTGAAAGATTTTATTATTTGCTAGTGTAACACATGAAATTTACAATTCAATACGATTTTTGAACGGTTTTTTTCAGGCATGGTCTCAAAATATTGATAATTAGTGTATTTTTGACAATAAATTTATTTCAACAAAACTTAACATTTATTTTACGGTGTTAACAAAATTTTAATCGCTTCACCTCTTTCATGTGCAAGAATAGCTTCTTTGGCTTCTGAAAGATGCATTTTTTTTGTTATAAGTTTTGTAACATCAACATGCCCGTCTGTAATTAAGTCAAGCGCTTCTCTAAAGTACTGCGGTGTGTGGTGAAATACGCTTATAATTTGTATTTCGTCATAGTGTATTTTTTTTGTGTCTATATTTACAGTCGTTCCGGACTTGCAGCCTCCAAAAAGGTGAACTTTGCCTCCTTTTCTTACAAGTTCAAATGTCTTTTCCCATATCTCCGGCAGGCCGACACATTCTACAGCTACATCGAGGCCTCTGTTTCCTTCTGTAAATGAGCGGAATATCTTTTCCGGATGAGGGTATTTTTTCAAGTCTATAACTTCGTCACATTGTGCAAATTCTTCTGCCATTTTTAATTTCAAAGGATTTCTGCCTGCTGCAATGACTTTTGCGCCTTTAAGTTTTGCCAGTCTTGCAAACATTAAGCCTATAGGTCCAATTCCTATCACTCCAACTGTATCACCTGGTTGAATATTTGTTCTTTCCACACCGTGTACAACATTGGCAAGAGGTTCTGCGAATGCCGCTTTTTCAAAACTAACTCCTGTCGGAATTTTTAAAAGATTTTTTTCAACTATCCTTTGTGGAATTGTTATAAATTCCGCATAAGCACCGTTGAGTAAATCAAGATTTTCACAAAGGTTATATTGTTTTTTTAAGCAGAAGAAACATTTTCCGCAGGGTGCTGAATTTGCAGCTACTACTCTGTCTCCGGGTTTAAAACCCACAACATTTTCTCCGACTTTTTCTACTATCCCTGAAAATTCATGCCCGAATCCTGACGGAGTTTTTTTGATTAAAACCGGATGTCCTCGTCTAAATGTTTTTACATCAGTTCCGCATGTGAGAGCAGCTTGAATTCTTACAAGCACTTCATTTTTGTCCGGTTCTTTTACTTCAACCTCTTCGTATCTGATATCTTGAGGTGCATAATATCTAATTGCTTTCATTTTCATAGTTACTGGTCTTTGTTATCTATTTTTATGTATGCTTTAAGAGTTTTATTCGCCATAGTATCTTCTATGGCATCACCAAGATTTTCCAATTGATATGCTGTTGAAAGATATTTAACAACAACTTTCTTTTTGCTCAACAGCTTATGTGCAAGCTTCAAATCCATCGGCGATGGTGAATAGCTGCCCATAATTTTGAGCTCTCTATAGTAAATGTCATTATTTGTGTAACCTGCTGTGTCATTAGGAACTGATGAGAATACAAGTATTGTTCCTCCGTCTCGTACTGATTTCAAAGCAAAGTCGATGGCTTTGTCAGAACCTGATGTCATGAATACGATGTCTGCACCATAACCGCAGGTCATTTCTTTTATTTGCGCTGATGTTGTATCATTGTCTTCAAATTTAATTGAAGCATCAAAGCTCAGATTGTTTGCCAGTGCAACACGTTCTTCAATTAAATCGCAGCCGATAACGTCCCCTTTAAAGGCCTTGACTGCCTGTCCCATTAAAAGCCCGATAGACCCGAGACCTATTATTAAAGATGTGCTGCCCTGTTTTACTTCGGCTCTTTCAACGGCTCTAATACAGCACGCAAGAGGTTCCATAAATGAAATCTCCATGTCGTCCAGATTTTTTGGAACTTTGAAGACTGTGTTTTTTAGATGAAGCGGAGATACATATATATATTCGGCAAAACCTCCAGGTCGGATATTTGTTTCTTTGAACTGTCTGCACATTGAGTAATTTTTATTAAGGCAATATTCACATTTCATGCAGGGAACGTGGTGTCCGAGGACAACTTTGTCACCTTTTTTGAACTTTGACATAAATGTAGGTTTTATATCGATAATTTCTCCAACTACTTCATGTCCCAAAACTTTTTCAGTGCCGTCATGCAAAAATTTTACAATATCGGATCCGCATAGTCCGCATCCTAGAACCTTAACTATTGCTCCTTTGTTTTCAAAATCGCTGAGTTTTGGCTGTGGTCTATCCTGTATTGTTATTTTTTGATTTTCTGCTACTGCTGTTCTCATAGTTTCCCCGTAAAGAATATTTGAATAATTATTATAAATCTACATAAAATTTTAGCACTAAATAATTCTTTGTGAATATAATGTTGTTATCAGCATATTTTGAGGAATGTATGGATAATTTAAAAAGTTATGAAGAAGACATTTATAAGTGTTCCAGATGTGCCCTTTGCCAGTCAGTCTGTCCTGTTTATAAAGCTACCTTAAATGAATGTGCTGTTTCTAAGGGTAAATTTAATATGCTAAACGGTATTTTAAAAGGCGAATTGTCTTTTTCAAAACGCTTGAAAAAATACCTTGATATGTGTACGGGGTGTAATGCCTGCAAGAATTTTTGTCCGAGCGGAATTGATGCAAGAAAAATTTTTATTGCTGCAAAAAGTGAGTATTATGCTAATCACAGGTTTAGTATTTTAGAAAAATTTCTCAGCTCATATTTTTTGTTTTCTTTTATATTGCTGATTTCAAAGCCTTGTTTTGCTTTGTATCGTTTTTTGAGGCTAAATAAGGTTGTAACTTTATTTTTTGCTGTCTTTGAAAAGACTTTTTTGGGTAGAAAAATATTGCTTATCAATTCTCTTGCATTGCAGAGGTTTAATGTTTCAAATAAAAAACATAAAATTTCGGGTAAGAATGTTGTATATTTCGAGGGATGTTTCAATAAATATATAAATCCTCAGACAGAAGATGCAGTTCGTTGTATATTGAATAAATCGGGTATTAATTTAGTAAAGAAAAAATTTAAGTGCTGCGGTGTTTCTTACCTGTCTGATGGTAATGTTCGAGAGTTTGAAAAAATAGCTGTACATAATTTGTCTCAATTATCCAATGATGATAATTTAATAATAACCGATTGTGCTTCTTGCAAAAGCACGTTAGACAGCTATAAAGACTATGTGACTGCTTCTGATTCGATAAATCTGAATTTTGAAACCCAAAGTGTCTCGGATTTAATCAGAAATTACAGATTTAAATCCAAAAATCACTGTAGAATTGCCGTGCATATACCGTGTCATGAAGATACAAAATTTGTCGATATAGTAGAAAATATTGAAAATGCCGAATACGTAAAAGTGGAAGCTGAAGATAGCTGCTGTGGTTTTTCAGGCCTGTTTTCGGTGAAGTTTCCTGAAATTTCATTAAAAATTTCCAAATCAAAAGCTCAACATTATCTTGAAAATAATGTTGATTTTATTCTCACCACCTGTCCTGCCTGTATTCTTGGATTAGAGCAGGGGCTTATTGAAACCGGATGCTATTCAAATAAAAATAGACCGGTTGTTATGAATTTATATGTTTTTCTCGCCAGTTACTGCGATATAATTTGAATTTTTATCTAAGACGAGTTACTGCAAAGATAGAAAGCAATGAGACAATTCCTCCTACAATCGGCCATGTGTAATTTGGCTTGCTTTCTGTTGTCAGATATCCATATGTCTTTGAAATATTATTTTTTTGCGTATCATAGCAGTAACTTGCTATATCTCTTGTGACAGGTGTTGCACCTGTGGCATTTGCCGGATAACCTGAATACGGGATGTTTGGTGAAATTCCATTAACCATAATTATAACTACCTTACTTTACTACCTGTATATATAAAAACAATTTTCTTCAAATAATTGCTTTTAAATGTGGGTATATGTTACATATTCTTAATATGTATTATATTTTTGCAATTTGGTATATATTCGAATATAATTAATAAAAAACAGATAGGAGTTTTTATGGATAGATTGAATAAAACAAACAACAAATTAAAAGCATTTACACTTGCAGAAACACTTATTACGATTTTGATTATCGGTATTTTAATGGCAATCATGCTTCGTACAATCAGCCGTGTCAATCCGGATAAGGATAAAATACTCTTCTTAAAATCTTATCATGCTGTTGAGTCTGCAATTTCTTCAATTATCAACGATGGTACAAAATATAATCAGACATATCTTTCAGAAGCTGATAGAACGGCTCTTCCTGCAAGTGAAAGACATCATGATTTTCGTGATGACCCGCTTGATGACGCAAGTGTTATGTATGTAAACAATTCAGGCAGTGCTTCTACTAAAACCAATTTAGGAAGAAGTGAATCAATTTGTTATTTTCTTGCGGATCAATTTAACACAATAGGCGGAGTCAGCTGCAACAATAATTCCGGCATTCAAGTTGATGGAAAAACTGTATCAGGTGCAAATTTCAGAACTTCAAACGGTGTTTGTTTCGACAATTGGCATGGTGTTAGCAATACAGGTCAACTTGACGGCGTAATTGATCCAAATTGCGAAGGAGCATCAAACGGTTATGTTATAAGGGTATTCCGTGACGGAAAAATTACAGTTCCTGAAACTGTAAGCGGATATGCTAACCAGTCAAAAGCTTATGCTTGGCTGCAAAAACAGGCAGAAATTAAGTAGAATTTTAATATTGGAGATAAAATGCAAAATAATAAAAAATTGGCAGATATCGGTGTATTTGGGGGCTCGGGATTTTATAAATTTCTCGATAATATTGAGGAGGTGAAAGTTGAAACACCTTATGGTTCACCTTCAGACAGTGTGTTTGTAGGGAAAATTGGAGAGCATAATGTTGCTTTTATGCCAAGACACGGTAGACAGCATACTATACCTCCGCATCTTATTAATTACAGAGCAAATGTGTGGGCAATGAAATCAATAGGATGTAAGAGAGTCATATCTCCATGCGCTGCAGGAAGCCTGCAAAAGCATGTAGCTCCCGGACATTTTGTTATCTGTGATCAGTTTGTTGATTGGACTGACGGCAGAAAATCAACATTCTTTGATGGCCCGGTTGTTACCCATGTCAGTGCTGCAAATCCATATTGTCCTGAAATGAGACAGGTTGCTATTGAAACGGCTCGTGAATTGGGTATTACTATACATGAAACAGGTACGGTAGTTGTTATCAACGGGCCTAGATTTTCTACAAAATCAGAGTCAAAATTCTTCACATCTCAGGGCTGGGAAGTTATAAATATGACTCAATTCCCTGAAGCATACTTAGTTAAAGAGCTTGATATGTGTCCTTTGAATATATCATTGATTACTGACTATGATGCAGGGCTTGTTGGTGAGGTACCTCCTGTACAGCACGCAGAAGTTATTAAAGTTTTCAATGAAAATAATGAGAAACTTAAATCATTACTGTTTAATTTGATTACAAAGCTTCCTGTTGATAGGTTGCATTGCGAGTGTGAAAATACAGTTGCAGGTTCAAGAGTTTAGTATGGAGATTTGAAGTGCAGATATCGCAGATAGTTTTTGATTTTTTTCAAATATATTTCTGGGTTATTATTGTCAGAATATTTTTAACCTGGATTCCATCTGTTGATTGGTCTGCACCTTTCTTTAGAGCTCTGGCTATAGTTTCTGATGTTGTTCTTGAGCCTTTCAGAAGAATTATCCCTCCGATGGGGGGACTTGATTTTTCGCCTATTATAGCTTTGATGGCATTTCAATTTGTTCAATATGCCCTTGTGAAACTATTGTTAATGCTAGGTCTGTAGTATATACATCAAAAGATGGATGTAAATAATTGTTAATATAATTTAAAATACAAGAAACTATGTAGCAAAAAAATATGTTTCAGGTTTTAAAATAATATCAAGGTTTTAGTGTGTCTTGATGTTAAATAAACAAAAAGAGAGAAAAACACAGGAGAACCCAGGTGGTAGACAATCGTTCAGCAGGATTTTTCGGGATTGGCGGCAGCTTTAATTTTAAAAGCGGCGACATATCCGGTACTGCTGCAAAAACTCAAGATGACAGACAAAGCCCCGGGATGGAATATTTTCAGCAAGGTGTGCCTTCCGAAGATGCTCCTGCTTTTAACGACTCTCATTTTGTTGATAGAAGTGCACAATTAAATGCGACTTTGAATTCTTTAGCAATGATGAATGTTGCAAATATTATTAATAAAAACAAGCTGGAAAAGTCGAAACTCGAAGAGAAAGCTAAAGAAACAAAAAAGGAAGATAAAAATAAAGAAAAAGACTTGTTGACCAGAAAAATTCCTTTGTGGGAAGATTATATCGACGAAAACGAAGATTTTTTATATGTAGATTAGATATAGCTGGCTTTAATTTTTTCTTTTTTATTTTAATATTTATATTATGTCAGTATTTTTAGATAAAGCTAAAATAAAAATTTTGTCAGGAAAAGGCGGAAATGGTGCTGTTGCCTGGCGAAGAGAAAAATATGTTGATAAAGGCGGTCCTGCAGGAGGCGACGGCGGTAGAGGCGGTGACGTTTATTTTATTGCGGATGCCGATATGACAACATTGATGGATTTTCAATACCAATCAATTTTTAAAGCTGAAAATGGCGAAAACGGTCGTCCTAAATCTCAGCACGGCAGAGGCGGTAAGGATTTATATATAAAAGTTCCGTTAGGTACTGTTGTAAAGGATCCTGAAAATGATAAAATTATAGCGGATTTAACTGAACCTGAACAGACAGTTCTTGTTGCAAAAGGCGGACGCGGCGGCAGAGGTAATTCTCGTTTTGCTACTGCACAAAAGCGTGCTCCTCAATTTTGTGAACCCGGAGAGCCCGGTATTGAGAGAGAGTTGGAGCTTGAACTTAAATTAATTGCAGATGTTGGACTTCTTGGTATGCCTAATGCCGGTAAATCTACTTTAATCAGTGTTATTAGTTCAGCAAAACCCAAAATTGCCGATTATCCTTTTACTACGCTAGTTCCTCATTTGGGCGTAGTTAAAAAAGCTTCCGGCGACGGATTTGTAGTTGCTGATATCCCCGGGCTTATCGAAGGTGCCAGTGACGGTATAGGTTTAGGGCATGAATTTTTAAGACATGTTGAACGATGCAGATTTTTAATCCATGTTGTGGACATTTCTCAAGATGATCCTGTCGGAAATTATGAAAAGATTAACAATGAGCTAAAAAAACATTCGGAACGTCTCGGAAATTTGTATCAGGTTATTGCTTTGAACAAAACTGATATTATTTCACAAGAAGAATGTGACAAATATTTAGGCATTTTTAAGAAATTTTCACCTGACGTATTCTTGATTTCAGCTGCTACTAAGGAAAATATCAGCACTTTTCTCAATTTTATTTCTCAAAAGGTTGACGAAATTCCTAAACCTGACTTCAAAATTGATATTGACGAAGATTTTGCAGCTTTTGATAATGATGACAGTGCTTATTCTATTTATCGTATCGACAAAAATACTTATTCTGTGGAGGGCGGAAAACTTATTCGACTTGCAAATGTTACTGATACAAGAAACATTGACCAGCTGTACAGATTTCAGAATATTATGGCATCAATGGATGTTTATAAAGCTTTGAAAGAAGCAGGTATTAAAGACGGGGATGTTGTCAAAATCGGACATATTCAATTTGAATATTATGATTAAGGTGCATTTGCCAATTGTCTTTGTGTTGAAATAAGCTTTTTCATTATTTTTTTTGCTTCATCAAGCTGAGGGTCTTTATTTTTTATAAAGTCGTATTCTGTAAAATCGACTTCATAATCCGGTGATATTCCTTTTTTGTTAATATCGTAGCCTTTAGGGGTAAGATATTTTGCAATTGTCAAATTCATCCCTGTTTGGTTAGGCAGCGGATATATTTTTTGTATCATTCCTTTTCCATAGGTTGTTTTACCGACAAGAATTGCTTTTTGATTGTCTTTTAGTGCACCGCTTAGAATTTCTGATGCGCTTGCAGTTGCTTCATCTATTAGTATAACTGTTGGTTTGCTAATCGCATATGGCTTGCTCTGAGCATCTATATCTGATTTTTGTTTTTCACGGTCAACAATACTAACGATGTGTCCCTGAGTAAGAAACATATCCGCAATGACAACGGCATTTGGCATTAGACCGCCTGTATTTCCTCTTAAATCAAGTATTAGACCATTACAATTTTTGGTTTTGTCCAGGGCTTCTATAAACTCTGTTGTTGTATCTGTGCTGATAAAACTGGCAATCTGTATATATCCGATATTTTTGTCTATTATATCAGCTTTTATATTTTTTATTTTTATTTCATCTCTTGTTATTATTTTTGATATTTTTTGTTTTTTTCTGAGAAGTTCAATATTTACTTCTGTTCCGATTTTTCCTCTTATAAGTGAGGCCACGTCATTTATTGTTTTACCGCTTACTTCTGTTTTGCCAACTTTTAATATTATATCCCCCGGTTTTATTCCGGCTTTATAGGCAGGTGTGTCTTCTACGACACTGACTATAATAATTTTGCCGTCCAGTGACATAATATTCACACCTATGCCTACAATTTTTGCATCTATATTTGTATTTTGCTCTGCGTATTCATCCTTGCTCATAAATTTAGAGTAAGGGTCATCGAGACTTGCAAGCATGGAGTTTATTGCGACATAAGCGTCTTCTTGTGTTTTAATTTGATCAATATAATGCTTATTCCACCTTGTCCAGTCCTGTCCGTTCATTGTCGGATCGTAGTATTTTGTTTTTATTATTCTCCAGGTCTTTAGAAACAGTCTTTTAGGATTAGTGGATTGTTTATTTATAAGATAATCTGATTCAAAATTCGGGTGTTTAAATACTTCACTCTGGCTTGACAGAATGTGGTAGAGTGTTAGACTTATTGCAAAAATTATGATTATGTATATGATTTTTTTTAACATATATTGTTTAACCTGTGAAATTAATTTAGCAATCTTTTGTAGAATTTGTATCATTCTACTGTTATCAAAAGTTGTGCTATTTTCCGTTAGGCAAAAGTCTATAACCTCCGCCGTAAATGGTTTCTATGTATTCTTTTCCGTTTGCAATTTTTTTTAGTTTTGTTCTTAAGTGTCTTATGTGTACACGTATTGTTTCAACATCGTCTTCCGGTGAGTATCCCCATATGTCCTGCAATATTTTTGAAGATGGAACCATGCAGTCATGATTTTGTACAAGCAAATTTAGTATATCAAACTCAATGGGTGTAAGTTTCGCTGTTTTATCGATTATTTTTACAGAATAGACTTCCGGCAAAAGTGTTATATCCCCGACTGTTAATATGTCTTTTGTTGCCAATGATTCAGGGATTGCGTTAATTCTTTTTAGTAATGCCCGGACACGTACTTTTAGTTCTTCCATTTCAAAAGGCTTTACAAGGTAATCATCGACACCAATGTCAAAACCTTTGACTTTATCCTCAAGTTGACCCATTGCAGTAAGCATTAAAATTGGAATTTCTTTTGTTGTTTTGTTTTCACGAACTCTTTTTGCGACAGTATAGCCGTCTACATCCGGCATCATAATATCAAGAATTATCAAATCAGGCAGTTCTTGTTTTGCAAGGGTAAATCCTTGTATACCGTCAAAGGCTGATATTACATCGTATCCTGAAAGTTCCAGATTTACTTTGATTAGTTCATTAATAGCTTCATCATCATCAACAACAAGAATTTTGCTCATTTCAATGCTCCGGATTGTTATTAAATATTTCAATATTTTGAAGGATTTATCTATTTGTATAATAAACAAAAATATAAATATATTCTATTATATTTAGAAAGATTAAGAAATTTTCTATAATTTACGCAATATTTATTTTTTTTACATTTTTGTAGTAATATATTTTTAATTGTAAGATTTACACACGTAATAGAAAAGGAGATAAATGAATTGACTAAATCTATGGCAGCTACAAACGTTTACCACGTTGATACTAATGCAAAGTACCTTGGTCAGCATGTTTTGGCTGAATTTTTTGAATGTGACCCTAATATTTTGAACAACGCTCAAAAAGTAGAGAGTCTTATGATAGATGCCGCTCTTGAGTGTGGCGCTACTATAGTTCAGAAATGTTTTCATATGTTTAGTCCGCATGGCGTGAGCGGTGTAGTTATTATTTCAGAAAGTCATCTTGCAATACATACTTGGCCGGAACTTGGTTATGCTGCTGTAGATTTGTTTACATGCGGTGACAAATGCGATCCAAAAGTTGCTTATGAATTTTTGAAAAATGCTTTTCATTCAACAAAAGCTTCTTTTTCAGAATTGAAAAGAGGCAAAATTGATGCATCATGCCATGTGTCTGAAACTCCGTTTGAGATTGCAAATCAATTCTAATTTATTTAAATTTTATAAAAAAGAGCCTTTGTTTATAAAAGGCTCTTTTTTTATAGCTCTATTAGTTCTGGCAGTGTTTCTATTTTTAAAAACAGCTCTGCATTTTCTTTAAACTCTTCTGGATTTGAACTTGCGTAATATTCTATGTGCTGCTCATTTTTTTCTGAAAGCAGGTTATGCTTTTGCAAATCGTCTTTTATATATTGTGCAAATATGCTGGCAGGATTTATAAATAGGTTTTTATCAGCATATTTTGAGAGCTTGTTCAATAAATATGGATAGTGCGTACATCCAAGTATTATTTTTTGCGGTTTAAAAGATAGAACATTGGTCAGATAACTTTCAATAACCTCTTTTTCGTCATAATTTGTTATTTTGTGCTCGACAACAGGCACCCATAGAGGACATGCCTGTTCATAGACCTGCAAATTCGGGTTGTATTTTTGTAATTCAGTTTTATATTTTCCTGATTTTACAGTTGCCTGTGTTGCCATAACTCCAATTCTGCAAAGGCTTTTATCCTTTGTTATTACTTTTGATACGACTTGAATAATAGGATAAATTTTGAAATCATAATCATTTTTTAATTCGTCATAGACCGTTGCTGATGTGGTGTTACAAGCCATTACTACGGCTTTGACATCTTGTTGTTGAAAGAAATCAAAAACTTTTGCGGCAATTTTGATTAATTCATTTTTACTTTTTTCACCGTACGGCAAATTTTTTGTATCGCCAAAATACAGATAATGTTCATTTGGACAAATTGTCTTAAGCTGTTTTAAAACAGTTAATCCTCCAACTCCTGAGTCCATTACACCTATGCCGTAGTCTTTGATATTTCTACTTTCCATCTCTAATTTTTACCTAAATATTTGAGTATACCTTTGGCTATTGCTTCTGCTGTTTTTTGTCTACGCTGTGATGTCATTAATTCTTTACGCTCTTCAGGGTTTGAAATAAATCCTGTTTCGACTAGAATAGACGGACAGGTAGTATGATTAATAACATAAAATTTAGACTTAAACAATCCACGATCCTTGGAGTCAATTGCAGATGCAAATTCTTTGTGAACTATTTGAGCAAATTCGTAAGATTGAGGTGTGTAATAATGTGTTTCTAAACCGACACCTTCAGGCGTTACACTGGAATTTACGTGAATGCTGACAAACAGGTCTCCTTGATTTGATTCAGTGAAAGTAACTCTGTCTTGTAATGATACATATATGTCTTTTTCTCTTGTCATCACAATATTGAAGCCTTTTTTCTTAAGAATTTTCTCCAGTCTTTCTGCTATGTCAAGAGTAATATCTTTTTCATAAATGCCTTCTCTGGTTGCTCCCACATCGGTTCCGCCGTGACCTGCATCAATAACTATTGTTTTTACATTAGGATTTCTTTTAATTATTGCGGGAATTGGTTTTGATTGGCTCAATTCTGTTTCTTTTGGTGTTGTTAATGTGAGTTTCAGCTGTTTATTATCAAAACTCTGTTCGTATTGTGTAGTTGTGTTTTTAGATATTGGTATTATTATTTTTATTCCTGAATAAGGCAGTTTGTCGGTTCTTAGTTTTGACAATCTTTCCGAACTTAAGCCTTTTTGGTATGCATTGTGATCAAATCCTGAGGAGTTATGCAAATTTATTTCAATCTTATCATTTATTTTCTTTATTGAGTGGACAATTGGTTCTGTAAACACAAAATGGAGGACATCTGTCGTATCATTTATTTTTTTTGCGCTGTATGTATATATTGCCGATGTTTTGTCATAGAGTTTTAGACCTAAAATTCGGTCATCATGCGCAAGAAATATACTCTGTCTGTCGTATGAATATATTGGTCTGAATTTGTCAGGGTCATTGGTTGTGACTACAACACGAGCTTTGGTCGGTTCATTTTGTCCTATTTTTATAGTTTCATTTTCGGAAAGAATGTATTCTTTATTTCTTATTTCCTGTGCGACATGGGTATTTGGCATATCAAAGACCAATCTTGTCGGGTTCGGAAGTACAAACGGGTGTTCTATCGCTATTTGTCCAACCCCTCTTATCAGTGCATTTCCTCTTTTTACATCAATTCTGTTTACATGAAAACGTGATTTGAGTTTATCTTCTCTTTCTGAAGGTATTTTAATTTGAGATGCATCTTTTTTTATTAATTCACCTTTTGAGTTAAATGCTTTTTGTATAGCTATTGCTTCAGGAGTTTTGACGTAATTTGTGTTGTTAGATTGGGGTGATGTTGATTTTTCATCTTCCGTAAAAGTTGTGTATTCATAATAGCTGTTGTCTGTTGATGTTGTATCTGTATAAATATCGCTGAAATCGCTTTGAGGATATATTTCTCGATTGTAGACAATAGCAATATTATTGTCTATTCTGTGAATTTTTAATTTGTTTATTTTAAAGTCTTTATTGTAAGTTATGACTATTCTTACAACGTTAGGATTGGTAGTAAACTGTGATAGTTTTATCTGTTTTATATCACTGTTCTTGAATGTCCAGCTTTTGTTCGGCTGGGTTAGTATGGCATTTTCTATATCAAATGATATTCTGTCCGGCTTTGACAGCTTCATTGATTTGATATTTATGTATTGGACTTTATTTGCAGCTGTTAGGAAGATTATATTGTCTGAATTATCAAAATTTATTGATGTAATCTTTAATGTTTCTTCGGCTTGTACACTACAAAATAAAGAGGTTATGAATATAAAAAATATTGTTAATATTCTCTTTAGCATACTAATATTTTACAATAAATTAAGATTATGACTAATCTTTAACATTAGTTAATTCTCTTAATTATTTTATTAATTTGTTGAATATTTTTATTGCTCCATTAGCCTTGTATACATTTCAAGTGCCTCTTTAGCTTTTTTGTCTTTTTTCAGCATTTTGTAAGTATATGCGAGGTTGTAGTAAAAAGCAGGCTCATTGGGATTAGATTTTATAGCCAGTCCAAATTCATATCTGGCATTGAACCAGCTTTTTTTCTTTAGATAACAGCACCCTTTATTGTAGTACGCATAAGAATAATCTTTTTTTATTCTCAAAACTTTTCTGTATTCATCCAGCGCCATGTTTATTTTGTTTTGAGAAAAATAAATATTTCCGAGATTATAGTGGGCTTTGTAGTTTTTGTCGTCTGCTTGTATTGATTTTTTTAGATAATATATTGCGTCATCTGGTTTTTCTTTGTCCTGGGATATATTTGATAGAATAAGCCAGTCTTCAGATGTTTTTTCTGAATCGGGAATTTGTTTATATGCTGCTATAGCATCGTTTGTTTTATTTGTACTGTATAAGAATTTTGCGTTGTCTCTTATTTCCTGATAAGCATCCAGTTTATCCTGCGTTATGTTTTTCTTTGTTGTTTGTTCTGCTTTTACCGGTATTTTTTGTGCAGATTGTTGTGTCTCAGCTTTTTCGTTTTCTTTTTCCAGTTGTTTTGGCTCTGCACTTTTTTTATTTTCTTTAGATTGAATTTTTTGTGCTGTTGACGGCGCAATTTTATTATCTTTAGTGTCTGTGCTGCTATTTTGTACAGGTTGTTTATTCTGATTTGAATATATATCTATTGGATGCAGTTTATTTGTTTGTGATATTGGTTTTTCATTGTGTAATGTATGTTGAGTTTGAACTTTTTGTCCCGGTATAGGAACAGCAGCTTGACACTGCTGTAATTGCAGGAAGATTACTATCAGTGTATAAATGAGTAATGTCTGTATTCTCTTTAAAAATTTCATACCAAAATTATAATTCAATATTTTTCATTTAACAAACCTGTTTGTTAGTCTTTAATCTTCACTTTATCAGCGTTTTTTAATATTAAAAATTCTTTTCTTTTGTCAATCTTAAAAAAATATTTAAAGTATTCCAGAGCGTCATTTGCATTCATTACTATATTGCACCATGCATCTGCAATTATTGCTTTTGAACCCCAGGTTTCGGGTATATTTAATATTGCATCCGGCTTAAGATTAAAAACAACAAATGAGTGGTCTTTACCTTTGATAATTTCTCCGCTTGTTTTCGAACATGTTGCCATGCAAATCATGTGCGCAGGTATCTTTTTTCTTAAAAATCTGTATTGCAGAGGGTAATTTAATTCTCCGCAATTAGCGTAGCCTGATTTTTTTACTTCATTTTCAAGCGTTTTACAAAAGTCTTCAAAAGTTTTGAATTTTCCTTTACTTCTTATGTTTTGTCTCAACTCAACAATGTTTTCATTATACCTAAATGCAAGTTTAACAAGTTTTTTCAGAAGTTCTTCTGTTGCGTATTTTGTTGTTTCATTTTTTGCATAATATTTGTTAATCTTTGCTCTCACATATGAATTTGATTTTGTATACGATGTGGTTTTCAAGTAATTTTTAAGTATTTTTTCGGCAATAATTTTTTCTTCATTTATTCTTTTAAATGAAGGATATATTGTTCGTTTGTTTTGACTTTCTATTTGCATAATCCAAAGAAAATTGCTGAAGATTTATCTTTGTCATAAATATTTTATTTGTAAATAAATATTACAATTTTATTTGATTTTTCATTTTTTATCTTTAAATTGTTTTTATAAAAATATAAAGGTTTTAGTTAAAATTTGAAGAAAGAGTTTTATGAACAATTCAGACGAAAATAAACATTATAAATTTGAATCAAACTTTGTAATGTTTGACCTCAAACTAAAAGCTATGCATATTAAAAACGGATATTTGTTGAAAAACAGTATTAATTCGCTTGCCAATTTTGTTGATGCAAGCAGGCTGCGTTTTAGTAATTAATTTTGCGGCTGAAAATAAAATCCGTCTTGTTTCATTCTTGATATTGTTTCTTCAAGTTGTTCATCGTCTGCAACTGCGGAAAGTCTGAAATAGCCTTCTCCATTAGCACCAAAAGCACTTCCCGGAACGACAACTATCCCTGATTTTTTCAAAAGATCGTCTGTAAATTCTTTTGAAGTTTTGTATCTTTCAGGAATTGGCTGCCATATGTAAAATGTTGCTTTAGGAATATCTTCATCATTTATGTTCCAGCCGAGTTCTCTAAGACCGTTGATGATTATCATTATTTTACGTTTGAAATCAATATTGGATTTTTTTATGTATTTTTCTCCTTCATCTGAGTTTAAGATTTCTGCACCGGCTTTTTGAATTACTTTAAATAAGCCGGTATCAATTGTAGATTTTAGTCTGCCGAATGCATTTATCGCATCTGCATTTCCGCATATCCAACCCAGCCTGAAGCCTGTCATAGAATAAGGCTTTGAAAAGCTGTAAAATTCTACAGCAACATCTTTTGCTCCTTCAATTTCAAGTATACTGTGCGGTCTGTCCTGTTCATCAAAATACAAATCACAGTATGCTGCATCACTGATTAGTATTATATTTTTTTCTTTGCAAAAATTTACGATTTTTTGCATATATTCCTTGCTGCAGGTTGCGCCAAGAGGGTTTGAAGGATAGTTTATAATGGCTGCTTTAACTTTATTTTCATTAAAACCTTCATTTTTCAAATTTTTCCAGACCTGTTTAAAATCAGGCTGATAATTGTTCTCTTTTGTTAATGCATATCCGTAGCTTAATCCGCCGTTAGATTTTATTATCTGTGTATACGAAGCATATCCGGGGTCAGGCACAAGGATAATATCTTTTTCTTCATTGATTGTTGTCGGATTGATTAGTGCTCTTATGAAATTTGCCAGACCTTCTTTTGAACCTATCAGAGAAAATATTTCTGTATGTGGGTCTAGTTCAACATTAAACCTGTTTTTCATCCTTTTAGCTATTGCTTCTATAAACCAGGCTTCGCCTTTGGGTGATGAATATGTGTGAATTTCCGGTATTGACAATGCTTCAATCATTTTTTTATAAACAAATTCAGGAGGTGGTGCCACCGGAGCTCCCATTGCAAGAGCTATCGGCGCTCTGTTTTTTGCTGTAAGCTCTTGCGTAAGTCGTGCAGTTTCTTGCTTTATTTGAAACATTATGTATGTTTCAATTGATTTTACATATTCATTGAACAGTTCTTTCATTTTTTATCCTTTTGATTCAAGTTGATAAGCCCAGGCACTGTGGTTATGGATACTTTCAATTGATTCAACTTCAGCTTCAAAATATTTTATTCTGCTGTCATTTCTAAACATCAAAACAACATCACGCAAGACATCCTCTACAAATTTTGGATGGTCGTAAGCATATTCTGTGACATATTTTTCATCTTCTCTTTTTAATAGCGGATAAACTTCGCAGGAAGCTTTTTTTTCAATTTCTGAAATTAAATCTTCTAGCCATATATGTTCATTTTCGTCATAGCTGATTAATACTTTAATCAATGCTCGCTGGTTGTGTGCAGAATAGTCTGAAATTTCCTTAGAACACGGGCATAATGTTGTTACAGGTACCTTGGTGCCGAGAAAAAATTTGTATTTATCTCCGTCAAGATTGCCTTCAAACGTACAATCGTATGCCATAAGAGATTTTTGTTTTGATACAGGTGCTTCTTTTTCTATAAAATATTTGAATGAAAATTTAACCTGAGAGCTTTTTGCACCGAGTTTTTTCTGTATAGCTTCAAGACATCCTTTTATATCAACACCCAGAAGCTCTTTTTCTCTCCATTCATTTAGTATTTCCATAAATCGGGACATATGAGTGCCTTTGAAATTTGAATCCAGTGAAGCACATATCTGAGCAGTTGCATAAACAACCTGGTTATCGTTGCCTTTTCTCTGAATAATCAAAGGTACATCAACATTTTTAATACCGACTTTTTGTATGTCTATTCCTCTCTTATCGGCAAGGTTCTGGACATCTCTGAGCGGTAAATCTTTTAGACGGCTTTTCATAATTAATCTTCTTTTAAGTTATTTTCAAGATTTTCAGATGACTTTTGTTCAAGTGCAAGTAAAAGCTTTAATGCTGCTATTCTTTGCATTTTAGGAGGTGCAAGTCTTAATGTTTCAATTGCTTTCATCATAACAGGGTCATTGTCATACCATCTGTTTCCCTTGCCTTGATATTTTGCAATGGTTTCATAAATGTGTTCTATAACATCAGCAGCAACCTGTTCTTGTAATTTTAAAATATAGTCTGCAGCCTCTGCTTTTGTTTCATCAGTCTGCAGTTTTAAAAGTTCTAATGCTTCTTTTAAAACAGGGTCTTTATCATACCAGCGTCTTCCGTCTGTCATTCTTTAATCCTCATTTTTTCTTTATTATATTCGTTTTAGTCTCTTGTGTCCATTATTTTAAACGGTTCGAGTGATCTTTCAAGTATACCGAGGCAATATGCAATTGTAATTCCGTAGTTAGTTATTGATATATTTGCTTTTTTGCATTTCATAATACGTGAAAGTACTTCTTTTTTGTTAGTCATGCACGCACCGCAGTGAATTATGAGTGCGAAGTCTTTTATTTTTTCAGGAAAATCATGGCCTGAATGATAAACAAATTCTATATCTTTCCCAGTTTTCTTTTTAATTAGTGCAGGAATTTTAACACGCGCTATATCATCCTCTATCTGGTGATGAGTACAGCTTTCGCATATTAAAACTCTGTCGTTATCTTTCAATCCGTCTATTTTTTTTGCACCACTGTAAAATTCCTTTAAATCACCCTTTATCCTTGCAAAAATTATTGAAAAAGAAGTGAGAGGAACATTGCGAGGTACAATTTCAGAGACATTTTTAAAAGCTTGTGAGTCTGTTATTACAAGTTTGGGTGGGTATTTTAGTTCATCAAGAGTTTCTTTGAGTTCAGTATCTTGCGTAACAAATATTTTGCATCTATTATCAAGCAAGTCTCTCATTACTTGAACCTGAGGAAGAATTAGTCTTCCTTTTGGTGCTTCTTTGTCAACCGGAATAACAAGAACGACTGTGTCTTTATTTGATATTAAATCTCCAAGAATTGACGGAGGTGAGATAAAATCATCCGGACATACTTCTATCAATTTGTTTTTTATCTCGTATACAGCATCTCGATTATTAATCAGGCTGGTTAATATAGGTTCTTTTACGTATTTTTTTATTTCATTTATATCTTTTTCGCCTGTATTAGCTATATCCTGTTTGTTAATTACTGCTATAACCGGAATATCTCTGTCTTTAAACTCTTTAAAAAGATTTTTTTCATATTCATTCCAGCCTGTGTAATCACAAACTATTATTGCGATGTCTGTTCTGTCGAATATTTTTTGTGTTTTTTCAATTCTTTGTTTTCCAAGTTCACCTGTGTCATCAACACCTGCTGTATCAATAAATACAACCGGCCCGAGAGGCAGAAATTCCATGGTTTTTTCTACCGGATCTGTGGTCGTTCCGGGTGTATCGGATACAATAGAAATTTGTTGGTTTGTTAGTGTATTTAACAATGAAGATTTACCGGAGTTTCGCTTTCCAAAAATTCCGATATGCAGTCTGTTAGCTTTGGGAACTCCCTGTATTTTTGCTGTCATTTTTTTCTATTTCCTCTTTTATTTCACCAATTGAAGTGTTAGTTGATAAAAAATAGATTATTGTGATTAATGTTATTGTTAGCATTATTGTTATCTGGTGTATAAATGCAATACCAAGAGCATTAGATTTTTCTATATGATAAATACCAAGCGCAAGTATATATGCATACTGATATGGCCCGACAAATATTGAGGATGAAGGAATTATTGTAGATAAAGCAAGAAAGCTTATTACAAAAAATGCAATGGAAAAACCGTAATTTTGTCCGAATGAGCAAATTATTATGTAAGTCAAATAGCACTCAATTCCCCACGCAATACAGCTTGTTAAAAATGCCGTAAAAAAGCATTTTGGATTATTTAGAGCCTGAAACCCTTCCATAAATTTATTTAGGTGTTCTGCTAATTTGAGGAATAACGGTTCAAACCTGTGGAATAATGCAATATTTGAAAGCCATCCAAAAAACGCATCTATTTTATTAAACTTAAAGATAAAGAAAAATACGCATAAACTGCCAATAAATATTGCTGCTGCTATATATGTAATATTTAAAACCCATTGATGTTTAAAATAAGTGAGCACAGCAAAAAGCAAAATCATTAAAACAGAAATCCCGTCAATAATCCTTTCCAGAATAACCGAACCGAGAATTTTCATTTTGCTTTCATTATACTTATGCCCGATATGGTATGCTCTCCAAAAATCGCCAGCTCTGGCCGGCAGGTAGCTGTTGAGTGTGTTACAGGCAGTGAACGCAAAAAAGGCTTCTTTTACAGAAAGTTTACTGTCTGAACAAAGCAGAGTTTTCCATCGAAAACCGCGAATATAAAGGCTTATTGTATATACAGGAACAAATATCAGCAGAACCTTGTAGTCAAATATTTTGAAAGTATTTATAAGCTGTGAAAAATCAATATTCCAAAAGATTAGTCCTATAAAAATAAGACTGATAACTGCACCTATTATTTTTTCTTTATGTTGTTTTAAGTTAATCAACCTTTACCAGAACCTTTACAGATGATTTTTCCTTATTTCTTTCAAATGCTTCAATTGATTTATCAATAGGGAAGATGTCAGAAATAAGCGGATTAACATCTATTCTTTTACTTTCGAGCATTCTCATTGCAGGTGCGAATTGACCGCATCTTGAGCCGAGAATAGTTATTTCATCTATTACAACAGGAGCCAGATTGATTTCTTTTGAAGCTGCTATTGTGCTTTTTAGAACTAGCACTCCTCTTGGTTTTGTCAGTGCAAGTGATGTTTCAAATCCTGTTATCGAGCCTGTCGCTTCTACAACAAAGTCGTATTTCTTTTCAATTTTTAAATCATTAAGCAGTTTTGTTTTTACACCCTGAGCTTTTGCAAGAGAAAGTTTTTCTTCATGTTTTCCTACAAGAGTAACATCAAGGTCGCAGGCGTTCAGAGCCAGTGCTGTAATTATTCCGAGTTTTCCGTCACCCAGTACAATAACTTTTTTGTAAGGCGGAATGTGTATTTGTTCCAAAATCTCCAGTGCAGCAGCAAGCGGCTCTACAAACACAGCTTCGTTATCCGTTACGTTATCCGGGATAACAAGAAGATTTTTTTCAGGAAGAGCTACATATTCTGCAAAACAGCCTTCTCTTTTCCAAATACCGAGAGTTGAACGATTAAAGCAGTGTCTTTCAAGACCCTGTGCACACCATTCGCAGTTGCCGCATCCGCAGTTTATTTCTCCGACTACTCTCTTGCCTATAAGCGATTTGTCAGATGCTTTTTCGACTACACCTGTGAATTCGTGTCCGAGAATTCCTTTGTATCCCATGTAACCCTTGGTTATTTCATAATCAGTATTACATATACCTATTGTGTTGACTTTTATCAGAGCTTCACCGTCTTTTGGCTGCGGCATCGGATAGTCGTTGTCAAGTTTTAATCCGTTATCAAATACTACTGCTTTCATTTCTCCTACCCCATGTTTAATTTTTTATAAATTTATTATATGAAAAGCATAGTTTGTTGTCCAAGCTGTAAAATTATGCAGCTTGATTTAGTACGTATAACGGTCTGTTTATTGCATTTTGAACTTCAGTTTGCTGTTTTGTATCTTTATATATCTGAAGGAGTTCTTTCCAGCCCTCTACAAATTCTACATTGCCTTCTAATACTGATTTGGGTATTCCGGCATGGTGGATTTTGGGCAGCAGCTCTTCTACAGGATATTTTATTGCTTCTGAAACTCCGTCGTCTGTGTCATTGCAGACAAAATATTTGTTGCCGCGTTTGTCAGTTTCAATACCGATAATTGTAATTTCATGTCCGCTTATTACATTGTTGTCACTGTCACAGTATGTGTAACCTATAATAACATTGTCACCTTGATTAAGTGTATTTTGTATATGAGACAATGTTTCGGCCTGTTCACATTCGTATCCTGCAAGTTTTCCGTTATCATCTATTCTTTGATAAGTGACGCATACTTTGCCTTTTCCTGTTGCAAGTTCTTCTGCAAAATTCTTTTCTATATCAATAAGACCGCTGTCATCTTCATTGTATTTTGGTATACGTTTGTCTATCAATGAATCATAGCTGTTTTGTGCACCTACATTCATAAATGTTGACTGCATAAGAACATCGACCACCGAATGTTCATCAGGATCTTTGTAAGTGTTTTGTATACGTGCTCTGATAATTGCATTTCTGTCAGGTCTTAGTACAACATTAAGTGTGTCCCAGTTTTCAAGTTTGTGTTCTGTTCCGAATTCATTTAGCATCCAGATAGTATCCATAAGCCCTTGAGACAAATCTTTTACGTTGATTTTTTTGTTTATGCACATTTTATCTGAAGTTAAATTTTCAGCCATTCTTGCAAATTCTGATGGCATTTTATGTGCAAGGTTAAACTCAATACTTGCTGCCGGACATGTGCTTGATTTTACATCAAGATCAAGTGCTGAAACATCTTTTCCCTGCATTCTTTCCTGATTTATTATTTCATTTTGCAAATTTGCCGGTATATCACCGAATTTTTGAGTAATATTAAACGGGTGTTTTATTGTTGTTATAACTTCAGACAGAATGTTTGTTGTGTCCAGTCCTATTACTCTCGGTTTTGTTGCAATATTATAGAGATTATCCAGTGTTGTTGTTTTGTCATTTGATGATGTATCAAGAAGTTTGCCTGTTTTGAGAAGTTCATTGAGGTCTTTTTTTACTTTTTTATCAAGCATTGAAGCAACTGTGTTATATTTTTCCTGCTCCTGTTTGCCTTCGAGAGAGGTTCTGATTTGTGAACCTTTGAATACAGGATGTAAATTAAGCGGTGCTGACATTAATGGGTAATACGGCTGTGCTTTTGTATCCACAGATGGCTTTTCGTCAGGTATTGTTACGCCGTTTACACTTTTTCCGCCGTAAATTCTATTATATCCGTTTATTGTATTAAGACCTGAAATATTTAACATTCTGTACTTCTAACTTACACCTTTGATTTATTAAAAACCAAACATCATAAAAATTGCTTTTTTTTGATATAATTTATAAGTAATATTAAGAAATAGTTTACATTTTGTATAAAGACATAAATTTTAAAAATATTAAATTTTCTTATCTAAGTTTTCAGGAATTAGTGCTTGCTCTTGACAGACTGACACGTTTTAAATTTCCTGAGATTAGTTTTTACCGTGTTATTTCTGATGTTTTGTGCAAGCATCTGCTGGAACCCAAGTTAACTAAATCACAGATTTTTGACTTAGATACAGATAATTTAAAAAGTATTTTTGAAATTATCTGGAATTCTTCGGTTAAAAAATTATGCAATTCTGTTTGTAATAATACTTCTCTAAACGAATTGTTAAAAAAAGAACTCATGATTACATACAATCTTTCTGACGAATTGAAAAATCTTACAGATATTAATATAGATATTGTTTCAATTCTTGATTTGATAAAAGACATTGATAATTGCCCAATAAATATAAAAAGACTATATGCATTAAAAAACAGTGCTAAAAACAGTTCTCCTGTTTTAGTCAGAGAAAAATTCGGACTGCGTTTTCCTGTTGAAAAAATAGTTTTGTGTGAAGGGATTACCGAAGAAATTTTACTTCCGGTATTTTCTAAGCTCGCCGGTTTTGATTTTGACAAAAAAGGTGTTAAGCTAATCAGCGCAGGTGGAAAAAATCAAGTTGCAAAACTCTATTGTGAACTCAAAGATGAGTTGAATATACCAATTTTTATACTACTTGATGCGGATGCCATTGAGATTGCGTCGAAGATAAACTCTGTTTTGCGAAGTATTGATAAACTCTATTTAATTAAGCACGGTGAATTTGAAGATATATTTTCTCTAAATCTTATTAAAAGAACCATAAATAAAAGATATAAAAATATATGCGAGTGTTCAATTGCTGATTTTAAATCAGATAAACCCATGACAAGAATTCTGACAGAGTTTTTCCGGATACATGAACTTGGCGATTTTCAAAAAGCTGAGTTCGCTAAAGAAATAAAAGCCAATATAAAATACAAAACTGATTTAACTGATGAAATTTTGTATATTGTGAATGAAATAGAAAAATTATCTGCAGTATGTATAAAATAAAAGCCCTGTTTAAGGGCTTTTATTTTTAATATTCAATATTTATCTGAGAGAATTGTACAATTTTGTTTTTGCCTCGTTTTTTTGCATTGTACAAAGCATGTTCAGCATATCTTATAAGTGTATTTGCATCCTCTTCAACATTCTGGAGGAACGGATAAGAAGCAATACCTCCTGAGATTGTAATCGGATGTCTTTCTTCTTCTCCAGCCGGAATAAATTCCATTTTTTCAATTTCACGTCTAAATCTTTCAGCGAAGATGAAGGCATTTTCTTCAGGAGTGTTTGGAAGTATTACGATAAATTCTTCATCACCGTATCTTGTAAGTATATCTTCTTTTCTTATGAATGATTTAAGCATTTCTGCAATTTTTTTAAGAAGAACATCACCCCAGTCATAGCCGTACATATCGTTAACAACTTTGAAAAAGTCAATGTCAAGAAGCAGGCAGCTGAGTTTTGTATCGTATCTTTTTGCGCGTGATATTTCTGCTTCCAGACGTTCATGGAGGTATTTTCTGTTATGAAGTCCTGTAAGAGCATCTGTAGTTGAAACCTGATTTATGGTTTCTTTAAGTTCTTTGATTTTTAATAGGTTTTTAATTCTTAATTGCAATTCTTTTTCATCAATGGGTTCTGTTACAAAGTCATATGAATCACCTCTGAAAACAACTGAATCGAGAAATTTATCTGCAATTATCAAAGCAGGTGCAGCAAGCTTAGTCACCATTGAAACTTCTTTGAGTTTTGCTTCATCACAATTTAAAATTATTAAAGATGGATTAAATTTTTGTGCATCTTTAAATTCATCAATATCTTTTGTTCTAACATCGTATTCGTCATTTACAGCAATCATTGCTTCAATCTGGCTGCTGTTTTTGTTGCCAAAGATAACAATATTTTTCATAATAATTTTCCTTGTATTTACTATTATAATTATAATACCAGATGTGTTTACAAATGTATATAATGTATTCGAACCATGTTAAAAATTTTTTTATTTTTTTGTATTTACTTGTCTGTTACTTTAAATAAATGCTAAACTTGTAGTGAATATTACTTCATATGTAGTATGAAATCAAAAGATAATTATTTTATATTATATTTATATTAGATAAATGGGGATTAGAAGGTTGGCTACACCACTTCACAAACAGCCGTATCACAGTCATCAAAATTCATTTGGCTATAATGTTGTAAATAAGCCTTATCATGTTTCGGGTTCAAAATATTCTTCTAACATCAGACCTGCAATTTCTAGGTCTAGGCAGGTTGTTAAACACAGACAAAATCCTCTTGCTATTTTAATTCAGATGTTTTTTGCTGTTTTGTTTGTTCTGTATATTGCTCCTGTTTATATGGATCAAGTTACAAGACCGGTATTTTTAAAATCTGTAAAGTATCCTGCAGTTGTTACAGATTATAACCTTTTATACAGTCCTACATCTGCGTATTTGCATAACAATCATTTCCTAGGTGTAAATATGCTTTCAGCTACAGAGACTGATAAGCCTCAAATGCAAGCATTGTATGAAACTTATCATTTAAAAGATTTGGAAAATAATCTCAAGTTTCTTGCTTCTAGATATCCATCCTTGAAACCCTCTATCTACGTATGGGACTATGAATCAGGGAAGTATGCTGACTTGAATGCCAATGAAGTGTATTCAACTGCAAGTATAATAAAAATTCCTGTTTTAATTCAGCTTTTTAAAGCAATTGAGCTCGGAATGATAAAGCTTGATGACAAAATTGCAATGACACCTTATTACAGGTCAGAAGGTTCAGGAAGTTTACAGTTTAAAGGAACTAATTCAGTTTATACAGTTGATGAACTTGCCAGAGTCATGATTACTGAGTCTGACAATTCTGCAACTAACATGCTTATGGATGCAACTGGCGGTATGAATGCAATGAACCAGTCATTAAGAAAATGGGGAATGAAAAATACTCGTATAAATGACTGGCTTCCGGATTTAAAGGGTACAAATGTCACAACTTCAAAAGAAATGGCAACACTGTTATACAATATCGACAATCCGAGCTTTTTAACACTTGCTTCAAGAGAAAAAATGGTGGATTACATGAGTCATGTTCACAACAACAGGCTAATTCAGGCAGGTTTGCCTTCGAGTGCGATTTTTATTCATAAAACCGGAGATATCGGCAAAATGCTTGGCGATGCAGGAATTGTTTATACTCCTAACGGAAAAAAATATATAGTTGTTATGCTTGTAAATAGACCTTATAATTCGCCTCAAGGGAAAGATTTTATAGTTTCCGCTTCATCACTAATTTACAACTATATGGTAAATACTAATTTGTAATAAACTGTTGATATTGTTGTGCTCTTATATTATATTTGATATATAAGTATTTTAGTGAATTTCGGAGAATAATATGACTCACCAGATAATCAAAGTAGCATGGGAATTGAATGAAAACTGTGAAAACAGATATCAGCTTGTTTATGAAATTGCAGAACTTGCAAAAAAACTCGTTGATGAATACCAGATGAAAAAACCAAAAGATGAGCTTGGTTTTGATGAATACGGGTTTGACAATTCTATAAAGAAAGAAAACCCTGTTGAACATGCTATTATGGTTAAAGCTTCTGAAGCTGATGAAAGCAGATTAGTCGGTTAGTTTAGATTTTTGTTATATAAATAAAAAGCCTGTAATTATTTTCAGGCTTTTTATTTTTTAGTAAAAAACCGGCATTAAGCCGGTTTTTGTTAATCATTTTTAACTACTTTGCCAAGAGTTTGTTAACAGCAAGAGTCAATCTTGATTTTTTTCTGGCTGCAGTGTTTTTGTGCAAAACACCTTTTGAAACAGCTTTGTCACACAATTTATAAGCGTGGCTTAATGCCGGTTTCAATTCAGCTTCATTTTTGGCTTGAGCTAATTCAAGAGTTTTTCTGACAGCAGTTTTTATTTCAGATTTTACAGCAACGTTTTTCAATCTGTTTCTTTCTGCAATTAGTACTCTTTTTTTAGCTGATTTAATATTTGCCATTGTTTTGTCCTTTCATTTGCATTAATTCCGGTAAATTATACCTGAAATCTGCAATGAGGTTTGGTGAGTATTTTTATTATAATGCAATAAAATTTCTTTACAAGAGAAATTAATCAGAAAATAAAAGAATTTTAATATTATCTTGCATCTTTATTTGAAAGTATCATCGTCTGTTTAGTAGCAACACCAAGACCTATGCCTGCAAGAATGTATGTACCTAAAGCTACAAGGTAATTCTTTTTCAATATTTTCAAACCTGCAGGATTTTTAAGTGTTTTTTTGGCGGCTTTTATTCCCCTGAACGAAGCCAGTCCTTCTTCAATAATTGTAGGAAGAAATGCGCAGAAGCCGAGGATTCCTGCATTTCTTTCAATAAAATTCTTTTTGCCGTCGTTGCTTTGACCCAGAATATCATTTGCTACAAGAAGAGCCATAGGCGCATAGCCGGCGTATCTTCTTGAGTTTTGCAATAATTTAGTCACTGGCTTTTTGGCATTTATAGCGTGTCCTAATTCATGTAATATTAAAGACGGTTTTGAACTGGGTGCAACTGCAAGTTTTGCCTTGTCAGTGAAAAAAGCATTACGTCCTTTTGCAACTTCTTCAAAAGATTTGCGCATACCATATTTGGATGTATAATATGCTTTATTTGCATCATCTACAAAGCCTACAGTGACATCGAGTTTATTTTTGTCGACCATATCTTTAGCTACTTTTACAACATTATCTGCTGAGGTAAACTCTTTACCGGCTGCCAGCTTTGCCGATAACATCTCAGTACCGAGTTTGAGACCTGATGATATCAGTTGCAATAATGCTGCAACACCCAGTGTCTTTGCACTTTCTTTAGCAGGATTTTCCGGCTGTTCATAGGTATAATATCCTGAACTATATGGATTATCAAAACCAGAGTAGTTTTGATAATACGGATTAGTATATGCATTATATGGCGATGTATTATAAGAAATTGGATTCATGTTCACTTACCTACAAAAAGTATAAAACATGACAAGCAAAAAATTTGCCTTTTTATTTTTTATTTCATAAAATTTGTAATAAAAATTATCAAAGGATTTTTATGAGTATTGAAAGAGCTAAGTCCTATCTGAAACAGTTCGGGCTTGATGATAAAGTTATCGAATTAAGTAATTCTACGGCAACAGTAAATGAAGCTGCTGCCGCACTAAATACTGCACCAGGTAAGATAGCCAAAACACTGACTTTTTATTCTAACGATAAATGTCTTGTGATAATTGCTGCCGGAGATGCAAGAATAGATAACAAAAAATTTAAAAATTATTTTGGGATAAAACCCAAAATGCTTACACCTGATGATGTAACAAAATATACCGGACATGAAATCGGCGGTGTTTGTCCGTTTGGCATTGATTATGAACATTGCATTGTCTATTGTGATGTTTCCCTTAAGAAATACGAAAAAGTTTATCCTGCTTGCGGAAGTTCAAATTCTGCAATTTGTTTAAATTGTGACGAGTTATTCGCAATTTCAAACAGCGTTGATTGGATTGATGTATGTGGGTTTAAAGTATAATTTGCCTGTTAATAAAATCTGACGCATAATTTTGTCATAAAATACTGTACAAAAAATTGTTATTATGATAACATTATGTTGTTATGATAACAATTAATAATCATAATAATTCTTTAAGGGAGAATAGAATGAAGTATAAAAAACTGGCTGCGACATTAATTTTAACATCCTTTCTCGGGATGACTTTTATGCCTGCTGTGTGCTATGCGGCATCTGATAATAAGAGCGAACAAAAAAATAAAAAAGAAAAAAACAAAGTAATAAAATCACAAGTTACAGAATACAGATTTGATTATGTTAATACTGATTGGTGGAAAGGTTTCGATGATGAATACCTGAATGACTACATAATAAAAGCAATTCAAAATAATTACGACTTGAAAATAGCTACTTTACGTGTTGAACAATATCGTCAGATGATGAAGCTGCAATTTTCAAGTGAACTCCCGTCTGTTTCTGCAGGGTTTTCGCCTACGGGGCTTAAACTTCCAAACACCACAAATACAACTGGAATGTGGGCATTCCCTGTTGTTGTTAGTTATGAACTTGATTTATTCTTGAAAAACAGAGATAAAACCAGAGCGGCTAAAAAAGAATGGGAAAAATCAAAACTTGATGAAAGAGCTGCATATATAGCTATATCTTCAGCTGTAGGTTCAACTTATTTTAATATAATCAGGGCTGATAAACTTATCGAGCTTCAAAAAGAAATTATAAATGACAGAAAACAAATTTATGAACTGATGGCTGAAAGAAACAAGGTTGGTTTAACCTCAACTGCTGATATGGTTAGAGCTAATAAAGCTTATATCTCTGCAACGGCTGCACTATCAGATCTTGAAAAATCCAGAACTACGCTTTTAAATAGTCTTGCTGTTCTTATTGGTGAAAGCCCTGCTAATATCGGTGAGTTGAAAAGAAAACCTTACGATGAATCTTATCTTGTAAAAATCCCTGAATCTATTCCTTCTGAGATTATTGATCAAAGACCGGATTATCTTGCGGCTGAAAAAATGGTTGAAAAAGCCGGCTTTGATGTTAGAGCTACAAAAAAAGAATTGCTGCCCAAAATTAACTTAATCGGTCTTATGGCATTTGGTTCTTCGTCTTTCAGCCAGGTTTTTAACTGGAGCAGCATGCTTGGTTTGTTAGGTGCAAGTGCCATGTTTGATTTGTTTGCCGGCGGTAGAAAAGTTGCAAATCTCAGATTAAAAAAGAACCAGTATGAACAAATCCTGCATAATTACTACAATACAAATCTTAAGGCTATTCAGGAAGTTAATGATTCTCTTGTTTCTTTAAAGCAAGATGATAAAAAATATAAAACTAATTTGAATGTCTACAAACTAGAAAAACAAGATTTTCAATATAGTCAGAACAAATTTGATGAAGGCTTAATTTCTTATCTTGATTTATTGCAAAGAAAAGAAAATCTCCTTTCTCTTAATAAGCAGGTTGTTTCTGACAAAATTGACTGCAATATTGATTATATCAGCTTGTACAAAGCTACAGGTACAAAATTGCAGTAATATAGTTTTCCAAACACAATTTCTTATATAAGAATTATTTCCACTTCTAAAGAACCTCCAATGTTCGCACCCATAGCCGGGAGAAGTGGATTTTTTTATCGTGTGTACACATTATTTCCATGTGAATCTATTCCACCGGTAGGATGTAAGTGGTATTTGGCTGCAGCAGCATCTATGTCGCTGCATAATAATTTTGATTTGTCAGAGGTATATGATTGATAGTATTTTTCATAAGCATACGCTTTTTCTTTTCCATATTTAGTAAAATTTAAAAACAGGTCATTGAAAAATATTTCTGCAGGTATATTAATATTTTTTGTATTTATTCTAGCCGGATGAGCAATGCTAATCAATCCATATTGCTGTTGTGATAAAAATTCTAATGTTTCTAAAAAGGGAGAAAATGCATCTAATTTGTTTTCAATGCAAGGGTGAGGATGTGATTGTTCGCAGATTGATTTTGCTTTTAATAATGCAAGGTAAAGCCAATTTGGAATTTCCGGCAGTGAAATGCTTTCTTGAAAAAGGTTCGATATGTATTTTTCAAGTACATTTTTGTATATGAAAAAATATCTTTCGTTATTAAACAATTTTTTGTACGCTTTTACGGGCTGTTCGTAACTCAGTAGCGAGGTTTCAATATTTTTTCGTTTTAATCTTGTGATTAAATTTTTATTGTTTTCTACATAATAGGAAAATAACATTTTTGCGAAAAGGTATTTTTTCAATGGATGACTAATCTCGTCTTGACCTTTTAAAATCATTGGATGTATTTTTGCTGCTTCTTGCAAGGATAATTTTATATTTAACTTTTTTAAATCTTTATATAATACACTTTTTAGATTTTTTAAAGTTTTTTGAGCAAGTTCATATTTAAGATTAGCTTTTTTATTAATAAAGTTTATTAATTTTCGGTCAAAAGGATTTATACAATAGAATAATGTGTGAATATCCAGTGTATTATTCAGGTATTCAAGACTTTTTTCGGTAGTCGATATTTCAATTCCAAGTACAATTTTTAGTAATTTGTACTTTTCATAATTAGTTTTTAATATGTTTAATATTTTGATACAGCCGTCGATAGTGTCATGATCAGTTATTCCAATTATAAATGGTAATTTGTAGTTATTTCTCTTTTGGGCAAACTCAAGTGCGTTGTCCAAAATTTCACCAGCGTTTGAATTTCCGTCAGAAAAAACTGTGTGGCAGTGTAAATTTGCACAAAATGAATTTGTTTTAATTGCATCAGGTGAGTATGAGTTATTATTCAGATTTGACAAAATTATTTTGAATTCGTCTTCTCCAACAATAGATGAAAGCATATTTAAGTCGTCAATATTCAAATGTTCGGCAAGAGCTTTTTTGTATTCTATATCAAGCATATTTATATCCAATTGTTAAATATATTAAGAAAAATTATTTATTATAGCAATTAATATTCTTTACCGCATTAATTATAATATGAAATTGCCATCAGAACTAAATCAATTGCAAAAAGTAATGATAGATAACATGTATAAATCCTTTGTGAAATCATGTCTGCAAGGCGTTGATTCTCCAAGGGTTGTAAAAAGTAATTTTATGCAGGTTAATTCTACATTCAGTAAATTTGGCCAAAGTGACGAATTTTGCAGAAATACAGACAAACTTTGCGATGATTTGCTTAAACAAGGTAATACAAAAATTGCTAATATTCTTCTGGATGAATTGGGTAAAATATATGCCAGAATGGGTCAAGAAACTAAAGCAGAAGAAGTTATTCAAAAATCTCTTGAAATTAGCCGTAGTCTGAATGACAAAATTCATGTTCTTGCCAGGCTTACTGATTTAGAATTTTTATATAAAAATATTAATCAAAAAAGTAAATTGATTGATGTCTTAGTCGATAAAATTCATTGCTGCAAAGATATTACCAAAAACTATTCTGTTGATGCGGCAAATTTTGATACGATTTCAAAACGTCCGACAGATTTGAACGGCGTAAAAGTTCAAATGGCTTTTGCTTATAATAGTATTGCTGATGAAATTGCCGATATTGATCCTCATAATGCAATAGAATGTTTGAAGAGAGCAAAAAATATTTACTTTGATATAAATTCTGATAAAGAAGTGAAATATCTTACAAAAAAAATTGGAATTTTTAATAAAAAACTTCCTAAAAGTGAATAGAAACAGATTGTTATATGTTTCTATTCTAATGAAATAATTTATGCTTGTTTTTTCTTTTTTGGTTTTTTGTCTTCGTGAAGGAAATATACAAAAGGTAAAATTAAAACTACAGCCAGTGCAAAATATCTGAATGTTTCAACATATCCCCATAATGTGGACTGTTGTATTAGCATGTTGTATAGTTTTCCTTCTGCCATATGTATAGCAGTACTGATTTCCATATTGTTTGATACAAAATTTGATGCCAGTGCATTCAGTCTTTCTGAGTAAACTTGGTTGTTGTCATTTAAAAATTTCACCATGGTCATCTGGTGAATTTGTGAAAATCTGGATATCATAGTAGTTGCAATAGATGTACCGATAGCTGCTCCTACATTCTTTACGAGATTTTGCAGACCTGCGGCATTAGTTTGATCTTTGTTCGATAAAGTTGAACAAGATATATTTGACAGAGGCACCATTGACAAAAGCATTCCCAGTCCAAAGGTGAAATTCGGGATTGCTATGTTCGCCAGTGCTATTGAGGTATTAATCTCCCCAAACATCAAGCTACCTGCTGCCAGAATTACAAGCCCTATGACAACAACCGGTCTTACACCGAGTTTTATTACCATCACACCTGACAATATGGAGGCAATAAAACAACCTGCTCCTCGTGGAACCATAGATACACCGCTCATAAAGGCAGAATATCCCATCAGTGATTGGAGCATTGATGGCAAAATTGATGATGAAGCCATCATTACACCCATCAAAACAACCTGAGCAAGCGTGCCTATTAAAAAGTTGTGGTTTTTCAATATTGATAAGTTTATAAGTCCTGTTTTGGTTTTGTTTTTCCTAATTTGTACATAAATAAAAAGCACAAGACATATCATTGAGAAAGCAAATAATTTACAAATCCAGGGTGATCCGAACCAGTCGTTATCATTACCTTTTTCTAGAACAACCTGCAAACTCAGCAGCCATAAAGCCATAAACGTGAATCCTGAAAAATCCATCGAAATGCCTTTTTGTTTTCTGGAATATGGCGGCTCTTCAATAAATTTTATTGAAAGGTAAAGAGCAATAAGTCCAAACGGTATATTTATAAAATAAATAAACGGCCATGAGTAAGTCTCTGTAATCCAGCCACCGACAGCCGGCCCCATAATAGGCGCCAGTACCACACCAAGCCCAAAAACAGACATAGCAGAAGGCAGTTCGTCTTTGGGAAATATTTCAAAAATAATAGCCTGTGCAATAGGCATTATGCCGCCGCCACCAATGCCTTGCAAAATTCTTGAAACAAGCATCATCGGCATTGATGTTGATAATCCGCACAGTATGGAAGCAAAAGTGAAGATAACAATACTCAGCAAAAAATATTGTTTTCTACCCATAAGTTTACAGAAAAAATCTACTGTTGGTATTATTACACCGCTTGCAACAAGATAACTTGTGATTATCCATGTTGACTCATTTCTGCTTACTGAAAATGATCCGGCCATATGCGGCAATGCTACATTGGATATTGTTTCATCCAGCGCAAACATAAATATAGAAAGCATAATTGGTATCATTGCAATCCAGGGGTTAACTTCAAAATGCCATTCATCTGATTTCAATATATTCTCATCAGTCATAAGCTTAATTCCTAACTCCCTGTAACGGCCAATTTTTTCTAATATTTACAGAATATTACTATATACATAGTACATCAAACCATTATTATTTCAATAAATAGGCTTATGACTTTTAAATTTTTAAAAATAGTGTATTATAGTATTCGGATAGTTTTAGAAAGGATATCATTATGTGGGAAAAAGACATTGATATTAAACAAATTCAAGAAATTCGTGTAAAAACAAATGTATATTTTGGTGTAGGCGCTATAGAAAAGATTGAAGATATAGCTAAATCCCTAAAAGATAAGGGTATAGACAAAGTTATTGTAGTCAGCGGCAAAGGTGCTTATAAAATTACAGGCGCCTGGGATTATGTAGAAAAAGCGCTTAATAACAATAATATTGGATATATTAATTACGCAAAAGTTACACCGAATCCGACAACTGCTGCAATTGATGAGGCAGTGTCAATGGCCAAAGATTTTGGTGCAAAAGCTGTTATTGCAATCGGCGGTGGTTCTCCTATTGATACGGGTAAAAGCGTTGCTATTTTGCTTGAATACCCTGAAAAAACTGCTGCTCAGCTATATGAATTCGAATTTACTCCGGATAAAGCTGCTCCAATTGTAGCAATAAATTTGACTCATGGTACAGGTACCGAAGTAAACAGATTTGCTGTTGCAACAAATCTGGAAAAGAATTTCAAACCTGCTATTGCGTATGATTGTATTTATCCGTCATATTCAATAGATGACCCTCAATTGATGACAAAATTATCATTAAATCAGACTCTGTATACATCAATAGATGCGGTAAACCACGTAGTTGAAGCTGCTACATCTACTGTTGCATCTCCTTATTCAATTTCACTCGCAAAGGAAACAATAAGTCTTGTTGCAAAATACCTTCCAAAAGCCGCAGCAGACCTTGAAAACCCTGAATACAGATATTACCTTTTGTATGCATCTTTGCTGGGTGGTGTTGGATTTGATAACGGTTTATTGCATTTTACTCATGCATTGGAGCATCCTCTGAGTGCTGTTAAACCTGAATTGTCACATGGACTCGGACTTGCTATGCTTTTGCCTGCTGTAGTTAAAGCTATTTATCCTGCCAAGGCTGCTACGCTTGCTGAAATTTTGGAACCGATAGCTCCAGGATTGCAAGGTACTCCTGATGAAGCTCAAAAAGCTGCTGAGCTTGTTGAAAAATGGCTTGCAGATGTAGGTGTTCCTCAAAAATTGCTTGATGACGGCTTCTGTGAGGCTGATTTAGACAAGCTTGTAAATTTATGTTTTACAACACCGTCTTTAGACGGCCTTCTTTCTATTGCTCCTGTTAAAGCCACAAAAGAAGTTGTAAGACAAATTTATGAAGACTCAATGAAACCTTGCAGTAAGTAGTTTGCGAAAAAGAGTCTTGCTAAATACAGCAAGACTCTTTTTTATTGATTTATTTTTATCAATTCAGGTACTCTTTCACACAGAAAATCATATATTATGTGTTCTTTTAAGAGTTCAGCTGCATCATTAGGCCTTGTTTTATCATTAATAAACGTTACTGCACCTTTATATGCTTTTATAAAATCAATGATTTCTTGTTTGTCTATTTGTGTTAATACTATATTTAACAGTTTTTTAAGAACTTCCTGTTGAATATCTTTATGGTATTTAAAGCCGTGTGTGTATAGTTTTGAAATTTCTGCGCTTAATGTGTTTTCATAAAATTCTTGAGCTTCTTCAATAGTTAAACCATCGGAATATTCTTTATATCTTTTTGATACGATTGGCTTGAGCTTCATGTAAGTATCATCTAGTTTGTTTTCGACTATATAACGCATGTTGTCTGCACGTGTATTTTTTAGGAATTGTTTGTCTCCGGTTTGCTCATATATTGTCAAGTTCATAGCAAACTCATTAGATATTGCCAGTTCCGGGTGTTTTCTGTCAAATTCTTTGTTTATAGCTATGAATATATTTTCTGTATTTTTAATAATTTCATTTCTTTGCTTTGGATCAAGTTTTAATTCGTTTATATATCCGGATTCAATAAAACTAAATATAGCAAGCAGTTTTTTATCCATTTTGGGATGGGTGATTATAAAATTGTATAATTCGTTTTTAAAATCATCATCAAAAAATCTTAGCTGTTTTTCTGACAGCTTTTGAAATGCATTTAATAATTCTTTTTCCGGTATAGTATCAATCTCTGAAATATTTGTGTTCCTTTGAACTGTTTGCTTTGGCTGTTGTTTGTTATTTTTTATTTTTTCTTGTATATACACAAAATAATCGACTGCGATATGTTCACAGATTGTTTGTTTCAATGTTTCATTATTACTTTGTTTCATAAATTTGATGTATGCATTGTAGTTTTGTATAAATTTTGCACTTTCATTTTGAAACGTTGTAATCCGACTTAGAGCATTTTCAATTTCTTTAACTCTTATTAAAAAATCTTTTGGCAGTTTATAAAAGCTGCTTCCGTTAAGTGCCATCTTGTTCATTACAGGAATGATATTGTTTTTTAGAAAATCCAGAGAATCTCTTGCATTCAACGGTTTACAAAGCAATTTGAATTGTTTGTTAAATAGCTGCTTATTTTTTAACAGTTCTTCTTTGTATTCAGGTGATTCATTTATAATATCAAAAGCATCACCTCTTTCACCGTAGAAGACTGTTGTATTATGACTTTTGTTATAAAGGTAATCGTTTATTAAAAATTCATTTGTTTTGGCTGTAAGTCTGTGGCTATTGTTAAAATCATGATTTACTATTTCAATTTGTTCTTTTAAATCTTCAACTGTTTTTAAATATTCTTCTTCCGTTAAATTCAACAATTCTTTTGCATCAGGTCTTTTTATAAGAACCGCTGTTCTTTTTGTGTTAAAATCTGTATTTTCGATTAAATAATCCAAAAATTCTTTTGAAAAATCATCGGGATAAATTTTTAGTGCTGCTCTTTCATTTTGTTTAAATAGCTGATATATTTCTTTTTTGGTTAGTGAGTTTTCTATTTTATTAACATTGCCAGAGCCTTGGGAAGTCGTTTCTGTTTTATGTGCAAGCTTTTTCATTTCATTTTTGTGTTGACGTCTGCTTTTTGCTTTTTCAAGGATTTTACTTTTCAGTTCAAGCGCTTGATTTAAGAGTTTTTCTAATTTTTCAGGATTATTTTTGTCGTTGTAAGCCTCATCAAAATCCATAATTGTTGTTCTGATTGCGTCTGAGTATATATTTTTGAACTCAGTATCTTTATTCCAAAATTCGAGCATGATTTCTCTCATTTTTTGTGTAAATGATGGAAAATCAGAATTGAATTCGTCATCATTTAATTTTTCAGAGAAAATTTCGCTTAATCTATCAGAAAAGCCTATTTTTGAGGAGGCTATTGTCATAATTTGCCCCTGAAAACGTGTGAATATAGAGTTTGAAAAGGATTTACCCTCAAGCATTTTTTGAATTTGTTCGGAACGTTCTATTTCATTTAAGCCTGCCCACCAGCTTTTAGACGCTTCACTGATTTTTTCTTTTGTTGTGTCTGACATTTTTCTTGATACAGGTATATATTCTTTATCGTTTCTGGTTGCAAGAAATGAGTTATAATACGACAATTCAGGATATCTGATGCCCATAGCTCTCAAAGTTGAGTTATAAAAATACTTTCCGTCTTTAACTCCGAGTTCTTTTTTTATTTCGTCAGTGGCATCTTTATCAAAGTCTTTATTTATTTCATCAAGAGTTTTTCCTTCAAGGTAAACTTTTTTAAGCAAATAAAGAGTAAGATCTTTTTCATCTTTATTTTTAAATACCGGAGTATTTTGAGTTTGTTTATCCCATCTTAAAAGTAAAAGTATACCTGATGTTGCTCTGGTTTTCTCAAATGGTTTCAAATCTTTGAATAACGGCTCGTCAGGATACATTTCTTTTACTTCATCTACTGTATCTGCTATCTTTATGTATTGAAATGCTTCTCTTTGAAGTTGAGCCGGAGGCATATGCTGCCTAGTTTCAAAATCTTCATTCAAATAGTTTTTTACTGTATCGGGCATATTTTCCTGATTGAATTTTTGAGCGTAAAAATTTTCAGGTGTTCTGTTTAGTCTTGCCTTAAAATTTATAGGGTTAAAAGCATAGTTAAAATAATTCTTTGAAAATAAATCATAGCTTAAGTATTTATATTCTTCTTTTGATGTTTGTTGTTGATTTTGTTGGCTATTGCCGTTGTATGAAGGTAATTTGTGAATAGGGGTGTATAAACTAATTTTCATTTTTGTACCTTTTTAATATTAGTTATTTATTTTAAAGACTGTAAAAATATTATTTGCTAGTAAAATAATATGCTATAATCACAAATGTATTAAATTTAGATTGGAGCACAATAATGGAATATAAAGGTAGGGCTTTTAAATTTGGTGACAATATATCAACCGACCATATTGCACCCGGCAGGCTTTTTCACCTTCGCTCCAATCTGGAAGAATTTGCTAAACATGTTCTTGAAGATGCTGATGAGACATTTGCATCCAGAATGAAAAAAGGTGATTTTGTTGTTGCAGGAAACAATTTTGGACTTGGCTCATCCAGAGAGCATGCACCTCAAATTATAAAGATTGCCGGAGTTTCTGCTGTTCTTGCAAAGTCTTTTGCCAGAATTTTTTACAGAAATGCTATAAATATTGGTCTTTTGCTCATTGAATGCGATACAGACAAAATAAATGACGGCGATGAGCTTGAAGTTGATATAAAAAATGGTGTAGTAAAAAATATTACGCAAAATACTCAAATAGAGTTCTCTCCCTTACCTGATGTTATGATAAAGCTTTTGCATGATGGTGGGTTGATTGAGCATCTTAAAAAACATGGTGATTTTGATTTAGTTTAATTGAAAATTACAATATTTTGTTACAATTTATCATTCAACTTTTGTTTAAAATTTGAAATTTTTCATATTTGCATATCTTTACAAAGATATATCTAACCTGTTACAATACTTAAAATTGTAAAATTTGTTGATTAATTGATGGAAAATTGGCAAATTTTTTTGATTAGTATTTTTATACTAATCGACAGGAAGGTGTGAATTGAATTTTAATAAATTTCAAAATACCAGAAATAATGCAGAAAATAGTACGGAGAATGAACAAAATTCTACTGAAAAAAAACACTCTAATCCTATTATACCGAGTGGTTTAATTTCAAGAATTAATACAATAAACAGCCGTACAACGTCGAACAAAATGTATGCCGGATATAATAACAAATCGTGGCGTACTACTGAGCATATCGATTTTCAAGAAGTTGTTAAATTTTTAAATGAAGTAATAGAAGGTAAAGAATCTCAAAGCGAACTTATTTATTCTTTGCATAATATTTTTACGAATAAATTGAATTCCACATTTTCAGCTTTTGGTTTGTATTGTAAGCAGTCAAATTGTATCAATTTTAAAATAATTGATAAAATCGGTTCTACTTTTACGAGTCGTGTTTTAATAAACGGTTCAGACAATCCTGTTGAAAAAGTTTTTACTACAAAAACTCCAATGTATGTAGATAGTAACAAATTTTTGAATGTGCATTATTTGAATGATTCAGCTGTTGCAATTTTGCCTCTGTGCTGCCTGAATGAATGCATTGGGGTTATGCTTGTTGGTGATAACAATTTTGCTTCATCTGCTGAAATTTATAAACTTGTTGCAAGTTACCTGTCTTTGTTTATAAAGAACAGAGATTTGTCAACAAAAGTAATGATGAATACTGATACTGATGCATTAACAAATTTGAATAACCACAGAAAATTTTTAGAACTGCTTTCTGCTGAGATAGACAAAGCAAAAAGAACTGAGACGCAGGCTTCAATTGTTATATTCGATATAAATAACATATCGCAGATTAATAAAGATTTTGGTGCAGCAAAAGGCGATGAAATTATAAAACTTGTTGCTGATAAAATTAAGCAGGGAATAAGAACAAATGATTCTGCTGCAAGGTACGGCGGTGATGAAATTGCCGTAATCTTGCCGGAGACAACTTCTGATGAGGCAAAATATCTTGCAGAATACCTGACATATTCGCTTTCATGTTGTCTTGTCGATGATGTAGGCCCTGTTAAGGTGTCTGTTGGTATTGCTACATATCCAAAATCTACGCAGGATTTGGAAAAACTGCTTATACTTGCAGAGCAGGCAATGTATATTTCAAAAAGCAAGGGCTATAAAAACGGTATGTCTACCATTGTTTGTTCAGATGATTTTGATTTCTGGGACGACACTGCCCTTAGCTCTTTTGCTTCAGTTATTGCAAAAAGACATGCTTCTATCGGTATAAGTTTTGATGAAGAGCTGGTTAACAAATTTCATTCAGAAGAGATTATTAACCAGGGGCATCTTATTGAGGTTGTTACATCATTAGCAAGTGCAATCGATGCAAAAGATGAGTATACAAAAGGTCACTCTACATCTGTTTCCAGATATGCTGAAGCACTTGCAAGAGCACTTAATCTGCCAGAAAAAGAAGTTGAACGAATCAAGCTTGGCGCGTTACTGCATGATATAGGCAAAATAGGTATACCTGAAACTGTTTTAAGAAAACCGTCAAAACTCACTGATGAAGAATGGGAAATAATGAAGCAGCATCCGACTATCGGGGCTGAGAAAGTGTTGCTTCCAAATGAATCTTTGCATGATTTAATTCCTATTGTCAAATATCATCATGAACACTGGGACGGCTCAGGATATCCTGAAAAATTAAAAGGAGAGGATATACCTCTCGCTGCAAGAATTGTTGCTGTTGCTGATGCTTATCACGCATTAATCTCTGACAGACCATACAGAAAAGGTATGTCAAATGAAAAAGCATGTGAAATTTTGCGTGTCGGTGCAGGAATTCAGTGGGATAAAGACCTTGTCAGAGAGTTTATAAATATTTCTGAATCATTGTATACAATGATTTAGAGATTTTTTATGATTTCTGATGTAAACTCTGAGGTAGTTGAGCTTCCACCAAGATCTGCTGTTTTGACGTCGCCTTCTTCTATAACTTTAAAAAGTGCTTTTTCAATTTTATTTGCTTTTTCGTTCTCGTTAATATATTTAAGCATATTTATTGCACATAGCAGTAATGCTGTAGGATTAGCCTTGTTTTGCCCTTTTATATCGGGGGCTGACCCATGTACAGGCTCAAATACTGCGCAATCAATACCTATATTGGCACCTTGAGCAATGCCAAGTCCACCTATCAGACCGGCTGTGAGATCTGAGACTATATCTCCGTATAAGTTAGGTAAAACCAGTACATCAAATTTTTGAGGGTTTTGCACAAGCTGCATACACAGGTTATCTACCAGTATTTCTTTGTATTCAATACTGGGATATTGTTCTGAAACTTCTTTGCAGCATTCAAGAAAAAGTCCGTCAGAAAGTTTGCAAATATTGGCTTTTGTTACAGCCCAGACAGTTTTTCTGTTTTCTTTAACAGCCAGTTCAAAAGCGTATTGTGCAATTCGAGTTGAGGCTTTTCTGGTTATTGTTTTTATTGATTTAGCGCAATCGTCATTAACTTTTTCTTCTTCCCCGGCATAAAGATCTTCTGTATTTTCTCTGACTACAATAATATCAACATCTTTAAACGGAGTTTCAATGCCTTTTATGTTCTTGCACGGGCGTATATTTGCATACAAATCCAGTTCTTTTCTCAGTGCAACATTAACACTTCTGAACCCTTTTCCTATTGGAGTTGTTACAGGTGCTTTTAGAGCAACTTTATTTTTTTTAATTGATTCTATTACACGATTTGGAAGAGGGGTACCTTCAATCTGCGCAACATCTGCACCTGCTGTTTGGATATCCCAGTTGATTTGAACATCGGCAGCTTTCAGAATACTTTGTACTGCTTCTGTAATTTCAGGTCCTATTCCGTCTCCCGGTATCAATGTTACTGTTTTCATTAGTTTTCTCCTTTAAGAAATTCAGTAAGTAACTTTGCAGCGTGCTTTGCAAACATATATTTTATTAAAATTCTTGGATATTTAGAGTTTACATTGTATTTGTGCACCTTTATTGCATCTTTGCTTCCAAGAGCAATGTAAACAAGTCCTACTGGTTTGTCTTTTGAACCTCCCGTTGGCCCTGCTATTCCAGTTGTAGCTATTGCATAATCTGAATTTGTACTTTCAATCAGACCTTGAACCATTTCCTGTGCAGTTTGAATACTGACAGCGCCATATTTTTCAAGTGTTTCTTTTTTTACATTTAGATATTTTGTCTTCGCTTCGTTTGCATATGTGACAAAGTTGCATATTGTGTAAGAAGAACTACCTGAAACATCAGTTATTAATGAACTTAAAAGACCGCCTGTACATGATTCTGCAATAGATAATGTTTTTTTGTTATCTATTAAAAATCGTCCTGCTTCTTCTTCGTTTTTTTTGTTAAATAACAAGTTTATTAGTTTTAAGTTTTCAAACATAGTATTTTACTAATGTAAAGGAATATCCAGAGGCTGTGTCAGCATGACTTCAAGTTCTGTGCCTTGAGGAATATTTACATCATTGCCTTTTTTGAATAAATCAACTATATCATCTATAACATAATAGAATGCACCGCCTATTACTCCTCCTGCGGCACCTATAGGAACGCAAACATACTGCATATTTTCACCGGTACCTTTCCCCCAATCGATAGTTGTTTTAACAATCTTTTTGGTGTTTTCCCAATTTTGCTGAATTGCATAACCGTAGTTTCCGTTTTGATAAATACCACCGTCAAGAGTGATTTGTGAATAGTTGTACAAACCGGCATTCAATGGAATTTGTCTGCCTGTTGGAGTAACAATGTGATCGAATTTTAGATATAATACAGCACTTCTTGAAAGTCTTTTTGGCTGTATTACTCGATCATATGTACCTCTTATTACCGAACCTGCTGGCAAAGCTATTTGTCCGTTTACTTTCTGATCATTTTTCAGCATTGCAGAAAATTCATCACCGGCTGACGCTGCACTTGTTGACAACGGGTCAAGCAGTTCTAACTTAAAAGAAGTCCCGGCCGGTATCCTTATAGCCTGTATATCAGCATGCATTGTTTTTGATTGTTCTGCTTTACTCATGCTTTCTGTTGCAAATATAAATAATGCTGCAACCATCATTGTTATTATGTATTTTTTCATAAATCTCCTCGCTGTCTGATTTCTATAAAAATATTGTAGATATACTTAATATAAAATGCAAATGTTAGTCGATTTCTTCATATAATGTTTGTGCTTCCTGAATGGAAACATTGCCTGAAGGAATTCTGTTAATTTTTATTTTGACATTTTTATTAAAATGTTCTATTTCAACAACATCACCTTCTTTAAGCTGCTTTGAGGGTTTTGCAGGTGTTCCGTTCACCAGTACCCGGCCCTGGTCTGATACATCATTTGCTACTGTACGTCTTTTTATAAGTCTTGATACTTTTAAAAATTTATCCAATCTCATTTATATTATCCTTGTTTGTTTTCTATACTGAGTATCTGCAAAACTAAAAGACAAATCAACTTTTATTTTTGTTATATAATTTTACTGCTAATTATAGTTGTCGTTAATTTATTTAACAAAATATGCATGGGTATAGCAAAAAATTTTTTTTCCTGTATTCATGTATGTGTACATAAAAAGAGATAGAATATGACTACGCTGATTACTTCACCGCAGTTTACACCATCTCACGATGTAAAAAATGCAGGTGTCATAAAATATAAAGAAAATCCTTTAAAAGGGCTAATAAAAAAAGATCATGAAGGTCAGGTTAAAAGAGCAGCACTGGGTGGAAGTGCGCTGATGACTCTGTTATATTTGTTTGCGGTTGCAAAAGGTCAAAAAAAATCGGCTTTTAAGCTAAGAGACATGTTTAAATTGGATTTTGGTGCTTTGACTGCTATAGGTCTTGCTACTTCTTCTGTTATCGGAGGACTTACAGGCGGTTTGATTGCTGACAAAAAAGAAAATTGCAAACCAAAGCTTAAAGAAGCTATCCATCAATTTTTAGGAAATATTGTTACTCCTATCACAATAGTAGGTGTTGCTACTTCGCAAATAAAAAAACATAATTTTGATAAATTTACAAAATGGACTTTGAATGCACTTGCCGGTGTTGTTGGTGTAGCAACAGGCGTCACAGGCGGAAATTATATTGCTTCAAAAGTAAATGAGCGTATATTTAAAGAAAACGATGATAGAAAAGTAGGTATAAAAGATTTTGGAATACATGTTGATGATATCTTAACTGTAATTGCACTTGCTACTGCTAAGAAAAAAGATGTTATGGCTCAGACTGTAGAAGAGCTGCCTCAAACCGGTATTCAAAAATTTATTTCAAAAGCTCTGCCTGCAATATTCTTGATTTGCGGTTACGAAGCAGGTACTAAAACAGCTGCTGATGTAAACAAAAATTTAAACGTGAATAAAGATAAAGCTAAATCTGCCTGAATCTGCTATAATATTTTAGTAATTCAGGAGCTTGAGATTTATGGTTAATTTAAAAAATATTTTGTTTCTGGCTATAGTATTTTGTTTTTCTCTTACAAACTGTGCTATAGCAAAATCATTGAATTTTGCGGTTTCTTCTGATTTAGAATATTCTTCTAATCCTGATAATAGAGAATCTGCAAATATTTTGAATGGTTTTATCGACAGAGTGAACGAAAATAGTTATGATTTTGTCGTTTTTCTTGGTGACAATATAGAAAAATCTAATATGGATAATCTTACAGGCTTTTTGAAAGCTATAAAAAATATAAAATGTCCGTATTATCTTGTTATGGGAAATAAAGATGTTCATAAAATCTCAGGCATTGAAAAAAAAGAATATCTAAAAGCTGTTTCAAAATATAATCATTACCAGAAGGACAAAAGTGAATCTTATTATTTTTCCCCTGCTTCAGGAATACTTGTTGTTGTTCTCGATTCTGTTTCTTCAGGCATGCCGACTGAACATGGTGTTTTTACACAAAGAACTTTAAACTGGCTTGATGAAGTACTTACAAAAAATAAAAATAAAAAAGTTATAATTTTCCAGCATGTTCCATATATGACCCCATATGATGATTATCCAAAAGAAATCTTACAGAAAAATGAATTTAGAGCTGTAATCGGAAGACATGATAATGTGCTTGCTATAATTGCCGGTCATTATAAGAAAGAGCTTATTCAAAAAGGCGATGATGGTGTTACTCACATTTGTGTTCCTGCTTTGTCAGAAGAACCATATTATTATATGAATATTACACTTGAATATGACAAGTTTCTTTTCTTTAGAGGAAAGAATTATAGACTTAAAGAAAACAAGCTGCCTGCTATTTAATGTGTATGGACTAATTTTTTAAGTAATCTTTTACCTTTAGCTTTTATGCATAATATTGCTATTGTGATTGCTGTTGCAATAGCAAATGCTCTGACAATGAGTTCTTTTGCTTTTCGGGTATTTTGAATATTTTCAGTTTTTGTTATATTGCTATCGGCCGGTATATTTTTATTTACTTGTACAGCAGGAGGCGGCAACTTTACGTGTGAGTCATACACACCAAATCCTCTTATTTTCATTTTATTACCCTGTTTTATTTTTTATAAAAGTATTATAAAACAAACAATTACACTTGTAATATATCTTTAGAAAATATTAACAATTATAGCTATTCTATCCATCTGAAGTTTTTTACAAACTTTTCTTCATTGATTTTTCCGTCAATTTTTACGGTGAATATTCTGTATTTTTGATCACTTAATTCTACACCCGGGATTTTGTTCAAATCCTCAAGAAGAGATTGTTTGTCAGAAGCTCCGAGTTTAAATCCCGGAAGCGCATTTAGAAGTGAATTAAAAGATAGATTTCCAACAGAGCCAAGAATATTAGATGCTTTTTTAGTCAGCCTGCCGAATACTCTCAAATCAGCATATTGCTGAAGTATGTCATATTCTCCGTTGATATAGATATTCAGATTGTCACCTTTCGAGTAAATTTCTATGTTTTGAGCGACACCATTTTTCATTGCAAAGTTACCTTTTATTGAATCAAAATGCCCTGTTTTTATAGGTGTTAATAAATCAATAAGATTGCTGATACTTATACCGGTGATACCGCTTTTTATAAAGTTACCGGCTTTTAGAAGGTATTCAACTGATCCGAGTTTTGGCATTTTCCCGTCAGCTATCTCAAAATAAACATAGCCGGACATGTTTTTTATACGATCTTCTTCTGTTGAACCACGGGTTGTTATTATGATTGTTCCGTTCGATTGTCCGTATATCTGGTCTTTGAAATCAAATAATTTTGAGGCAACTTCATTTGAATCGACATTTAGTGCGGAAACATTTGCTTTTATTGTGCCGTTTGAAAAATTATAACTTGCAGTGCCTGTCATTCTTCCTGTTGTAACATCAAACCATAGCTTGTTGATTTCAAGCAGCATATTTTTTCCGAGTTTGAATTCTGACGTATAATTTTTTGCAGGCAAGCCTCGAATAATAATATCTTTTACGTTCATTGATCCATTTTTTATTTCTATATCAGAAATACTGAAAGGTATGGACTTTTTATTAGATGCACCGGTCATTTTGGTAGTTGTATCAGGTGTCCGGATTTTGGTTAGTGAATCAATAAAAGTGTCCAAATTAAGTTCATCTGAATTAATATCCAGTTTATCTACTACAAATGGTTGTTCAAGTGTGTTTTTTGCAGCAGCTTTAATTCTTAAGTCCGAGTTGTAAATTGTTCCGTCTGTTTCAAGTTCAATGTTTTTTCCTTTAAATCGAATTAATAAATTTTTTATAGTTGTGTCATATATCGGCATTTGTGCATTGGATATATTTAAATATCCGTTAACAACAGGTTTATTTAGATAACCGTTAATTTTTAAATCACAATTGAACATTCCGTTTTTTAAAACTGATTTTTTAAAAATAAAGTTAAATATTTTCACACTGGCATTATTGACAGTTTTTAAAGATAAGTCTTTTAGATATATAAGATTTTTGTCTTTTCCTTCTATTGTTCCGTTTGAGGTAAATATAGTAAGAGGATAGATTTTATCGTTTTGCGATATCATATATCTGACATAGTTGAGTCTTTTAATATAATAAATATTTTTTTTGACTTTTATATCAGCAAAAATTTTTCTTTCATTAGATACATCCCCGAGGTTTGCTCCCATGTAATATATGTCAGCATCTTTGGCAAATTTAATTTCAGGATGTATATTGAATTCTTTTATATTGCCGTTAAGGTCTACAGTAAGTGTAATATCACCTTTTGGTTTTAGCGGATAAGTCAGAAAATTATTTATATATTTATTGGTAAAATAGTCAGTTAGTTTTGTTGTAAAATAGCCTTTAAAGCTCATTGTTTTATCAAGATCCCATACTGCAAAGTTGAGAAATACTGGAGTGTTGTCAACTCTGGCAATAATTGATTTTATCTCAATTTTTGACCCCTTTAAAATAATTTTGCCGCTATCTATGATTACCGGTGTATTAAAATATGCTTGTGTGAATTTGACATCTTTAAAATCAATGTATCCGTCAAAACTATTGTTGTTGCACTTAATAAAAATATTTGCATTTCCCTGATAGTCTTTGTATGCATTTAAAAGTTTTTGAACAGAAGCTGGAAGCATTTTTGAGCTTTTTAATGTATTTAAGGATTTAATATCAAAATTTGTTATATGTATTATCCCGTTTAAAACAGGTTTTGGTGAAAATATTTTACTTACTGTCAAATTAGAAAATATATTAGAGTCATATAATTTGGCATGAAAACTTTTCAAAACAAGTTTTTCTTCTTTTATTTCAAAGTTTCCGCTGCTAATACCTGAAGTTTGTTTTGTTTTCTGATTAATTGGGGTAAAGTAGCCTTTTGCCTGTAAATATTTGGGGGCGAAGTTAGTTTCATTTATGCCGTACGGTGATTTATATTCTCCTTGTAGAGATATGAGTGAATTGGTTTGAGGCATAGACGAAATATTCTTTATAAAGTGTTCTTTAGTTATGCAGTTTAATATTTCATCGGTATTTAGTTTATCAGCAGAAAATTTTAAGTCTATTTTATCCTGATTTGCAAAACCATGTGCATTGATTTTAGCTCTTTTTTCATTTGCTTTCAAGTTAACTTTCCATCCAGAGTTGTCAAATTCAATTTTTCCGTTAATCTTTTGAAAAACGAGTGGAAGCTGTTTAAGTTTTGCATTTACATTTATTAAATCTAAAATCCCTGATATGTTTAACGTTTTATTTGTTGCAATTGTTGAAAAATCTTTTACTATACCGGTGATTTTAATCTTTATGTTTGAGGTTCCATAAGCCTTTTCTAACGGGGATGCCATTATTTTTCTGCTTTCAAGTATTTTGCTTGTGTTAAGAATATCAAGCAGTTCAGACAAATCCAAAGATTTTGTTGTTATGTCGAAGTCAATATGTCCGTCTAAGTTAGCTTTACCGTCAATTTTAACAGGTTTGTTATTAATATATGCCGAATTTGTATAAAAATGCATATCTTGTTTGTCAAAAACAAGAGCACCATTAGCTTTATGAATTGTAGTATTTAGACCTTCCAGCCTTGCTATTGTGTTTATAAAGTTAAATCGGCCTGTAACTTCGCCGTCGATAACAGTTCCTTTTGTGTATATATCAATATTCCCTTTGCCTTTAATGTCCATATATGGTACAGGCCCAAGGTCAAACCCTACAACTTCATGCACAGGCACAAGCATATATTCTGCAGTGGATAAATCAACATTAGGAGACGAAACAATGTGAAAGTTGCCTTTGCCGATAAATTTCATTTCTGCTGTTCCATCGACATCAACATATTCACCGTGTCCGGCGAAGACTCTTGTTTTTATTTTGACATTGTCTTTCAAAAATTCCGCATAAACCTTGCAATGCTGTACGAGAGGATTATTTTTTACTATATATACATCTTCTGCTTCTATTTTTCCGTAAAATTCAGGATTTGAAGCTGAACCTTTTATTTTAACACTGCCGTTTACAATTCCCCAGACTCCATATTTTTTAAATTTTTGAATTACATTTCTAGGATCACCTTTAATAGAAGGTGTAAGCCAGTATAGTGAGTTTATATTGGAATCTGTGATTTTTACATCCAAATCAGTTTTTATTTCTTTTAAATTTTTAGATGTATAGTCTTTTATATTTCCTTTTATATTAAAATTCCAATCTGATGCTTTAAAAACTGTTTCACTCAATACAAGCGTTTTGGGTTTGAAATCGATGATTGATGAAAATTTAATATCGCTGTTTGAGTTTAGGTTATCGAGATTATTTTTCATCTTAATGGAGAAATTTTTAAGTACTCCATCAATTTTAAGATTTTTATTCTTTTTAAATTCTGCATTAATTATTCCGTCGGCAGAAGTTATTTCATTATGTACAAAATATTTAAAATAGGGAGAAAAATCTGACAAATCCAAGTTTGTAATGCTGCCGTTACATACAAATTTTTTATCATTTAATCCTTTTTCAAACGGTAATTTGGATGAAATTTTCAATTGGATTTTAGATTTCTGAGTGTTATTTACTATAATATCTGAGTTAACTATTAAGCCTATCGTTCTCTTTTTTTTGTAATAAAAGTCTGCTGAAGGAATGTTAAAATCAATTTTTTTATTTACTAATTCATCGTTAAATGATATTAATGTATCTCGTATTTTTATACCGTTGAGTTCAATATCAAGATTGTTTTTTTTATCTGGAATAACAATTTTGTATCTACCGAGATAAAAATTTTTGTCTTTTTTTCTTGTTAGGGACAAATATGTTTTATCTGTTTTTAATCCCACTATAGATATTTTTTTGAAAATTATGTCAGGAAGGTACACTACTGTATCAATTTTTCTTGATGAGACAATATCAACTTTATTAATATCTTTTATGCTTATCTCATTTGCCGTTATGCGCAAAGAAAAATCAGGATATGTTTTTAATTTGATATTATTGCATTTAAAATCTAAACCTGTTTTTTCTTTTATCGTTATGCTTATTGAGTTTGAGTTTAGTTTTTTATTCAGAATTGCTGGCAGGCAAAACAAATATAATCCTTCGAGTAAGGATATTGTCAGTATAAAAATTATTATAATTATTTTCGCTGTTTTTATTTTCATTGCTTATTTAGTTCAAACTGCATTTATAATTATATTATCAATCTGAAAATTTTTCACTTGTCTTTACATATAATTGTTGTTAATATTATTGAATTGAAGATGTAGTAAATATAAGTTTGGAGTATATAGATTATGAAAACTTTTAAAACCTTATGCATTTCAATAGCAGTATTTTGTACTTGTTTATTTGTATCGGCCAGTGCTAATGCTCAGACTATCGGATATGTTAATTACAAAACCGTAGAACAAAATTATGAATATGCGAAAAGTGCATATAAAGAAATTGATACGAAATATCTTGAACTGCAACAATTTCTTATGGATAAAGAAAAGCAGTATAAGAATATAGATTCTCCTATTAATAAAAAGAACTTTGAGGATCAGGTGCAAAAAGATTTCAAAGCTAAAAATGATGAATTTACAAAACTTAAATTGAAAAGAGCACAGGAAGTAGAAAACAACATTCTTCAAGCAACAAAAGCTGTTGCTGCAGACAAAAAAATTGATGTAGTATTGGATTATAGAGTAATATTCACAGGTGGTGTGGATCTTTCTCAAGATGTAATAAATTATCTTAATTCTCCAAAATTCAAACCTGCTAAACAGTAAAATCATTTTTATATAGCAAAAAAGGCTAAAATTTTAGCCTTTTTTGCTAATTGTAGCTTTTGTGATATTGTGAAAATGGAGTTTATTGTGAGGTGATACTTTGAGATTTGTTGATATAATTGAAAGAAAGAAAAAAGGTTTTGAACACACAAAAGAAGAAATCCAGTTCATTGTGGACTCTTTAATGAATGGTACCGCTGATGATTACCAGATTTCGGCTTGGCTTATGGCAGTATATTTCAAAGGAATGACTCTCGATGAGACAGCAAACCTCACAAGAGCAATAATAGATTCAGGAGAAGTAATAGATCTTTCTCCTCTTAGAGACTTTTGTCCTCACGTTGCTGATAAACATTCTACGGGTGGAGTTGGTGATAAAATTACACTTATATTAATACCATTGCTCGCTTCATGTGGTGTACCGATTGCAAAATTATCCGGCAGAGGTCTTGGACATACCGGTGGTACAATCGACAAATTAGAGTCGATTCCCGGCTTTAAAACAGATTTAGATATAGAAGAATTGATTAATAAAGTTAAAGAAGTTGGGTTGGCAATTGCTTCTCAAACCGCACGGCTCACTCCAGCAGACGGCAGGCTATATGCATTAAGAGATGTTACTGCTACAGTAGATTCAGTGCCTTTAATTGCTTCTTCTGTTGTGTCAAAAAAAATTGCATCCGGTGCTGATTACGTTGTTCTAGATGTAAAATACGGTTCAGGCGCATTTCTAAAAACTCCGCAAGAAGCTGAAGAGCTTGCTCAATGGATGGTTAATATTGCTGACAAACTCGGGAAAAAATTCCATGCTGTCATAACGTCAATGGAACAGCCTCTTGGCCGTGCAATTGGTAACGCAATAGAAGTTATAGAATCAATTGAATTTTTAAAAGGTAATATGACTTCAGATATAAAACAATTAACATATGAAATGGCTGCTTTAACTTTGATTACTCTTGAAAAAGCTGCTTCAACAGAAGAGGCATATCGCCTGATTGACGAGGTTATTGCAAACGGTAAAGCTCTTGAATACTTCCGAAAACTCGTTGTTTCGCAAAACGGAAATCCTCAAATTGTTGATAACTACAGACTTTTCAAACAGCCAAAATTTGCCGAACAAATTATTTGTGAGTGTGATGGTTATATATCTAATATTGATGCTTACAAAACTGCTTATGCATGTAAACTTCTTGGAGCCGGCAGAGAAAAAAAATCTGATATAATAGATTATTCCGCAGGAATTTACTTGAATAAAATATATTCGGAAAAAGTTTCAAAGGGCGATGTGATTGCGACTCTTTACTCAAGTGATGAAGCTAAACTGCTTACAGCTAAAGAATTTTTAAAAGAAGCTGTTTCTTATACCGATACTGAGCCCCAATGCAGAAATTTGATTTACAAGGTTATATAATTTATACTTTTGTTTCAATTTCTTCAAATTACAACTTTAGAATGGTTGAAAATCAAAAAATTGGGCATTATCATGATAAAGATAGTTTTTCTATATGATGTGTTAAATATAATATTTTCATAAAATTAATTATGTAAATTATGAGGTATGTTATATGTCAATATCATTTTCAGGATTAGGTTCCGGTTTACCTATTGATGAATGGATTACAGCGTTTGTCAAAATAGAACAAGATAAGGTTGATGCACTTGAAGAGCAAAAAGAAGTTCTTCAAGATAAACAAAAAGCTTTAAATACTCTTAAATCTGATTACACTGCTCTTGAAAATGCAGCTACTACTCTTACAGATTCATTGTTGGGTGCCGGCATGGACTTGTTTACGAGTGTTAATGTTTCTACATCTGAAACAAGTATTGTTACAGCTACAGTTACTCAGTACGCAACGCCTTCAAAATTTGAATTGACTATTGAAAGTCTTGCAACTGAATCAAAACGTACCTCCGATCAAAATGATTTATTGAGAGATTCTTCCAATAAGTTGTCAGCATTTGGTGTTACGCAGAATGCAACTTTTGAGATAAATGGTGCTTCTATTAGCGTTGGCGCTGATACTACAATTGATAGTTTGATTTATCAGATAAACAACTCATCTACAGCCGGTGTCAAAGCATATCTTCAAAACGGAAGAATTGTTCTTGAGTCAAAAGAACCGGGGCAAAGAAATATTGATGTAACAGGCAGCCAAACTGTTGACGGTACTCATACATTTGCTGAATTGTTTGGTTTTGATAAAGCAGATAATTTTGAACAGGGTGAACGCGCAGCTTTCCGTATTGATGGCGGTGATTTAAGATATGCTGATTCAAACACTCTTACAAGTGATGATACAGGTATCCTCGGGCTATCAATTGATTTGTTGACAACTACTGATAAAGACCCTGACTCAGGTGTAGATATCCCGGTTGAGATTGTAATTGAAACCGAGCCTGATTCAGAAGCTGTTCTAACTGCATTACAAGAATTTGTTGCTGCTTTTAATAAAGTTATTGCTAATACTGATGCAGGAACTGATGCTGAAAATGGCGGTGTGTTTACCGGTGAAAGCTCTTTGATAAACATCAGAAACAATTTAAGAACTAATATTACAAATACTGTTGATACATATGGTATCTATCGTTCTTTAGCAGATATAGGTATTACTACAGGTGCTATAGGTACTAGTGTTGATGCTAATACAAACCAGCTGGTTATAGACAGTGAAAAATTTATTCAAGCATTTGAAAAAGATCCTTCTTCTGTTAAAGCACTTCTTGTCGGTGATAATACAACCGGAATGGAATGTGATGGAGTTATGCAGGTAGTAAGAGAATCTTTAAAACCTGCTCTTTCGAGTTCTGGCGGTTATTTTACGGCTAGAGCAAGCTCTTTAAATGACGAAATATCCAGAATGAATGAAAAAATTTCTGACAAACAGGATTATGTTGAATCTTATCGTGAGAAATTAACAAAACAATTTAATTATATGGACCAAACAATTGCAAATTTAAACAGCCAATTTTCAATGATGCAGCAGCAGCTGGCTTCAATCGGAGTTGATTTTGGTACTTCATAATAAGTGTTTTCTATTTAAACTAGAAAAAAGGCTGGTTTATCCCGGTCTTTTTTTTATATTTCTCTACGACATTCTATCGCTTTTGCAAGTGTTATTTCATCTGCATATTCTATATCTGAGCCTATAGGCAAGCCAAACGCAATACGTGATATTTTTATATTAAATGGCTTTAAAAGCTTTGTGAGATAAAGACTTGTAGCCTCACCTTCTACTGAAGGATTAAGTGCTATAATTATCTCTTTTACATCATTTTCTGCAATCCTTTGAAGAAGTTCCTTTATTCGAACATCTTCGGCTCCTATGCCGTCCATTGGTGAAATCAATCCCTGCAAGACATGATATTTCCCTTTATATTCATTAGTATTTTCAATGGCAATAAGATCTTTAGTCTCTGCTACCACGCAAATTGTACTGTTATCCCTGTTTGTGGAAGAGCATATTTCGCACGGATTAGTCGCAGACATATTGAAACAAATATCACAATAATGTATTGTTTCTTTTGCAGTTATCATTGCTTCAGCAAATTTATGCACCTCAGGAAGAGGCATTTTCAAAAGATGAAACGCAATTCTTTGTGCTGACTTTGGACCGATGCCAGGTAATCTTTGAAAATAATCTATTAAATTGGCCAAAGGTTTTGTGTATTGCATTAGAATAATCCGGGTATGTTTATTCCGCCAGTTAAAGATTTCATTTTTGATTGCATTTCAGCTGTAGCATCTGATGTAGCCTTTTGCATTGCTTGGGTAATTAAATCTTCAAGCATTTCAACAGTATCATTGTCGACTGATTCAGGATTTTCAGGATTTAATGCGGATTTCTCCAGTTTTATTGATTTAAACTTTCCTTGTCCGTCGCAAATCACAGTGACAGCTCCATTGCCTGCTATTGCACTAAACTCAGCATTAGAAAGCTCTGTTTGTGCTTCTTGTAATTTTCTTTGCATTTGCTGAGCCTGTTTCATCATTTGTGCTATATTCATAAAATATTTACCTCTACCCTAATCTCTTTATTAACACTATTTAATTATATTAAATCATAAATTATTTGCAATTTCTAAATAATAGAATTTGTTTTTTGTATATATTTTATAAATATGATATCATATATTCCATGGATGATTATTTGAAAAAAAGATTTAGAGTTATAGGTGTAGTTACTATATTGATTGTCGCTATTTTCTTTATAGTGCTTTTGTTTGTCCAATTTAGGGAAAAGAAAAATACATCAATTCGTTTAAGAGTGTTTTACTCTGAAATAGTACAGGCACTTTTGATTTCTAAAAACTCAAACGGTGTTCCTTCTGAATGGGGTTGGAAACCGGGTTATAAAAATAAAGATCTGTTAACAAATTACTTTTTTAATTATCTAAAAGTTGAAGAAAGTTGTGTAGATAATCCAGGAAAATGTATTCCTAAGGAGAATTATTTATCGATAAAAGAAAATAAAACAAGTGTCAATCTCTATAATTTCCCTTCTGTTAAATTAAAAAACGGTATATCTATAGCTGTTGAAACAGTTAGCAAGTGCAAAAAGAAAAATTCAGTTTGTGCAATTGTGTATACCGACCTCAATGGCATAGAAGAACCAAATGCATTTGGTAAAGATTTATTTGTTTTCGTGATTATAAATTCCGGTACTGTGGCATTTCAACCGTACAACTATAGCTGGACTGTAGATCAGCTCCGTTATGATACAAACTATGGCTGTAATAAGTTTTCTAAAGCTGCTATGAGTTGTGCTGCTCTAATTTCAAAAAATAACTGGAATATTGATAGTAAATATCCCTGGTAACTTGAAATATTTATATCATACACTTATAATCTTGACAGATAATATAAGGAGATTTTATGTCAGATTCGGATTTTAATAAAATTTTGAGCTATGTACCAATGGTAATTGAGTCTTCGTCACGTGGTGAAAAGGCCTTTGATATATTTTCCAGGCTTTTAAGAGAAAGAATTATTTTTCTCGGCGAGGAGATTGATGATGAAATGGCTAATGTTATAGTCGCTGAGTTGTTGCTTTTAGATTCAGAAAATCCCGAAAAAGATATTATGTTATACATTAACAGTCCGGGTGGTGTTATAACTGCAGGTATGGCTATTTATGACACAATGCAGAGTATTAGAGCTGATGTTAGTACAATTTGTATAGGCGAGGCTGCAAGTATGGGGTCATTCTTGCTTTCTTCTGGAACAAAGGGTAAGAGACTATCTCTGCCATCTTCCAGAATTATGATACACCAGCCTTTGGGTGGTGCTCAGGGGCAGGCAACCGACATTGAAATTGAAGCTAAAGAAATTTTGCGTATGAAAAACATGCTCAATGGTATACTAGCGCAGAATTGCTCTCAGCCTTTAGAAAAAATTAAGCATGATACCGAGCGTGATTACTATATGTCCGCTCAAGAAGCGGTAGAGTATGGCTTAATTGATAAAATTATAACCAGAGTTTGTTAATATTTCTTAATATTTAAAAATTTTTCTTTAAATAAAATGTAGATATTCTTTATTTTGATAATATCTATTTTTTATTTATTTAATATATATAATATTAAAGGCTATTTACTTAAAACACAGCAATAGTAATACTTTTACCTGAAAATACAATCAAGATAATTTATCTTTTAATTCAGGCAATTTTAGTTTTCAATTTGTTTTTATATATATGTAAGGTTAGAAAAATTGGTTATGGTAGGAGATTAGAACAGTGTACGCAATTTTCACAATGCGAAAGCTACAATTGACCCAACGTATCAATCAAATACAATATAGATTGATGCAGTTGTCTCAAAGACTTCAAGACCTTTCGGTCTATGCTGGTAATGTAGCTGATGGGGTTATTTCGCCAAGTGAGTTTATGAACTCGCCGGCTAGTATTTACGGTGTTAATATGAACTTCTTCAACAATAGTGTACCTAAATCACTTTTTGAAGCAGCTCGTGCATCTCAAATATACAATACGAATATTGCGAACATGAATATGGCTTCCGGCGGTCAGTACGGAATGGCAGTTGATCCTTCTAATCCTCAATCTATCTATGCTAACCAGTTCTTCGTCTTCAACGCTTTCTTCAAACAGGCTCTTGATGCAGCAGGTAAAGCTGAAGCTGCTAAGATTAAACGTCTTGAAACTGATATTGAAAACCAGAAATTGATGCTGGAAACCCAGTTGAAAGCAGCCCAGGCTGAACTTGAAAATACTGTTAAAGCTGAAGAAGACGGAATTAAGCGAGCAGCACCGCAATACGCTTAATAAATTAATAACAGATAATGGTAGTAAGTTATATATTCCTCGTGTGTGTGAAAAAAGCTTTCCTCTTGCATTGCAAGAGGATTTTTTTTTATTCATTATTTTTCTTGATTAATTGCTAAAAAAGTAATAGAATTAATATTTATAATGTGTAACGGGTATTTATTTACCAATTAAAACAAGGAGACAAAAAATGTATCAAGATGAAACACTCACCTGCGAAGATTGCGGTTGTTCTTTTATTTTCACGTCAGGTGAGCAGGAATTTTACGCTGAAAAAGGATTGGTAAATAAACCAAAACGCTGTCCGGAATGCAGAAAAAAAAGAAGACAGAATAACAAAAAGCGTATGTATGATGTTGTTTGTTCAAAATGTGGCGCAAATACCAAAGTTCCATTTAAACCGGTTATGGGAAAAGAGGTGTATTGCAAAGAGTGTTACAAACAGATGCAAGAATCTACAATATAAAAAAGAAGCACGTATGTGCTTCTTTTTTTTGCCTTTTCTCTTTAATTAATTATTTCTTAATTAATATATCCTGATAAGATAGTTGGTGTCTGTTCGAATTTGTTATTTTGATTTAGTGTACTTAAAGATATTGAAAATGTTGCAATTATAACAAGTAAAATTGTTAATAATGCATAATTTGCTATTTTTACTTCAGTCATTTCCACCCCGACGTTAGTAGCTGCCAATTTTTCTTTCTGATGAAATCTTTGCCGATTATGCCATAGCCGAGAACGAGCCGCCTGCATTGTTTGCAAGAGAACCAGCTGTTTCTGCACCTCCAAAAGCTAGTACACCAGCTGTTTCTACCGGTTTATTCATCGCTAAAGTTCCGGCTGTTTCAGGTCTTGCTGCAAATAAGTTTCCGATTGCTGATACGTTCATAATTTACTCCTTCATTTAATTATCTATCTTTGAAATATTTTTTATATACCTCGTACATATATAAAAACAATTTTAATTTGTTGATTTCAGTATTAATAATTTTCATTACATTTCTTAACAATTCAAGCCTAATGTAACTATCTGTTCTTATTTACTAATTATGGCTTATAAATAATTAAGAAATAATTAAAATTCCTTGAGTAAATCTATTGATAAATTATAATTAATGTGTCAATAAAATATAAAGGGCGATATTATGGGGACAGAAAATAAGGATAATGATATTAATCTAAATAATGAAGAGCAAAGAACTCAAGGTTCAAATCCGTTTGCGAAAGATGATGTTAAGCCTGCAGCTGATGATATTAATGTTGAAACTGAAGCAACTGATGAGCAGCCGGCTGAAGAATGTGAAGATGCTATATCCAAACTTAAAGATGAAATCGATAAAATTAACAATCAATATATAAGACTGGCTGCAGATTTTGATAATTATCGAAAAAGACAAATGCAAGAAAGGGAAGCGCTGCTCAAATATGGTGCAGAAGAGGCCCTCAAAAAACTTTTGGAAGCTCTCGATAATATTGACAGAGCAAAAGCTTCCGTTGAAAATATTGATGATGTAGATACAGTAAAAGATAGCTACAATTTAGTATTTAAACAAATTTTTGATGTTCTTTCCAAAATGGGGCTTGAAGTTATAGAGACAAAAGGCAAAGAATTTGACCCGAATCTTCATGAAGCTGTTATGCAGACTCCGACATCTGAATATCCGGAAAATTCAATTATTGCTGAACTACAAAAGGGTTATAAGTTAGGTGATAAGATTCTGAGACCATCGCTTGTTAATGTAGCAGTTAGTGAATAGTGGGGATTATGGGAACAAATTATTATGAAATATTAGGTGTCAGCAAAGATGCCACTCAAGCCGAAATAAAAATCGCTTTTCGAAAAAAAGCAAGAGAATTGCATCCTGATGTAAACAAAGCTCCGGATGCCGAAGAAAAATTTAAGGAACTGGGAAAAGCATACGAAACTTTATCAAATGAAGAAAAACGTTCTTTATATGATAGATATGGAGAAGAAGGCCTTACCAATGCCGGTTATAGTACATCCGGACCTTTTGATTTTGGCTTTGGCGACATAAATGATATATTTGAGTCGTTTTTTGGGATGGGAGGATTTTCTTCAGGCGGACGACAGGTTGACCCAAATGCACCTCAGCGTGGGCATGATTTAAGGTTGGATATTGAATTAGAATTTGAAGAAGCTGCATTTGGAATAGAAAAAGAAATAAAAATTGATCACCTTGAAATGTGTAAGGAGTGTTATGGTACAGGCGCACAGCCAGGGACGAAACCTACAATTTGTCCCGAGTGTAACGGACAGGGCAGAGTAGTACATCTGACAAAAACTATCCTTGGAAGCATTCAACAGGTTACAACATGTCCAAAATGTAAAGGCACGGGACAAATAATCTCCTCACCTTGTAAAAAATGTTCCGGTGAAGGGCGCATAGAAGTTGAAAAAACTTTAAAAGTGAAAATTCCTGCCGGTGTAGATAATAATGCTAAAATTAGAATTGCTAAAGAAGGTGATGCTGGCAAAAATGGCGGTTCTAGCGGTGATTTGTATATTGTAATGTATGTTAAACCGCACAAAGAGTTTAAGCGTGACGGTTTTAATGTTTATTCTGAGATTGATATTTCAATTCCTCAGGCTGTACTTGGAGATACTATTTCTGTTAAAACTATACATGGCGAAAAAGAATTGACTATTCCATCCGGCATTGAATATGGTAAAATACTTACTATCAAAAATGCAGGTATTCCTTATCTTGGACATCCTGAGAAAAGGGGCGACCATCATGTTATGATTAAATTCAAGACACCAAAATCTTTAAACGACGAAGAAAAAAGGCTGTATAGAAAGCTTTTTGAAATTTCTGAAAATAAAAAGCCAAATGAGAAATTTATTGATAAGTTTAAAAATGCAATTCACAATTAGAGATAGGATTTTACTTAATGAAAACTTTATATAAATATTTAAGCATTTTTTTTATTGTATTTAGTTTATTTTTAGTCTCAGACTTATCGTCCGTAGCAACAACATTGCCGCAAAAAGAGCAAGAATATATAAAAAAAGAATTGCCTAATGCTTCAATAAGATTTGATGGTTTAGTATCTCTGTCTGACGGTACACTTTATTTACCCGTTCTTCCTTCAAATCCAAATAAAAATGCTAAGGGGAAAATTGTGCTTACTGTACCATCAGGGAAAAGGCTTTCTCAGCTGCCTGATGTCGTCCTGTTTGATACTAATTTTGCTTTGTTAAAAGTCATAAAAACCAAAGATGGTAAATCTACAGTAGCCCAGCCTAAAGATATTCCACTTGTTGTTAAAACAGGTTTATTTCCCCAAGATATGTTAGTTCCTCCGGGGCTTTATATTCCAGAGGAATTAAAAATTATAATGGGAGATTTGAAAATTTCAACAACTGCTTCACGGGTTAATGATATTTTTAAAGAAGACAGCTTTATAAAAAAATCTGCTGCAACTACAAAATTTGTCCCTGTTCAGTATATGCTTGGCAAAACCTTGTTAATTACTTCTTTGGATTCAAAAGTTGTTAATGTCGTCCCTACCGACTCAACCACTCCTAAATTTACACTTACTTTAGAAAATTTACCCAAATTTATTTTGCCTGTGTGCAATGATGATTATATTTTAGTTGCGGCAGCAGGAAAAACTTATATAGATGTTGCAGATGTTAAGAATGAAGTTTTGGCAAAAAAGCTTGATCTTTCATATCAGCCTTCTGAAATAATTTTAAATAGAGATAAAACAAGAGCATATGTTTCAGTGTGTGATGATCAGTCTATCTTTGTTATTGATTTAAAATCAATGTCTTTATTAGAAAAAATTAAAATAAAAGGTTATCCCAAAAACATATCTATTTCTCAAGATGACAAGATGATTGTTTATCAGGACAAGAATACAGGGGATATTTATACCTTGTCTTTAGACGAATCTTATTTGAATAAGTATGTTTATAATGCTTCTAATGTTTCTAAGTTAGTCATAAAAGATAAAAATATATACATTTTATCAAGAACTTTAAGTGAGCTTCATGTTGTTGATACGGAAATTAAGGATTTGATATATAAACAGAAAGTTGCTCAAAAACCTGTTGATATGATTTTAAGGGATAACATTCTTTATATATTAGGTTCATCAAATGAATTAGATACATTTAACCTTGATGATTTCTCCTATAACAATAAGATAAAATTCGGTAATACAGGTTTTGCAAAGAATATTGTTCCTGTTGAAAATACAAATTTATTTTTGATAACAAATGTTTCTGACAAAAAGTATTTTGTATATGACTACAAAAATAATCAGGTGCTGCAGTCAGTTTCTCTGCCTGTAATGATTAATGATTTACAGATTATTAATAAAAAACTTAATTGAGATTGATTTTTTTTATGAATTTAATTGCACAAAATATATCTAACGAACTTGAAAAAACACAGCATGAATTTTGGAATATATCTCACCAAACTGCTGAATTTATAAGTATGCTGATAAAAATTTCCAAAGTAAGAAATGTTCTTGAGATAGGAACATCAAACGGGTATTCAACACTCTGGATTGCTGATGCGTTAAAAGATTCGGGGCTAAACGGACATTTGACAACCATTGAATATTATGAGAAACGCCAGTGTATTGCCAGAGAAAATATTGAAAGATGTAATCTATCTGGGTTTGTTACATTCAAACAGGGCAAAGCTCTGGAGATAATAAGCGCTCTTGATTTTATACCTGATATGGTTTTTATTGATGCTAACAAATCTGAATATATTCAATACTTTGATATTTTAAAAGATAAGCTGCCGGTTGGTGCAATTATTCTTGCAGATAATGTAGTTTCACATGCTGCAAAAGTTGCGGATTTTCTTGAAGAAATTAAAAATGATAATCGATTTCAGTCTCAGGTTCTGGACTTGCCTGCAGGCCTTTTAATGGCTTTAAAACTGTCCTAGTTTGTTATAGTTTTATTTCATGTAACAAAAAAGACCCGTATAGTCGGATTTTTTTTGTTAAATTCAAATTGATTGTTTTTATTAAGCTTCGTATTTTTTAAACAGAATAGAAGCATTGTGGCCGCCAAAGCCAAACGAATTTGTCAATGCATATTTTACATTAGCTTTTTGAGCTTTATGCGGAACATAATTCAAGTCAGCAACAGCTTCATCTTGATTATCAAGGTTTATGGTTGGCGGAATTATTCCTGTATTTATTGCTTCTATACAAACGATGGATTCAGCAGCACCGGTTGCACCAAGCATGTGTCCATGCATTGATTTTGTTGAGCTTACTTTGAGATTAGGATTTGTTTTCAAATCACCAAAAACTCTTGCAATTGCTTGAGACTCAGCTATATCGCCAAGGCCTGTGCTTGTACCGTGAGCGTTAACATAATCAACTTCTTTCGGGCTAATTCCTGCATCTTTAACGGCAAGTGTCATTGCCATAGCTGCACCGGAACCGTCTGCCGCTGGAGCAACAATATCATACGCATCAGCAGTTTGTCCGTATCCGACAATTTCTGCATAAATTTTTGCACCACGTTTTTTAGCGTGTTCCAGCTCTTCCAAAATCAGAATAGCTGCACCTTCTGCCATGATAAATCCGTCTCTGTCTTTGTCATATGGACGTGAAGCTTTTTGAGGCTCGTCATTATGCTTTGAAAGCGTTCTTGCGCTTGTAAATGCACCTATACCGAGTTTTGTAATAACAGCTTCTGCGCCGCCTGCAACAATAACATCTGCGTCATCCCATTGAATAGAACGGAAAGCATCACCAACAGAGTGAGCTGAAGTTGCACATGCTGTTACGACAGCTTTATTAACACCTTTTGCACCGTGTTTAATAGAAATTCTGCCGGCACCCATATCAGCAATAATCATTGGCACAGTAAACGGAGAGCATTTTGTCGGTCCTTTGGCAGTAATTATGTCGTGCTGCTTTTCAAAAGTATCAAAACCGCCAGCTGCAGAACCAACAATTACACCGTATCTGTAAGGATCAACATTTTCTCCTGCAACAATCCCTGAATCGGCAATTGCTTCATCAGCAGCAACCATTGCAAATTGAGTATATCTGTCCATACGTCTTGCATCTTTGGGGTCAAGATATTCTTCAGGTTTGAAGTTTTTTACTTCTCCGGCAATATGAACAGTATGACCTTCAAGAGATATATTCTCTATAGTAGAAATACCGCTTTTACCTTCGATAAGACTGTTCCAAAAATTTTCAACACCTACACCAAATGGAGAAACAATCCCTATACCTGTAACAACAACTCTTCTTTTACTCATTATAATGTAAACCTTTTTCTTAAACTCGGATTTTAGAAGTTATAAACACACATATTTCTCTGATTATCAGAGAAATATCGTACTTTATTTTGAAAAATTAGGGGAGTATTGTTCATGCTCCCCTGATTTTATAAAACACAAATTATGAATGTGATTCGATGTAATTAACTGCATCCTGAACAGTAGCAATTTTTTCAGCATCTTCATCAGGGATTTCGCAGCCGAATTCTTCTTCAAAAGCCATTACCAATTCAACTGTATCTAATGAATCTGCACCCAAATCAGCTGTAAAACTAGCATTTGGAGTAACGAGATTTTCGTCAACACTCAATTGCTCAACTACAACTTTTTTTACTCTCTCAAGAACTGTACTCATGTTTTTTCTACCTCTTTTTAATTAACTACGTATTTATTTCACTTATATTATACTATTTCAATATAAATATGCAATTTTGTAAAGCGTTAACTGATACATTTAATGATTTTTAACAAATTTGATATTTGTTTGACTATCTGAGCAATTCAAAATGGCATTGACACCTATCGGAAAAGTCAAGAAATCTCTTTCATGTCCAAATTTCAAACCTTTTACAACCGGTATTTCGTATTTATTTGCAATTTCCTTGAACAATTTATCAAGAATTTCATTGTTGTCTATGTTTGAAAAATATCCAAGAACAATGGCTTTGCAATTTGTTTTAAATTTAGAAATGTTAAACAATTGTGCAAACATTTTATCTATCTTGTATACAGGTTCATTGATATCTTCTGCAATAAAAATAAAATCATCATCCGGTATAAAGTCTATTCCGCACAATGACTGAATTGTTGACAGATTACCGCCCCATAAAACACCTGAAGCGTTTTCTGATTTATAGACACGGGAATTTTCTAATCGTAACTCTGTTAATCCATTTTCAATAACATCAAAAAAAGATTTTTCGGTATAGTCAGATATTTGATTTCCAAAATCAGAATAAGCCATAGGAGAATTGTATGTAACCAATCCTGTGTTTTTATAAATCATTAATGATAAAGCCGTTATGTCTGAATACCCTCCAAAAAATTTTGGATTATCTTTTATTGTTTTGTAGTCTATCTTGTCAATAATTCTGATGGAACCATATCCGCCTCTTGCCGCTATTATTGCTTTTATTGTTTTGTCAGCAAAAAATCTGTTCAATTCTGATGCTCTAGTTTCATCATCTGCACACAGATAACCGTTTTGCTTCTCAGGAAGATATGAAATTTTGACATTGTACCCTTTAGACTCTATAAATTCTTTTGCTCTGTTTAATTTAGAATAATCGTCAATTTTTCCGCTTACACATAAAATACCGATAGTGTCGCCTTTTTTAAGATGTTCTGGGTAAATTAAATCCATGATATCCTTTTCTTTTCATTTACCGTATAATTATATTATACGATTTGGATTGGAGTAAAGTTTTGGCTGAAAGATACTTACCACTATATAGAAAATATCGTCCTCAGACATTTAAAGATTTAATTGGACAGGAAAATATTGTAAAGGCACTTTCAAATGCAATAAATTTGAACAAAATATCGCATGCATATTTGCTTTGCGGTCCGAGAGGTACAGGTAAAACAACAACTGCCAGAATTATTGCAAAATCGTTAAATTGTGCTCAAGGCCCGACTCTTGAACCTTGCGGTAAATGCCCGAGCTGTCTTGATATTGCAAATTCGACTCCGATTGATGTTATAGAGATTGATGCTGCATCTAACAGAAAAGTTGAAGACGCAAGAAATATACTTGAAAAAATTCAGTTTGTTCCTGTTAACGGCAGGTTTAAAATATATATAATAGACGAAGTTCATATGCTCACCACCGAGGCTTTTAATACGTTATTAAAAACACTTGAAGAACCCCCTGAGAATGTAATATTTATACTTGCTACAACAGAACCCCATAAGGTGCTGGATACTATCATTTCAAGATGCCAAAGGTTTGACTTCAGGCGTATTACGACTGATGATATTGTCTCCAGACTCAAATATATATGTGAGCAAGAAAAAATTAAAATTACAGAAGATGCTCTATTTACAATAGCACGAAGCTCCCAAGGCGGTATGAGAGATTCTCTTGCTCTGCTCGACCAAATTAGTGTTCTTGACGCTGACAAGGAGATTACATCTGACGATGTAAATGAGATGCTTGGCAGATTGTCTTTTGATGTATTATTTGAACTAACTAATAATATTCTTGCTTCAAATACTCAAGAAGCTTTGAATATTCTTGATAAAGTTTATAACAAAGGTAATGAACCTTTTCAAATTGTATCGAATTTGATTCAGTATTTTAGAAATCTTCTTATAGTAAAAAACTGTTCAGATAGAAAAATTGCTGCAGAACTCACACAGCTCGCCGAGTCTCATATTTTGAACTTAAAAGAGCAAGGAGAAAATATTCAGCCTGAGCAAATGCTTTATGTAATTGAGAGGTTGTCTTTTTATTCAAAAGAAATAAAAGAAACTACAAATAGATATCTATGGCTCGAATTATGTATAATTGAACTTTCTTCTAATGTAAAATACAGTTCGTATTCTGCTTTATTAGAAAGAATAGAAAAGCTTGAAGCTCAAGTTTCTTCAGATAGCTATTCAGTTAGCGCTGATAGACCCCTTACTGTTTTTAAAATTCCTGAATTGAAAAAGGAAAATATACCTCCAAAACAAGATTCTGAGCCGTCCATAGCAAAACAAGAACCTCAGGTTAATACAAATCTAATAGAAAATAATAATAAAGAACAATTAAATAATAATTCAGAAAATGTAGAAAATGTAGAAATTGATAATTCTTCAATGAATGCCTTGTCAAATTCAATCTCATCTTCTCAGTCTGATAATAATTCTGATACTGATATTATGTCTGCATGGCAGGGAATTTTGCAAAACATTGACAGTATTCCTTCAAGAATGTTTTTCTATAATTTGTCACGGCCGGTTTCTCTAACTAAAGATGGTATTGAAATTGCCTTTTTGAAGGATATTTTTGTTAAGCAGGCTAAAGAAGAATCCAAAAATGCACCGCTAAAAAAAGCCGCATTAAAGTACTTTGGCGTTGATGATATAAATATTCACATTAAGCTGGTAAATACAAATGAAATAAGCAGTACAAAACCCTCTTTGGATAAGCTTGAAAAAAAGGCTCCGGTGCAAAATAGTGCACCGCAATCTACAGAAATTGAGGATGAGAATGCGATACTTCTCGAAAATGAGCTGCATCCAATTTCTGATACTGCTAAAAAAAATGAAGCTAATGTAAATATAGATAATTTATCTGACCAATCCAAAATGGTCATGGAACTTTTTAACGGAAAATATATAGAATAAAAAAAGTCCTGTATATAAAATACAGGACTTTTTTTATTATCCTTTATTATTCAGAAACTGTTTCAGATTCAGCTTCTTCCGGAATGGAAGCTGTTCTAATCGAATCAGATTTTGATTTTCCGAGATTTTTATCTTTAAATTTTTTCACCTGTCTGGCCAATTTGTCAGCGACAAGATCAATACTTGCATACATTGATTCAGCTGTTTCAGCTACGTGAACAGCACCTGTTGTCAATTTGCATGTAACTTCAGCTGTATGGTTTTCGGCAACACTTGGATTTTTAATTACAGTAAGCATTACATCTATACCTTCAATTTGGTCATAGTGATTAGCTACTTTACCGATTTTTTCTTTTGCGTAAGCTTTGATGGCATCGGTAATTTCAATGTTTTTGCCGTTTACATAAATGTGCATGAATAGCCTCCAATAATAATGATACTTTCTTAGTATACCTCATCTTTTGTCGAGTTGCAATGACTATGTGAGTTTTGTATAATTTGTTTATTAATACTGGAGGAGTTAAAAATGAAAAAATTTAGTATAAAACTTTTAATTACTGCAATATTTATGTCAATATCTATGCCCTGTTTTGCTGCATATAACAATGGAGTGTGGGTGAATGATGCAAAAAGCCTTTTCTTAAGAAATAAAGCAATAATTTTGGGCATAAATATAAGAAGCTTTAATGCTGTTGATAAGAATAACAATGATATCATTGAAATAGAAAAGGGCGAAACACCCGGATATTTTACAAACGCTGTAGACAGACTTGATGAGCTTGCTGCTCTCGGTATTAATACAATTCATGTTCTTCCTGTGACTCCGGCCGGTAAAGTAAAAGCACTTGGCACAGCCGGTTCATTGTATGCAATGTCTGATTTTTCTAAGCTCAATTCTCAGCTTGATGATCCTGATAACGACATTGATGTTTTTCAAGAAGCTAAAATTTTTGTAAAAGAATGTCATAAAAGAAACATCAGAGTAATTTTCGATATGCCAAGCTGTGGTTCTTATGATATGTATCTGGCTAATCCTGATTTATTTTTAACTGATGCTTCCGGGCAGCCGATTGTGCCTTCTGATTGGACAGATGTCAGAGTCTTTAAAACGCAAAATGCAGATGGTACTTTAAATGATGCTGTTTTTAATTTGTATAAAAAGTATATTGATATGGTTCAAAAACTTGGTGTTGATGGTATTAGAGCAGATGTTGCAACGTCAAAACCTTATGACTTCTGGAAGAATTTGATTTCCTATGCTCAAAGAAATGACAAAGAATTCCTTTTTATTGCTGAAGCCTCGGAAAGCTGGAATACTCCTATTGCAAAAGATGTTGTTTTTACACCTTATTACAAATTGCTTGAAGCAGGTTTTGACGGTTGGTATGGCAGCTTTTTCAACTTTAAAGATTGGGATACTTCTGAAAAAATGTCTAAAGAGTTATCCTTGATTAAATCTGTCAGATCTGAATTTGCTTTGAAAAAGCAGCCAAAAGCTGTTCTTGGCAGTTTTGCAACTCACGATGTGGAATCCCCTGTGAATACAGGCGGCATGCCATACACAAATATGCTCATCTGGTTACAGGCGACATTGCCTTTAAACACATATTTTGTTGACGGAATTCAAACAGGTGATGCGTATCAGTATAAATATGCTAACCAGAAGGCTGAAAAATCATACACAGATGATGATTACTATTTTGTTCACAAAGGCAAAATCGATATATTTAATTTTTCTAGAAAACCAGGCGGCCCTAACAAAAATCTAGAATCTGATTTTCAAATGGCAAATAAACTCAAAACTATGTCTAATGAGATTTTAAACAAAGGTGAATTACAGTTTTTAAATACAAGTAACCCTAATATATTTGCTTATCAGATTAAACTAAAATACTCTTCGATTCTGGTTATTTTTAACAAAGATTTAGTTTATCAAAGTGAAGGAAAAATCAATCTCAAAGACCATACTGAGGCAGACATGATGTTCCCTCTAAAAAGTACAACACAGCCAACATTCAAAAAGAAAGATTTAATTCTTGATATGGCGCCCGGTGAAATAATTGTCTTTCTTATTAGTAAACCTGATCCGTCTCAAGTTCCAAAAACTGAGAAGAACAGCTGGTTTATAAAAAAAGAAATTATTACAACCAATAAAGGACCGGTTAAAAAGAAGTAATATAGTTAAAGATATCTTTTGTCGATTCCCACAGTTTATCTTTTGTTTCATTATCAGGAAGCTCCAGTGTAATTGTGGGAATATTTCTTTCAACTCCGCAATATGTACCGAAGCTCCCGGGAGTCGGATAACCTATATCTTGTTGAACAGGGTATCCTGTAATCTCTGAAAATCTTTCGACTATCTCTTTTGCAGGCCCATCATAATTTACAACTTTGTATGGCTCATGAAATGTAACAATTAAATCAGGTTTGTATCTGTCGATTGTGTATATTAGCATTCTTGTTTCTGTTTCACTGGCAGGAGTTTCTCCTCCGTAAAAGTTATCATTCTTATCAGTTATTTCCCAATTTTTTGTTGGAAAATTTCTGTTTAAGTCAACCGAATTTGAGTTTCCTCTCGTACCGAGAGTCAATCCGTCTGGATTTAAGCAAGGAATAAACAGCAGCCTGTTTTTTGTTTCATTTCTCTCTTGAAGATATCTGTTAATTAAATATTCACCTGACGGCTCATCTCCGTGCATTACTCCGACTACAAGTATTGTTTTCAAAAAATCTTCAGGACTTCTTTTTAACAATAATATTTCTTTTCCGAGATTGCTATTGATTTTAAGTTCTAAGTCTGCAAATATCATTTGGTTTCTTCCAGTTGTTTCCATTGTATTTTGGTTTTTTCGAGCTGCTTTTGTGCAGTTTCTTTTCCCAGCATAATCTGTTGTATTGACGTATTCAGAAGGGTTATAATCTCTTTTTTGTTATGCTCCAGTTTTACAGGTGTTATTAAATTATTCAACTGTTTTGCGCTTAAGCACCTAGCCTTAGATATAGTATCATCGTTTTGGTAAGTGTTAAAATAGCTGTCTTTTAGTGCTTCTGAATTGACAGGCAGTATTGTTGTAAGTTTTGCCAGATTTATCTGATTTTGTTTGTTTGTAAGAAATATTGCAAATTTTAATGCTGCTTCCTTATTTTTTGCTCTGACCGGGATTATCAAATTCATTACTGATACGTCATATTTGCCGTTAGATCCAACGGGCTGGTAGGATACACCTGTTGTTTTATAAATCTGTGGGGCATTTTCTTTTACAATATTTAAAAAGTTTGCTCCTGATTGAATAAAGGCCAATTGTCCTGACATATATTTTTCAAGTGCCTCTTGATGATTTTGTGTTATTGATTCTTTTGGGATTAAATCATTCTGATATAGTCTTTTGTATTCATTTAAGATGTCAACACTGGCTTTTGATGTAATTTTTTCCGGTGAATTAATATCATATTTATTTAAAATTTTAAGGAAAGTATCATTTTCTGTGAGTGTAGGCATTGTTACAAATGCATTAGTTTTGTTCTTAATTTTATCGGCAATCGAATTCATTTCAGTGTACGTTACAGGAATGCTATTAATACCTGACTTTTTAAGAATATCTTTGTTATAAAACGTGATTGAAGAAGTGGCATAAAACGGGACAGCATAGCATTTTCCGTTGTGTTTTAACATCTCAATGATTTGCGGATTATAATGACTAAGCTTAGAACAATCTATAAACATGAGTGCCTGTTTTTGCGCAAGAATACTTGAAAAGTCCGGAGTGAGGTTGACAAGATCAGGCGGTGCAGTGCTCAATATTGAAGCAAGAGTCCTTTTTTCTCCTTCGGAATAAGGTACATCAATCCATTTAATTTTTATATCGGGATTTTGGTTTTCAAATTCCGCAATTAAAGGGAGCATATAATTTTGAAATGTTCCCATCTGCAGAGACCAAAAAACAACCTCATGTTTTTCGGTATTAATATCTTTATTAGTTTTTGTCTTTGGCGTAAAAATTTCATATATAGCGCTTACACAAATCAGTGTGATTATTAGTATTACCAAAATTTTTTTTAAATTTTTCATAACCTTATCACCAGTCCTGTCACTATTGCGATTGCAATCAATATCATTGGATTCTTTTTCAATTTTAGTCCAATTAAAGCAAATATCGCAAGTATTATAAATGCCTTCAAAGACATTAAATCAAGAGGATTATATGTTGCTTGGAATTTCGTTATATTTATGCATGTGGCATTTAATATTTTCAACCCTGCTACTGCTATTAATGCAACTGCAGCAGGTCTAAGTCCGTATAAAATATTTTTTATATATTGGTTTTCTTTATTTTTTTTAAGAAATTTAGCAAGAGTACATACGATAATAAAAGAAGGCACCATAAATGCAATAGAAGTAAATATAGAGCCCAGATATCCTCCGACTTTTAAACCTACAAATGTCGCCATATTTATGCCAATCGGCCCGGGTGTGAGGTTTGATATCGCAATCATTTGAGTTATTTCTGAAACATTAAACCAACCGTATTTTTCTACCAGATAATATAAAAACGGTATTACTGTATATCCGCCGCCTATTGCAACAGCTCCTATTTTAAAATATTCAAAAGCAAGAAGCAGAATATTATGCATCTTTTTCACCTTCTTCCTGCTTTTTCTTTGATGATTTTATATCTTTTGGAAAGAGTACAAATCTTAAAAGTCCGAGTATCCCGGCCGAAATCACAATTATAAAAGGTGAAATATTAAATTTTGCGCTTAGGATAACTGCTGTAATAAAAATAAATGTTGTAAATTTATCAAAAACAGAATGTTCCCATAATTCCATTATTGTTAAATAAATAAGTACACATACTGCAAGGTCAAGTATTTCGAATATATTTTGAACCAGAGGATATTTCACAATAACAGAAATAAAAGAGAAAACCGCAACAATTGAAATAAAAGCAGGCGAACATACACCAACTACTGCAGCCAGCGCCCCTAAAATACCCCTTGCTTTGTACCCAACAAACATGCAGACATTACCGGCCACCAACCCGGGGAAGCACTGACTGAGTGCATAAAAGTCTGTGACTTCTTCCATGGAACATATTTGAGCTTTTTCAACTATTTCTGATCTCAAAAAAGGCAGAATTGCATATCCGCCACCAAAAAGTACTGCGCCAATTTTGAAGAATATAAAAAACAATTTAGTTAAGCTTATTTTTTTCATTTATAATTCTGCACTAATTATATTAGCAACTTCTTTTGCGGCTTCGTGTTTTGATAGCATTTCTTTTACCAAAGAAAGATTGTCTATCATATTTTGTCTGTACTCGTCGTTTTCAAGAATTTTAATAAGTTCCTGACAAATTGTTTTGGGATTTGAATCTGCCATTAAGAGTTCCGGTACAACATCTTTATTTAATATAATATTTGGCAGACAAACTCTGTCTATACATCTTACCAGCCTGTAAACCAAATATGCAAACCATGGGCCTTTGTAGCTGATAATCATAGGTGTGTTGTACAAAGCAGCCTCAAGAGCAACTGTTCCTGAGGCCAGCATCAATGCATCTGATACAGACAGCAGTTCATAGTTTGCATTTTTTATTACTTTTATTTTGCAATTATTACCTAAAAATTTATAGAAAATTTTATCAGAAAGGCTGTCAGCCTGAGCAATTACAAATTGAACATCCGGTTCTTTTTCCGAAATCAACTTTGCTGCCTCTAAAAATGTTTTCATAAGGTAATGAAGCTCAAATGTTCTGCTGCCTGGAAAGATAGAAATTAATTTTTTGTCACAATCAAGACCGTATTTTTCGAAGACTTTTTTTCTTTCGGCTTTAGGAGGAATTTGAGTAATAAGCGGATGACCGACAAATTGTGCATCAATTCCTTCTTTTTCATATATATCTTTTTCAAAAGGGAAAATGGTCATGACTTTTGATATGTTCTTTTTAACGGTTTTTATTCTCCACTTTCTTGATGCCCATATCTGAGGCGGAATATAATAAAAAATTTTTATTCCGGCCTTTTTTAAAAATTTTGATATGTTTAAATTGAATCCGCCGTAATCTATCAATAGAACTAAATCCGGTTTATATTCATTTTTTAAATAACTAACAAGTCTTTTTCCAAGAGTTAAATGATCCAAGAGTATTTTGGGAGTGAGTCCCATTGCAGACATATGTCCTTTTTCATGGTCAACAAAAAGTTTAACACCAAGCTCTTTGAGGTTTCTTCCTCCGATAGCTTCAATTTCAATGTCATTACGATTTTGCAATAAGTTTTTAACAACCAGAGAAGCATGCTTGTCTCCTGACAATTCTCCAGTGACTATAAAAAGTTTCTTTTTTTTCATAGAAAATCCTCGAAGAGTATCAGCAAGTTATTATAAAACTATATTGCCATAACAATGATGCCATGTCTGTCAGCAAAATCAATTACTTTTTTCTGGTCGACTATAATTGTTTCATTTGCTTCAATAGCAAGTATTTTTGCGCCAAATCTGTTCATTGTCTTTAGTGTGTTTAAACCAATAGCCGGTATATCAAAACGTTTGTCTTGTGTGGGTTTGCTTACTTTTACAACAGTAATTCCTTTTCCTCCAAGTTTACAGCCTCTTTCGATGCATTTGTCTGTACCTTCGATAGCTTCAACAGCCATAATCATTTTATTTTTAATGACAACTGATTGACCTACATCAAGTTTACCCATTTCTTTTGCAAGCCAGTAGCCGTATTCCACATCAAGTGATTGTTCTTCATCCGGTTCGTGTATACCCAGAACACCTGGAGGAGCCATTAGATTTTTTATGAATATCGTTTGATCTAGAACTCTGATACCCATTTGTTCTAACTGATCAACAATAATCAACATCACTGCATCATCATTAAGCCTTTGGGCTTCTTTCATGAGACGTATTGCTTCCATATCAAGTTTGGGTCTTCTTAATAACAGACCTTTATGAACTTTACCGATAAAAGTAACCTGTGTGATTTTTTCATCAACTAGCGTCTGTTTAATTTTCAGAACTTCGCCTGGTCCAAAGTTATATACTTTAGTGCAATATTTTTTTAATCTGTTTCTATTATCAGAGGATAAGGAAATTGCTACAACATCAAATCCGTTTTTTTGCGCAGATGCAGCCATTTCAACAGGCAGTTCTCCATCACCTGCAATCAAACATTGTTTTTTATCCAACACGATAGACAATTTTCCTCTCCTATTCATATTTCTCTATAATGATACAATATCAAATTTATTTTTCAAATATTTAATAAAGCTTTAACTTTATGTTGTATAATTTATAGTATGGGATTGAGTGTTATTACAAAAAGTTATTTAAAAAATTTTTTAATATATCTAGAGGTAGAGAAAAATTTTTCTAAACATACAGTTAGAGCTTATAATTCTGACATTTTAAGCTTTTTGATCTGGCTTGATAATGTTTCTATCGAAGAAACAAATCATGAAAAACTGAAAGATTATTTAGTTTTTATTCAAAAATTCAATTATTCAAAAACTACTTTATCCAGAAAAATTGCTGCAATTCGAACATTCTACAGATATTTATATCGGGAAAGAATTATCGAATCAAATCCGGCAAACAGCGTACATGCGCCCAAAAAAAACAAAAACTTACCCAAATTTTTATCTTCTAATGAAATAGAACAAATTTTGAATAATATAAAGATAGATACGCCTGCCGGGTACAGAAACCGGACAATTTTAGAACTTCTGTATGCTACAGGAATGCGTGTTTCTGAATTGAGCAATTTGAATTTTGGAAACCTTAATCTTGACGAAAATGAAATTACCGTGCTTGGTAAAGGCGCTAAAGAGCGTATTGTCCTAGTTTCTTCAAGAGCAAAAGATTTTTTGGAAAAATATATCAAAACTGTCCGTGATATGATACCGGAAGAAAAATGTAATTTAACAGAAAATGAAAATGATCCGGTATTTATTAATAAAACAGGTTATAGACTTCAAACACAGTCGATAAGAACTGCTATCAATGACATTGTAAAAAAGATTGAATTGCCCAAAAAAGTCACCCCTCACATTTTTCGCCACAGTTTTGCGACAAAGCTTCTTGAAAACGGTGCAGATTTAAGAGTTGTGCAGGAGCTACTCGGGCACGCATCAATTTCCAATACACAAATTTATACTCACGTCTCGACAGAGCGTTTGAAAGCGGTGTATGATAATACACATCCACGTGCATGAATATTAATAGCTAATACAGGAGAGAGATTATGTATGATGTAATAACAATCGGTAGTGCTACAATAGATGCATTTGTTGAAAGTGATGCTGCAGATATAGTTTCAGTTAGTACAAAACATGCCAGCACCGAATTTATGTCTTTTCCATACGGAGCAAAAGTTGAAATCGATAGTTTTCGAACTGCAGTAGGCGGAGGCGGTCTCAATGCTGCTGCAAATTTCTCTCATCTTGGATTAAATACATCGGCAATTTTTAAAATCGGCGACGATTTTCTCGGGAAAAATATAAAACATAAAGTTAAATTATCCGGTGTTGATATTTCAAATTTAATTGAATCTGAATCAGAAACAACAGGTTTTTCAATAATATTGCTGAGTTTTGAAGGCAACAGAACTGTTCTTGCTCACCGTGGTACAAATGGTACTGTAAAAGAAGAAGAAATAAATTTTGATGCCATCAAAAATTCAAAATGGCTTTATATTGCTCCTTTGAATGGTGATTCAGGAGTGGTGCTCGATAAACTTGCTCAATTTGCTGAGGATAATAATACCAATGTTGCGATTAATCCCGGCAGTTCAAGTTTAAAAAAAGGGTTGAAATATTTTGAAAAAATTCTTTCAACTGCAGAAGTTGTTGTGATGAACAAAGAAGAAGCTTCTCTTGTAACTAAGATAGAAGTTCGTCCTGATACAAAAACAGAAAGTTTTTCAACTGAAACTATTCACCCTGATATAAAAGCTATGCTTGATAAATTAAAATCAACCAATGCCAAAGTAGTTATTATTACTGACGGTAAACATGGTGTATACGCTTTTGACGGACAAAAGTATTACAGATGTCCTGAATTCCCTGCAAAAGTTGTAAGCACACTTGGCGCTGGTGATGCTTTGTCCTCGACTTTTACTGCTGCACTTGAGTACACAAACTGGAATATTGAAAAATCCCTGATGCTGGCTTCAGTCAATGCGGCATCTGTCGTTTCTCATTTCGGTGCACAGGAAGGATTTCTTACATTTGAAGAAATGGAAAAAAGACTAAAGGAAACTCCTGCATTTAGAGTTGAAATAATATAAAGCTGCGTATTTTATGCAGATTGTGACTGATTTTGGTTTATATCAAGAATATCTGAAATATTATCTATATTATTCTCAATTCTGTCCATATTATATCTGTGAGGACGATTAATATAGTTTGTAAACCATTCTTCAACAGATGCATACCATTGTTTTAACATGGAAGCTTTTGGCGCTTTAACTGCACCGATCCTCGCTGTAAGATATTTCGGTTCGCTTTGATTCTGATTATCTGCAGTTTGAGCCTGTTGGTATTGTCCTCGTTGAATATTTTCTGAATAATTCCCCTGTGTTTGAGAAAGATTTTGTTGATAAAGAGGATAACCAGCTTTATATGATGATATAGATGTCATAATTCTACCTTACTTTACACTACATTTATATAAAGTAATTTTTAGATAAAAAATTGCTGTTTGTAATAAAAAATATTAAAAGCCATGTTTTTTCTTGTCCTGCTGAATGTTTCTTATTACAGTTTTTACATTTCCTTCAGCAAAGAAATTTTTCGGATTAATAAACATTTTTATTCTATCAGCTTCAATTGTCCTCATTTGTTCTGTGATAGTAGAACGGCCAAGAAAGACTATTTCGTTTGGTTTGTTAGTCTTTTTGTCTGGATAAACAGTAGCTTTAGGCCCTTTAGCATCATAGTCTTTGTAAATAACATGAACTTTTTCTGATGCTTGTATTATGTTTGATTTTTTATAGTATTCCTGTCTATTAGACCATACATTTATTCTTGTTCCGTCCATATCAACGTCACTGTGAGCAGAGCCAAGAGCGTATGCAACTTCTTTAACTGCATCATAAATAAATTTATCAGCAGTAATTACGCTTTCTTTTTGCTTGAGTCTGCCATTGCCTGTAAGAGTGAGTTTTTGTAAATCACCCTTTTGATCAAGGTTAGCTATTGCTGTATTAGAAAAGGTTTCTACATCTTTATAGTAAATTATTACGTTTCCTTTTGCAGTCAGTGTCTTAGTATTTGTATCATATTGTTGTTCATCTGCTGTAATTATTACAGTAGGTTTTAGTGAACCATTTTCCGTAACAGTAGTCTGTGTATTGCCTTCACCTTTAACAGTTTTCTTAAGCAGCGAGAGCTTTAATATATTAGCCTTAATTTCATTTGTTTTGGCCTGCTGAACCTGCACCACATACGGTTTGTCATACATAATTGCTTCAGATAACTGCTTTGTATTCGGATCAATTAAAACCTCGGCTCTTGGAGATGTTGCTTTGATGTCATCCATTTTTACACGGACATTGCCTTCAAACTTTGCCTTATTTTCTTCCATTTTAAAAGTTTGTTTGTCGGATTCAATAGACAAATCTGATGCTACAGCAAATGCTATTGTTGAAAAAATAAATGTTGTTAGTAATATAAAAAACTTAAAATTTTTCATCAAAATTCCCCTTATTATAAAGCTCAGTTTTTGATCTTCCTTTTATTCTGACTGTTTTCATATTATTGCCAAGGTATGCTTCATTGCTAAAAGTACGAATTTCTCCGTTTCTTTTAATTACGACATTGCCCTGTGCTACTATATCTTTGTCATTTCCTTGCCATGTAAAACGGTCAGCTTTTACATTAGTACCGTCTTTGTATATTATATAAGTGTTTTCATATAATACTACTCTTTTTGATTCTTCGTTAAATGTACCTTTAGTTGATTCCATGCTCAAGACTACTTCGTCATTATTATAAAAATTGCCTATTATGTTATATAAAATAACAACTTTATTCTGACTATCATAGTAGCCTGAATCAGCATATAATTCCCAATATTTTTTATCTTCTTTTGTCTCTGTAATAAGAAGGTCTTTTATATCCAGCTTTTGTTTTTCGCCGGCGCTTTTAAGAGCTTCTTTTTTGAAATTTTTTGTAATTATTCCTGCAGAAACAAATGCCCACAGGCATCCGAGAATAATGACAGAGAGTATTATTATATAAGCTATTTTTCTTTTAGACATAAAAGAATTTTAGCATGAAATATAATTCTAGGCTTACACAAATTTACCTTGTAACAAAATATTTCATTATTTCGTCAAATTATCAAAATGCTGACAATTTTTTTTGTTTATGGCTTTATTAAACATGTAATACATTTTATGGAAGTAAGAAGTGAAGATTTTAAATTTTGGAATTAATTTCGTAAATACAATAAGTAACAAGACTTGTTCTTTCGGTGCAAAAGTTCATAATGACAAACTGGAACGTTCTCCAGAAAATGACAAGTTTGTTAGAACATCAGCAAACTCTATTAATTTGAGCAAGAAAAAGCTTTCTCTTGCTGACATGGAAATAGCTGCTTCTAATTTAAAAGATATAAAAGATGAAAAGCTTTTAAATGATGAATTGCTTTATTTCTTAGAGCCCAAAATTGATGCTAAAGGCAAAGCAACTTTTACACCGAGTCAGGCACTTGTCATTGATGCAGCTCACAGAAAAATAGAATATTTTAAAAAGTTATCAAAAGAGCTCCATTCAACTGCTAAAAAATACGGTGATGATTGTGCAGATCAAATGAGAGATGTTTTTGGGGGAAATAAAGGACTTGGGCAATACATTGTATATAGGGTAAAAGACTCTGAATCAATTTACAACAAACTTATTAAAGAATATAAGGATAACAAAGTTAACGGTGAAATGCTTGACATTCTATCTCAAAAATTTTGCCGTATGCACGTTGATGATCTGGACAAAGATGACAAAGAAATTTTAAAGATTGCCGTTAAACAAGGTGAAATTAAATTTGAACCCAAAGATTACAGAAAAGTAGCAGATATACTCAAAAGCACAAAAAAAGACTATGTCGAATCTGTTAATTACATAAAGGATCTCGTAGGGACAAGATTGGTATTGCCTGAAGGCAGTGAAAAAGAATTAAAACTTGTTGAAAAATATATTACAAAAGCAATTCAAAATGGAGATTTGCAAATCACTCGTGTAAGTAATTATCATGCAAATCACATACTTCCTTATATACAGCATGACACAGCAAAATACTGGAAACAGCTGGTTCCAGGATTAAAAGTTGTAGAAACAAGTGAAGTTAGGAAAAAGAATGGATATACAACAACTCAGATGAATATTGTACATAATATTCCAACTAAAAATGGTGTAAAAGAAATTCTCGGCGAATTTCAGATTAGAACACAAGAGTTGAACTATATTGGAAATGTTGAGCACATTATATATGATATATTGCAGAATAAAAACATAAGCAAAAATATTCCTGAATTAAAAGAGTACTACGACAAAATTGGAATTGAAAAAGCTGTTAAAGAAGTCTTTAACGACAAAAAGAAGGAACAAGCATATTTCAATTATGAAAAAGCAATGTACTACTGGGTAAGGAATAATGAGACACAAACTGATGCAAACCGCAGATATCCAAAACCGAGACTTTATGAATATGGCTTGGACGATTACTGGAATCTTTTGAGTTTTGATTCTCTTCAGCGTATTAGTAAGCGTGCATCAGAAATTCAAAAAAAATATGAAAAAACTAATAAATTGGAGAAAAAATGATGAAAGTTCTTTATGACAACACAAAAGGGCCTTCCCGAGTTTCTTGTAAAATGGCATTACCTAAAAAAAATGCAGCGGATAAATTTGATGCTGCTGTTAAAGAAATTTTGTTAAAGTTTCAAAAAACTAATGAGGTAGGTAGACTTGAAAATCCGATAGTTGTTACAATTTTAAAGCCATTTAAAGATTCTTTGATTTCAGAAGCAAAATTAAAAATCGAAAGCCCCAAAGTAAAAACTGATTTTCGTTCCAGAGTATTGTCAATGATTGCAGAGTCGGAAGAATTAAGCGGCGGTACGTCTGTTGTCGTTGCAAACGGAAATAAATTTGCTATTGAATCTACTTTGAAAAATCCAACAATGGCAGAAGTTTTTAGAAAATTTATAAAAGAAGCGGAAAAAGACTTTACTCCGTAATTTCTTATTTCTACATATGTAACAAAGTACTGGACAAATATTTATTTTTATGTAAATATGAGTTGTACCATGTACAATTTTGTAAAAGTAAGGTTGTATAAATGAGAATTAGAAAGTATCAAAAACGACAATTTTACACTAACTAGAAGTCTTTGCAAAATTTTGAAAAGATTGCGCCTCTGGCTGCATGAGCATAGCACGGAATTTGTGAAGTCTTCTGAAAAATTCGGGAGGCTTTTTTGCACTCATATTTTTCAAATTTTGTTAAAAAATATAAAAAAATAATTTTTATTTAGCACAACAATCCATTTACCAACATTAAAATAATAAAACTCAAGGAGAAAATTAAATGTATAATAATCGACGATACACACAATCAAGAGCAAATTCTCAAATTGTATTAGTTATGAACTTGGTTTGGGGTCTATAGTACGCTATACCCCGTGTGTAAAGGATTTTTAAATGTTAATTAATAAAATTACTTCAACTTTTGGCGATCACTCTAATTTACTTCCCCTATTTACAAAGGATGTAGTTAACAGCACCGGTATGACAGCTTTTTCTTACGATGCCGGTGGTAAAATTGAAGCAAAAGACAGATTTATTGATGAGTTTGGAACACAGGCTATATGGATGGGCGGTTTGCCATTTTTTAAATGGGCAATTGATAATTCAGTTTACAAATTTGCCAAAATTGATCCTGGAGTTGATGTAAGACTATTAAAAGACAAAGAACAGCTTTCTGTTGCAATGGAATATGCCAAAAATATTAAAGACAAAAAGCATATTTTAGAGTCTTTGGAAAATGCAGCAGTTCATACATCTAAAGCTAAAGGTTTATTTCTTGGCAAGTTTGCTGCAGCAACAGCACTTACACTTGCATCATTTTTTACTTTGGTTAAAGTTAAGCAGCATCTAACAAGAAAAGAAATTGAAAGACAGTTCTGGGAAAAGAAATCCCAGCAGCAGTTCTATAATGATAATTTAGCTAAAAGTCCGGCATTTAAAGCATTTTCACTTGAAAATAATGATTTAAAAGCAGAAAAAGTACAGGTGTCAAAACATCCTTCTTTCAAAGGTGTTGCAAGTACTTTGTCTGCAACAATGTTTGATCCTGTTAAGAACTTATTTGTTGTAGATATTGGTATTTCAGGTGAAAGACTTGCTAACTCCAGAACAAAAACCGAGTTTGCGGAAACTGCTATAAAAGAAGGAAGTTTATTATTCTTCCTGTACGTTGCAGGTTCATATATACAAAATGGTATCGAAAAAATAAGTGAGTATTTCGGAAAACCAATTGGGCTTCATGCTGAGGTTATTGCTTCTGAAAGATTAAAAAAGGCTATTAATACTAAAAATACTACCAAAGATGGCAATGTGGTAAGTAAGCTTGATGAATCTATTAAGAAATTTAATGAAATATATGAAAGTAATAAGCAATTTATTAAAGATAAAAACGGTAAACTTACAGATAAATTTATCATGAAGTCAGGTTTTTATGATTATGTTTACAATACATCAGATGATATCGTACTCGATATGGCCAAGAAATCGGGTGTTCTTAAAAACATAATTGAAGGCTCTGCATGGCAGAAATTTATTGGTAAAGGTAAAAATACAAGACTTCTTGATCCTCATCAATATATAAACCATAAAGACTTAAAGAATTTTGCAGATAATTTAGATAAATTATCAAAAGCTACAGCAAACAAAAATGTTGAAAAATTCCTCAAACAGTGCAGAAATTTAAAAATAGCATCTGTTGCTGCGAATATGGGTATTTCATGCCTGTTCCTCGGTTTGATTGTTCCTTATTCTATGATGAAATACAGAGAAAAACATCAAAACGGCAAAAAAGAATTTCATGTTCAATCTGAAATTGAAAAACAGCTCGAAAAAAGCTTTAAAGGCAGAATAGCATAAGATAATTTATATTTTATTTTATTTTAATTTATTTTAAGCAATGGGTTTGTATGCCTGAGGATAGTAGTAGTCTTCTTTGAAACCCAGTCTTCTGTACATTTTTAATGCAGGATAATTATCTGTTTCTGTACTAGCATTTACTTCTGAGAGTGCACCTGCGTATCTTGACATTAGCTTTTTCATAGTTGTATGCAGAAGCGATAAGCCCAAACCTTTTGAACAGTGTTCTTTTTCCATACCAATAAGCGGAATATTAGCAATTTTACCTGCCGTAATATTTGCAAAACAAATTCCAACCGGCTTTTTTTGATATAACAGTACACTTGTCGCATCAGGCAAAAACTTGCCGTATACGCTGGTAGTCAATTTATTTAATATATCAATACAGCCTTCCTCAGAAGAAAATCTCGGATCAAACAGAGCATCAGAAGTGTCTTTAAATGATGTATTAATTACTTTAACAATGTCATTGTAATATTTTGCATCCCAGCTTACAATTTTATAGCCTTCAGGAAAAGGCAGCGGTTTAAATTTGTTGAATATTTCCTTTGAAATTTCATTGTTGAAATAAAATCTGTCAACTGAAAGTCCTATTAACTTGAAGCCATAATTTGTTATTTCCGGTGTAAATTCTTCCTGTGAACCCAACATTGGATATGTAACGACTTTATTTTTAATAATTTCACTATTTATTTCCAAAAATTTTTCTAGAAGCATTTTCCTTTTTGCATTGAGGTTTTCACTACCTATACAATGAATAATATTTAATTCAAGTGCTTCGCTAATTTCTGTTGTGTAAACCATAAATGCAGTAGGAATAGCTTCTTCAAACAGTATCAGGCAATCAATTAAACCATGATTAATACTGTTCGTAAAATCATCATATTCTAAAGGTTCAAGCTCAAACTTATATTCTGAAAAAGCTTTTGATTTAAAGTCATTGTATACACCTTTAAAAATATTTTTATGTTCATCCGTATATTTTTGTACTTGATATTGTAATGTTTGGGTCATTATTCCTGCTCCAGTTTTGCTTTGTCAATATCAACATCGAGTAAGTGATGCATTTTATTTGCTTTTGTACAAAGATATTTATAATTATACTTTGTACATTCCGAGTCAACATGTACTCTTTCCAAAATTTCCAGACCATAGCCTTCAAGCCCGACAATTTTTTGAGGGTTATTAGTAATTAATTTGAATTTTTTGAATCCTAAATCGAGTAAAATCTGAGCACCGTCACCATAATCTCTTAAATCGGAGTTAAAGCCAAGAGAAAGATTTGCTTGAATAGTATCTTCACCTTTATCTTGAAGTGCGTATGCCTTAATTTTGTTAACTATACCGATTCCTCGTCCTTCATGGTTCATAAGATAGACAACAGCACCTTTACCGTATTCATTTATCATTTTCATTGAGTTTTGAAGCTGGCTGTTGCAATCGCATCTGAGACTGTGAAAAGTGTCACCGGTAAGACAGATGCTGTGCATTCTTACAAGAGGAATTTTGTCTGATCCATCATCTTTTAAAAGAGCAACATGTTCTTGTCCGGTTAATGCATGCCTGTATCCGAGCAGTTTGAATGTACCAAAAGCCGTTGGTAAATTGACTTCAGCTTCTCTTATCATCAACTTTTCGTTTTTTAACCTGTAAGATATAAGCTGAGCTACAGTAATAAACTTCATTTTATGTTTGTCGGCAAATTTTCTTAAATCGTCTCTTCTTGCCATTGTTCCGTCGTGGTTAACAATCTCGCAGCAAACAGCAGCATCATTTAAGCCGGCTAATCTGCATAAATCAACAGAAGCTTCAGTATGTCCGACTCTTTCTAAGACTCCTCCTTCTTTAGCAATGAGAGGGAATATGTGACCCGGCTGTCTCAAGTCTGACGGAGTAGTTTTGCTGTCAGCTATTAGCTTAAGTGTGATAGATCTGTCAACGGCAGAGACACCTGTAGTTACACCATATTTGGGATCTGCATCCACACTTTGTGTAAAAGCAGTGCCTTTTACATCAGTGTTGTTTTTAACCATATAATCAAGCCCAAGCTGTCTTGCTCTTGAAACACTGATAGGTGCACAGAGAACTCCTTTTGCCTCTGATATCATGAAATTGACATTCTCAGGTGTTGCAAATTCAGCTGCGCATATGAGGTCACCTTCATTTTCTCTGCATTCATCATCAGCAACAATCACCATACCGCCGTTTTTGATTGTTTCTATAGCATCTTCGATAGAATCAAAATAGCAAGAGTCAGATTGCGTTTTATCTTTAAATGAATTTTTTATGGTTTCCAGTAATGACATTAAATAAATCCGTTTCTTTCTAATAGCTCTATGTTGATATTGCTATTATTATGGTTCGATGATAAATATTTTTCAATATATTTCCCGAGAATATCTGTTTCAATGTTGACATTATCACCAATTTTTAAGAATTTTAAGTTTGTAGATTCAAAAGTGATAGGTATTATCGCAGTTGAAAATGTATTATTGTCTATATTTGCTATAGTTAAACTTATACCGTTTACCGTAATAGAGCCTTTTTTTACAATTTGGTTTTTGTATTTGCTGTCTATTTCAAAAGAAAATTCGAATGCATCGCCAATACTTTTTATATTTTTTACTACTGCGGTTGTATCAATATGGCCGCTGACTATATGACCGTCTAAACGGTCTCCGACTCTGAGCGTACGCTCAAGATTGACTATAGTTCCTGCTTTATAGGTGAGAAAATTCGTTACGTTAAGCGTCTCACGTGAAGCAAAAACAGTAAAAGAGCTGTTATTTATTTCAATGACTGTTTGGCAGGCTCCATTAATTGCTACACTGTCGCCAATTTTTAAGTTTTCGAGGACTTTATTGGCTTTAACAGTTAAATACAAGGCTTCTGAGGCCATTTTTATATTAGCGATTTCGCCTGTTTCTTCAATTAATCCGGTAAACATATGTATAATTTAGCATAAAAATACGCTTTATGGTATTCTAAATAATGCATAGAGGGGTTGGTATGCTAAAAGATATACTTGAAAAGAAAAAGTGTTTTAAACTAGTCTGCGGTGCAGGTAATGAAGATGCAGACGAGGTTGAAAAGCTGGTCTATTTATACTCTATGGCCGGCTGTAATTTCTTTGATTTGTGTGCAAAGCCTGAAATAGTTGCTGCAGCAAAAAACGGATTAAAAAGAGCCGGAATATTCAATGATAGATATCTGTGCGTTAGCGTCGGTATAAAAGGCGATCCACATGTAAGCAAGGCCGATATTAATCCGGATAAATGCAAACAATGCTCTTTATGCAATGATATATGTTTACAAAATGCCATATTTCACGACAATAACGGCTATACTGTCAACAGTAAAAGGTGTATAGGCTGCGCAAGATGTCTCAAAGTATGCAAGAATGACGCTATAGCGATTACCAGTGAATACAAAAATCTAAATGAAGTATTACCGCCAATTGTTGAAATGGGCATTGACTGCATTGAATTACACGCTCTTGGTGAAAATGAGCTCGAAGTTGACGAAAAGTGGACTGATATTAATAATTCTTTTGACGGTATTCTTAGTATTTGTATTGACCGTTCAAAGCTAGGAAATGAGGCTTTGTTGAAACGTGTGAACAGGATGTTGTCTTGCAGAAAACCGTATTCAACCATAATTCAGGCTGACGGAGCACCAATGTCCGGTGCTGACGACGATTTTAAAACCACTCTGCAGACGGTAGCAACTGCCGAGATATTTCAAAATGCAAATTTACCTGTATATATTCTATTGTCAGGAGGAACAAACTCCAAATCAACCGAATTGGCTAAAATATGCGGTATAAATCCTAATGGTGTTGCAATCGGTTCATATGCCAGAAAAATTGTAAGAAGTTACATAATGAAAGAAGATTTTTTTGATAACCCAAATAGTATTTCTGCTGCACTAAAATTAGCTCAAGATCTTGTAAACAAGTCACTGGAGCACATGGGATAAAATGCTTTCAATTTATTGCGAAAATAATGTTGTTGAAAATATTGATACTGTTCTTTTGGATAAAGACGGTACATTTATTGATGCACACATATATTGGGGTGAAATTATTAAAAGAAGGGCATCTAAACTGATCGACTTTTACAAAATTAGCAATATACTCTTTGACAAAATATGTCTAGCTATGGGTTATGATGTAAAAATAAACAAACTTATAGAAAGTGGACCGATTGCACTTTTACCGAGAAATGATGTTATTTTGATATTACAAAATTTCTTTAAAGATATCTCAATTACAACTGAATATGAAGATATAAGTGCTATTTTTGATACTGTCAACAAAGAATTTTTGCCATATATAAATGATTATGTTAAATTAATTGATGGCTCTGTTTCTTTACTTTCTAATTTAAAAAATGCTGGCGCCAAAATAGCTGTTGTGACTTCTGATAGTTATGACAATACATTAAATATCCTTGAATTTCTTGATATAAAAAAGCACTTTGACCTGATAATCGGAAAAGATAGCTGTGCTAACCCTAAAAGAAGTGGTAAACCTGCAATACTGGCAATGAGTAAGTTATGTTCATTACCAGAAAATACAATATGTATCGGTGATGCAAAGATGGATGCAGATATGGCTCAAAATGCAAATTTAAAAGCTTCAATTCTGGTTGCCACAGGACAAACTTCTTTTAATACTTTGAGAAAATATTCTGATTTTGCAGTAAAATCATTATTGGAGTTGAAAATCAAATGACAGTAAAAGTATTAGATTGCACAATCAGAGACGGAGGACATCTTAACAGCTGGAATTTTTCACCGGAATTTGTTCGTTCCGCCTATTTTGCTGCCTGCAAAAGCGGTGCAGACTATTTTGAAACAGGATACAGATTTCATAATCCAGCAAAATCATTCGGTAAGTTTGCAATTTGCGACGATAGATACTTATCACAAATTTTTGACATAAAAAATGATTGCAAGTTGACTGTTATGATTGATACAGGAAAATCAAATACAAAAGATTTTTGCGAGTGTAAGCCTGAATATACCCCAATTCAAACTGTAAGAGTTGCCGCTTATCCTTATGAACTTTTAGAGGCATTTAAACAGTGTGAAGAGTTGAAAGAAAAAAATTACGAAGTTATTTTGAATTTGATGGCAATTTCTGAATATAATGACGAACATTTTAACAAGCTAAAAAATTGGAATAATAAAAATATACTCAGCGCAGTAAGCTTTGCTGACAGTTTCGGTTCTTTCGTTCCTGATGATATTGAAGTAGTTGTTGATAAACTTAAAAATGCAGGATGTAATCATCTCGGTTTTCATTCTCATAATAATTTACAAATGGCTTTTGCCAATGCACTTAAAGCAATGGAGTGTTGTGTTGAAATTATTGATGCTTCGGCTTTTGGTATGGGCAGAGGGGCTGGCAATCTTCCTATAGAAATATTAACAGGATATTTAGAGAAAAAAGGTAGCAAGAAATACAATCCGGTTTCATATTTGGATTTCATTGACAGATATATTTTACCTGAGATATCTAAAACTCCCTGGGGGTATAGTATTCCGACAATGATAAGCGGTATAAAAAATGTCCATCCGTATTATGTTAAAGATCTTTTTAACAAACACCTTTATACAATAAATGAGGTTTGGAATGCTTCCGGTCTCGTAAAAAAAGAATGTCCTGTATCTTTTAACAAAGAACACATGGAGACAATTCTTTCAGAAAAATTTGTGAATTATGATGATGTAAAAATTATAAATAAAATTCCGCTTACCCCTGAGCCCGACGCATTTTTACAGGGCAAACCTGTATTTTACAATAAACATGCCGGCAGAAATTTTTTAATCATTGCAAACGGTTCTTCAATTTCTAAATACAAAGAGAAAATTAATCATTTTATAAAAGAGAAAGACTGTATTGTAATAGGAACAAATTTTTTGGACAACCTATACACTCCGGATTACCATTGTTTTGTAAACAGAAAAAGATTTTTAAAATACGGTTCAACAATCAGTAAAAATTCCACCTTATTGCTTCCTTCTTTTGCAGGGATTGCAATTATTGATAAAATTGGAAATTTAAAAAATACAGTTGCATATTTTGATGCAGAAGTCACTGACGATAAAAATTCTCCTGTTTTTAACGGCTTTTGTCACAATTATCTGGGGTTGAATGTTGCTATTAGTGCAATGTATTGCGCATTACAGATGGGAGCAAAAGAAATTTTTGCTGCAGGCATGGATGGTTTTGGTGAAAATGCCGAACTTATGGAATATTTCTATAAAGAGGCTGACAGTATTGACGATAAAAAAATGTTAGTAAACGCTTATGAAACTCTTTCTGAAGATTTGCAAAGAATAAACAGATATATGGAAAGCAAATCTATTCCATTTTCGATTATTACACCGACATCACATACAAATTATTACAAAAATATCATAGGAGTAGATTAAATGACCCTGAAAAATGATTTAAAATCAGGAAAACAGATGTTTGGGACCTGGTGCATTATACCTTGTCCCGAAACAGTTAATATATTGTGCAAATCGGGTTTAGATTTTGTATTAATTGATTTTGAGCACAGCCCTGTAGACTATATATGTGCGCAAAAGATGATAATGGCAGCACATGCAGAAAACAAAAAAGCTGTTATAAGAGTTTCTAAATTAGATGAAGTCGAAATTCTGCGTTCACTTGATATAGCTTGTGACGGTATTATGGTACCACATGTTGAAACATCAGATGATGTAACTAAAATAGTATCATACTGCAAGTATCCTCCTGAAGGAATCAGAGGTTATTCACCATATACAAGAGCCGGAGGTTACTGTGTAAAAGAAAATTATACACAAACAGCTAACAACAATGTGTTCGTAAGCGCAATTATTGAAAGCGTTAAAGGTGTAAATAATTTAGATAAAATACTTAAAAACCAATCACTTGATATGATATACATAGGTGCATATGATTTATCCGTAGAACTCGGACATCCTGGTGATATTAATCATCCTGATGTGCAATCAGTTATTCAAAAATGTATTGATAAGTCACATGAACATTCTGTTTCAGTAGGAGCTATGTATCACACAAGAGAGGATTATGAATATTTGAAAAAGAATGAGGTTAATTTTCTTGTCTATAAAGTAGACTCTTTGATTATAAATGAAGGTCTTTTATCCGTAAGAAAATTAAAAGCATACTAGACAGGCGGTAATTATGAATGTTTCTGAATATATTATGGACAGGCTGGCAAAAGAGGGTGTTGAAAAAATATTCATGGTCTCAGGCGGCGGTGGTATGTACTTAATTGAGGCTCTCGGTCAAAACCCAAACATTAAGCACGTTTGTAACCACCATGAGCAGGCAAGCGTAATGGCTGCTGAAGGTTATCAAAGGGCAACTCAAAATCTTGGAGTTGCGCTGGTTACAACCGGCCCTGCCTCTACTAATGCACTGACAGGTGTCTGCTGTGCCTGGAATGACTCAATACCTCTTCTTGTTCTTTCAGGGCAGGCAAAAACGGCCACTCTTGTTGGAAATACAGGAATGAGACAAAGAGGTACACATGAAGTAAATATTGTTCCAATTGTTAAGCCTGTCACAAAGTATGCTGTAACAGTTATGGATGCAAGAAAAATAAGATATCATCTTGAAAAAGCATTATATCTCGCCAAAAACGGCCGCCCTGGGCCTGTATGGCTTGATATTCCTCTTGATATTCAACAGGCCCAAATTAACCCTAATGAACTTGAAACTTATGTCCCTGAAAATCAACAGGAATACGACTACAAACTGGATGAATTGTTGAGCTTGCTTAATTCATCCAAAAGGCCAATTTTTATTGCAGGATACGGGCTAAAGTTATCAAAGCAGAATAAGTTATTTTTAAATCTGGCAGATGAATTTAATATACCAATTGTTACCACTAAAAATGGTTTTGATATAGTAGCAAATGATAACAGACTTCTTGCCGGAAGAATAGGAATAAACGGACAAAGAGCAGCCAATATTGCTGTTCAAAATGCTGATTTAATAATAGCCATCGGCGCCAGACTTCCTCTTGTTACTGTCGGCTACGAGACAAATTTGTTTGGAAAGAATGCAAAGAAGGTTCTTGTCGATGTTGATGATGCACAGCTTGAATATGCCCATATACCTCTCGATTTAAAAATAAAGGCAGACTTAAAATATTTTGTAGAAAAATTCTATGAAAAGCTCATACAGAGTAATTTTTCATATGACTCATCAAAATGGCTTGACAAAATCAATAACTTAAAAAAAAGTTATCCAGTTATTACAGATGAAATACTTAAACAGAAAAAATACGTAAATTCTTATTATTTCTTTGATATTCTGTCAGATGTAATGAATGCTGATGATATACTTGTTACAGATCAAGGAGCAACTTTTTATTCCTTTACACCGGCATTTAAAGTCAAAGAAAATCAGCTTGCTTATACAAACGGCGGATTTTCGCCAATGGGTTACGGTTTACCTGCTTCAATAGGTTCTTGCTTTGCGAAAGACGGGAACCGTGTCTTTTCCGTAAACGGTGACGGAGGACTTCAAATGAATATACAGGAACTTCAGACTGTAATACATAATAAGCTCAATATGAAGATATTTGTTTTTAATAATGACGGATATCTAAGTATAAAACACACTCAAAATACGTTTTTTAACGGACATTTTGTCGGCTCTGACCCTAAAAGCGGAGTGTCATGTCCTGATACTATCAAGATTGCAAAGGCATACGGTTTTAAACACTTTAGAATAAAGAATAATAAAGATGTAAAGAAAACTCTTTTAAAAATCACTAAAACTAAAGGCCCTGTACTAACAGAGGTTATGATAGATCCGATGCAGGCATTTTTACCGAAAGTTACCTCAAAACGGCTTGAAGATGGTACAATGATTTCAAGTTCTCTTGAAAATATGGCTCCTTTTTTACCTGAAAAAGAACTTGAAGAGGTTATGAAAAATGAAGAAGATTAGTATTGTATCAGCGTGCTATAACGAGGAAGACAATATTTTACCGTTTTATAACTCTGTGATAAATGAATTGTCAAAACTTGAACAATATGATTACGAATTCATCGTTATAGACAATAAATCAAACGACAAAACCCGTGATATTTTAATAGATTTGGCTTCAAAAAACCATAAATTCAAAGTAATTTTTAATTCGAAGAATTTTGGTGCGCTAAAATCACCTTTTTATGCAATGCAGCAGGCCTCAGGCGATTGCATGGTATATATTGCATCTGACCTTCAAGACCCGCCGTCTCTTATACCTGAATTACTCAAGTGCTGGGAAGATGGTTATAAAATAGCGGTAGGGGTAAAGACAAAAAGCAAAGAATCTAAATTAATGTGGATATTACGGCAGATATTTTACAAATTTATTAATGCTGTTGAAAGTGAAGACTCAAATATCATAGAAAATTACACAGGTTACGGTGTATATGACAGGACTGTAGTCGAGCTTATGAAGCAAAATGATGACCCAACACCTGACATGAAAAGCATTTTGTCTGACATAGGATTTGACATAAAAACAATTGAATACACGCAACAAGCAAGAAAACATGGTAAATCAAAATACAATTTATTACGATTGTATAGTTGTGCTATGAATATTATCACTAAACATTCGTTTTTCCCCATAAGACTTGCAACATTCAGCGGATTTATTCTGGCTATGATTAGTATGCTGATATCAATAATTTATCTGTTCCTTAAAATCTTTCACTGGGAGAGCTATGAGCTTGGTATGGCATCTTTAATAATCGGTCTGTTCTTTTTCTCCTCGGTTCAGCTGTTTTTTATAGGAATTTTAGGAGAATACATCGGTGCTATTTATACAAGGGTAAATAAAAAGCCGCTTGTAGTTGTTGAAAGAAGATTTAATTTTGATGAATAACCCTTTTGTATTTATCAAATTTTTCCAAGCAGCTTCGCCACATGTTTCGCAACTGCTTCACCCATTGAAAAGCAGGACGTTTGTATTCTAAGGGCAGCTTGTGAACTGAAATCTGATGAGATATTTCTTCCTGCTAAGAATAAATTGTCAAAACCTGATGCCATCAAACATTCAAAAGGCAATTCATAGTCTATAACATCTTTTTGCAGACTCGATGCATCTTTTTTATATGAATGTATATCAATAGGATAATCAGAATGAAGCACGGGATTTTCATATGTACGACCACTCATAATATCTTCTTTTGTGTATATTTTCTTACCTTCAACCCTGCGAGACTCTCTTATACCAAGCATATCCGCAATATTAGAAATATAACAGTTTTCAAACCCAGGAAAATAGCGTTTCATAAAGGAAAAAAGACGCCATATCTGCTTTCTTGCTTTAATTAAAGCTTTCGATACAGCAAATTGATCAAGAGGGTCTAGTTCATTGTCTAGCAAGACTCTCGGACAATTTAGAGATATAGTACCAGGCATAGCTGGTATGGTGAAAATCTGGAAATATGAGGCATCTTCTTCTGTTATAACTCCTTCGGATATCCCCCTTTCAAATATAGGTCTTAGAGCCCAATGTCTGTCACTGTCCCAGGTACATGCAGTAGATAAATGGATTTGATTATCAATCTCATACACTGTAGAAACATTTCTATCACTGTCTGTATCAAGCAGCCACTTAGAAAACTTATTTAAATCTATTCCTGAAACATGAAAACGAAGAGTCATTGGCTGTCTTGAAAAATTATTTTCTAAAATTTTGTTTTTTAAAATTGCAGAAAAATTTCCATCGCCTGTTGCGTCTACAAAATAACTCGACTCGATATATAACGATAATGTTTTCGAGATTACGCAAGCAGATTTTACTAAGTTGTTAGCAGAAATTGCACTGATAATTTCTGTATTATATAAAACATCGCATCCTGATTTTTCCATAAGACTATCAAATGCTATTTTTGAAATTTCTGGATTAAACCAGCCGGAATTTCCATCGCCGTATGTAATATTACCGTTGAAGTTTTTTAATTCTGATATAAAATCATTATAAAATTCACAATTTATATCCTTCGTATTAGATTTCATTGCAGGCATAACCAGAGCTGAAGTAATTGTTCCGCCAAGATGAATATTTTTTTCGATAATAAGTGTCTTTAACCCGTATTTTGCTCCTATATAACCTGCAGCGACTCCAGCTGTTCCGCCGCCGCAAACTACTAAGTCATATTTATCCATTATTATTTTTCTCCATAATCTGAAGGTAATCTTTTTTGTATTGTGTTGATGATTTTAAGTTAAGATGCTTCTTTCTGTTTAAGTGTTCATCAAGAATTTTTTTAGCCGGCTTTTCAAGGTTTTCATCAAGATAATAAATTCCGGCACTTGTTTCTAACAGTCCAATATCATAATCAGAAAGTTTGTTTTCAATTAATTCAATTCTTTTAGCAGCAACCGTGCCGGAATTTCTGCCTGTATTATCTAAAACTTTTCCTACACAAAAGCCTGCATCTATCATTGCATGTCTAACGGCTGCAGAGTTTGAATAAGTGACAAGCATACCATCATCATTTATAAGCCTGTACAATTCTTTGAAAAACTGTAAGCTCCAAAGAGTAGGAAGTTTTGTGGGGGTAAAAGCATCAAGAAATATGATGTCATATTGAACTTTTAAAGCCTTGACAGTTATTCTTGCATCATCAAAATACGGTTTAATTTTAATTTTGTTGAATTTAAAGTGCTTAACGGGTATTTTATGACGTTGCGATATACAATGATAATATATATTATGTAAGAAGGCCTTTTGTTTTATCTTAGGCTTTCTGGTATACGTAACCTGTTTATATTTTTTGTTAAATGACCTGTAAAACGGCGAAATAAATTTTCTTAGACTTCTGTTATTTATGTAATCGTTTAGCTCAAAATTTTCATCATTTAAACAGGTACAAAGATTGTATAACAAAATATATGATATCTCGGGATACTTATTGAAATATGTATCATTAATAAATGGCGACAACAAAACGAGTTCTTTATTATACTCCAGAATGTCTATAGAAATTTTGCCTTTGTAATTGGCTTGTATAAGTCTTTTTAACAAAGCTTTTGTGTTATAGCCTATACCATAACATATATCCAAAACTCTTATTTTGTCTTTTGATGAAAAATTTTTAGAAAAATTAAGCGGTCTAATAAATTTAGTCTCAGCTTCTTCTCTTGCACCATATACGGAATGGAATATGTCATCAATTTCTGGATTATACAAACCCACTGAACCATCGTTTGTATAAAATAAATTTATGCCAGATTGTATTAACGAATTTTGATTATTAAAATTATGCTTCATTACAGAATTATAAAATTTATTCTTGTCCTTGTGAAATTATTATAAAAATTTCATAAAATATTATCATTATGTATCGAATAGCTACATCAAGAGGTGCTAATAATATTATCAATATGTATCTATTCGATATTAATGAAATAATCAAAAAATTAATTAAAAATTATTTCATTAATTTTTCAATATAAAAAATATTTTTTAATTTCTGATTTTCTAACAAAGAATTAAAATTTATTTCGCGATACTTTCGCTAATAAAAATTTTTGTCAAACACACAAATCCATAGTGCTTACTGTTATAAGTATTAGTTTAGCTTGATAATTAAATATGAGATAATGTTCTTTGCCTTCTATTTTGCTATTGCTTTAGGCCATAACATGCTAATGGCTGCTTGTAGGTATGATACAGGCTGAAAATATTATCATAATATATCGTGTCGTTATATATGTTCGTTATTTTTATAATCGCAAGAAATTTTCTAATTTAAAAGAAATCCGGGTGATGTTCTTTAAATAACTTCTTCTTATATTCATAGTATAAATAACACAGTGGGAGATGTAATTATGAAATCAACGTCAATACTTATGGTTGAAGATCATAAGCTTCTAAGAGCAGGTTTAAGGTCATTATTCGATGAAACTGATGATATAAGCTTAATAGCAGAAGCTGAAACGGGAAAGGAAGCAGTAGAAAAGACGAAACTTCTAAAGCCTGATGTTGTATTGATGGATATAGGTCTACCTGATATTTCGGGCATTGAAGCCACAAAGAGAATTCTTGCTAATGATGTTAATCAAAAAGTTATGATGTTAACTTCACATATAAATGAAAAAGAAGTAATGGACTCTTTGAGTGCCGGTGCTTACGCTTATGTATTAAAGGATATTAATACAGAGCTACTTACTATGGTAATAAAATCAATAAAAGACGGTGCTATCTGGCTTGATCCGCAAATTGTACCGCTTATAAGAGATAAATCTTCATGTTTCATACCCCAAAAACAAAACTCCCGTGCTGCTTTTAGAGCGCAACATGCCAATTTAACCGAAAGGGAATATGAGGTACTGAAACTTGTTGTTGACGGACAATCAAATTCAGAAATTGCAAATACATTAACTATAAGCGAACATACGGCTAAGGCGCACGTTTGCAATATTATACAAAAGCTTGTAGTTGATGACAGAACGCAAGCTGCAGTAAAAGCCATAAAAGAAGGACTTGTCTGACTTTAACTTAAATTACTAATTAATGATTCCAGAACATTTTGTGCATCGGCAACAATAGCAATATCACAAGCCTTCATAATAGGGGCATTTCTATCAGTATTTACAGCAATTATTTTGTCAGAACTGCTAATTCCGACAAGATGCTGCATAGCGCCTGATATTCCGAATGCTATATATAATTTCGGAGAAACTGACTTTCCTGTTTGTCCTACCTGTATAGAAGCAGGAGCCCAGCCTAGTTCTACAGCTGCTCTGCTTGCCGCCGGCTTGGCATTAATCAAGTCAGCTAACTTGTATATACGCTGAAAATTTTCCTTTGTTTTTAGTCCTAAACCACCTGAAATAATTATTTCCGCACAACTCCAATCCTCAGAAACAGTTTTTTGAAAACAGTTTAATATCTCAGTCAAACAAGCAATTCCGCTTATATCATACGATTTATACTCAATCATTGGATTTCCATTTGGAACATTCATCATTTTAAATGAATGAGGACGGATTGTTGCAAATCCGGGTTTAGTTTTTGATGTAATTGTTGCCATTAACTTTCCACCGTAAGTCGGTCTCGTAGCCAAAAGTTTGCCGTCGTTATCTATATCTAAACCTGTACAATCTGCAGTTAAGCCTATTTCTAATTTTGAAGCGGTTCTTGGTGCCAGTTCCCGTCCGTCAGGAGTTGCCCCCATTAAAAATATATCAGGTTTTACTTCCTTGATTAAGTCATATAATGCTTTAGAATACAGACACACTTGAAATTCATCAAAAATATTATCATTTATTATATAAACACAATCCAGCGGTAATTTAGAAAGCTCTTCTTGTACGTTGGAAATGGTATTTTCATCAGCAATTACGGCACCGCACAATTTTATATCATTAAAACTACTGCGGATTTTTGAAATTATTTCTTTTGAAACAGTTTCAATTTTGCTGTCATTAATTTCTATGTAAATCAAAATATTAGATGTCATTTTTATTCCTGCATTTGTTGATTTCGTCAATTATTAATGAAGCTGCTTCAGTAGGAGGCAAATTTTCATAGAGGGCAACGTTTCTGTCAGATGAATGTCTGAAAGCCTTTTTTACTATAGTAGGCGAACCGGAAAAACCGATACAACTTAAATTGGCATTAATGTCCTGAGCATTTAACACCGGAATAATTGCATTTTGAGATCTTATATAATCATTGATACGGGGTGATAAAGGTTCCGGAGTAATTGCTGCAGCAACTAATAGCGGATAACCTGATTTTATAGTTTCTTTTTTTACTCCAGTATCTTTTTCCCAAACAGAATATACTTCATTAGCCTCAAAAAGTTCTACTACGTTGGTAATTTGTGCAATGGAAAGCTTTTCTGCCATGCTGGATGGAGTTTGAGCTGTATCACCGTCAATTGCCTGCTGTCCGCATAATATTAATTTAAAATCAGGAACATAAATCTTTATAAATTGTGAAAGTGTATAAGCAGTTGCAAGTGTATCAGAGCCGGAAAATTTTTTGTCACAAAGCAAATATGCCCGGTCGCAGCCAAAGCTTATAGCTTTTCTCAATATTTCTTCTGACTGGTTTGGTCCCATTGTAACTGCTGTTATTTCTACGTCAATGTTTCTTTCTGATATTGTTCTTTTGAACTCTTTTGCAAAATAAAGTGCGCCAATATCATATGGATTAATAATTGAATCTAATCCTTCTCTTTGTATGGTATTATTTTCAGTCCACTTGATATCATTAGTATCAGGAACCTGTTTTAAGCATACAACAATTTTAAATGTCATTAAGAAATATCCAATCCTAAATCTATAACAGGAGCCTGTGCAACTATTGCACTTGTAGAAATCACATCGACACCGGTTGACGCAATTTCATTTATAGTATTTATTTTAACATTTCCGCTTGCTTCCACAATAGCCTTTTTATTAATAAATTTTACACATTTCTTCATGCTGTCAATTGTCATATTATCTAACATGATTACGTCACATCCGCAATCAACAGCTTCTTGAACCTGTTCAAAAGTGTCACACTCAACTTCTATTTTGTGTGCATGAGAAATCGTTTGCTTAATTAAATTGACAGCTGCAGTAAGTGACTCGGCATGTTTAATATGATTGTCTTTTATCATCACGCAATCGGACAGATTAAATCTATGCAGCCTTGCTCCACCAACCATTACAGCATATTTTTCAAACATACGAAATCCCGGAGTATTTTTTCTTGTATCAGTAACAAAAGCAGAATAAGGCTTTATCGCATCTTGATACTTTTTTGTTTCACTGGCAATTCCGGACATACGCTGCATATAGTTCAGTGCTGTTCTTTCACCTGTTAATATTGCTCTTGCAGGGCCTTTTATTTGTGCAATTTTTTGGCCTGCTGATACTGCATCACCATCAGTGTAATAGCTGGTAAACTCTATACTGTTTGATAAAATATCAAAAACTTTTTTAAAAACATTTAATCCGCAAACAACACAATCCTGTCTGGTGTTGAGCTGAGCTGTAATAAAATCATCTTCATTATATAAAAAATCTGTTGTTATATCGCCAAAGCCTATATCTTCCTTTAAAGCGTTTTTAATATGCTCTTCTACAAGAAACTCATGCAATAATTTTTGATTCATTATTCGCTTCCTCTAAATTCTCTGCTTGTGGTGACAAATTTTCACAGGGTGAATCTGATCTGTAATGAGCACCAACTGACTCTTTTCTTTGAAGCGCAGAGTTTATAATGCATTTAGCAACGTAAATCATATTTCGCAATTCATATTCGCTAATTGAATTACAGATGTTAATTTCACTACGTCCGCCTTTAAAACTTTCTTCCAGTTTGTTTATCATAGACATTGCGTTCAAAAGAGATTCTTGTGATCTGATAATACCTGCCCCATTCCACATAATATCTTGCAATTTCGATTTATATTCATTTATTTTTTCAGGCAAAAACTCTATGTAATCCTCACTGTCTTGCGAATATTTTTTTATAGTCTCCATAATTTTTTCATCAATAATTTTTGAAGAAATAAAGTTTTTGTCATGCAATGTATTAACAAGTTCGTAAGCTGACACAACACATTCAAGCAGAGAGTTACTTGCCAGTCGATTTGCACCATGTAAAGATGTACAAGCAACTTCACCAATAGCAAATAAGTTTTCTACAGAAGTTTTTCCGTTTATAAATGTTTTTATGCCTCCCATACAATAGTGAGCAGCAGGAGATACAGGAATAAAATCTTTTGTTACGTCTATCCCGTTTTCAAGGCATGTTTTATAAATATTCGGAAAACGGGTTTTGAATTTATCTATATCAATCAAAGTTGTATCAAGAAAAACTTTATTGCCGTTCGAAATTTGAGAGAATATGGCTCTGGCCACAACATCGCGCGGAGCCAAATCTTTTTGAGGATGAGAAGCCATAAAATATTCGCCATTCTGGTTAACCAGCTTAGCCCCTTCACCTCTGACTGATTCAGAAATCAAAAATCTAGAATCATCGTTTTCAATGGATAAAGCTGTCGGATGGAACTGAATAAACTCCATGTCTTTAATTTCAGCATTAGCACGAATAGCTAGTGCGAGCCCGTCACCGGTTGTAACAGTTGGATTTGTTGTGTACTTGTATATTTGCCCGGTTCCGCCCGTAGCAAGAATTGTAACAGGAGCATAAACTGTTTCATATTCATGCTCAGGTTCATGATATGTAATTAAACCTTTACAACTGTTATTCGCATCAACGAGCAAATCAGCAGCTATTGTTTCTTCATAGATAGTTATGTTAGAAGATATATTTTTGTCATTTTTTACTTTATTCAACAGCTCTTTTTCAATTCCATATCCGGTAGCATCTCCTCCTACGTGAAGAATTCTTCTGACACTATGAGCACCTTCCAGAGTAAAATTAAGTTCATTTTTATCGTTTCTATCAAATTTTACACCGTAATGCATTAAATCTTTTATGGCATGGCAACTATTTTCAGAAACAAATTTAACTACATTAAAGTCACATAAACCGCAGCCTGCTTTGATTGTATCTGCGACATGCAGACTAATAGAATCCGGTTTATTTTCGGGAAGCACACCAACTATACCGCCTTGAGCATACCTGGAATTGCACTCTGAAAGTTGGGATTTAGTAATCAATAAAATACCATCAGGCAAGTTGACTGTTTCAGACAATTTTATTGCTGCATAAAGGCCTGCTATACCGCTGCCCACAATGATTACAGAATATGTTGAATGTTTCATCGGCATAATTTACCTCTCACACAATAATAATATAAAAGTAAAATAAATACTACTATCTATGTAGCGATATTAATAAAACTTTTAAATAAAACAGCTTTTCACAAATATTGTTAAATTTTGTTAAATAAAATCCAAAATACTAACAAATATTTTTATATTCATTTATTAAGCAAGTATAATCAAATGACCATCTATTTAACGGAGGAAAAATGATACAACAACCTACAACTTACATGCCTGCTCCAGCTGCAGAATTCAATGCAATTAAGATAAATATATCAGGCGCAAAAGTTGATGCACCGTCACAGCAGCCACAGCCTGCTCCTGCACCATTGCCGCAACCGCTACCTGAAAATACAGGTAAAAATATAAATTATAATGCATAAAAGGTGCAACCAATAATTGGTTGCATTTTTTCTACAAAATTAGATGTTAAGAATTATTAATTTACTACGATAAAATAGCAATTTATAATCTTGAGTTCTATTTAATATGTAGCAAAGAAAAATTTAATAAGGGGAAAAAAATGATACAATCACCATCAAATTATGGATACGCAGCTCCTGTACAACAGGCATACCCTCAACAGGCACCGGCTGAATACAATGCCATTAAAATAAATATTGTTGACCCCAAGGTTAATGCACCGGGTGCTCAGCAACCATCTGCTTATGCATATCCTCAGTCTCAAATATACAGCTATCCGCAGGCACAGGCCCCGGTTTATTACCCACCTGTAAATACACCGGCACCAGCTCCTGTTCAACCTCAGGTACCGGCTCCACAGGTCGTAAACCAGCAAACTGTAAATCAAGTTCCCCCATCTGTAGTTACACCTCAAACCCAAGCTCCGGTTCAACAGCCTCAGCCAGCTCCTGCTGCTCCTGAAGCACCTGCCGCAGCTGAACAACAAGTTAATACAAATGAATTTAATATGCCAGCAACAATTGCTCAAATCAAAGGAAATGATTTGGAACAAGCAGGTAACGCAATAGAAAAAGTTGCAGATATTGCACAGAACAAACCTGAGTTGGCACCAAAACTTCTTGATACAGAATTAATGGAAGCTCTGTTGGGTGTTATAGGCAAAGATACAACAACACTTGAAGGTCCTACAGAACATCAAAAAGACTTAAGACAGCAAGTTCTTGCAGGTAAACAATTATCAGAAGCCGATATGGGAGAAGCAAATAAAATTTCTCCGTTAGAAATGGCTGAAAGAAATAAACAATATGCATTGTTCACAACAGCAATCCTTCAAAATCTTTTGATCGATGAATTCAAAAAAACAAACAACATGACTCCTGATATCAAAGATTTACCGGGTATGGAACAGATTGTTACAACAATCAAAGACAACCCGAACCCGATGCTGAGAGCAAGCGGACTTGCTGCACTTGCATATAATGCAAGACCAGAATACAAACCTGTTATGAAAGAAATCTTTGAATTGTCTAAACAGGATGCAGATGAAAATGTACAAAAAGTAGCAGCAGAAGGACTTGCAAAACTGGATACAATTATGGACGTTGCACCGGCTGCAAAAACAGCTGAAATGAATCCTCAAACTGCTCCTGCTCAAGCTGCATAGTTAAATAACATGTGTTTATATACCAAAAGAGCTAAGAATAATAAGTCTTAGCTCTTTTATTTATAATATTTTCCTATTTGTATTATATGAATGCTCTGCTATATTAACAAACTTTTACAATGTAACTACTTTGTAAAAATCTGGACTACATGATTAAAATCGGATTTAATGAGAATATGTCAGAAGAAATCAGTAAAAAAGTTATAAATATATTTAGTAAGCACATAAAAAATAAACCGGCAGACACAATGGAAAAAGTTAAAACTTTTGCCGGATTTAGCTATGTAAGACTTGATAAAGATGCAAACGGATACCCTTTTAAAGAAGAGAATTTACTGGCTTATGCAAAAGATTGCCACTACATTGTAAAAGTTATGAGAGATAAAAATGGTTTTCCCTCTCTCTACAGCTACAATGTACCAAATGACAAACTGCTTGATTTTCTTTTAATGTTTAGAAATAATGAGCTTAATGGCACTATCATTGAAATAGACAAATTCTTGCCGAAAAATATTATATAAGATTTATTAAACTATGAGAAAACTGGATAAAGAATCGTTAGACAACCTGCTTTTTAATGTAAATAAACCATATCAATATGCAGGGCATGAACTATATTCATATAATAAAGATTTTGAGGAAGCACTAGTTCGATTTGCTATAGCATTTCCGGATAAATACGAAGTCGGTGCTAGCAATCTCGGTCACAGACTCATTTATGACATTTTAAATTCAATTGACGGCTGTATGTGTGACAGAGCGTATGCACCTGATATCGATTGTAAAAAAGAAATTGAAAAACAAAAACTATTTTTATATGGAGTTGAATCAAAAGTCTGTCTGGGAGATTTTGACTTACTCGGCATATCTTTGCAGTATGAACTCGCTTATCCTACTGCTCTTGCAATGCTGAAATTGTCCGATATTCCTATCCTGTCCAAAGAAAGAAATGACAGCCATCCAATAGTTTTGTCCGGTGGACCATGTACATTTAATCCTGAGCCAATGAAAGAATTCATAGACGGTTTTTTAATCGGCGACGGTGAAGATATATTGAAAGAAATTGTTTCTGTTTATAAAGCAGCCAAATCTGAAGGCAAAAATAGAAAACAAATAATTGAAGCTTTAGCCCAAATAGAAGGAATGTATGTTCCAGAGTTTCATTCTGGAAACAAAATAAATAAAAGAATATATGATTTTTCGATGGAGTCAGTTCCACTAAAATATCCTGTGCCTTTTTCAACTTCAATACATGACAGAGCAGTTGTCGAAATAAGAAGAGGCTGCGGCCGCATGTGCAGATTTTGCCAGCCGGGGCATGTTAATCTGCCTATAAGAGAAAGAAAAGCTGCTGAAATCATTGAAACTACAAAAAAAATTGTTACAAACACAGGGTATGACGAGTTCTCAATGTTATCATTGTCATCAAATGATTACACAAACATTGAACCGGTGCTTGAAGAATTGACCTCTTGTTTTAGAGAAAAGAAGGTTTCTGCATCTCTTCCTAGTCAAAGAATTGACAGGTTTAACATCAGACTTTCCAACCTCGTTAAAGATGTAAGAAAGACAACAATTACACTTGCACCTGAAGCAGGTTCACAAAGACTAAGAGACGTAATCAACAAAAATATATCAAGAGAACAAATAGTAAATACGACTTTAGACTGTTACAAAAACGGGTATGACAGCATTAAATATTATTTTATACTCGGGCTGCCGACAGAAACTTACGATGACATTGATGAAATGATAGAGCTATTGTTGAGCATTAAATACAGAGCAAAACTCATAAAAAAAGAACTTGGTCTAAAGCATGACTTGAAGCTAAACTGTACACTTTCAATATTTGTACCAAAGCCTTTTACTCCTTTTCAGTGGGCCGGACAAGATTCACTCGAAACAATTAGTCAAAAAATCAGCTATATCAGAGATAAATCAAAATCATTAAAAGGTGTAAGAATAAAAATTCATGAAAAATATATTTCTGAAATAGAAGCTGTTTTAACAAGAGGCGACTCGTCTTTATGCAATTATATAAAGGAATTGTATAAAAACGGCTGTTATCTGGATGCATGGGACGAAAATTTTGACAGGAATAAATGGTATGAAATAGCTGAAAAATGCGGAATATCAGTTTCAGCCCTTGCACAAAAGACATATAAAATAGACGAAGAACTTCCGTGGGATTTTATTAATATCGGAATAAAAAAAGAATGGTTTATAAATGAATATGAAAAAGCTTTAAATAGTCAATCTAGTGTACCGTGTGAAACAGCTTGTTCAAATTGCGGTATTTGCAGTGAATATAAAGTATCAAAGTCTCTGGATAAACCCTATACTCCCCAAATCAGCTCTGATATTAGTATAGATAAGTCTCTTATAAAAAAATATAGAGCCAAAATAACCAAAAAAGGATACTTAAAATTCCTTTCTCATTTAGACTGGCAAAACACTATAGTAAAAGGCCTGTTTCGCTCACAGCTGCCAGTTGTTTTTACAGAGGGGTTTAACCCTATACCCAAAATATCTTTAGGTGCTGCATTGCCTCTATTTATTGAAAGCGATACTGAATTTGTGGATTTTGAACTTTACGGTAATCACAATACTGAAAATATAAAAAATATTTTAAATAACGCTATTGACCCGATGGCACAAATAATAAATATTAAGCAAATCGATAAATCAGCCAAATCATTAGATATACTTACGCAATGGGCTAAATATGAAATAAGTTTTTTAAATAAGGGTATTTCCAATTTTGATAATTTAATGTATATTAAAGATAAGCTTACTTCAGAAGATGAAATATTCTTAAAGAAGAAGACAAAAAAAGGTGTAGATAAATTATTAAACATTAAAAATTCAATACGTGATGTACAAATCAATGATGAGAAACTTATTGTAACGCTTAAAACCGGTCAAAATCCGGATATTCCGTCTGTTCGTGCTGATGATTTAATGAAAATTTTCTATCCCGAAACAAAGTTTAATATCACCAGAATTGCATTGTTTGACGAGAATATGCAAATTCTATAATTAGTGAGAAATAAAGGTTTATACAAATTTAAAAGGAAAATTATATGGCTAAATCAATAGTTATTGCTGAACGTGACAACATTGCTGCAGTTTTTGAAGACAATAAAGTTACGGAATTTTTTATACATCGAGGTGAAATTCTTCTCGGCGATGTCTACCTTAGTAAAGTAGAAAATATTCTGCCGAGTATTGAGGCAGCGTTTGTAGATGTTGGTTCTGACAAAATGGGTTTTTTACATGCAGCAGACGTTATTGGGAAAGGCGGTTTACAAGATAAGCTCAGCCCAAAACAGAATTTAGTTGTTCAGGTTGTAAAAGAGCCGACTGGTCATAAAGGCCCGAGAGTTACAACGTCAATAAGCTTGCCAGGGCGGTTTTGTGTGCTTATGCCTCAAGAAACAGGTATTAGCGTAAGTAAAAAGATTATGTCATCAAAAGAAAGAGCAAGACTAAAATCTATTGTCAGCTTGCTAAAACCTGTAGGACTCGGTGTAATAATCAGAACAGAAGCAGAAGGTCAAACAGAAGCAGAAATACAAGAAGATTTAGAAATCCTTCTTGAAAAATGGAATAACATTGTAACTCAAGCAGAACTTGTAGATGCACCCAATCTGCTATATAGAGACCAGGATTTGCTTTACAGAGTTATTCGTGAAGCCTGTACAGAAGACGTAAAAGAGATTGTTGTTGATACTCCATATGCAATGCACAGAGTACAGCAGCTTATACAAAACTGGAATTTACACAAAGATATAGATATCTCTGTATATAAAGGAAGTGAACCGCTTCTTGTTGCATCAGGTGTAAAAAAAGAAATTGAGCAGGCTCTTCAAATAAAAGTAAACTTACCATCAGGAGGCTATCTGTTCATCCAAACTACTGAAGCACTCACAGTAATAGACGTAAACAGCGGTAAGTTTATCAGTTCAGCAACTCAAGATGAAACTATCTTAAAAACCAATAAAGAAGCTGTTGTTGAAATTGCAAGACAATTAAAGCTCAGAAACATTGGCGGTATGATTATTATCGATTTCATCGACATGCTCAGCCGTGCCGACAAAATTGCAATTCTTGAAGAACTTGAACTTGCTGTTGAATCTGATAAGGCGAAACCGCAAGTCGGCCAGCTTTCCGACCTTGGGTTGGTTGAAATGACACGTCATAGACAGGGACAGAGTCTTGCTGAAATCTTTACAAAAAAATGTCCGCATTGCGGTGGTACAGGTCATCTCATTGAGGATTTCGGATTTGCTTCTTCACTGAGCGACGGTGAACAGCGTTCCAAAGCTGCAAAACTTAAACTTCCTATGAACAACGGAAAAAATAAACATAATGGTGACAAGCACAATAAAGTCTTTAACCATCAAAATAACAATGTTCAACAGAAAAACGATTATGACAGACGTAATCATGCAAAAAATGAGGATATAAAAGAAAATAATAATTTTGCTGCTGATGAAAATATGAATACTGATACAGATCAAAACAACAGAAAAGATAACAGAAATAAGCGTTTTAATAAAAACAGACGTAATAACAGAAAAGAAGACAGAAAACAGCAGGAAACTCAAATTATAACAGAAGTTGATGAATTAGTGTTGGAAAATACGCAGCTTCCTGAACCTCCTGTTGAAATTGTAGAGATTGAAACCGCTGTTGTTGAACCTGATACTGAGAATAAGAAAACTAAAACAACAAGAAAAAGAACTCCGAGAAAAACTAAAGCAGCGGAGAAAAAAGCAGAAGCTCAAGTTGAAGCAGCAGCAGTTACTCAGACTGCAGATGCAATCGATGTCCAGCCTGCAGTTGAAGTTTCTGAGAAACCGAAAAAGGCTACAAAAACTCGAAAAGCATCAAGAACAAGAAAAAAAACATCTGATAAAGCTGCAGATGCTGAAAAATAGACTTCACAGGTGCTATATGAAAACAAAAATTTTCACATTTTTTATTACAGTAGCGTTGGCATTGTTTATATCAATGCCATGCTGTTTTGCTGTTGATAGCAATACCCTTGTTCCTAAAAGTAAAGTAGAAAAAAAGTCTGAAGCGAATAATGTTTTAAGCAAATTCATGCATTCTATGCTGCTTGTAGGCGGTTCATGTGTCGTTATATTTCTTTTGCTTCTTGCATACAGACGCTTGAAGAACAATAAAGTCGTTAATCCCAAGGTAATAGTAGATATAGAAAAAAATCTTAACACACCTGAAACTGTTGAAGAAGCTACAAGATTTATAATAGAGAAATTTTAGTATTTGTTTTTATTTTAAGAACTTTATCTTACTTAATAATATTTAAAATTCTATATTTCTGCACACGCATTGTGCTAAGATATTAGAAGACTTTGTATTAGTTTTTAAAGGAACGGTTAAAAAAATGCATTATTTTAATAAATTGTTTTCTACACTATTAGTTTATTTCATATTTAATAACAGCGCTTTGGCTATCGAAATTCCTGATAGTATGAAATCAGCTATGGCCGCTGAAACAGCAGGAATGCCGAGCATGCTAAATCTTGTCCTTTCAATGATTATAGTCATTGCACTAATTTATTTTACCGGATGGATATACAGCAAATTGAATCTTGTAAATAAGAATAAATTAAAAGCAGCTTTAAAAGAAAACGATTATTATAAGTTCAATATATTGCAATCAATGCCGCTCGGCCAGCAGAGATATTTGTATTCTATTGAAATGAATGACAAAATCTTACTTGTTGCATCTACTAATTCACATATCAATTTAATAAAAGAATTTGAGAAAACAGAATATACATTCAAAAGCAATGATACTGAGAATATAAAAAGCAGCAAAGAAGAAACGCAGCTAAAAGCAGATGAACAAATAAAAAAAGCACTAGATATAGATAATCTTTATAAAAAATATAAAATATAAAATTAATAACAGAATATCAGGTTAGTATGGGAGTTGAAATTGAGAAGAGAAGTAATTGTCGGAAATAAAAAAATTTCAGATAACGCACCTTGTTTTATAATTGCTGAAATAGGGATTAATCATAACGGTTCTGTTGATTTAGCAAAAAGAATGATAGATGAAGCTGTGCTGGCAGGCTGCGACGCTGTTAAATTTCAAAAAAGAACAGTAACAAAAGTCTACACTCCGGAAGAACTTGACGTATACAGACCAAATTATTACGGAAGCACAAACAGAGATTTAAAAAACGGTTTGGAATTGACATACGATGATTACAAAGAAATAGACGAATACTGTAAAGCAAAAAAAATAATGTGGTTTGCTTCTTGCTGGGACAAGGATTCTGTTGACTTTATTGAACAATTTAATGTTCCGTGCCACAAAATTGCATCTGCTTTATTGACGGATGATGAACTCTTAAAATACATAAAAAATACAGGAAAACCTGTTTTACTTTCAACAGGGATGAGCACAATGGAAGAAATAAGGCACGCAGTAGATATTCTCGGTGAAGATAACCTTGTCCTGTTCCATTGTACTTCGACTTATCCGACCGATCATAACCAAATTAATTTACGTGTAATTCAGAAATTAAAGGAAGAATTTTCTTGTCCTGTAGGATATAGCGGCCATGAAAGGGGGTTATTGCCTTCTATACTTTCTGTTGAAGTTGGTGCAAGCGCTGTAGAAAGACATATTACAGTAGACAGAACTTTATGGGGCTCCGATCAGGCTGCCAGCCTGGAACCGGAAGGATTAAGAAGAATGGTTCGTGATATAAGAGAAGTAAAAAAAGTTCTGGGAGACGGGATAAAAGTTGTTTATGACTCTGAAATTCCTGTTCGAAATAAATTAAGAAAAGTTAGTAAGGCTCTTGTATAATGTATAAAACTTTAGATTTGTCATCAAAAATCAGGCTTATTGTAAGCGACTTTGATGGAATATTCACTGACAATTCCGTTTATATTCTAGATGACAATACCCGTCTAAAACGATTAAGCTTCAAGGATTTGATGGGTGTTTCAATCTGCGTAAAAAACTCAGTTAATGTTGCTATTATATCCGGCGAAGCCAGTAAAGAGATAGATTATATATCTAAAAAATTCAATCTCAATGATATTCATCAAGGAATCAGAAACAAATTACCAGTTTTGGAGTCTTTAAAAGAAAAATACAATCTTTCAGACGATGAAATTGTCTACATAGGGGACGATATTAATGATATAGAGTGTTTGAAAAGTGTAAAATATGCTGTTACTGTTCCTCAGGCAAATTATAAGGTTAAAGAGCTGAAACACATTCAAATTACAGACGCAAATGCCGGTGACGGCGCATTCAGAGAAGTTGTTGACAATATAATAAAATAATTACAAATCTTTTATAGCTGGATATGAAAAATAAACTTATAAATTTAAAAAAAGAAATTAAGAAAAAAATTAATAAACTTGATGATTTTATAAAAAACTACAGCAAATCATCTAATTCAGTTGAACAAATGCCTAATATCGCATATATGAACTGGGGGATTCGTCTTGCAGAAAATGGTAATTTGAACGATGCAATTGAAAAATTTACAACAGCATCTCTTATGCCAAATCAAAATCCGGGTGTGTATGTAAATATGGGTATCGCTTTGATGAAACAAAAAAACTACGAAGATGCGATAAAAAATTTCAGACATGCCATCAAACTCGATAAATCTAATGCCAAAGCATATTCCATGTGGGCTTCGGCATTGTCAGAAATAGGTGACATGAAAGGTTCTATAGAAATATATAAGCTTGCACAAAAATATGACCCGAGAGATCCAGATATATTTTTAAATTGGGCTGTTTCTCTTGCCAGAGCCGGAAGAAATACGGAAGCGGAAGAAAAATTTAAAAAAGCAGTTCTACTTAATCCGCTAAATCCAATTACACCCTTTTTGTGGGGACTGCTGCTATTTGAAAAGCAGAAATATGATGAAGCAATAAAGAAATTTAAGCACAGTCTTTTATACTCAGAAAATAAATTTGACGCAATGCATTATATGGCATTATCTTATTTAAAATTGTCTGATTATCAAAATGCAATGAAATGTGCCGAGGATGCTATTTTGTTTGATAAAACACAGACAGAACCCTATATTATACTGGCAGAATGTTATATGAATTCAGCAAAATCCGATTTATGTTTGGAAGTTTTTGAAAAGGCAGAAATTTTTGCACAAGCTGATGCAAGATTTTATACAAACTGGGGTATGGCATTACAAAAATATAATTATATTGATAAGGCCAGAGAAAAGCTTAATAAAGCATTAAGCATGGATAATGGTAATGCTTTTATCCTTTTTAATCTTGGTGTAAATTTTATGCTTGCTAAGGAATATACTCAGGCAGAAGAATATTTTCAAAATGTGCTTCAAATTAACCCGTCACATCCGCAAGCTTTATATAATCTGGCAACAATTAAGTATAACAAATCCGAGTACTCGCCAGCACTTGATTTATACAAAAAGTCATTTGACGCGGATAAAAAAAACTATGGAATGTACTTTCATATTGCCAATTGCTACAAAATGCTCAATGATTTTGAGCAGGCAAAATTTTATTTCAAAAAATGTATCGAATATTGTCCCAAATTTGTTCAAGCATACCTGAATTATGCGGATTTACTTTTGACAATGAATGAAAATACCGAAGCAAAAAGAAAAGCAAGAACAGCATTTCTTTTAGACAAAAATTCAGCTTATACAAATTTTGCATACGGTGTGGTACTTTTGAAGCTTGCTGAATTTGAGGAAGCAAAAGAAAAATTTAGCAATGCAATAAAAATTGATGGAAAATATGATCTCGCCTATTTGGGTATGTGTGAAGTCTCTCTAAACACAAAAGAATACGACAAATCACTTTCATATCTGGAATTTGTGTCACAGGAGGGACGTAATTCAAAAGAATTTGAGGAACTTGAAACAAGGGTCTTTGGCGCTATTTTACATCCTGAAGAAAATAAAGAAGAAGTTTCACAAAAAATTGTAAATACAGCATTTGAATATTGTAATAAAATTTTGGAGCAGTATAATAACGATAAGATAGTTATCTTTAAAAATATGCTCATAGAAAAATATAAAATTGAGGCTGAATAGAAGTGGGAATAATTGTTCAAAAGTTTGGCGGCACTTCAGTCGCTGACACAGATAAAATAAAAAATGTCGCATCAGCAGTTATAAAAGAAAAGAATAACGGAAATGATGTAATAGTTGTAGTTTCAGCAATGGGGCATACTACTGATTATCTGGTAAAAATGGCAAATGAAATATCATCTCACCCAAATTCCAGAGAATTAGACATGCTTCTTGCCACCGGTGAACAGGTTTCAATTGCATTGCTGACAATGGCTATTCAGGCTCAAGGATATGCCGCTGTAAGTATGAACGCAATGCAGGTTGGCATTATTACAGAATGCGTTCATTCAAAAGCAAGAATTGTTGATATAAAAACTAATAAACTCAAAGAACACTTGAACAAAGGTGAAATAATAGTTGTTGCAGGTTTTCAGGGCGTTACTCCTGACGGAGAAATTACTACTCTTGGAAGAGGTGGTTCTGATACATCAGCTGTAGCAATTGCAGGAGCACTTCATGCAGACAGATGTGATATTTACACTGACGTTGAAGGTGTTTACACGACTGATCCAAGAATTGTTCCCAAAGCTACAAAATTGAAAGAAATATCATATGAAGAAATGCTTGAACTTGCACACGTAGGTGCCAATGTTCTGCATCCAAGATCAGTTGAAACAGCAAAACAGTACCAAGTGCCTCTTCGAGTAAGAAGTTCTTTCAAATTAGATGATTTAGGCACTTATATTATAGGAGTTGACGATATGGAAATTAATAAACCCGTTGCCGGTGTTGCTTCAGATTTATCACAAATTCGTGTAGTCATTACAGAAGTTCCTGACAGACCAGGTAATGCTGCTAAAATCTTTGAAATGCTTTCTAAATCAGATATAAGTGTCGATATGATTATTCAATCATACGGTAGAAGTGATGACACAAACGACATTGCCTTTACAGTCAGCGAAGCAGACTACGAAAAAACAATGGATATCGTTAAACAAATTATTAAAGAAATTAATGCCTCAGGTGTACTTGTTGATGAAGATATCGCAAAAGTTTCTATAGTAGGTGCAGGCATGGTTGACAGACCAGGTATTGCTGCTTCTATGTTTAAAGCTCTTGCAGAAAGTGGAATTAACATTAAAATGATTTCAACCAGTGAAATAAAGATTAGCTGTTTGGTTGAAAAATCTCAATCAAAATCCGCCATACAGGCTTTGCATACAGCCTTCCATCTGGATGCATCGGAAGAAGCTGTTGTTATGGGTGATTTACCGAACGTATAGAATTATCTTTTAAAAACTTTACATTTATTTAACTTCTTTATAAAATTGGCAAATTTATTTATTCACAAGTATTGGATTTGTATGCAAATGCTTACCGATAAACAAAAGAACTCTAAAGACAAAATAATTAAACCTGATTTTTCAACTAAAACAGGAAGAGAGTTCCTTGCGTTTTATCTTCAAACTAAATTCAAGCAGATATTGCAATATGACAAAAAAACAGATAGACCGATTTTCAAAGAGATAAATCCTAATTTTATTTCTAAATTTTCAAGGAGATTAATAGAAAATCCTTCAAAGAAATTTTTAATCGGAGTGACAGGCGAATCAGCAAGCGGAAAAACTACAATTTGTAAACAAATTAAAAAGACAAGTAACGAGCTGCAATTCCCACTTGAATTTTTAAGCATTGACAACTATTTTAACGATATCTCTGAGCTAATAAAAAAATACGGTTCTTTTGATTCTTTGAGAGATAACGGATATGATGTTGATTCTCCAGAGAGTTTTCAATTGGATTTGCTCAAAGAAGACCTGACCAAACTAGCAAACGGTCAGAATATAAAAGCACCAGAATATTTGATAAACGGCACAGGCGTGAGTGTGCCAAATTCTATTCCTATTTCCTCTGAAAAATTTATTCTTGTTGAAGGAATGGCCGCAATGTATAAAGACATCAAAGATTTGTTTGATGTAAAAATTTATATTGATATTGACCCTAAAATTCAAAAAAAATGGTTTATGGAACGTGCGGCAAAAAGAAATCAAGATTTGGAAAATGCTCAAAAACACTGGGAATACGTAGGTGCTGCTGCTGAAAAATATATAAGACCTTCAAAACATGATGCTGATATCATTATCAACGGGGCTTCTTCATTGGAATATTTTTCACAGATAATAGAATTTATTCATACTGCAACTAACTGTTTTATTTCATAAGTCTGTAAACTAGATTATTATTGGTTTTTCTCTGTAAATATTAAGATTTGTTAACTAAAATATATTTTGTATATACAAAATAGGCAATTTTTATTTAAAAGATTTTTTTATATAAGTACGAGAGATAATTAAGAGAGAAAAAAGAGAGTAGAAAACCACAGGAGGAAACTTATGTCAAGAGTACTTATTTCAATGCCAGAAAAATTTTTAGATGAAATTGATCAAGTTGCTGAAAACGAAAATCGTTCGAGAAGCGAGTTGATACGTGAAGCATTGAGAACTTACATTCACAGAAACAGAGTTAGAGAAAACACACTGGCAGCTAAAAATGCAACAATCTTAGAGGCATTACTGGACTAAAAAAAGCTTTGATTTAACGAGGATTAAGAGACTACGAGATTTGGGGAAATTTCGTAAAACGGATAAAACTAGACTAAAATTTATAGGCAATACTGGACTAATAGGGAATAAGGAATAGGTTTTATAAAAAAAGCGGTTTCGAATATCGGAACCGCATTATTTTTGGGTTAGTATTATAGTTAAAACATCTTTAAAGTTTTAAAGAATTAAGCTAATTTTTGATTATTATTGTTAAAAGGATTTGCTGTAGTCATATTGTTTGTATTGTGGAAAAATGCTTGATACTGGTTCATGTCATAGCCGTAACCGTTAAAGCCGGGTACAGTCGGAATACCGTTAAATGAAACCTGATAGCTACCGTTGAAAGCAGGCTGCTGCATTGTAGTTTGAGTATCAACCTGTGTTTCTGGCTGAGCTTCTTGAGCTGTTTGATATTGAGCAATTGTATTGTATGCCGCATTTTTTGCTGCTAAAGCATCTTGATTTTCAGCATCTTGAGCGAGTACAGCTTCTGCTTGCTGGTATGTTTGTTGTGCAAGAGCTAATTTAGAATTAGGGTCAGCGTCAATTTGCTGAGTAATTTCTGCTATCTGTTTATCTTGTGCTTTTTCTAATTCATTTTTGCCTGTAAGAGCTTTTGAAGCTTTTCCTGCAACTGCAGAACCGATAATACCGCCAATGAAGCCGCCAATAAATCCGCCTACTGCTGTACCGACACCCGGGCAAATAGCGGTACCAATTGTGGCACCAATACCTTTACCGAGAGCATCACCTGCAAGCCATCCTGCTGCACCTGCTGCTACCTTTGTTCCGGATTTTGCAATCTGTTTGAAGCCGGCTTCAGCACCAAGCTGTTGGAATGTAGGTACAACCTGAGTAAATGTTTCAACTGCACCATCCATAACTGCCATCCAGCCTGCGCCTGATTTACCCATAGCTTGACCGAATCCGGTTGCTCTTAACTTTGAATATCCAGGCAATTTATCTAAAATTCTACCGATAAATCCTCTTTTAGGATTAACCGGTACACTCTTTTTAAGAATGCTTCCATACTCTTTTACAATTCTATCCTGTCCAGCCTTTAAAGCTTGGCTTCTTGTATAAGAATTTTCAGCTTTAACTGCATCAATTGTATCTTTAAGACTCCAATTATGACCTTTCAATGCAGCACCTGCTTGAATTCCTCCAAAAATAGCCATAAACGGGATAGTACCTTTTACCTGCTCACAAATAGTAGGTTCGGCAGTTGCTGTAATAGGCTGACCATTCATAAATTTTACCATATTTTCAACATCATTTTGGTGTTGAATAGCTGTGCCGGCTGCTGCTCTATAAAATGCCGCATTTGAATTACCATAACTAGAAACACTGTTTACCATAAAATTGATTGCCTATAATATCTAACCTTATATTTATAAAAACAATAAATTATTTATAATTTACTTTATTTATTTTTTTTGTAAAGAAATTGTAATATTCTGGCAAAAATATTTATTAATATGTTTTTCTTGTAATGTCAGAAGTGGTGGAATTATTTATGTTTGTTAATAATATTTTTAGTCGATTTAATAACAGCAACGTGAGATTTGGACAATATAATACAAATCAAAATGTGTCAAATCCATCAGCAAAAGATGAATTTAGACAAAAAACAATCTACGGAAACGATTTTCATGGTCATTTAAATGCATTTACCAGATTCAAAACTGCAGTTGATGAGTTTCGTTTACAAAACCCTAACGGTGACGTTATTTTATCTGGTGATGACTGGGTTGGAGCCAGTGAAGAGAAAAATATTGCAATAGTCAGACTGATGAACCTGATTAAGCCTACTGCCGTTACTATAGGTAACCATAATCTAGACAATAAAGGTTCAAAAGGTCTTTCCGAAATGTTAGACTATGCGACTTTTAAAACAGTTGCGCTGAATTTAAAACCCAAAAATCCGGATAATTTAAAAGCATATGCACTGCAAGACGATATAAATGCCGGAAGACTTGCAGACTCTATCGTTGTAGATGAAAACGGAACAAAAGTCGGTTATATCGGCTTACTTCCAACAGATTTGTTTGCAAGATTAAGCGCTCAAAGCCAGGCAAATGCAAAAGATATCAAGATACTTAACCTTGAAGAAACCAAAAAGGCAGTACAAGATGAAGTAAATAAACTCGAACAGCAAGGTGTTAAAGTCATTAAGCTGGTTTCACATATGGGAGTTGACGCTGATAAAGAAATAGCAAAATCTGTTTCAGGTGTGGATGTAATCCACGGAGGACACTCTCATGATAACCTTGATGGACTTGAGCAGGGAAAAAATCTCTTTCTTTCACCGAGAGGTGAATGGGTTATATTAACACAGGCAGGCAAAAACGGACACAAATACGGTGAGCTTGATGTTGTATACGATAAAGACGGCAAAATTATCAAAGCACATAACGAATTAAAATCTCTGGAGACTCTACCGGAAAGCTTAACTGCAAAAGTAATGACTAACATGATGATGGGAGAACCGCTTCAAATTGGTGTTATTGCTCAGGAAGTAAAATCAAAACCCGAAACTGTACTTGAAGAAAGCCCATTAAGCTCTTTTTTAAGTGACGCATATTTAAAATATTCGGGTGCTGATTTGGTTTTGAATAATATGGGAGGAATTCGTGGAAGCCTGCCGGCAGGAGCTGTTACAGACAGAGATATTATCGATTTAATGCCCTATTACAATGATGTTCATGTTTATAAGTTGAGTGAAAAAGATATTATGGACGCACTCAACGGAGCTATTCAGGCATTGCGTAAATATCACAGAACAGGTGCTTTGCAGGTTGCAGGAATGAAATACACAATAGGTAAAGATGATAAGGTCAAAGATGTCATTTTACTCAGAAAAGACGGAACGCAAGAAAAACTTAATTCAGAAAACCCGAGCACAGATAAATTCTTTAATGTAGCATACAATACTTTTGTTGCCGGAGGCTCAGAAGGGCTCGGAGTTTTGAATGCACCTGAAAAAATGATTAAAAAATGTGATTTAACCGAAACTGAAATGTTTATTGAATATATAAAATCATTTAACGGCAAACCGATAGTAATAAAAGAAGACGGCAGAATTAAACAGGAAGTCTAAATTTATTAATTAAAATCATCCGGTATGTTGTCTAAAAAGGATGGTGTAGTCTGCTTTACGTTTGGCGAAATATTGACCGGTGTCTGAAGATTTTGTATATTTTCTCCATTATTTATTGGATTGACTTTATTTTCTTGTTTATCAGGTGAGTTTTGATTTATAGCTTTTTGTGCCATTTCATTTAAAACACTTTGCTTTGTGCCGACAGGGTTAACCCAGGTAAAAGACTTTACAGACTTTACACTGTTTGCTGCACCATTAATCAACACTCTAAAAGCCTTCGTTTGATATTTCAAATCTGGAGACAAAGCAGGTATTTTGCTAATATCTGCTTCAGGCAGCTCAATATTGTAATAGTTTAAAACATTTGATTTTACCTGTACTTTTGTATGTTCCTCAAGAAAGTCTTTAATTGTCATTGAGCCTAAAAGTCCGAGATTACTTGATATTTCAGATGAAATTTTGCCAAGAATTTGTAAATCAGCATAATAGTTTAGTAAATTGAAATTACCAATGATATACAAACTCATTTTGGGGCCTGATGTCAATATAGGTGAAAAATATGCATATCCGTTATTGAGTTTGACATTGCCTTTTAGATATGTAAAATATCCTGTATCTTGTGGACTAATTGCCTGCTTTGCACTATTCAAACTGGCATTAATTAATCTTTGTGAGAGAAGATTTTGGGCATATAAAAAATGTTCAAACCTGCCAAATTGCCCCAGATGGCCGTTATTAACGACGATCTCAGCATTACCTTTTATTGATTTTAATATTTGCTGTGAATAAGTTGTAAACATACTCACATCGGCATCTAAATTAAGCTTTCCAGTCAGCTGCATATCTTTAGGCATTAAATCGGATGTTGCAGCAAGTGCATTAAGCCCCCTTCCTTGAATTTTAGCTTTGATTATTGAATAAGGAAGATTATATTCTATGTTTCCGGCAATTTTACCTCCATAAGCAGAAGCATACAATTGAGATAAATATAGTATATTATCTTTAATTTCAAGCTTGGATGATATGTTTTGGGCTTTAATATTGTCAATTTTAAATGATTTTACACTGACAGAACCATCTTCTATCGTATACGGAAAATCAATGCCTGAAGTGTACTGTGATTTGTTAAACAATTCCATAAGTTGAGGAATATAATTCATATCCATATAAGGCGATGTGAATTTCAGATATTTTATTTTGTTTGTAATGAGAAAATCCGGCTCTAATACAGCCTCAAAAGAAATGTTTGAGTTTGCAGCATTTATATTATCAATTTTCAAATTAATTTGATTACCCTGTAAAATAAGTACAGTTTGAGGAATATATATATTTGATTTCGGAATTTTAAGGTTTGAGACATTTATATTACCTTTAACAGATGGTTTTGAAATATCACCATCTGCTTTGATATTTAGTTTTATATCAGCTGCAGCATCTTTCAAAACAGGCAGAGAAACATTAATATTGCTCAGAGTATCGGCTTTTAAATTTTCCAATTTTGGATTTTTGGAAAATACATCTCTTATTGTTCCTGATATTGTAATAGTTTTTTTCAGTTTTAATAAATTCACTGATCTAACAAGACTGTTTACCCCCGGTGCTAGATATACTGAAATATCATTTATCTGCACATCTTTTAAATCAGAGCGCAGTTTTATATGAGTCAATGTATTTGTTGACTTAAAACTGTTTACAATAATAGGAGTAATATAATTTGAGCTGTTTGCCAGAATTTTTAAATCACCAAACAAAATATTATTTTGAGCTCTAAAATCGAGAGTAAACGGTAAATAGCCCTTGTTGTACAGTGATAAAGAATTTTTATCACTGATTAAATGTTTTAATATATTGGTATCAAGTGTCCCACGCGCCAGTAGTTTAATATCAGGCTTTTCAGAATAATTAGAAATATTTGCCGCAATAATAGCCTTTGCCTTGCCGGTTGAAAATTTTGAGTCATTTACAATTAAATTATTACTGTCAAATTTGATAGAGACTTTATCAGAATTAACGATATTTAAGTTATCCGGCAAATCTGGTAACTTAAATTGAAGCTTTTGTAATACAATTGCGCTACTCAAGACTTCTTTTCGCAATACAGCATCAGTTTTTATATTTTTTACTGAAAATTTGATTTTATGAAGTTTGTCAAAGCCTGATATATCATCAATAATAGCATTTATTTGCGGCTTTGCTTCGAGAAGTTTTCCGTTTAATCTGGCACTAAATGACAATTTACCTGAATTAATAACAAAATTATTATTAGTTTTCAACACCGGAAAAGCCTTGAGCAAGTATTTTAAATCAAGATTGTCCGCTGAAATTAAGATACTGCCGGTAGCGTCAGGTTTTACGGTTCCTGAGATTTTTACAGGCTGGTTGTTAACAAGAGCGCTTGAACGGTTAATTTTAATATAATTATTTGAAAAATCAATAAAAGCGTTAACATTTGTGATATCAAAAGGCACATCTTTATGAATAATTTTTCCGCTTGATATAACAAGTTTTCCATTCGATTTTAATTTTTTCAAATCTGAGCTAATGCTAAAATCAGCGCTTATAGTACCGTATGTTTTAAAATCATAGAGATTATTCTTTATTTTAAGCATTTCAAGTAATGCAGCTGCTAGTTTTTGAAGGTTTTGTAAGTCAGCTTTCGGGCAATTGCATTTCATCACTATTGAATAAGGCCTGGTTAATTTAATATTAGCCTTTATATTAGTAATTTCATTTTTATTTGTATAAAACTTTGAAGTTACACCGGCATATCCTTTATCCAGAGTCATATGAAAATAACTCGGTGGCAGGTATTTGTCGCCAATTTTAATGCTAAAATCATCAATATCTGTTTTTCCGCTAACATAACTGAATTTATTATTTTTAGTGTGAACCTTGATATTAGAATCAATAGCGGCTTTAAATTGCTGATTACCAAGATTGTCAAAATGAATAGTCCTGAAATAATTATTAAAATCTTTCAAAATAACTTTTGGAATAGCAATTTTTAGCTTATATTTTAAAAACTCACTATCTATACAATAAAAACTGCCTGCTGTTGAAATATCGATATATCTGGGATCAATATTATGAGAGGCAACAAATTTTTTACCGGTGAATTTCAACTTTTTACCGGTTTTTTCGTCTTTGATTTTAATAACATAGTCATTTACAAAAATAGAAGGAATATCCTGTGAAAATTTAAATAAATTTTTATTTTTTTTAGTATGGTTTTCAAGATACTCTTGTAAAGAAGTCTTTCCATTATTTAAAATTTTAGTTGTAAACTGAAAATTATCAGCCTTTACAGCTGAAATTTTTATCTCCTTTTTTAATAAATAAAATGTTGATATTTTTATTTCAAATTGATTTATTCCTAGAATTTGTTTTTTGTCAGGATAAAATAGGGCTGTGTTCCCGGTTGTTAAACAAATATCTAATCCTGGAGACATTTTAATTTTGTAGTTGTCCGTTATAAAAATCAGACCCGTTTGTTTTTTTATAATATCAGTGAAAACTCTCGAATAATCATTTTTATTCAAGAAATAGGGCACACAGTTATAAATGGAAAGATATACAACTGCAAGCAAAATTAATATAACTAAAAATAAAATTTTTATATAACCGGTGTATTTCATAGCAAAACTCGTAATAATACCACATTTTATTATATTATAGATTATATGCAGTGTCATTATTGTGATATATTTATAAATATTTGTAAGGAGATTAAAGAGTAATATGAATTGCTATTCCAAAAAGTTTGATATTTCATTACAAACTAAACTGAAAAAATTTTTTGAAGATGATGGTGCAGAATTTGTACCACAGCAAAGTGCAATTTGGAGAGCAAAAAAAGCAGGATATTCCGCTGTTTTTTACAATACTGGCAAGTTCTTAATACAAGGTTCTAATGTTAGTTCTATTACTCAACGAGTTGAAGAATATCTCAATATAAATACAAATGTAACAGATAAAAAAGAGGTATCGAACTTATCTATCACTGGAAACGAGCCGGAGCGTCCATTTCCCCGTATAGGTGTTGATGAGTCAGGGAAGGGAGATTTTTTTGGCCCTCTTGTGATAGCAGGAGTTATGGTAGACAGTACAAATGCTGAAATACTCATAAATGCAGGTGTAAAAGACTGTAAAAAAGTTGATGATAAAAATATTAATAAACTTGCTGCAATAATTAAGAATAACTGCGTGTTTTCCGTTATCACAATAAATCCTGCAAAGTACAATGAGCTGTACTCAAAATTAAAAAACCTAAATAGACTACTTGCCTGGGGTCACGCTCGCGCTATTGAGAATATTTTACAAAAAGCACAATGCTCCTATGCCTTGTCTGATAAATTTGGAGATGAAAAGTTAATTGAAAATGCACTTTTAAAACTCGGAAAATCAATAACACTGGAACAAAGGTGTAAAGCCGAAAGTGACATAGCAGTTGCAGCCGCTTCAATACTTGCAAGAGCACATTTTCTCGCTGCAATATCTGATATTTCAAAAAAATATGGAATACAGATACCAAAAGGCGCATCACAAAAAGTTGTTGACACTGCGGCATTCATAAAAAACAATTATTCCAAAGAAGAGCTAAAAAATGCCGTAAAAACACATTTTAAGACATTTGAACAAATTTAAAATATTTTTCTTGACACATCTAAAAAAATAATCTAAAACTATCATATATTGCGTAGTTTAAAATTAAATGAGGTTGCAACATTGCCAAGGACAGTTTTATTTGATAAACACAAAGAGCTTGGAGCAAGAATGACTGTGTTCGGCGGCTGGGAAATGCCTGTTCAATATACCGGTATCATTGATGAACACAATACTGTCAGAAATTATGCAGGGTTATTTGATGTATCACATATGGGACAAGTATTTGTTTACGGTAAAGACGCACTGCAATTTCTACAAAAAATTGTTCCTCAAGACATTTCCTTATTAAAAGAAAATAAAGCTGTATATTGCCAATTAACATACGAAAATGGAGGTATTGTCGATGATTTAATTATTTATAATATAAATAAATCTAAATACCTTGTAATAGTCAATGCAGCAAATATAGAAAAGGATGTAAACTGGCTGTTAGAAAATGCAAAGCCATTTGATGTAATTATTGATAACATGTCAAATGAATACTCTATGCTTGCTCTACAAGGACCAAATGCTGTCTCTATATTAGAGAATTGCGGCATCAATATAAAAAATCAGCCATCATTTTTTACTATTACAGAAACATATATAAACAACGTGCCTGTATATCTTTCAAGAACAGGATATACAGGAGAAGACGGCTTTGAAATAATTACGAAAAATGCAGCAGCGCCTGCTCTCTGGGATTTAATTTTGTCAAAAGGAAAATCTTTTGGAATTAAACCTGCTGGACTAGGAGCTAGAGATACATTAAGGTTAGAAGCAGCACTCCCCCTGTACGGTAATGACATTAACGCTGATACAACACCTGTTGAAGCAGGATTAAAATGGTCTATTCCTCTAAATAAAAATTGTGATTACAATGGAAAAGACACAATCATTTCTCAGATTCAAACAGGTGTGCAAAAAAAAATTGTCGGATTTAAAATGATTGAAAGAGCTATACCAAGACATGGCTATGAAATTTATATAAACAATAAAAAAGCCGGATATGTTACAAGCGGAGGCTATGCTCCTACTATTAATGAAAATATTGGTATGGGATACATTGATACAAGTTTTGAAACAAAACTGGACTCAAAGATACAGATTATGGTAAGAAATAAATTATACAATGCCGCTATCGTTAAACGACCTTTTATAAAAAAACGATATAAAATTAGTTAGACACATTATAGGAGAAAAATTATGATAGTGCCTGAGGGTATTTTATGTTCAAAAAGCCACGAGTACGTTAAAGAAGAAAATGAATCTTTATACACAATAGGACTTACGGACTATGCCGTCGAACAACTTGGGGACATAGTATTTATAGAACTTCCGGAAATTGATACAGAATTTTCTAAAGGAGAAGTTTTTGCTACAGTTGAGTCTGTAAAAGCGGCATCGGAAATCTATATGCCGGTTGGAGGGAAAATAGTTCAAATTAATGAAAAACTAGTTGAAAGTCCTGAAATTTTAAATGAAAGCCCTTATGACGAAGGCTGGCTAATAAAGATTGAAGCTAACGATTTTCATGCAGATTCTGGCGATTTACTTGAATATTCTGATTATAAAGATGAATTGGAATAAAACAAAATACTTTAGGAAGAAAAATGATGAATAATTATAATGCACATACCAATAATGAACGAAAAAAAATGCTTTCTGAAATTGGTTTGGAAAATATTAATGACTTGTACAGCCGTATAAATAGCGACATTAAAATAAATTCTTTTGATTTACCGGCTCCGATGAGTGAAATTGAAGTAACAAAAGAAATAAAACGTCTTGCTTCAATAAATAATGTTGATTATGCATCATTTTTAGGAGGAGGAGCATCAAAACGATTTATTCCGGCTGCCGTGACTGCTATTACTTCACGTTTTGAATTCAATACAGCATACACACCCTATCAGGCAGAAATTTCTCAAGGGACATTGCAATCAATTTATGAATACCAGTCTATGATATGCAATATTACAGGAATGGATGTTTCAAATGCATCTTTATATGATGCAGCAACAGCATGTGCAGAAGCAGTATTAATGTCTGCAAGAATAACAGGCAGAAACAAAGCATTATATTGCAAAAGAATGAATCCGCAATATATTCAGGTAATGAAAACATATGCCGAGGCTGCGGATATCGAACTGTCAGATAATCTTGATAATATCAACGACGATATTGCCTGTGTAATAATGCAAACACCGGACTATTTGGGCTCTATACATGATGTAAATATCCTGAAAGAAAAAATATCAGATACAAAAACTATGTTAATATGCTGCTGTGATTTGATTTCATTATCAGTGCTTGAACCTCCTGATTGTGATATCATTGTCGGTGACCTCCAGCCAGTAGGCACAAGCCTGTCTTTTGGCGGTCCATACGGAGGTTATCTTGCTTGTCTGGATAAATACAAACGGCAAATACCGGGCAGAGTTGTCGGGAGAACAACAGATGCTGACGGAAATCAAGCATTTTGCCTGACTTTACAAACACGAGAACAACACATAAGAAGAGAAAAAGCAACAAGCAACATATGTTCAAATCAAGCGCTTATAGCCCTGCAGTCAACAATTTATCTTACCCTGCTAGGAGAAAAAGGTCTCAGGCAAGTAGCAATGCTGAGTGCCCAAAAAGCACATAAACTTGCACAGAAACTTAAAGACAAAGGCTTTGAAATCGGTAATAAAACATTTTTCAATGAATTTGTTTTAAAAGTAAATAATTCGGATGAATTTCTTGCCAACTTGAAAGAGAACAAAATTATTGGCGGAACCAAATTAGATGAGCATAGAGTTCTCGTTTGTGTAACTGAAATGAATACAGACGAAGAAATAAATAACTATGAATACTTTGCTGTTTAGCTTTTTAAAGCCTTAATCGCTTCTTTCATGTCTGTAGAATTGTAAATATAAGAACCTGCAACCAGAGAATTTACACCTAAAGACTTACAAATTTTTGCTGTTTGCTCGTTTATACCGCCATCTACCTGCACAATCAGATTTTCAGGTGCATTTTGTCTGATAACAGGAATCTTTTCAGCACATTCTTCAATAAATGATTGACCGCCAAAACCAGGTTCCACAGTCATTACAAGAACCATATCAACCATAAGAAGATATTTTAATATATCCTGAGGCATTGTTTTTGGTTTTATTGCCAGTCCAACAAGCACATTATGTGATTTTATATTCGATATAATATCCTCCGTGAATTCTCCGGTTGCTTCATAATGAACAGTTATTATATCAGAGCCGGCTTTTACAAAATCCTCTATATAATTTTGAGGATTTTCTATCATAAGATGCACATCAAGGGGAATATTTGCGTGGGGCTTTATCGCCTTAACAACAGGAGCACCTATTGTCAAATTCGGTACAAAATGCCCATCCATAACATCTACATGTATCCAATCTGCACCGTTCTTTTCAAGAATTTCTACTTCGCTTTGCAAATTTGCAAAATCAGCAGATAATATAGATGGTGAAACAATAATATTATTCATTAACTCCCTCATTTATTAAATTTAGTTTTACACAAGCGTTGTATGCAGCAATCTGCTGCGCATGTTTCTTTGTTTTGGCTGTTCCTTCAGCTAAAATTTCATCCCGATAGCTTACATTGACAGTAAAAGTTTTATTATGAGCAGCACCTTCTTCCTTTACAGTCGAGTATACAGGCAGTTCTTTACTTTTAGACTGTGTGTACTCTTGAAGCAGCGCTTTTGCATTATATACGGTTTTGTTTGATATTATGTCATCAATAAAAGGCTTAAGCTGATTGATGATAAATTCTGCAAGTTCTTTCTTATCAGATGAAATATATAAAGCACCGAACAAAGCTTCCATAACACATGCCTGTATTGACTCAAGCTTCTGCCCTTGGCTTTTTTTTTCGGCTTTACTGACTCTAATAAAATTTTCTATTTTTAAATTTTGTGCAACTTGATATAAAATTTCATCACTTACTACAATAGAACGTACTTTTGTAAGCTCTCCTTCATGCTTTTCAGGAAATTTATAATATAAATAATCAGTTATAACAAGTTTTAAAACAGCATCACCCAAAAATTCTAAGCGTTCATAGCAGCAATTATACGGAATATTATTCTCCATCGTATAAGAACTATGTGTGAATGCAGTTGCAATAAGCTCAGCTGAATAGTCATCAAATCCCAGAGCTCTTATAAAACAATCTAAATCCGAAGAACTACAATCCGATTGCATGAAAAGCCTTTCTTGCGAAAGTTAAAAAATCAAGTGTTAACTGATCACTGACAACAAAATAGTTAAAGTAAAAATAAGCAACAGGTGTACTGAAAAGATAACTATCAGCTCTGTCAAGAAAGCCTCCGTGTCCCGGAAGTGAATTACCGGAATCTTTTACACCTGCATCTCTTTTTATTAAAGATTCTGAAAGATCACCAATCTGTGCAAAAGTAGTAATCAATACCCCAGCAATAAGAGCTTGATACCATTCAATATGGATAATCCAACCAATCAACAGAGCAGTAAATATTGCCAGCAAAGAACCGCCTATAGAGCCTTCTATAGTTTTTTTGGGACTAACAACCGGTGCAAGAGGATGTTTACCAAATTTTGAGCCAAATACATAACCTCCAACATCTGTTGTTAAAATAGTAAAAAATAAAAGGACAAGAAAGCCAAGACCTGAGCTCATTTTTATGCAAAAGAAGCCCAAAGAATCTTGATTTAATTGTCTTAACAATATAACAAAACAAGGCAGCCAGCCGCCATAAATAAAGCCTAAAACAGTTGTAGCAACATTTGCAATATACGGCTGCCTTCCTTTCCAAAGTACCAAAGTAAAAGCAGCTATAGTTCCAAAAGTAAGTACTACAGGTACGAGATCAAATCTCTTTAACGCTGTTAATATAACAAAACATATATCAGCAACTATTATGAGGTGCAAAAATGGTCTAAATCCTTTTTTTTGCAATATATCAACATATTCTTTTGAACCGATATATGCTACATACATTACAAGAAGCATCAAAGGAATACCGCCTGCAATAACACAAGCAAGCACAAACACTCCGATGGCTATACCTGTAATGAGTCTCAACATAGAATTACTGAACAGATTAGAAATGTCCACTATACTGTCATGACCTCTTTTTCTTTTTCTGCAGCGTGTTCATCGATAATTTTTACATATTTATCAGTAATTTTTTGAATTTTATCCTGATTATCTTTAACTGCATCTTCGGGAAGATTTTCTTCTTTTTCAATTTTTTTGAGATCATCGGCCATGTCTCGACGGATATTTCTAATAGCGACTTTAGCATCTTCTGCCGACTTTTTAACATCTTTAGAAATTTCTTTTCTTCTTTCCTCAGTTAATGGCGGAAAAGTCAGTCTTATAACAATACCGTCTGAATTAGGAGTAATACCCAGTTCAGCTTTAATCATTGCCTTTTCAATTTCTTTAATGATTGTTTTGTCATAAGGAGTAATTACAAGTGTTTGACCGTCTTGTACACCAACCTGTGACATTTGTCTTAATGGTGTCGGAACACCGTAATAATCAACAACAACTTTATCAAGAATAAGCGGATTTGCTCTGCCGGTACGTATAGAGGCAAACTCTTTTTTGAGAGCATTTATAGCTTTTTCCATTTTTTCTTCGCCATTTAATAGCATTTCTTCAATTGACATTATTATTCTCCTACAAAAGTACCTAATTTATCACCGTGTAAAAGCTTAGATATACTACCTTTTGCAGCAAAATCAAACACTATTATCGGTATATGATTTTGTTTGCATAAAGCACAAGATGCAGTATCCATAACTTTTAGACCTTTTACAATTATATCATCATAAGAAATTTTTTCATATTTTTTTGCATTTTGATTAATTCTCGGGTCGTCCGAGTATACACCGTCAACACCATTTTTAGCCATTAACATTACTTCCGCATCAATTTCTGATGCTCTGAGTGCTGCAGCTGTATCAGTAGTGAAGAACGGATTACCTGTACCAGCCGCAAAAATAACCACCCTTCCTTTTTCTAAATGTCTGATTGCTTTAAATCTTATATAAGGCTCTGCAATTTTGTCCATGTCAATTGCAGACTGAACTCTGCAAGAAACATTTAATTTTCTCAGTGCGGACTGTAAAGCAATTGCGTTCATAACAGTGGCAAGCATACCGACGTAATCTCCGGAAGCCTGATCCATCCCGAGTTTTGCGCTATTTTTCATTCCTCGAAAGATATTGCCGCCGCCAACGACTACAGCTATTTGAGCACCCATATCATGCGCTTCTTTTATTTCATTGGCAATCATCTCAACAGGTTTCTGGTCAATACCAAACTCCTGATCTCCCAATAGTGCCTCACCGCTTACTTTTAATAAAACCCTTTTGTATTTTAGGTCAGTATCCATGTTTTAGTCCTATTTATATATTTATATACGATTATACAGAAAAACAGCTTGTCTGTAAATCTTATCTTATCATATATTATTCAAAATTATTCACTAACCGCAGATTGCAACTCAGAAACTTTGATATCATATTCAGTATCTTGAGATTTTATTTTCGGCGCAAGTTTTAGACTTACCGAATTTGACAATACCGGCATATTGGGAACATTTTTTAAACTATAATATTTTGAAAGATTAGCATTAACCAAATTTTCGATAAATAAATAACCTTCATCAATATCGACTTTTGTGAGTTCAGACACCAGCCTATTTTTAGGCGCCGATGATCTAAATAAATACTTAATTGGATCTAAAATTCCGGAAATTTCTCTATAAATATAAAATTTTCTCGGGATTACATTCGAATATTTTGACACATATTGAGTATCATCTTGAGCAATAATATAATAATTGTTATTAGCAATCTTAAATCTTTGAGTAGCAGTCAAACCTGGTATTCTTTTATTATTCATGCTGTAAACAGGCTGTTGTTCCACAACGTGATCGGCTAGTTCATATACATAATAAACATCACCGCTTTGAGAAGTATCAAGGTTATATACCAGCTTCTCAGATCCTGCATTGCTATTGTTTTCAGTGTTACTCACAACGATTTCAATATTTTGTTCATCAAAAAATGTAAGACTATTTAATTTATGAACATAAGGAGATGTAAGCGTTGTTTGGTTTTGCCACTTTACAGTATTTTTATTATCGAATACAATGATACGCAAAACATTGTCATTAAGGCTTGCAATAGCCGTATTACCTAAATTGTCCACAGTTTTTAACACATTATTATCTGTTTTGGTATTAATAGACGGAAAATTTGCAGAACGCACAACATAATCCTTTTCTACTGGCTTAAGTTCTTCAGAAGAGTCACCCTGAGCACTACTATTGACTGCGTCAATTTGTGATGACTGTTCTTGCTCACCTTCTGTAAATGTTATTTCTGTATTAACAATTTTTTTCTTTTCTTGAGGTTCTTGCTGACCATTTGCATTGTCAGATGTGTTTTGGTTTTGATAAAAACGTTCAATTTCAGCATTTTTTCTCGCAAGGTCTTCCTGCTGTAATTTGTTCTTTTCGTGTTGAGCTTTTTTTTCAGACATAGTTGTAAGAGACACAGTAAGAAATAAAATAAATACACCTAAAATAATATAAACCATATATTTCATTCTTTTATACATGCCAATATCTCCATTCAACTTATTAGTAATATTTTACAAAATTTACAACAAAAAAGGAACCTTTTACAGTTCCTTTTTTGTAATTCAATTTTAGAATGTTATACAGAAGCTTTTTCTTCGTCTGTAACACCTTTTATTGTAAGATTAACTCTGCCTTTGTCGTCAATTTTGATAACTTTGACAATGACTTCATCACCTACATGCAAATGAGGTTCAATTGACTCAATTCTCTCGTTGCAAACTTGAGAAATATGAACCATTCCGTCTTTGCCTGGAGCAAGCTCAACAAAAGCACCGATAGGTATAATTCTTACTACTTTTCCTTTTCTAATCATACCTGCTTCCGGCTTGAAAGTAATTGCATCAATCATTCTTATTGCAATATCAGTACCTTCTTTGTCGTTACTTGTTATAGTAACTGTACCGTCATCTTGAATGTCAATTTCTGCGCCTGAGCATTCTATTATATGTCTGATGTTTTTACCGCCAGGTCCTATAACTGCTCCTATGTCTTCATTTGCAATTTTCATTGTATGAATTCTCGGTGCGTAAGGAGACATCTCTTTTGCAGGTTCAGTGATAACCTCTCTCATTTTGCCAAGTATATGCAATCTGCCTTCTTTAGCTTGTAACAGAGCTCTTCTCAATGTTTCATTAGAAATACCTTTTGCTTTCATATCCATTTGAAGAGCTGTGATACCGTCATCATTACCTGTAACTTTAAAGTCCATGTCACCGAGGAAGTCTTCAATACCCTGAATATCAGTTAAAACGATATCTTCGTCAGGTTCCTTGATTAACCCCATAGCAACACCGCCTATCATGCATTTTACAGGAACACCTGCATTCATCAAAGCCATTGATGTAGCACAAGTTGAGCCCATTGAAGTTGAACCGTTAGATTCAAGTACATCAGATGTAACTCTGATTGTATATCCAAATTCTTCTTGTGACGGCAGTGCCGGAACATTTGCACGTTCAGCAAGGTGTCCGTGGCCTACTTCACGTCTGCCCGGGCCTCTTAGCGGCTTAACTTCTCCAACTGAAAATCCGGGGAATATATATTTGTGCATAAATGATTTTTTAGTTTCAGGATCAACTCCGTCAAGCTCTTGAGCCATACCAGGGCCGGCAAGTGTAGCCACAGAAAGAATTTGTGTCTGTCCTCTTGTGAATACAGCTGAACCATGTGCTCTCGGTATAACACCAACTTCACACCAAATCGGACGAACTTCGTTAAACTTACGTCCGTCAGCTCTGACTCTTTCCTCTTTTATCATTTTTCTCATGATTTTCTTTTCAAGAGCCTTAAATTCCTCAGCAACAAAGTCAATACCTGTTTCAGCCATCATAATTTTAGCTTCATGGTCATCACCGTATGAATCAAATTCAGCTTTAACCATTTTTTTAGCTTCTTCAAGTTTAGCTTTTCTGCCTTCTCTGTCAAAATCATGATAAGCTTCCGTAACTTTGTCATAAGCAATATCATTGATAATTTTTGCTATTGCAGTTGTATCATAAGGGTTAACAAATTCAGGTTTGACAATACCGCAGTCATTCATAAATTGAACCTGAAGTTCACATTGTCTTGCAATTTCCTTTTGTGCAAATTCAACAGCATCCATAATATCGTCTTCTGTAACAAATTTTGCACCTGCTTCAACCATAATTACAGAGTCATGAGTACCGGCTACAACTATATCAATATCAGATTTTGCAGCATCAGAGTAAGACGGATTTGCAATAAACTGACCGTCTATTCTTCCTACTCTTACCGCACCAATAGGGCCTTCAAAAGGAGCTTCAGTAAGCATTAAAGCTGTTGAAGCGCCTAGCATAGCTAAAGTATCAGGCTGATTTTCATGGTCTAAGCTCACTAGCTGACCTACTATTTGTACGTCATTTCTGTATCCTTTAGGAAATAAGGGTCTGATTGGTCTGTCAATCAATCTCGAAATCAAAATTGCTTTATCAGAAGCTTTTCCTTCACTTCTGTTATATCCGCCCGGGATTCTGCCGACAGCTGACATTCTTTCTTCATAATCAATTAATAACGGGAAAAAATCTATTCCAACTCTCGGTTCAGGGCTGACAACAGCATGAACCAACAACATTGTGTCGCCGCAGCGCACAACTACCGAACCACTCGCTGATTTGGCATACTTTCCTGTTTCTATGGTAACAACTTTGTTGCCTACAGGAATTTCAATTCTTTTAACATCTACCATGTTTTTTTCCTTTTTCTTTTTCTACATTTGCACTTTTACTGTGTTCTTTATTAGTATATCTTAAACACTTGCTTTATACAAAATTTTTCTAACATATATTAAAATTGCGGATTAATAGCTTCTTCATTTTGACCTGAACACACCGGATTAAAACATTAATTCCCCAAATCGCACTTCAGGATGACAGCAAGATAGTCTGGTGTGTTGGGCAGGTTCACAAATTTTTTGATATAAAATAGCAGCATAGTGAATTTACAGGTGGAAATCATCTGTTGGGCATACCTGATCTGTACCCCAAAAAATGGAATTAATCAGTAGGAAAATAAAAAAAACATTCGAATCTGAGAA
>CALUQG010000006.1 GCA_944322855.1 Candidatus Gastranaerophilales bacterium
GCCCAACAAAATAGATAAAGTCCGTAGAGGGATGTCGGTTGGGCATACCTGCCCAACAAAATAGATAAAGTCCGTAGGGTGGGAAAAACGGAGTGTACCCACCAATTTATTCTTCATATTTCTCATATTCATACGTCGGAGGTGTGGCTGGAGGTGATTTTCTATTTATTTTTTTATTTCTTTTAAAGTATTAATATTTTTGGGTCGTCGGTTGGGCAGGTATGCCCAACCTACTTCTACTTCATCAGAAAAGCGTACAATCTGTGAAATAATAGGTTCGAACTTCACAGCAACGGGCAAAGATATAGATATAACGCTGTATCCGGTTTTCTATGACATTATTGAGATGAATAATGCAAAAGTTTCCGAAAAAGCAAGGTTCGAACTCCCTGAAACTCAATCAGAGCAACAAAAAAGAGCCTCTGGAAAGGCTCTTAATTTAAATGGCGGGACCGACGAGGCTCACTGTGTCTGTTTGCGTAGCAGAAAAATGTGACTAAATGTCACATTTTTCGTGTAGTTACACATAAAATGTTTAAAGAAAGCAAAAAGCAAATAGAGGGAGCGACCGTAGGTCGCGAGTTCGAGAAAAAAACAATAAAAAAAGAAGCCTTTTGGCTTCTTTTAAAATGGCGGGACCGCCCAATAATATATTTCTGTAAGGACCAATATATTGTGAGGCTCGTGTCTTGCTCGCTCGCATTTAACGGCAATTCCGTGTTTTGCTTTGAATTTTCAATCTGCAGCAAAACACTCCAGCCTCAGCTCGCTCGCGCAACTCGCAAAAAGCGATTCTCGCCACTATCAATCTTGCCATTAAAAAAGAGCCCCTAAGGGCTCTTTTTTAATGGCGGGACCGACGAGGCTCGAACTCGCGACCTTCTGCGTGACAGGCAGACACTCTAACCAAACTGAGCTACGATCCCAATTCAAATTCTTTTTTCAATGAACATATCATTTAATTAACATGTTCGTAAATTAATTATAAACTGCTGAATTTTTATTTTCAAGATTTATTTTACATTTTATTGTCAATATTTGAAACAACACATATAATATACATATTCAATGGAATCAGATGGAGATTATATGAAAAAGTTTATTTTAAATGTTATTTTTGCTTTTATTATTGTTGCCGGTCATAATTTGAGTGCGTATTGCGCTGTAACTCTTGAGGTACAGGCATTAACTCCGTTTAATTCTTTGAAGCCAGAAAAGACGATGAAAGTAGTTGCAATGCAAGATATGGAATTCGAAAACGGCATTATTTTTAAAAACGGTACTATTATTGAGGGTGACATAATAGACGTTAAACAGCCCAAAAGAGCCAAACTAAATGCTTCTTTCAAATTCCAGCCAACAATTTATACTTACAATGGACGAACAAATAAAATTCTGGATAGTGAATTTATTGCAAAATACAAAGAGAAAAAACCATTGAATAAAGGAGAAATTGCTGTATCTGCAGCGACAACAGCAGGTGAATTCTTTTTGAACATTCCATTTTTATCTCAAGGGGTATCACTTGTTAAAGGTTTTGTTAAAAATCCGGAAAACAATCGTCTGAAATCAAGTGTTGTTCAAGTTTATAAAGATTCTCCGCTTTCTTATGTTGAAGAGGGGAAAGATATTGTTATCAACAAGGAAGATATTTTTTATCTCAAGTTCAAATCCAGTGACGCAGAAGATTTAGATGCTCCTGAAACTGAAATTGCGCCTGTTGAACAAAATGAAAAACCTGCTGCCGGTAATGATGCACCTAAACCGCCAGTTGTACAGGTAAAATCAGTGTCTGAAAATATTTCAAATGAAGAAAGCCAACAGCTGCCAAAAGTAAAAAATCTGGTTGCTCCACATCCGGATGAAGTATTAAAAGAAGTAGAGCTAAACTCCAAGTGAGAATATCTTATAAATTTCTTCATCAGACAGCTCTGTAATGATTTTTTCACCTTCAAAAACTGCCACGTTCGCAAGGTCTTTCTTGTTATTTATCATTTCATCAATTTTTTCTTCAAAAGTACCGAGAGTGATAAATCTGTGCACCATAACATTTTTGTCCTGTCCGATACGATAAGTTCTGTCAGTCGCCTGATCTTCAACTGCAGGATTCCACCACAAATCATAGTGGATTACATTTGTTGCTGCAGTGAGGTTTAAACCTGTACCGCCTGCTTTTAAAGAGAGTATCATTATATTAGAGTCTTTGTTATCCTGAAAATCTTTTATTAACTCTTCTCTTTGGGTTCTGTTTAAAGAGCCATGGAAAAATAATGGATTTACACCAAGTTCATCATTTAATATGGTCGATAAAATATTACCCATTTCTTTGTATTGTGTAAAAATAAGGGTTTTTTCGTTATTTTCCAAAATTTGTTTGGTTATAGAAACAAGTTGTTCTGCTTTACCGGAAACATCTTTTGAAATGTCGCCGGTTTTCAGATACTGGTATGGATGATTGCATATTTGTTTCAATGCTGTAATCAGCTTGAATATCATACCTCTTCTGTTTATGCCGTTTAATTTGGCAATATCTGACATTAGATTATCGAGAACACTTTGATATAAAGCAGCTTGCGTTTTTGTCAGATAGCAATATTCGTTAAGTACAACTTTTTCAGGCAGATCTGAAATTATTGACTTATCTGTTTTGAGTCTTCGCAGAACAAAAGGTGAAATTGCAAGACGCAATTTTTCAGCACGGTTAGTTTGTTTGAATTTCTCAATAGGAATTGCATAACCTTTTTGAAAATCTCTTATTGAACCGAGATACCCTCTATTAATAAAATCAAATATACTCCATAGTTCTGTTAATTTATTTTCAACCGGAGTACCTGTCATCGCTATTTTTACATCTGCTTTAATTTGCTTTACGGCATGGGTTTGTGAAGTATCAGGATTTTTAATATTCTGAGCCTCGTCTATTATAAGCATTGACCATTTTTGTTTCTTTATTTGTTCAATATCAATTCTCAAAATTGCATATGTTGTGATAATTACATCTGCTTTGGTATCGAGTGTTCTTTCTATACCGTGGTATATAGAGGTGTTTATGGCCGGAGCAAAGTTCTTTATCTCTTTTACCCAGTTGCCAAGCAGGGTTGTAGGACATACAACAAGTGCAGGCTGCTTAAGTTCTCCGCTTTCTTTTTGTTTCAAAATAAAACTTATTACCTGTATAGTTTTACCTAATCCCATGTCATCAGCCATACAGCATCCAAAGCCTTTTTTGATGTTTGTATAAAGCCATTTGAAACCTCTTTCCTGATAAGGACGTAAAACTCCTTTCAGACTTTCCGGCGGAGGTACATCTTCTGTTTTAGTCAGATCTTTTAGTATGTTTGCAAAAGCCTCATCATAGTCAAAATCATAATCATCCATTTGAGAAGACAATGCGGCATGGAGTATTTCCATCTTGTTTTTGTCGGTAATTTTAGGATTTTTGACTTTTTCAATAAGTTTTTGGTTTTCTTCTCTGTCTATTAAGACGTAGTGCTCTTTGTATTTAATTAAACCATGAGCATTTTTTGTAAGTTCTTCGTATTCTTCAACACTCAATTTGTCATCACCGATTGCGATTGTGTATGAAAACTCGAACAAATCATTCAATGCAGCATTTGAGGCTCCGTTAGAAGTTATAATATCTCTAAGTTCAGACATTCTTGCTGCCTTAACACGAGCATTAATTGATGCTCTCGGGGTTACAATGTTATCTATACCTTCAGGTAAAATTACATCAATAGATGCTTTTTGAAGATAGTATGAAATTTGCGCTATTATTTTATAAACCTCATTGAGGTTCATATTTAATTCAAACTGGTGTTCTTCATTGTAGAATTCTTCAAGTTCAGGGTAATATCTTGAGACATATGTTAACTGTTTTTCAATTAAATCAACAATCTCTTGATTTGTGTAATTTTCGAAATGAACTGTTTCCGCATAGATATCTTCTATTCTATATTTTTCACCAGTATGTTTATTTTTTACATTTATTTTAAGTTGATAATCTTCATCTGTTAATTTGAGTATTTCAAATTCCGGTAGAATATCATATTTGCCTATGTAGATTTCATCCAGCCATTCAGAAATCGAAATAGCAAGATCATTGGAACGTAAATATCTTTTGTTCCACATGTTTTTAATAAAGTAAACAGCTGATTTAGAATCTTTAAATTTTGTTGATTTAATATGCAAAAATTTGAAAATAACATAGTTAAAATAACTGTCAAGAAGCTTGTTAAAATCGTATTTTTCCTGTGATAAGATGAAATTAGCAGGAATATTTGTTTTTATGGAATTAATAGCAAGTGAAACCTCTTTGCTATTTTTGTATATTTCATATCTTATTTGAAAAAGATTGTCATTGTATTTTACAACCGGAATAAAATGCAGCTTTTCTACTATTTTCATGAGAGTATAGCAGAATTTATTCAAATAATTAAAGCTTTCTGTACCATCTTCAAAATTCAATATTTCATTGAAACTTGTGAAATAATCAAAAACTATATCTTGTTTAACTACATAGCCTATCATTTCTTTGTTTATGCCATCAATAGGAATTTCTTTTATTTCAGAACGAAAGCGGTATAATGAGCCTTTTGATTTAGCATAAAAATCAAAGTTGTTTGTCGGGGTAACAAAAAAATCACCGTTTTCTAAAAGATAAAAATGAGTCCCTCTAAGCGGTGTATTTTTTCCAACAAAAGCATCTTCAAACTCATCTTCAAAAATTTGATAGATTGTACTTAATTGAAGACGAAAATCCTTATTTTCCATGCCGACAGGATTTTCTGTGAGATTGAGAAAAAGTTCATCTATATTATTTTTTTTAATATTTAAAGACATAACTACCTGCTAGTGCTCTGCTATCATTCCATCTTATTGATAGCTTATTATAGCAGAAACATAAAATAAATTAAAAAGGAAAAATCTGTTCCATTTGCATAAAAACTTATTCGGAAAAGTTTTTTAGGTAATTAATGCAATATTGAATTTTTTCTTCATTCAATTCATGTTCAAAACCTTTAAGCACAGTATATGATATATTTTTATTCTTCCTAGCATTAACGAATAATTTTCGTGCAAGTTTTAAAGGAATAATGCAATCGTTTTTTGTGTGTATTATATATACAGGTATTTTTATTTTTTTTATCAAATTTTCATTATTAAATTTATTTTCCAATGGAAATATACACCCCGGAATAAATTGTAAGATTTTTTTTATAACATTAGGCATACTTACTTTAGAAAGAAGACATTTGGCCATATCTGAAGCTTTTGAAAAAGGATTTATTAAAACAACAAAAGAAAAGATATCTGTACAAGAAAAATCCAAAGCAACTGCGCATCCCATAGAGTGGCCGATTAGACCAATATTCTTGGTCTTTATTTTTTTATTTTTCAAATATTTATGAACAGCGCACATATCCTTAAAAACAGCACATTGAGAAAACAATCCTCCGCTTTTTCCTCTGCCACGATAATCAAAAGCAATTACCCCAAAACCACATTCAACAAGTTGGTGATAAAAAAATTGTTGTATGGGATTTGTTTTTTCCGAACTTATTCCCGAACAAAATATAATATATTTTTTACTTTTATATGGGTTAATATCCCATATATCAATTAATTCATTATCACTTGTAATAAGCTTTTTGCTGATAATTTTGTTTTTTAGTTCAGGTATAATTTGAGAAAAATTATTTTTTGTATATTCGGAACAATTGTCATAAAAAAGTTTTTCATATTTACTTACTGCAAGAAAAGGATTTAAAATACCTGATTTTTTAACTTGTTTTTTAAACCAGTGTTTGTTGTTTAATTCCTCGACACAATCATATACATTAAGCATTTTAACCTCCGTAATAAATATCAACACTTTAACTTTAAAACTGAAAAAAGAAAAATATAAAAACACTTGACGAATAATAATTAAAAAAGGATAATAAAGTACAAACATTTTTTTTGTTTAAAATATCAATTAATGGTTGGTTGTTATTTTAGTTTAGTTAGGAGAAGAAGCTATGAAAAAATTTACAAAGTTGCTTGCTTCAACACTAGTTGTTCTTGCAGCGGCATCAACTGCTATGGCTGCAGATTGTGCAAAACAACAAAAAATGGAAGCATATGCACATCCGACAATGTTTGGTTCTCAAGCTCAAGAGACAGCAACTGCTGATGCGACATATATTGTCGGCGGTAAAATTCTTAAATCAGAAAACCAGATTAGTGTACAGAATAAAGACAAAGTTCTTGTTGATTCCTGGGTAAAAGACATTATGTCTTTAATTAAAGATCAGCAAAACGGAAAAGTATTCAATTCTAAAATGCCGGTATTGCGTTCAGAATTGGCTGTAATACTTTCTGAAGGTTTTAATTTGAAGAATAAAAAAGTATCTAAATCATACAAAGATATTCCGTCAGATTACTGGGCAAAAGATTGGATTTACGGTGCACTTAATTCAGGTGTTATGATCGGATATCCTGACAATAAATTCCGTCCTGACCAGCCTGTAACAAAAGCTGAAGTATTTGCTACAATTGCTCAGCTTATTGATGTAGCAACAGACAGAAGCTTGATTGTACCTCAGTTCAACGGAAAAGATTTGCAATATATCCCCAAATGGGCAATTGCTCCAACCAAAGAAGTTGTAGCATCAAAACTCCTTGATGAAGTACCAAATCCGGATAAAGTTAACAATGATGAATATCTGTCAAAAGAACAGGTTGCATATCTTGTTGGTTCATTGAGACAGGATTGGGCATACAAAAATAGAGTAGCAAAAGATCCTAATGCTCCAAGCGACATTCAAAATTACGCACCTACTGCATTGAAAATCAAACTTGCAGACAGACTTTCCGCAAGACAGTCAAATGTTGGTGACAAATTTACTGCAAAAACAACACAGGATGTTACAATTGCAGGTAAATGCTTCAAAGCAGGTTCTCTTGTAAAAGGTGAAGTTGTGGAAGTAGTTAGACCCGGTATCAAAAATCCAGGATACATCAAAGTTAAATTTGTAAAAATTAAAGACGGTGATCAGTGTGTGAAATTCCCGAAAAATATTTCACAGGCACAGGCTGACGCTATTAAAAATCCTAATATTCTAGCAAGATTATTGGGGGCTCCGTTCAGTACTGCCGGCAGAATTGTCGGAGTAGTAGGCAGAACAGCCGGTTCAGCTGTTGATGTAGCAGGAAACGGACTTGAACAATTCGGTGACAATTTGTCTAACGTTTTTGTTGATACTTTCTCATTACAGCCTGTTGCCGGTGTTAAAAATGTCGGCAATGCTGTAGTCACTGTAGGCAAAGGCATATTTGACATTTGCAAGCTTGCAGTCAGCGGCACTTTTGGTGTTTTGTATGAAGTTACTGATGAAATCAGATATGTCATTGTTCCTTCTTATTCAAACGCTTCAAGCTTGAATCCGAATGAAGAACTTACAATATTGTTCTAAGTTTTAGAGTTTAATTAAAACTGACAAAAAGCGAGGTATTAATGCTTCGCTTTTTGTTTTGTTAAAAAATATATTATACGGGTTGTTTTTCTTTAATAATTCTGTTATTCTATAGCAAAAGGAAAATATATGTTTGATAATTCAATAAAAACACAACAACATCATCATATCCATATAGTCCCGAACAGGCTATTGGATTGATTGTCATGTTTTTATTAGAATAACAATTCTAAATAAAAAATAGCCTTTCGGGATAAAAGCCGCAAGGCTGTTTTTTTGTCTTTACTCAATAGATTTATTTAGAATTGGAGAACAAAATGTCATTTGCAAACATTATATCAGCCATCGGAAACAATAATAGCGTATATCCTCTTATAGTCAGAGATTGTGGGATAGAAGTTCCGACTAAGATAATACTTACATACAATCAAAATAAAAATGAATCGAAACAAATAGCCAAGTTGGCTGCAAGAGAAAGATTTCTTGATGAATATTCTGTATCAGCTGTATGGCTTGGCGGAATACCGCTTGTCGGAAAGCTAGCTGATTATTTTATAAAAAAATCAGGTTTTAATCCTGATATCAACCTAAAACTCTTTAAAGGCGATTCTTTTCAAAATATTGATGAAAATATAAAAAACTTCAAAGGAAAAGTTCCCCAAAATGTAATAGATGAATTGCAAAAAGTAAAAAACAATAAAGCATTGTATGAAAAACTTTTGGCAGGAAAATTTTTGTTGTCTACTTCTATTCCTATACTTTTTATGGGATGGATATTACCAAAACTCATTTTTGCTTCTTCTGCAAGAAAAATTGAAAAACAAAGACAAAAAGAATTGATTAGTAAGAAAAGAAATGTTTCTTCATCTTTGAATTTTCAAAAATCAATTGATTTTATGAATAACAAGAAAATTTCTTTTAAAGGAAATTGGATATCAACTGCAGCAAATTTTTCTACAGTTGATAAGATGTTTGTAACAGACGGAGGTTATGCTGTCGGACGTGTTGCAACAGCCAGAAATAAAAATGAAGCTCTCGATGTCGGTTTCAAAATGACAGGCATGATGTTTTTGAACTTTATTGCACCCAAATATATAGAAAGATTTTTGAATAAATGTTTTAACGTGTCGCTTGACCCGAAATTACTAAGTGATAATAACTTTATCACTTCAATAAAAAATAAAACACTAAAGCTCCCTATATCAGACAGCGCAAAAGATATTTTGAATTTTATTGACAACAATCCTGACAGCATGTTTGTTAATTATGCAGAAAAATTCGGTAAACTGAAGATGCTAAAAATAGAAAATCAAAAAGTAAGAGACCCTCGCAGTTTTATAGAAATAGATAAACTTACTGCATTCAAAAAAGATATTGAAAGATTTTCAAAAACAGCTCTTTCTAAAAATGATATTAAAGCATATGCAAGAAAAGCATGTACCGTAAAATCTGCAGGAGTTTTATTAAATATTGCAATTAGCAGCATACTGCTTGCTTATGTTTTACCAAAGGCACAGTTTGCATTCAGAAAAATAATAACCGGTTCAGATTTAGAGCCCGGATTAGCTCCGGCAAAACAGTCATTATAAAATATTTTGAAATATAAAAAATTAGAACAGGTACTGATTATTACTCTCAACATTACAAACTATATGTTTAATTTTCCAATAATTTCTTTATATTTTCTTTCAAAATACTATACGTATATTGCTTAAGACATAGTTTGTGCTGCTCATCTATTCCTATTTCAATAGACTTTTCAAGTTCATCAATAATAAAACTCGCATATGAAAATTTATCAGGCGTAATAAATTTGCCAAGTTTCAAAAACTTTTGAAAATGAATAAATTTTGTTGCCCATACAAAACCAATTGCAGGAATATCCAGTGCAACAGCAAGAATAACAGAATGCAGGCGGCCTGCTATAACAGCTTTGTAATTTTTTATTGTATTCATTAATTCCATAGAATTATTTGCAAAAGGAGCAAGTTTTTCTTCAGGTGCTTCAATGAATTTTATAATCTCCTGCGCAAATCTATAATCCTTTTTGCCTCCATTCGTAAATAATTGCCATTTATAACCTCGTTTTTCAATCTCTTTGATTAAGTCTGCATACAGATACAAAACCTCATTACGAGTGACTCCGCAATTATTGTCAGAAAAAATCTCAGCTCTGATTGCCCCAATTCCAATAACATCAGAGGACAGTTTTTCAACTCCATAGCATTCTTGTGCAAATAATGCGCTATCTAAAACCTGAGCACATTTTTTATCTGATTTCAGCAAACAGTTATTTACAAAATCAGAATTTTCTCTTACTGTTAAAAATTTGATTATTTTGTTATTCATAATGTATCTATAAAAAATTTTTTCCGCCCAAGTTTCCGGCTTTTCTATCCCTATGGCATTAAAATAAACAGGAACATTTTTCTTTTTACATGTTTTAAGCAGTAAAAATATACCGCTCCACATGTTCATATAAAACTGCTGAAACAAACCACCCCCACAAAAGAAAACCACATCTGAATTTTTAACCATATTTTCATAATGAAATCTTAAATTTTTATCAAAATAATACAGCTTCAAACAGTATAAAATTTTTAAGATAAAAATTAAGTTAAATATGAATTTGTTTAAAAATTTGATATCAAATCCAAATAGCAAGCATTTGTAATATATTGCATTCCACAAAAATTGGACACTTTTTGAATATTTAATTAATCTTTCAAGATACTCTGCCGGAAGCATAAAACCGTATGAAGAAAATTCAACATCAATTTCTTCTTCATTGCAAATTTTTTGCAGCAAAAACTTTGATGTTTCATAGATTATCTCATCGCCAAGTACAGTTAGACCTTTTACATAAAATAATGAAATGTTCCTCTTTTTCACGAATTTTCCTTTTATTCTATAGCGAATTATATACAATTTTACAAAAAAATTATATGAAACTGTAACCTTTTGAAGAAATAGTTAACAAAATAAAAAGGATGGAATAAAAATCCCATCCTTTTTGATATCGAATATAAAAGCAAAACAAAGATTAACGTTTTGAGAACTGGAATCTTTTTCTTGCTCTTTTACGACCGTATTTTTTACGTTCTTTAACACGAGCATCTCTTGTCAACAAACCTTCAGATTTGAGAACGCTTCTCAATTCAGGATTGTATTCAAGTAAAGCTCTTGAAATACCATGTCTGATAGCACCGGCTTGAGCGCAAATTCCACCGCCCACTGCTTTTACTCTAACATCAAAATTTTCCAAATTGTCAGTTAATGCTAATGGTTTGAATACCATTATTTTCATAGCCGGTCTGTTTCCGAGGTAAGCATCAAGAGTTTTTCCGTTAACAAAAACTCTGCCTTTACCTTTTACCAGTTTAACAACTGCAATAGAGGTCTTTCTTCTGCCTGTTGCCATAAATACTTTATTATCAGCCATTATTTAACCTCCATTTCATAAACTACAGGTTTTTGAGCTTCGTGAGGATGTTCAGCTCCAGCATATACTTTGAGTTTTGTAAATTGCTGTGCACCCAGAGTATTGTGTGGAAGCATACCTTTTACAGCCTTTTCAATAGCTTTTGTCGGATCTTTTTTCATCAAATCTTTGAAAGAAATTGATTTCAAACCACCCGGATAACCTGTGTGATGGTAGTAAATTTTATCTGTTTCTTTGTTTCCAGTAACCTGAATTTTGTCAGCGTTGATAACAATAACAAAATCGCCTGTATCAACATTCGGAGTATATTCAGGTTTCAATTTACCTCTAAGCAAATTAGCGCAAACAGTAGCTAATCTACCCAAAGTTTTACCTTCGGCATCGATTATATACCATTTTCTTTCAACTTCTAGAGGTTTTGCTGAATATGTTTTCATCTTTCAGTTTTCCTTTATTGTTAAATAATTACTTTTAAGTACTTCACCTGTCTGGATTAACTTTCATAAGGCTCATAACCAACCTTTATCAAAGTCAGTCCATCAGGGCTTATTGTAGGCCCTGCCTTTGTCCTGTCTTTTGCCTCAAGAACATCTTTCATAAATTCGGGTTCTAATTTATTGTGTTCTATCATAAGCAAAGTTCCGACAATAGTTCGAACCATATTATATAAAAATCTGTTTGCAGCAATTTCAATGACAATAAAATCATCGGATTTTGTGCATTCAGCTTTATACACAATACAGTCCTTTGCAGGATTGTCCGTTTTCATTGATTTAAAAGAAGAAAAATCCTGTTCTCCAATCAAATAAGAAAGCGAACGATTCATTCTGTTCACATCAAGTTTTTCCCTGACAAGAAGAGAATGACCGTCCCAAACAGAACGCTGATTACGATTTGCAATTTTGTATTGATATACACGATATTTTGCGCTCAACTGTGCATGAAAATTTTCATCCACCTGCTGAATTGATTTTACGCTAATATCATCAGGTAAAAGTCCGTTCAATGAGTTAAGAAATCTTGAAGCAACAATTGATTTCTCACAATCAAAATGAACAACCTGTCCTTTTGAATGCACACCTGCATCAGTTCTGCCTGAGAATACAGTTTTTATTAATCTCGGGAGTTTTTGAGATTTACCTTTCGTTAAATCTTTACTCCCTGTCAATGTACTAATTGCTTTTTCCAACTCTGACTGTATTGTTAACTGGTCAGGCTGGATTTGTGAGCCCGCATAGTTTGTACCGATGTACTCAACAACTAGTGCGAACCTCGGCATCTTACACCAGCTGAATCAATGCCATTTCTGCAGCATCGCCGCGTCTTGGAGGCATTCTGTAGATTCTTGTGTAACCGCCGTTTCTGTTAGCATATTTTTTGCCTGTTTCAGAGAATAATTTTCTCAAAATAGTTTGAGCTATTGCTTTTTTCTCTTTATCAGCTTTTTCAACACCTTCAAGAATTTCACCTGTTTCAAAATTCATAAATTTACCAGTTTCTTTATCAAAAATGAATTTTGCAGCCAATCTTCTTGAATGAAGTGTTCCTTGTTTTGCAAGAGTGATAATATTTTCAGCATAAGGCTTCAATGCTTTTGCTCTAGCCATAGTTGTTTTTATCTCACCATGCAAAATAAGTTCAGTCGCCAAAGAACGTAATAAAGCAGTTCTCTGATCCTGTGCTTTTCCTAAGTGATGTTTTTTAGACTGATGTCTCATTTTTACTTATCCTTATTATTTATTATGTACTTACCACGAACCGGCTGTACCGGAGCCGCTTTTCAATCAAAAGCGGCTCAAATTGGTATTTTATACCAATTCGTCCATATCTACACCTTCAGGATTTGGCATGAGATCCAACCCAAACTGGTGTAATTTCTCAATAACTTCGTCGGATGATTTTTTACCGAAGTTTTTAATATTCAACAAATCATGTTCAGATTTTTTCAATAATTCTGCCATGTTATTGATGCTTGCTCTTTTTAAGCAGTTATATGCTCTAACAGACAACTCCAAATCTTCGATAGATATTGTAGGAGCGTTTGTGTCAACTTCTTCTTCCTCTTCGATTACAGCAGCAGGAACAGGAGCGATAACAGGAGTTCCTGTAATAGCCGCAATCTGCATAAAGTGTTCGATGAGGATATTAGCAGCCTGAGCCAATGCAACATTTACATCAATAGAACCGTTTGACCAGATTTCAAGGTTTAACTTGTCAAAGTCAGTAACGTCACCTACACGAGTGTTTTCTACATTGTAGCTTACACGCTTGATAGGCATAAATGTCGCATCAATAGGAAGCATATCGATAGGCATACCGCCTTTATTGTCTTTCAATACATCGTGAGCGATATAGCCTTTACCTGTTTCAACCATAATATCAGCATGGATAGAACCGCCTTCAGCAACTGTACAAATCAACCAGTCTGGGTTAACAATTTTCACACCAGCCGGCAATTGAATATCAGAAGCCAGAACCGGGCCCGGTTTATCGATATCTAATCTCAACTGTTGAGGTTCTTTTGTTTCAGTTTTAACAACCATACCTTTGAGATTTAGCATTATGTCAATAACATCTTCAACAATACCAGGAATTGCAGTGTATTCATGTGTTATACCCTCAATTCTGACAGCAGTAACAGCTGCACCTTCCAATGAAGATATTAAAACACGTCTCAAAGCATTACCTATTGTATTACCAAAGCCTCTTTCTAATGGTTCAATTACAAATTTACCATATTGTGAACCATCTGAATTTGTGGCTGTGTTATTGCATTTAATTTTTAATTCCATCTGTTTTTCTCCTAATTTGTTACGTTATTCGGACTTTATGTGGACTATTTTGAATAATACTCGATTACGAGCTGTTCTTTGAATTCTGGATCGAGTTCTTCTCTTTCAGGAATTCTGTCGAAAGTAATTTTTTGTTCAGCGGCATCCACAGTCATCCATTGAGGAGCAGCTACATCAAGCGGTTCCATTACAGTTTTTACAAAATCAGCGCTTTTAGCTCTTACTGTAATTACATCGCCTGCTTTTACTAGGTATGATGGAATATCAACTTTTTTACCGTTAACAAGAACGTGACCGTGGTTAACAATCTGTCTGGCCTGTTTTCTTGTTGTAGCGAAGCCTGCTCTGAAAAGAATATTGTCAAGTCTTGATTCTAATGTTTGTAATAGAACAGTACCTGTTACACCTTTTGAAGCAGCAGCTTTGTTATAGTATCTTGCAAATTGTTTTTCACTAACAAGATATGTAAGTCTGATTTTTTGTTTTTCATTTAAGTGAATTGCATAATCAGAAAGTTTTTTTCTTGCAGCACCATGCTGACCTGAAGCAGTCTGTCTCAATGAAGAAACCAACTTTCTGTTAGATAAATCCGTTACACCGAAGTTACGGAATAATTTATTTGAAGGTCCAGTATATTTAGCCAATTTTGACTCCTTTATCTTTCTTTGTTAACTATTTTTACGTCATCCTGATCTACTATCAGGCTCACTAAAACCGCTGACTGCGGTGATTCCGAAATTTGTTCCGGAATGACGAAAGATTAGAGATTAAACTCTTCTCTTCTTAGGAGGACGGCATCCATTGTGAGGAATAGGAGTAACGTCCTTAATCAAAGTAATTTCCAAACCTGCAGCCTGAATAGCTCTTATAGCAGTTTCACGGCCTGAACCAGGTCCTTTTATGTATACTTCAACTTTTTTCATTCCCTGATCTACAGATTTTTTAGCTACCTGAGCTGCAGCTGATTGAGCAGCAAAAGGTGTACCTTTTCTTGCACCTTTAAATCCGCATCCGCCTGCTGATGCCCATGCAATAGCATTACCCTGAGTATCACAAGAAGTTACGATTGTATTGTTAAATGTTGATTGAATGTGAACAACACCTTGCAATACATTCTTTTTTTCTTTCTTTTTTGTTTTTATTGGTCTTGCCATTTTTATTTCCTTTAATTATTACTGTTATTTTTTTCAAGTGCGAATCTGCTTTAACTTCGCTGTTATTCATTTACTAACACTTACTATTTTTTCTTAGAAACAGGGCCGGTTTTCTTACCGCGTCTTGTTCTTGCGTTAGTTTTTGTTCTTTGTCCTCTTACAGGGAGCTTTCTTCTGTGTCTCATGCCTCTGTAAGAGTTGATTTCAGAAAGTCTTTTGATGTTAAGAGATTCTTCTCTTCTCAAATCACCTTCTATATGATAGTTTGTAAGTTCGTTTCTGAGCTTTTTAATATCATCATCAGTCAAATCGTCAGTTCTCAAATCTTCTGAGATTCCGCAAGCAGCGAGAATTTTAGCTGAACGAGTCGGTCCGATGCCGTAAATATAGGTTAAAGCTATAACCATTCTTTTGTTACGGGGTAAATCAACCCCTGCCAATCTTGCCATTGTTTCTCCTTATTTTAGTTTGTGATTATTTTTGTTTTTAGAGTATTGGATTATTGACGTTCCAGCAGAGTAACATCCGCTCTCATACAGACACCTTACGTGCCTAAAATCCTAACCCTGTCTTTGTTTGTGTTTTGGGTTTTTGCAAATTACTGTAATTCTGCCTCTTCTTCTAATGAATTTACAGTCTTTGCACATTTTCTTTACTGATGCTCTTACTTTCATTTTATTTTCCTTATCTAGTTTGTTTGCCGCGTACGTCTCGAGAGGCGAGATCGCATTTTATTTAAGTCTGTAGGTAATTCTTCCTCTTGATAAATCATACGGTGTCATTTCAACCTTAACTTTGTCACCCGGAAGAATTTTGATAAAGTTCTTTCTTATTTTTCCTGATATATGAGCAAGGATTTCATGACCATTTTCTAGTTCTACTCTGAACATTGCATTTGGTAATGATTCAAGAATCTTGCCTTCAAATTCAATTACATCTTTTGCCATTTTACCTTCTTCAAGTTGTATTATTGCGTTTCGGTAGGATTTACATTAGTATTATTTTTGTAAAACTTTATTTTCAGGGCACAACAATCCCTGTATTTTTTATCTTACATGCTCAAATTTTATAAGCAAGTGTATTTCATTGATTTTATTTAATCTCGGGCAGTTTTTAATGTAAAACAGTTTGTTTGTTTATTTAACTTTAAGATATATACAGCAGCCGCAATGCTGTTCATTCTTGCCTTTTGGCAAGGGTTTTGAGTTTTATTGTAAATTTTTATTAAGTTTTTTATTATCAAATTATTATAAAAACAAACAAATGTTTATTCTAAATTGTAAATTTATGTAAATAAAAAAAATAAAAAAGCAATATTCAGCTTTCATTATTCTTTATAGAAATACATTAAAACCAATATGAAGTAAGGAAGGTAGGATTAGTATGATTAACTCTCTCGCTCGTGTAAGTTACGGATATACTGATAAAGGAAACCGCTATGAAAAATCATCAGACGGACGAAAAATAGGAACATATGTTGGTACAGGTATTGCTGCAGCCGGCACTACTCAAGCTATAAGAGAATTAAAAAAGTCTGAGACATACAAAAACTTACCACGAATGATAAAAGATTTTATTCAAAACGGAACAGGAGTTTTAGATCAAGTTAAATTCCCAAGACTTTCAGCAATTCTGGACAAATCAAAAGCTCTGAGAATTGGCTTTGTAGGTTTATCAGGTTTAACCGCTGTTTTACTGCCTCTGGCATTGTGCGCAGGTACCGGTGCATTAATCGGCAATGTTTATGACAAAATAGTTGACGCATCTACAAAACACAAAGTCGACAAAGCCGCAGAAAAAGCATAAGTTTATTAATAATAAAATTTAAAAACGCAATAAAAAAGCCCTCAAAAATTGAGGGCTTTTAGGTTAAGTGCATGATATAAGCTAAAAATTAGAATATAATATTATTCTTTTGTGTATTCAGCATCGATTACATCGTCATCAGAGTTGTTGCTAGAATTATCTGATGAACCGGCATCGTTTGCAGCTCCATCACTAGCATTTGACTCTTGTTGAACTTGAGAGTATGCAGCTTGAGAAATTGCATACATTGTTTGCTGCAAATCTTCTGACATTTTTTTGATTTCGTCAGCAGGTTTGTTAGTTTTCAAAGCTTCTTCAAGAGCTTTTCTTTGTTCTTCGAGTTTTGTTTTGTCAGCATCTGAGATTTTGCCTTCAAAATCTTTCACTATTCTTTCGGCTGAAGATATCAAGCTGTTTGCATTATTTTTAATTTCAGCTTCTTCTTTATGTTTTTTATCTTCTTCAGCGTTTGCTTCAGCCTCTTTAACCATTCTGTCAATATCAGCTTCTGAAAGGTTAGAAGAATTTGTGATAGTGATTTTTTGTTCTTTATTTGTAGCTTTATCCTTAGCTGAAACATTAACAATACCGTTGGCATCGATATCGAAAGTAACTTCGATTTGAGGCAGACCTCTCATTGCAGGAGGAATACCGTCTAATCTAAACATACCGAGAGATTTGTTATCTTTTGCCATTGGTCTTTCACCTTGCAAAACGTGTACATCAACAGCTGTTTGATTATTTTCAGCAGTAGAGAACACCTGAGATTTAGAGACAGGTATTGTTGTATTTCTCGGAACAAGAGGAGTCATAACACCGCCTAATGTTTCAATACCAAGTGTCAGCGGTGTAACATCCAACAACACAATATCTTTAACTTCACCAGCGAGAACACCTGCCTGAACAGCAGCACCAACTGCAACTACTTCATCAGGGTTAACTGACTGGTTAGGTTCTTTACCTGTGTATTCTTTAACAAGAGCCTGAACAGCAGGGATACGAGTAGAACCGCCGACTAAAACGACTTCATCGATATCACCCTTAGAAAGTCCGGCTTCTTGCAAAGCATCAGCGACAGGTTTTTTACATCTTTCAAGCAAATCGTGGGACAATTCTTCAAATTTTGCCCTTGTCAATTGCATATCTAAGTGTTTTGGCCCGTTAGCATCAGCTGTAATGAACGGAAGATTGATATTTGTTTCAACAACAGAAGACAATTCGCATTTTGCTTTTTCTGCTGCTTCTTTTAAACGCTGCATAGCCTGTTTATCGTTTCTGAGATCTATGCCTTCTTGTTTTTTGAACTCTTCAATCAACCAATCCATGATTTTCTGGTCAAAATCATCACCACCGAGGTGTGTATCACCTGATGTTGAAAGAACTTCATGAACGCCGTCTCCGATTTCAAGAATTGAAACATCAAAAGTACCGCCGCCTAAGTCGAATACAAGAACTTTTTCGCTCTTATCTTTTTCAAGTCCATAAGCCAGAGCAGCAGCTGTAGGTTCGTTTACGATACGCAAAACATCCAGACCTGCGATACGACCAGCATCTTTTGTTGCTTGTCTTTGAGCATCATTAAAATATGCCGGAACTGTAATAACAGCTGATGTAACTTTTTCTCCAAGGTATGCAGAAGCATCATCAGCCAATTTTCTTAAAATCATTGCAGAAATTTCCTGCGGTGTATAATCTTTACCGTCTATATTTTTTTTATAGTCGGTACCCATTTCTCTTTTAATTGAAATAATTGTCTTGTCAGGATTTAAAATAGCCTGACGTTTTGCAAGTTGTCCGACCAATTTTTCACCTGTTTTTGAAAATCCCACTATTGACGGAGTAGTACGAGAACCTTCCGCATTGGCAATAACTGTCGGCTTGCCGCCTTCCATTACTGCTACTACGGAGTTTGTTGTACCTAAGTCAATACCAATTGTTTTTGCCATAGTTTTATCTCTCCTTCGTATTAAATTATTTCATGTCATTTTTACTATCTAATTTATAACATCGAATTCAAAAAAAAATTAAAAAATAAACAAAAAATTAATATTTTAAAATTTTGTATTCAAATAAAGCCTAGATTACTATGATGGCATTTCTTTTGTTGTTATGCTAGAATTTCAACGTAAAGCAGTTTGGGGATGTAATTTTAATGGAAAATAAAAAAACACTTGTTCTGATAGACGGTCATGCTCTCGCATTCAGGAGTTTTTTTGCTCTTGAAAGAACAGGGATGAAAACATCTGATAAAGAACCGACATGGGCTGTATTCGGATTTTTTAAAGCAATTTTTGATTTATTAAAAAACCCGAAGATATCTCCTGATTGCATAGCTGTTGCTTTTGATGTAAGCCATCAGACTTTTCGTACGGAATGCTACGAAGAATACAAAGCTAACAGAGAAAGCATGCCTGACACGATGAGAAGCCAGATGGGACTCATTATGGAAGGGCTTCAGGCTTTTAACATTCCTATTTACACAAAAGAAGGCTACGAAGCCGACGACGTAATAGGCACAATTGTCGACAAAGCTTCAAAGTTAGGACACAAAACAATTATTCTTACAGGAGACCAGGATGCGTTTCAGCTCATTGACAGAGCAGGCAATGTAAGTGTTTTAATTCCGTCGAAGGGGGAGCTTGTCAATTATGATTGGGCAGGTGTTTATAACAAACTTGGAATCTATCCCGATCAAGTCATTGACTACAAAGCTTTAAGAGGCGATACATCTGATAATATACCTGGTATAAAAGGCATCGGTGAAAAAACAGCAGTAAAACTTCTTGATAGATTTCAATCTCTTGACAATGTATTGCAGCATATTGACGAAGTTGACGGCAAATCATTGAAAGAAAAGCTGCAAAGCGGTGTTGAAATGGCAAAACTGAGTTATTTCCTTGCAACAATAAAAAGAGATGTACCGATTGATTTTGATTTTGAAAAAACTAATCTTGAAATGCCGGATGTAGAAAAGGTTACTGAATTTTTAAAAAGAGTACAATTCTTTAGTTTTCTAAAGAATCTTCCTGAAATATTACGACCTTTCAATGTTTGCACTCTTGCATCAAGGCCTGAAAATATAGATTCCGCTGAAATGAAAAAACAGCAGATAAAAGATGAAAAACTCATTGATTTTATAAGCTTAAAAGACGAAATCAAAGAAAAAGATACAGACGAATCGGTTTCCCAGCAGCAGCTTGGCCTTTTTGGGGCATTAAATAATAAAAAACAAAATATATTGAAAAATATAAAAATGACTATTACGTCAGAAGCTGATTTTGAACAACTTATAAAAGAATTAAAGCAGCAAAAATTGATTGCAATTGACACTGAAACAACCTCGGTAAATGCACTCGAAGCCGATTTAGTCGGTATTTCTATAGCATACAATGACAAAATTTCGGCATTAGACGGGCAAGTAATATTAAACAAAGACAGAGGACAGACAAAATCTTTTTACATACCGGTCTTTCATAAAGTCGGTGAACAGCTTGATATGGAATATGTTTTGCAAAAGCTGAAACCTATTTTTGAAGATAAAGCAATTTTTAAAACTTTTCAAAATGCAAAATATGAAATCAATACACTTCGCAAGTACGGAATTCATTTTAAAGGAATTATTTTTGACACAATGCTTGCAAGCTATGTTAATGACCCTTCCAGAAAACATGGACTAAAGATTCAGGCTGCTGAAAATCTGGATTACTTTATGACAGAAATAGATGAACTCATCGGCAAGGGTAAAAAACAGATTACAATGGATGATGTACCTATTGAACAGGCATCTGACTATGCCTGCGATGATGCATTTGTAACTCTTGAATTAACACGTTTCTGGCAGGAAAAACTGGGTGAAGAAGAGAAAAAGCTTCTTTATGAAATCGAAGTACCGACAAGCCTTGTGCTAGCAGAGATGGAAGCACAGGGGGTAAGTCTTGATGTTGATTATATGAGTAGTCTATCCATAGAGCTTGAGAAAAATATAAAAGAAATTGAAGAAAAAATATACGAACTTGCAGGAGAAAAATTTAATATAAATTCTCCAAAACAGCTTGCTTCAATTCTTTTTGAAAAACTCGGAATTGAACACAAAACTAAAAAAAGAGGTGCTCAAAAATTTTCAACAGATGCCAAAGTAATGGAAGAACTTTCCAAAGACCATGAAATAGCAAAATATATACTTGAATACAGACAGTATGCAAAAATAAAATCAACTTATGTAGATGCACTGCCGGAATTGATAAGCCCGACAGATTACAAAATACATACCAGCTACAACCAGACTATAACTGTTACCGGACGGCTTTCTTCTTCAAATCCGAATTTGCAAAATATACCTGTAAGAACAAACCTCGGAAGCCGGATAAGAAAAGCATTTATACCTGAAGACAAAGAAAATCAAGTCTTATTCAGTGCTGACTATTCTCAAATAGAGTTGAGGCTTCTTGCTCACTGCTCAGGAGATGAACATCTTATACATGCATTTACCTCGGGAGAAGATATCCATGCACAAACAGCAGCAAAAATTTTCGGAGTTAAACTGGAGGACGTAACAAAAGCACAAAGAAGCAGAGCCAAAGCAGTAAACTTTGGTATTGTATACGGTCAAACAAGATACGGACTCGCATCAGCGCTTGGAATATCCAATACAGAAGCTCAGGAATTCATTGATAAATACTTTGAAACCTATCCGAAAGTAAAAGAGTATATGGAAAATTCTATTCAAAATGCATATAGTCTTGGATACGCAAAAACAATTTACGGTCGAAAAAGATATCTTCTCGATGAATTAATGAGTTCTAACCATAATATAAAAGAATTTGCACAGCGAGCAGCGATAAACACACCTCTTCAGGGTGCGGCTGCCGATTTGATGAAAATGGCAATGATAGATGTATACAAAAAACTTGTTGAAAACAAATTTAACTCAAAATTAATAATGCAGGTTCATGACGAACTTATACTTCAAACATACAAAGATGAACTTGATGCTGTCCAAAAACTCGTCAAAGAAGCTATGGAGCTTTCTCAGCCGTTGAAAGTTCCTCTTGTTGTTGATTGCGCATACGGTTCATCATGGATGGAGGTTGAATAATGTATAAAACACTTTTTGTTTTAATATTTTCTTTTATTATATTTTCATTACAACCGGCATTTTGTGCTCAAGAAGATACTCTTGAAGCAGCTTATGCACAAACAGCAGCCACATACACTAATTACAAAGACTGCATTAGGCTTTATAAGATGCCATTTGGCAAACTTTTCTATCTTACATTATCAAGTGTAAATGCAAACAAATACACTATTCTTGAAATGCAGTCCAGAAACGGTTATATAATTTTTGAAACAGGCGGCAAAGAATTCTTGTTAAATGTTATGAAAAAAGATAAATATTACACTTTTTTGAGACTTTCACCAGCTGACAACAACTATTATTTTTCAACAACTATACCTCAAAATATATTCAGGTACATTGATTTGAATTTCAATACCGAAGTCAAAGAGTTAAAATTCTAAATAATTAAAACTATTTAGTCATCGAAAATATAACTGCAAGTATAATTATTGCAAATATAACAGTAATAACAGTGCTAAATATTTTGTCTGCTTTATCCAGTTTTACAGCAAGCTGTGGATTTATTTGCGCAACAATTCCAAGAAAAATAGATTTAACTAAACGTCTTTGGCGAAACTCGTTATTTTCGTTATTTCTGTATATATTTTTTCCTCTACATTCCTATATTTTGATTAAGTTTTAAAGTATAAATCAAGTCAAATATCGATATCATTTGATAGAAAACTTTTTCAAAATTATCTTTATTTATTAATGTTGACCATATACTCCCAACTTCAAAAAAGTCTTCGAAAGATTCGATTGCAATAATAATATATCCTTCATCAAAAGCACAGTTTATCTCGGGTGCAAAAATTACTTTTCCGTTCTCTTTTTTAGCAAAAATATCACGTATATTTTTCAATCGCTCCATAAACGCTGTTGTTAATAAATATCTTGCTTCAATCTGATCATCAGAAAAAACATTAAACATTTTTTCAAATTCAGGGTCTTCAAGATTTACTCTTTGCAATTTATTCTTTGCAAATCCGCCAGCAATATCAGGTCGAATTATCGTAAGTCCTTTAAATCTTTTTTGCATAGTAACTTTGACAAACAAACCTGAAAAATCTTTGACAGTTCTTCTCTTTTCACTGTTTCTGGCACCTTCAGTATGTGTCAAATTACATTCTTGTATAAAAATATCAAGTTCCTGATATCGTCCGAATATTTTATCATCAGTATTCATTCGTTCTGATTTCGGGTAAAATTGATATTTTTTAATTTCATTAAAAGAGATAAGTTCCTTATCAGTAAGCTGAAAATTGCCGAAAATACTCAATATAGAAGCCAAAAGCCTGCTTTTCAGTTTTTTTATAAAAGGTACGACAAATCCAGCCTGAATATATACTATACCAATAAAAGCTACAATACCAAGGACACCAAGCCTTATCTTCTGTTCAAAAGGAAGCAGAAAATAAACGATAGCAGCAATAACAAGCAGCACAATAGCTGAGTTGATAACTTTTTGTTTAATTACCACTCTTTCACTTTCAAGTTCGCTTAGCTGGGGATAAATCTTATTTGAGTATATTTGCTCAAATTTTTGTTTTAACTTTGCTTTGTCCATAATGCATACTGAGAATATTTACTAATACATAAACAATATACATTACTATTTACTAAACCCAATCAGCAAAAAGGAGGAAATACAGTCTTTTGATTTAGTATAAGTTCTTCTTTTTGCTGTCTTGTCAGGTGCTTTATCCTGTACTCTTCCTTCATTGCTTCGGATTTGGAAGGGAATTCCTTCACATAAACCATCTTCAAAGGTTTATGCGCACGAGTATATTTTGCAGCCAACCCCAATTTATGTTTTTCAAATCTTGTTTCAGGATTATCCGTATATCCGCAATACAAGGTATTATCCTTAGTAAGTATTATATAAGTATAATAGGTTTTATTCATTTACCGCTGACGCTTCTTTTTCTTCAATGATACTTAGTATTTCAAATATTTTTTCAAGAGAATTTTCTGTCACAAGTGCCCCTCTAAAAACAGCCGCATCTCTTATCCCTTTTATATAATAAGGATAAAATTTACGAACAAATTGAATTGCAACATGTTCGCCTCTCAACACAATTTCAGTGTTGATGTGTTCTTTAAGCAGCTGAATTTTTTCAACATGCGACGGAGCAGACAAAATTTCACCGAATTTAAGATAGTGTTCTATTCTGTATATTAAATCAGGAGCCCCGAGAACACCTCTTCCCACAGCGACTCCGTCAGTATTTGATTTTTGTATACAAGTTTTTGCATCTTCCGGCGAAAGAATATCACCGTTAGCAAACACAGGAACTTTTACTTCTTTTTTAACATCAGCAATTGCACTCCAATCAGCTTTTCCTGAATACATTTGTGAACGGGTTCTGCAATGTATGGTCATCGCATCAGCTCCGGATTGTTCCATAAGTTTTGCAAATTCCAAAAAGTTTTGTTCCATAACTGTATAGCCCAGACGAAATTTAACAGTTACAGGAATTGATACAGCATCTTTGATTGACTTAACAATATCAGATGCAAGCTGAGGTGTTCGCATCAAAGCTGAACCGTCACCTCCTGAAACAACCTTTTTTACAGGACATCCCATATTTATATCAATTATGGAAGCGCCCTTATTTTCAAGAATCTTTGCTGCTTTAGCCATCATTGCAGGTTTATGTCCGGAAATTTGAAAAGCCAGAGGAAATTCATTTTCTTTATATGCCAGTATTTTTTCGTGTTCATCGGGTCTGTTTTGCATTAGCATTTCCGAACTAATCATTTCGGTTGTCAAAAGACAATCCGGAGAAAACTTTCTTACAAGCTGCCTCAACGGCATATCAGTAATCCCGGCCATAGGTGCAAGGGATACGCAGCTTTGAAATTCTATATTCCCGATTTTTGTTATTAACTTATTTTTTTGCAGCTGGTTTTGTTGCAGCAACCGGCTTTGTTTCATACTTTTTTAATTCCTGTATTCTTTTTGCAGAATATCTTGTATATTCGTTTGTTTCACCTGCTTTTTGGGTAGCGGCTAAATATTTTTTGTGGTACATAAGAGCATTTGAATATTGTCCTAAATAATCATAATCAATTGCAATAGAGTAATTGGCAATCAGCATTTGAGGATTGTATATCAAAGCTTTTTTATAATCGTTTATTGCATTTTGATATTTCTTTTGTGCATCGTAGACCATTCCTCTGTAGTAATAAGCATTTGCATCTTTTGCATCCTGAGCCAATACAGCATTTAATAAAGACAGAGCCTGCTGATACTGAGCTTTGTCAAAACAAGAAATAGCCTTATCCATTTTGACTGTATTTTCCTGTTCAATAACATAGGTCAAAAGCTCTTTTGCGTTATTATTTTTAGGATCAAGAGCCAGTGCTTTTCTCGCAAAATTTTTCGCCTTTGTAAAATTTTCTATATTAGAATAAGCAAGGGCTGCATAATAAGCGGTATCCGCATTTTTAGAATCAATAGCAAACGATTTTTCATAATAGCTTGCGGCAGTTGCATTGTCATTCAATGCCTGATAGCTTGCACCTATTCCGATTAATGCCTCAGGCGTTACTGGCAGAATTTTTTGATACAGTGTTATTGCTTCTTGATATTTCTTTTGATTAAAAAGTTCTGTAGCTTTGGAATACAATAATGAACCTGACTCTGCATCAATAGAAGAAAGCTGTTTTTTTACAAGCTGATTTTCAGGGAAAAGGCCTTTTGCATTAGTCAATATATTTCTGGCTTTTTCAAATTCTCCTTTTTGTTGATAGGCCTGAGCTAGATTTATGTATGCGTCTTCGTTTTGAGGATCCAATTTTATTGACTGATTGTAATAAGCAATTGAATCTGTAATTTTTCCGGCTTTATGTAGTTCATAAGCATATTGATATGTCAAATTTGGATTATCAGGATCTTTTTGGAGTTCTGCATAGAAAAATGCCAGCTTTTGCTGAGGTGTCATACTTGTTGAATACATATCAAACATTTCATTTTTAACAGTCTGATTTGCAGGCTCAAGATTTAGCGCCAGTTTATAATTTTCTAAAGCAGCATCTTTATTCCCCATTGCTCTATAGCATTGAGCCTTGTAAAAATATGGAAGCATATAATTCGGATTAACAGCAATTATAGTATCATATGCCGCTATTGCGGTATTATATTCCTTTTGAGCCTGGTACAAAGTGCCGATATTTAATCTTGTATTTATATTGGAAGGATTCAAATCCTCTGCCTTATTATATTCAGCAAGTGCAGCATCAAAATTGTTTCTTTTCTGATATACAGCTCCGAGATTTGCATGTGCTTCTGCATCATTTGGATTTACGTTAATTTTTTGTTTCCAAATATTTTCCAGTGCAAGAAGAATTTCCTCGTTATTTTCCGAACCTGAAATAGCAAGGTTATATTCACTTGCTGCCTTTTCAGTTTTTCCGAGTCTTTCATATGCGCCGGCAAGTTTCAAATGCAAGTTAGAATTGTTTGCATCCAGAGCTATTGCCTGTTCCAAATAATAAACAGCCTGATTGTTAAGGTTCATTATGTAATAAATTTCACCCATATTAGCAAGAGAACCTTTTCGGTAATTTACATCATTTTGCGCTTTTTGAAATTCTACAATTGCCGCAGCAAACTCGCCTTGAGCTCTCAGTGATTTACCCATCATATAGCGGCCTTTAGGTGTCTGATCTGCATTTATTGCATAAAGAATATTATCTAGATTTTCTTCCATTGTGTTTAAATCAGTAATATATCTTGCATCAACAGGGGTATTTTCATAATATTTCATATAAAAAATAGCGGATCTTAAATCATTTGCAGCCTTGTTGTAATCTGTAGCTTTATTATTATGATATTGTGCACGAAGGATATACGCATTAATAAGTTGAATTCTTGAAGACTTATCCTCAGGATTTTCTCTAAGTGCTTTTCTAAACTCTGTTATTGCATTAGAGTATTGGTCTGATTTAAGATAATTCATTCCATTTGTATAATATACACTTGGTTCACCTGTATATGAAGAAATTTCTTCTCCCAAAGCTCCTGAAACAAAACCGGTCATAAACAATAAAAAAAATGCTGTTAATACTTTCTTTTTCATTTTCTTGCCTTTCTTTATCATTGAGCCGGCTTAACCAAATAGAGCTGGCAAAACAATATTATAATTATATTGCAAATTTGACAATAATCCTAATGTTTAATTTTCCTTGTTAAGATAATCAGTAAAATGCTTTTTATGAATCGTATAACCGCAGCCATCATGCAAATCTGCAGGATAATATATTCTAGGAGCCGGATATCTTTTGCACATAGCAAGCCGTTTATCATAAACAGAACATAAACCTTCTTTTGTCACATACTTGCATGCAAATATCAAATTTCCGAATTCGTCCTTGCCTTTTATATAAAACCTCTTGTATGCCGGATACAAAAACTGCATTATCTTGAACTCTTTTTCTGTATATGTATCAAAACTATACATATAATTGCAGCATTTACCGCATTTTTTGCATTCTCCTGTAATTTCGTAACTTATTTTTTCAGGTACAAAATATGACAACAGTTCATAGTAAAAAGATTTTAATAAATTTATCATGAAGAGATTATACCTCTTTTAACAAATTTTTCATATAAAAAAAACCGCCTTGAAATCAAAGCGGCTTAATAAGTGTTCTTTTCCCCTGTTAATAAATCTGTAAATCAAAAGCTTATTCAGCAGCCGGGGCTTCTGCTTCAGCAGCAGGAGCTGCTTCTGTTTCTGCTTCGGCAGCAGCTTGTGCAGCTTCAGCCTCAGCTTGAGCTTTTGCTTCTTTTTCAGCTTCAAGCTTAGCTTGAGCTTTTTTAGATAATTTCTTTTCAGTTTTTTGTTTGTAAATCAATTTACCTTCATCATCGCAGTTGTTGATGAGGTATTGAACTGTTTCAGAAGGTTTTGCACCTTTAGAAATCCAATCAAGAGCAGTTGCTTTATCCAATTGCATTTCTTTAGTTTTTGGATTGTAATGACCCAATTCACAAATAGGTCTGCCTTCTCTTTTTTGAGAATCATTGATTACAACAATTCTATATGTCGGGTTCTTTTTATATCCGAGTCTTTTTAATCTAATTTTAACCATGAGGTTTCATTCTCCTGTTTTATCTTTTGCTTCCTCGGTGGTCTTCAGCCGGAGACACTTTCTCAAGAGGATGTACCGTGAAGTCTTCTTTACATAACTCTATAAAAACACAAGGATATTTAATAATCAAGCTAAACTACAATTTTTAGCACCCAAAAATGTAAACAAATGTAACAGTATATACTTTTTCTGAAATCAGTATATACAAAATGTTTTTATATATTAGTAAGTGAAAAGTATGATGCAGAGGTGTGAAAAGAATGGGTTATGCCTTTTCTGAAAATGATAAAGACTATACACTGAGATTAGTAAAAGACGTAAAATCAAACAACATAAAGAACGCGGATGAAATTATGGATGCAATTAAAGAATACAGAATTGAAATAGCAGAGCAAATTGACGAACTCGAGTCAATTTACCCGATTACTGAAGAAACAGAACGACAGATAGCTATTTTAATCCGGCAGGATCAATATCTTTCTGTTCTTGAGAAGAAACAAAAAACAGAAATTGCCGATATCTTTTTCAAAGAAGAAGATAACTGTATAGTTCCTGATGTTTTTATGTGGTATCAGCCGCCACAGGAAGAATAAAAATTCTAAAGCAATAATAAAAAATGCGGTTTAGATAAAACTAAACCGCATTTAAAATTTATTCACAAACAAAAGCTATGATTTTGGTGCTGAATCCAGCATTTGCTTAATACCGTCAACAGAACTCAATATGCCTGTAGCTTCATAAGGCATGTAAACAACTTTGTTATTTTCACCTTCAACCATCTGTTTGAGAGTATCAAGGTATCTGACAGCAATAAGATACTTGTCTGGCTGCCCGTTGCCGGCTATTGCTTCAATTGTTTTTTGAATAGCAGTTGCTTCAGCTTCTGCCTGCTTAATTCTTGCTGCGGCCTGACCTTCTGCAACAAGTCTTGCTGCTTCTTTTTCACCTTCTGCATTCAAAATTGAAGACTGTTTTTGTCCTTCTGCTTTATTAATAGCAGCAGTTTTTTCACCTTCCGCTTTTAAAATTGCAGCCTGTTTTAAACCTTCGGCTTCGTAAATTGCCGCTCTTTTTTCTCTTTCTGCTTTAACCTGTTTTTCCATAGAAGCTTGAACATCAGCCGGCGGAGTAATATCTTGAAGCTCTATTCTGTTAACTTTTACACCCCATTTGTTTGAAGCTTCATCAAGTGTAGCTCTAAGTTTTGCATTGATTGTATCTCTTGAAGCGAGTGTTTCATCAAGATTCATTTCACCGATAACATTTCTCATGGTTGTCAATGTGAGTTTTTCAATAGCTTCAGGAAGATTTTGAATTTGGTAAACTGCACTTTTTGCATCCATTATTTGAAAGTATATCAATGCGTTGATAGAAATTGAAACATTATCTTTTGTAATTACATTCTGTCTCGGGATATCCATCACAGATTCTCTTAAATCTATAAGTGTTCTTTCACTGAAATAAGAATAACTTCTGCCGTCCGGGCCTTTTTGCGAATATTTCCACTGAATTTTTCTTGGATATTCAAAGAAAGGAACAATAATATGCAATCCTGCATACAATACTTTTTCGAACACACCAAGCCTTTCAATAATCATAGCCTCTTCCTGCTGGATTATTTTGATACCGGCAATAAAATACAAAATAACAAGTACCGCAATGATAAGTAATAGAATCAACATTTTCTCTCCTTTTCTTTATTTTTATAATCTAAATTTGTCTATTTAATCAAATTTAATAATTTAATATTTTCTATTTTCACCCCCCAGTTAACACTGTATTCATTACAAACATCCGCCAATGTTTTGAAAATATCTTTCAACACAACAGATGTCTCACTTTGGTTTGTATCTAAAAGCCTTTTTTGTATTACACCACATACAAGCTGATTTAATGCATCAACTAGATATGTAACTTCATAAACAGCTTTGTATGGATCAGTAATTCTATAAACAACTTCAAATTCTATTTTTAACTGTTCATTATTTTTAGAATAAAAAAATCTGTTGTCTTTAGGAAATAGAATTTTTTGCGAAGACAAAGATATTTTTCTGTTATTAAAAAATCTACTATGACCCAGTCTGTCTTCTATTCCTCTCAAATTTTCAAAAAAAGGCAGGATAAAATGTACACCTTTTCCAATAACCCTGTCAAATTGACCAATACGTTCTATAACGGCCTCTTCTTCATCATTCACAATGACAAGGCTTTTTAAAATTAAACATAATAGACATAAAACTGAAATTAAACAAACTAAAAAACAAAACATTTTTTTCTCTGAGCACCTGTAGCGCATTAATTATAATTTTTCTACATACATAACAATGCTGTCATTTTTAACAATTCTGACTTTCTCTCCGGGATTAAATTCATCATCTTCATTAACAGATTTTGCCTGCCACTCTTCATCAAAAATTGAAATTCTGCCGCCCAGAGAAGAAACTTTCTCAAGAACTTTTGCAGTTTTACCTATGTATAACCCGACAGTCTCGGGATTCCCAGAGTTCTTTTGTTTTAGTAAATACGGTCTCAGCCATATCAAAAATACAGCTGAAAATGCAGAAAAAACAACAACTTGTACAGTTAACGATGCACCTGCGAATGCAGCAAGTGCAGAAACAAAACATGCCAGACCAAGATTTAAAAAGAACATCGCCGGTGTAAATATCTCCACTATACAAAGAAAAACACCGGCAATGCTCCATATCTGCCATAAACTCAAACCGTCCATTAATATGCCTCCTTTTAAACCTTTATTATAAAGGTTATTATGCATACTTGCAATATATTATACGGATGAGAGTCTACAGCAGAATTAAAAACCACCTTCTACAATGCAGTAATGTCCATCTTCAAGATCATATTTGTCATGTACTCTACAGACATTACACAAACAGCCTTTGTCTTCATCAATGCAACGGCTTTTTGTATATGCACAAAACAAGTTTTCCAGTCCCTGCGCATTTTCAATTCCTTTGAGCATATCCATCATATTATGAGGCATTTCTTTTATCTTACAAGATGTCGTATAGGAAGGGCATTTCAAACAGTTGCACATTTCCAAATTTTCTTTTGTTTTTTCTACCTGTGACATTATTAATCTCCTTAAACTTAGCTTTTGTTCTGTTTTTTGTTCTCTTTTTGCAAATCTTCGACTTCTTTTGCCCCCTCTGCGTAATGCTTGGATTCATCTTCATCAAGCTCCATCAATACCTTCAAAAGTTCTCCGGCATGTTCTTTTTCTTCATCTGCAATATCAGCAAGTACAATCTTCACAAGTTCATTATCTGTTGACTCTATAACCTGTTGATAAAGCTGTATTGCTTCATATTCAGCAGCAATATTAAAACGAATAGCCCGAACAAGTTCTTCCTGTGAAAGTTTTCTGTCACAGTGTTTCACATTACAAGAGTTAGAAAATTGAGGCATAATTATCTCCATGTTTTCATAATAAATAACAGTTGCATTGAAAACATGTTAAACATTGTTTAAAGACAATAAATTAGACAAAAAAGCTAATTCCTAACAAATTATTTTTAAAATTATAATGATATAAACTATTTTGCATTAGCATTTTGCTCTTCAGCCGGATTTGCTGACGAATTTTCTGAAGCATCTTGAGCATCTTCAGAGCCGGCTTCTGCGTTCGGATCAACTATAGTAACCCCCAAAGCGGATAGAGCCTGCCTTGACTTTGGCGCAAGTGCGGTATCGGGGAAGTTTTCCAGAATAGTTTGATAGCAATCAATAGCTTCTTGTTTATATTCTCTTTCTTTATACAAATTTGCAGCTTTGTAATATAAAGGCGCAAGACCTGCATCCGGAGCAATAAGCATCTGGTTATCAAGTTTTATTTTTATTTCTATCATCTCTGCATTATCCTGCGGAGAAAATAAAGAGTTTGAATAAACTTTTTTTGTTAACCTGTCAATTGTATCTGACATGGTGGTCATATCTTCCTGCGTAATAGAACCTGCTGATTTCCTAGATTTTTTGGCAGCAAGAGAATCCTTTGATGCCATCATAAATACAAGCATACCTATCAATATTAAAACTAAAGTCTTTTTCATAACTTAATATACTCCCCTTATTGTATTCTATAATAACTAAAAATTTTTTGCACCTGACCACATGGTTTATAATAAAAATGAAATGACATGAACTAATTTTTAAGTGCAATTCGAAAAGAAAAACAGCGGCGGTCAAAAAGCTCAAAATTGCAGCTGCAACAAAAGATTAGATACTGTATATTTTGTTTTTGATAAAATATTTTTGAGAGGAAATTATGCAATGATTAAACAAATATATACTCTGTCTGAAATAATTGATGAAGACTTAAAAAGAGAGACACTAACCGAAACCGAAAAATTAAAACTAGCTAAGGAGATAAAACAAATATTACCTGATGGTTATATTGTTCTTGCTCAAACAAATCCAACTTCCGGCGATATAGAAGGGAATGCTAAAAAAGCATTAAAATGGATAAAATGGGCAAATCTTTTAGAAGCAGAAGCAATAGTATTCCCTGAAATGTTTTTGGTTGGTTATCCAATAGGTGATTTTATTGACCGTTTTCCTGTTATTGTTGAAGAAAACATAGAATGGCTTAATGCTCTCGCTTTAAAGACAACAAAAACAAAAGTAATTATCGGTTTCGTTGAATTTAACCAATCTAAAAAAGGGAAAAAATACTACAACTCGATTGCAGTCCTCTATGACGGAAAAGTTCAAAATATTATCAGAAAATCGCTTCTTCCTAACTATGCAGAATTTAACGATTACAGACATTTTGAGCCTTCTGATGTTAATTCCGACAGACGTGTTTTAAATATAGGAAATAAAAAAGCCGGCATTATAGTTTGTGAAGATGGCTGGAATGATTTTGACTTTTTTGACAAAAATCTTTATTCTTTTGATCCTGTTGAAACTGTAGTGAAAGAACAAAGACCGAATTATTTGATTAATTGCTCTTCCTCAATAACAAGAGCAAAAAAAGAACAGTTAAAACACAACATGCTATCATTTGCTGCAAAAAAACATAAAACACCGATTGTATATGTCAATCAAGTCGGCTCAGGAGAATGTCTTTCCTTTGAAGGAGCAAGCAGAGTTTATGATGCAAACGGAAATTTGATTTATATGGCAAAATCCTATCAGGAACAATTTTTTATAGTTAATCCTTTTGCTGCCGAAGGTAAAATTTATCCGCTGCCACATGGCCTAGAAAAAACTTTGACTGAACAAAAGGCTTTCAGTCTCGACCATGAACCTGATTTGGAGAGAACATATCTTACAATAATTCAATCTATCAAAGATTATTTTTCTAAAACAGGTTTCAAACGTGCTGTTCTCGGACTTTCAGGGGGACTTGATTCAACAGTCAGTGCTGTGCTGCTTACTGATGCACTTGGCGCCGAAAATGTTTTTGGTATAAGTATGCCATCGAAAATAACAAGTTCTGAAAGCAAAAACGATGCAAAGATGCTTGCAAAAAATCTCGGTATTAATTTTATTGAAGCACCGATAAAAGATATGTTTGACACGACAAGACAGAGATTTGACAGCATTTTTTCAGATATTGAAAAAAAATGGGACTACAGATATAAAGAAAGTTTTACGAACGATAATATACAGGCTCGTTCAAGAGCTATGATACTATGGGGTATAGCAAATGAGTTTCAATCATGTCTGCCAATAGCGACATCTGACAAATCTGAATTATATATGGGATATGCAACCATAAATGGAGATATGTCAGGCGGTTTTGCTCCGCTTGCTGATGTTTCTAAAACAAAGCTTTTTGCTCTTGCAAGATGGCTTAACAAACACAGAGAAAACAAAAATGCTATTCCTGAAACAATTATTGAAAAAAGACCAGGTGCTGAACTTGCTATAAATCCTAAGACTGGCAAACCTCTTCTTGCGGAAGAAGCATTGATGCCTTATGAATTTTTGGATGAAATAATATGGAGAGTAGAAAACCTTCAGCAGTCAATTAAAGATATGCTTTCTGAAGAATTTCTTTATGAAAAACATATGAAAGAAAAAAATACTCCGATTAGCAAATTACAAAAAGAAGAATGGCTTACAAAATTTTTTAGAAGAATGTCAACAGCTTTATATAAATGGTCTATTATGCCTCCATCCCCAATTGTTGATGCAAGATCTATAAATAAATCAGAGTACAAACAGCCTATAATTTCTTCAAAAATAAATTATAATAAAACCTCTTTTGAAGAAAAGCTAAAAACTCTTTCATAAATGCAATGATAAAAAAGAGTAAAATATCAGCTTACATATTTTACACCATTAATAGAATTAAAATCATCAGTATCATCTTTGATTTTTTTGAAGTCATTCATTCCGTTAACAAATATGAAACCGCTTTTATTCATTCTGACTTCCAGTTTATTGCTGGAGTTGTTTACATCTTCCATACTATAACGGTCAGATAAGAAAATATATCTTTGATTTTTAGAACCGACCCAGGGTCTTGAAAGATCAAATTTGTCTTCTTCAAAACCACCATCAATTAACAAATCTGTGTATTTTAGTAAATTTTGAATATGTTTATTTTTTGAAGCTTTTAAATCTTCATAATTTAGACCTGTAAAGGTTACAACAGACAGACCGACTTTTTGCAGTTTTTCTGCCAAAATTGAAAGAGCTTCCGGCTGCTCAAACGGTTCACCTCCGAGAAAAGTTACACCTTCAATCCCTCTTTGACGTCTAATAATTGAATACAACATATCAACATCACAGACCATATTTTCTTTATGAGACCAAGTGTTTGTTGCAAAACAGCCTTTACACCTTTTACTGCATCCTTGAACCCAAATGCAAAAACGAATTCCGGGGCCTTCTACTTTTGTTTTGCTCAACATTTTAAAAATATTTAACTTAATCATAGTTCAATATTCTTTCTAATTTCTCCATATAATAAACATAATCTAAGTATTCAAACAAAACTTTTAGTATTTATCAAATTTTTATCAGAAAAATTTAATTACTTCAATCTTATTTTATCAAAACAGAAATATAATAATATATTTTACGTTTAGTATAATAAAAAAGATTCTGACATATTACATTGTAATATTAAAATTATGCGGTATAGAGCATAATACTATTGTAATAAGCTGATTAACCGTTCACAAAAAAATTATGTTTAATTATATTTTCATTTGCGCTAAAATATTGATGAAATGGAGTATAAATATAAACTTGAATATATAAAGGAATGTAATTATGTGGGATTATACAGAAAAGGTTATGGATCACTATAAAAATCCGAGAAATGTCGGAGAAATTGAAAATCCATCTGCTGTTGGAGAAGCCGGCTCATTAGTATGCGGAGATGCATTAAAGTTATATCTAAAAATTGATGATAACGGAGTAATTACCGATGCGAAGTTTCAGACATTCGGATGCGGTTCTGCAGTTGCCTCATCCAGTGTTTTAACAGAAATGCTAAAAGGCAAAACAATAGAAGAAGCTGCAAAAATTTCGAACCAAGACATTGCTGATGCTCTTGGGGGGTTACCTCCTCAAAAAATGCACTGTTCCGTAATGGGGCATGAAGCACTTGAAGCAGCAATTGCAAATTATCGTGGAGAAGACGCATCTGCCCATTGTGAAGAAAAAATTATTTGTTCTTGCTATCACGTTACGGAAAATGTGCTCAGAGAAGCTATAGAAGACAATAACTTAACCGACCTTGAAGATGTTATGAATTATACAAAAGCCGGTGGAGCTTGCGGTCAATGTCATACAGCTATTCAAAAAATTATTGATGAAATAAAAAATAAAAAAGAAAAAATTGATATAAAAAACATGTCAGCTACACAATTAATATTGAAAGTTAATAATGTTATAGAAAAACACATTGCGCCTGAATTAAGAAAAGACGGCGGCGATATTGAGCTTGTTGATGTAAAAGATAACAAGATATTTGTATCGTTGAAGGGTATGTGTAAATCATGCAAATTTTCATCTAATACATTGACAAACTTTGTAGAAGCTTCATTAAAGGAACATATATCTCCTGATATTGAAGTTGTGGAGGTGTAAAACATGACTCAAAAAGTTGTATATCTTGACAATAATGCAACAACAATGGTTGACCCAAAAGTTTTTGAGGCAATGAAACCGTATTTTTGTGAATTATACGGAAATCCATCCAGCATGCACGCTTTTGGAGGACAAGTTGCAAAAGCGGTTGCTGATGCAAGAGAACAGGTCAAAAATTTTTTAGGCGCAAAAGATGCAAAAGAAATCATCTTCACAGCTTCAGGCTCTGAAGGTGATAATATGGCTATAAGAGGAATTCTCGAAGCAAATAAAAATAAAAAACATATAATAACAACCAGAATAGAACATCCTGCTGTTTTGAATTTGTATAAATATTTTGAAAAACAAGGATATGATGTTACATATCTGAATGTTGATGCAAAAGGGAATATAGATTTAAATGAATTGAAAAATGCAATTACATCTGAAACAGCACTTGTCTCTATGATGTATGCAAACAATGAAACAGGTGTTATCTTACCTGTTGAAAAAGCAGCAAAACTTGTAAAACAGATTAATCCAAAAATAAAAATCCATGTTGATGCAGTTCAGGCAGCAGGGAAAATACCTATAGACGTAAAAAATACAGATATAGATTTACTAACTATTGCCGGACATAAAATACATGCACCAAAAGGTATCGGTGCTTTGTATGTTAAAACAGGAACTCTTTTACCGGCTTTTGTTATCGGAGGCCATCAAGAAAGAGGTAAAAGAGCCGGCACAGAAAATGTTCCATACATAATAGGACTCGGTAAAGCCTGTGAATTAGCTCAAGAGTCATTAAAATATGAAATGACAGAAGTTAAAAGACTCAGAGATAAACTGGAACAAGGCATTCTTAAAAAGGTATACAATGCAAAAGTAAACGGAGCTACAGAAAATAGAGTTCCAAATACTACAAATATCGGTTTTCAATATATTGAAGGAGAGCTTATTTTATTACATTTAAGTGATTTAGGTATCTGTGCAAGTTCAGGAAGCGCTTGCACATCAGGAAGCCTTGAACCGAGTCATGTACTCAAATCAATGGGAGTACCATTCGAATCTTTGCATGGAAGTATACGTTTCAGCTTAAGCAGATTTACCACAGAAGATGATATTGATTATGTTTTAAAAGTACTTCCTGATGTAATATTTAAATTGAATAAAATTTCACCTTATCAAAAAGAGCTGAAAATACTTGAAGAAAAGCATAGATAGACAAAATAGAAAATGCATAGTAAGTTTTTTTCTGAGCTACTCAAAAGAAAATCTATAACCATCTAACCGTATTCTGATTTACAGGGAGAAAAATTTTTTTAATTTATCATTACGGGCAAATTTTATTGTTTTCCCCTAACTAAGAAAACGAATTACACTCCAGCATAAATATTACAATTGTAAATTTATCCATTCCTTATATTATACAGTGATTTTCATTATCACTTTTTTATCCAAATAGCAATTTTCACTAACAAAAATTGTTTATATATACAGTAGGTTAAATACAAAATTAAGGTTAGTGAATATGACGTATCTAAATTCTTTTAATTATCCAAATGCATATTCAAAATTTTATTATGTTCCTCAAAATAGTTTTAGCGCATCGGGCAATAACAAACCTCAAAATATTAAAAGATACGCTGATTATCCTGAACCTTTATACAAAATTAAAGAGCAAAAAGAAAACAAAGAATTGTCAACCGGCAAAGTTTTAGCAGGATTGACAGCTTTGGCTTTAATTGGTTTTGGAATTTATAAAGGAAGAAACCTGTTAAAGAATATGCTCACTATTAAGCCTAAAGTGGATAAAAAGCCAATAATAGAAACAGTAAAAACAAATAGTGATGATGCAGCTGAAGCAGTTCAAACTGCCGCAACATCAAAAAAATCAATAATCAATCTCGATGAAGCTGTAGAAGCAGCAAAAAAACAAAAAGATGAAGCTGCAGCAGCAACAGCTGAGACTATTACTCCAACAGGAGAAAAAGCGATAAATAATCTCGATGAAGCGGCAGAAGCAGCCGAAACTCGAGCTGCTTCAACTAATGCAGCCCAAACAATAAAAAAAGCTGCAAATGAAGCTGATGATGATATTTTATGTGTACAGCAAAGATTTGAAGAATTGACCGGCAGAAATTTAGACTTCAAAGGAGAAATATCAAGAAAAACTGATTACAATGCAGAATATTTGAATATGGCTTTGAACTACAATGTTGATGACGCAATAATGGAAATAACCAGAAAAGCCAGATATAAAAAACTGGCAGAAACTTTGCCTTATACTGCAAAAAAAATAAAAGAAGATCCTTCTCTGGTAGCTTTAGACGAAAAAACAACTGCATTTAAAAAAGCATTCGATAAACAGATTGAAAAAGCTAAACCAACCGAGTTCGATTCAATTGAATTCAGAGGTGAAATTCTCTCTAAAAGTTCTCCTTTTTATAAAATGTCCTTGAACCTAAAAAAAGGTGATATTTACGAACATACCGGATATATGTGGACTACACCGACAAAAAAATATCTCGAAAACTATGGCGGAGATATTGTTGATAAAGATATTGCGGCCCATATAAGATATAACTTATTATTTCCTAAAGGATCTAAAATGGTTTTTCAGGATAAATGCAACTTTGCAAGAGAAACAATATTACCGGAAAATACCAAATTTAGAGTACTAGACGTTATAAAAGATGACGATGGCAACATTGAATTTTTCATGGAAAGATTAGTATAAAAATTTCAATACTCTTTATCTCACAAATGTGAAATAATCTTAATAAAGACCTGTATTTTACGTTGACATAGGAGTATGTTTAGGTTTTGATATATTTGTATCTCTATCGGGAGTACAGATTTGTGCTGAATTCTGATTTCCGAAAAAGATATGACGCACGGAGCGTCGTTGCAAACTCCGTATATGGCTAAGGTGTGTATGCCAAAGCTAAATGAACAATAATCAAATTTATATACAAGGAGAAATCATGCCAACAATTGCACAATTGGTAAGAAAAGAGCGTAAAAGCTTAAAAGATAAAACTAAATCACCTGCTCTTACAAACTGTCCTCAAAGAAGAGGTGTTTGCACAAGAGTTTATACAACAACTCCGAAAAAACCTAACTCAGCTTTGAGAAAAGTTGCAAGGGTTAGATTGACAAACGGATTTGAAGTTACATCTTACATTCCTGGTATCGGACACAACCTTCAGGAACACAGTGTTGTTCTTATCAGAGGCGGAAGGGTTAAAGACCTTCCTGGTGTAAGATACCACATCGTCAGAGGCACTCTGGATACTGCAGGTGTTGCTAACAGAGCACAAAGCAGATCTAAATACGGTGCTAAGAAAGCTAAAAAATAGTAAAGGAAGGTAAGTAAGATGTCTAGAAGAAATAAACCGCCGAAAAGAATTCCGGCACCAGATGCAATATACAACAGCGTTGATATTGCAAAATTTATCAACAGATTGATGAGACGCGGTAAAAAATCTATCGCTGAAAAAATCTTTTACGAAACTATGGAAGCAATCAAAGAAAGAACCAAAGAAGATCCTATCGAAATCTTCAACAAAGCTTTCACTAACACAACTCCGTTGCTTGAAGTTAAAGCAAGAAGAATCGGTGGTTCTACTTATCAGGTACCTGTTGAAGTTAAACCTGACAGAGGAAAAGGCCTCGCTGCTATTTGGATGATTGATGCTGCTAAGAAAAGACATGGCAAATCAATGAAAGAAAAATTGACAGCTGAGTTTATCGATGCTTCTAACGGTCAGGGTGCAGCTTGCAAAAAACGTGAAGATACTCACAAAATGGCTGAAGCTAACAAAGCTTTTGCTCACTACAGATACTAATTTTTACAAATTAGATAAAAAAATAGACTCTGCGATTAATGCAGGGTCTATTTTTTATTGATTAATTTACAAAGATTTTATGAAATACCCAGCCATTTTTTGACTTCATCTGCAACATAAGAAAATGTTGGAATTACACCAAGATTTCCTGTCTTAAAAGATTTATTTTTTGAATAAACCAGAATAGGAACCTGCTCTCTTGTGTGGTCTGTACCTGGAACTGTAGGGTCGCATCCATGGTCTGCAGTAATGAACAAAACATCGTCTTCTGTCATTTTATCCATAATCTCAGGAAGAAATGCATCAATTTCTTCAATAGCTTGACCGTAGCCCTGCCAGTTGTTTCTGTGGCCGTAAAGCATATCCGTATCAACAAGATTTGTAAAAATTAGCTCGCATTCCGGTGGATTTTTATAATCAGCTATTTTTATATTATCAAGATCAAGATTGTTTTCTACAGCTTTTAAAGTAAGTTCGAGACCTTCCTTATTAGACCCAGTATGAATAGCATGCGAAATTCCCGATTTAACAAATATATCTTCAATTTTTCCTATACCGACAACAATACCGCCTTTGTTTAAAATTTCGTTCAACATCGTAGGTTTGGGCGGTTCAACAGAATAATCCCGTCTGTCTTTTGATATACGGACAGGTTTTCCGTCTACCAGATGATAAGGACGGGCAATAACACGGGAAACGTTATAATCATCAACAAGTATTTCTCTCGCAATTTTACACATATTGTACAACTCATCAAGAGGAATAACATCAACATCTACCGCTATTTGAAAAACACTGTCCGCACTTGTGTATATAATAGGGAATTTTGTTTTGTGATGTTCTTCGTTTAACTCTTCGATTATTTTCGTACCTGAGGCAGGATAATTTCCAAGAATACCGCCGCACTTTGTTTTTTCAATAAATTTATCTATAAGCTCATCAGGAAATCCTTGCGGATAGACTTTAAACGGCTTATCTAAAACAAGACCAGCAATCTCCCAATGACCGGTTGTAGTATCTTTCCCTTTTGAAACTTCTCTCATTATGCCGTATTGAGCAATCACATCATTCTGAGGCGCAGCCCCCATTACATCCCCAAGATTGCCAATACCCATTTTTTGCATAGTAGGTATATTAAGCCCTCCATTTGCTTTTGCAACATTACAAAGAGTATTGCACTCCGGAATATCATTATATTCTTGACAATCAGGCATTGCTCCGCAGCCCATTGAATCTATAACAATTATAATTGCTCGCTTCATTGCTTTACTCCTATTGAAATATATCAAATTTATTTTAACATATTTTACAGACAAATAATCGATTACAAAGAAAAATGCCTCACTAATGTGAGGCATTTTTTATTTTGGTTAACGACTATTTTCCAACTTTCCAATTCAAACCGCCGGAGAAGCCGATACCTGTTCTTCCGCCGTTTCTGATTGTAAATTGAAGGTATCCAGAGAATCTGTCTTTGAATTTTTTCATTACACCTAAGCCATATTCAAAGTAGCAGTGTCTCATTCTTACATAGCCAAGATCAATATTTCCTGCTTTGCCGTCTACTCCGCCCATAACATTGTAAACAAGCTGAGCAGTAGCATAAAGACTAAATGTCTTTTTCTGAAGTATGAAGTTGACACCAGGAGCAACGTTCAAGCCGTTAAGCATACCTGAACTCATACTCAAGACACCGAAGTCAGAGCCCCAATTTTGTTGTCCGAATGCGTTGTATGCAGCCATCAATGTAGGCTGGATAATGAAATCATGAGGCAATCTGATATTGTAAGCTGTTTTAGAAGCTACACCGGCAAACCAGTTACCTGTATTATCACTTCCGTTTCCAAACTCGCCTCTAACCGTCATATCATTGCCATAGCCGCCGCCGTAAGCTAACAACGATGTCATGAAATCACCTTTATAAGCAGTACCCATCAAACCGAGTTGAGCACCGTTTTGATACATACTTACACCGTTAAAGTGCTGGTGTGCACCATTATAACCAATGTAAGCAGTAGGAACTAACTTCCAACCGTTTTTAAGATTTACAAGTGGGAAGTCAGCACCGATTAATGAACCGTAAGCATTGTTACCAACATTCAAACCTTTAGTCATTGAAAGTGTTTCAAATGCACCATAAGCTTTGAACCAGAGGCTTCCGTCTTTTATGCTGTATTGATACGGATCAATTTGAGGAACAGCAGCAGCATATTTGTTTGCTGTTCTTTCTTCATCCATCAATTGTCTTGTAACCAGATTCATATGATCGAATAACAAATTGTTAACAATCAATTGATTTTGCCAAGTAGCTAAAGTAGCAACCTGACCTCTATATTGTTGAGGATTGAGGTAAACAAGATTACCCATCAAATCAGCACCGCCTGAAGCTCCGTTTGATATAAAATATCTACCCATTGCCGTATTAGCAAGGAAACTTGTCGGTGCATAAGTAGGTTCACCTTGACCTTCTATCTGGAATAATCTGTCAGCACTTAAGTCAAACTGAGCATCCCTTGGTGAAGCGAGGAAGTTAATACCTGTAATCAATAACGGGCTGTCAGAAACATAATCGCCGCTGACTAATATTTGGTCTATTTTATCCTGTCTAGGATCGTAATCAAAGCCGATAGGGAGACTACCGTCTTTCATATTTTCTACTACAAAGTCACCGCCTACTGTAATCTGATTAGCATTACCGCCAAGCAAGTTCAAAGAAGAATTTCCGCTTGTTGTCCAGTTACCACCGACAGAACCGTTGCCTGTGAATGATGTAGCTGTATTTGAAGCAGAAAGATTACCTCCGATTGTTGTATTAGCACCGTTCAGATACAAACCGGATTGCGCACCGTCTTGAGCTTTAGCTTCAACATTGCCTGCAAATTTTGTTTGATTTGCAGAAATGTTGACTACCGCACTTGAATTATCTCCGCCGACAACCAAGTTACCGGTTTGTCTGCCGTAAGCACCTCCCGAACCGTCATCAGCTTTATTGAAAATAACTTTGTCCTTGTTTGTAAAGTTCAAAGTACCTTCGCTTGCAACAACTTCACCTTTCATATCTATAGCAGAAGAGATATTAGTAGTTGCAAGTCCTTCTTTGTATATTGCACCACCGCCGGTGATTAACGGATTATAGTTTATTGTCGCAGTGTCATTGATAAAGTTCAATATAGCGTTGTCATCCATAGTCAATGTAGAATCATCTTTTATGAATGCATTGTCGCCATAAGAAAGCATTGTGTCTTCACAAAGCTCAATATCTCCGTTTACACCGCTGCCATTGCTGAATCCGATATCAACAACTCCGCCGTTTTCTTTTTCAAATACAGTAGGTCCTTGCGAACCATCAAAAACAGTACCGTTTGAAAGTATCAAACCGCCGTTTTCAATTGAAATGTGTTTCAATTCATTTGTTACAACATTTCCGAATTCATCGTATTTGGCATTGTAATACAAATCGCCCTTCATCAATTTATTAATATCGATCAATTCATTACCGGCAGCATCAAACAGTTTGTCTTCAACAAAAACACGTCCATGAGCATCTGTAGCACCACCGTCTTGAACAGAGTTTGTAACTTTCAGCTCGTTGCCGAGATAAGATCCGGCTGCCAGATGCAAGTCACCACCGGTACCTTTATCGGCATTACCGGTAACAGTATTTTCACCGCCAAAGAATGTTGAACCTGACGCAACAGTAACTGAACCGGCGTCTTGAAGATATTTACCTTCAAAATTTGTTTGATTTCCTGAAACTGTAACACTCGGAGCATCAAGTTCTCTAGGGTCTTTAGTTACATTTATAATACCGTTACCAATTGCATTTGTATCAAATACTGTATCTTTGCCTGCAAGAGTCAATGTAGATTGAACATTCAACTTTTCAAGGCCTGAAACTGTAGCACCAGTGCCTAATATTACATTTGCACCATCGTTTATTGTTACTACGGCATCCTCAGCAAAGCCTGAATTATCACCTCTCATTGTAACAATTGCATTATTGCCAATATTTTGAGTACCTGAGAGTTTTGCATTTTCAAGTACACCATCAACAAATGTAAATGTTTCATTTTTCGCAACAGTTAACACATTGCCGCTGAACGAAACATCGTCTCTGTTATCAAGGTTTAAAACAGCCTGATTATCGTTGTTCCCTGTACCTGTTAAATCGGTTGAGCCCGTAAGAGTAACTGTTTTGTTATCTGTCAAATTGGCCTGATTTTTAAATACCAGAGTACCGTTATTGATAACGTTGTTTCCGCCAAAGAATGTGGAATTATTTTCGGCAGTAACAACACCGCCTGTTTGCAGATAATCACCCTCAAATGCGTCATTTATGCTTGTAGAAGCAAGAGTAACATTTCCCTGCGAAATATTAACATCACCTGTACCTTCTATTGCACCTGCGATTGTAACATTAGATTTATCAGTAAATTCAACATATTCTTTTGTCGGATCATTTGTCAGAGTACCAATATTCAAGACAGCACCGTCTTCGATAGTAGTAACACTGCGCTCAACGATTTCTGCGCCGTCTTTGAGGTTCAAAGTACCTGTTTGAATATTATTTGTGCCTCCAAAGAATTTTCCGAATACGTTAGTTATACCGCTGCCTATCTGATTAAATACACCGGTAAATGCATTCAGATTATTTTTGGGATCGTTCAAGTTTAAAGCACCGTCGCCCTCCATAGAAACAGTACCTGCACCTTGTGCACCTGATGCAATATTAAATTTTACATTCAGATCTTTGTCATTGTTGTTTTGAGTTTTTAAAGTAATATTACCGGTACTACTATTGGCTGAACCGACTGTTATAGTACCATTTGTAACAGCTACAACAGTATCATCGCCAATCAGCATATCGCCGTTTTCAGTAACTGTATTTTCACCTTTTAAAACAGCACCATTTGCAGTTGCATCTACAACTCCGCCTGTGATGTTATTTTTACCTGCGAAAAATGCAAAACCTGCACCCAACTTAGTTGTACCGGCACTGTGATTGTATACACCGGTATAGGTATCTTGATTTTTAGAAATAACAAGATTACCCAGACCTGTTTTATTTATATTTGCTGTTTTATTTATATTTGCATTATCACTGTTTCCTTCAACACCGATAGTCAAAGTCACATCTTTAGTGTCATTAATAATATCGAGCGTACCGTTTGTATCAAGATCAATTCCTGCTGATGCATCAATTCTTGAACCGTCATCAAGTACAATTGAAGCATTGTCATTAACAATATTTTCACCATATACCGCAGAATTCTCGCCAAATATAACACCAGCCGCATCTGTACCGTTTCCTATCTGGTTGCCTTCACTGCCAAAGAATTTAGCCTCATTGACCTTGTTAGCATCAACACCGCTGAAAGTTATATAACCTTCGTTGAATATAAGGCTGCCTTTAAACTCACTGTTATCAGAAGTGAATTTTAATGCATTCTTAATAGTAGTTTGATTGGAAATATAAACAACTCCGTCGCCGCTTATATCAGTACCAAAAGCACCTTTTGATTCAGTTGTTGTAGCATCAGTTTTCATTGTATCGGCTATAATATGTAATTCAGAACCTTCATTAACTTTCAATGTAGAACCGTCTTGAGCAACCGAGCCTGTTTCGAACGTAAGAGTACCATTACCTTTTTCGTTTCCTACCTCATAATGAGCTCCTGAGCCAAGACCGCCATTATCACCGAATTTCATCGTAGTTGAAATTCCTTTAGGGTCTTCTTTTTTACCATCTGTAAACAAACTGCCTTGTATTCTGACATTTGAAAGTTCAAAGCCTAGTTTCTCACCTTCTGTAGTAGTATCTCCGGTATAAACCATGTTACCATCTTCAATAACGTACTGTTGAGAACCATCACCAAATACAAGGTTTACATTTTCACCGTCAACCACAACATTATTCACAAGTTGCGCAGTATCTCTAAAGATAAAGTTACCGTCAGAGATTGTACTGTTACCGCCAAAGAATGTGCCGGTAACTTCTGTTGTAGCACCGCCTGTCTGGCTGAATATGCCTTTATATTCTGATTGATCACCCTCAACAATCAAATAAGTATTCTCTCCGGAAACAAGGATTACTGAATCAGTACCTTTTTTCAAGTCTGCACTGATTACAGAAACATCGTTCGCATCAGGATCATATGTCGGCATAAGCCCGTCCATACCGGTACGGCCTTCATTGGTAACGTTTATAGTTGTTCCGCTGACATCAATCTCAGTTCCGGACAGTTCTCCACCACCTTTAAGATTTACTTTAACGTCAGCAATAGAGCTTTCTCCACCAAAGAACTTACCGTCAGTAATATCTATCTGACCGCCGGTTTGAGAATAAGACCCTTCATATCCTGACATATCACCATTGATAGTCATATCACCATTCATAGTAATACTTGCTGTTGAATCGGTACCGGTTATAGTACCGGTTATAGTACCCTGTGAGCCGCCAAGAGTAATATCTTGATTGATTTCCAGATTACCGCCTGTAATGTTGAGCTGCGCACCCTGTGCAATTTTACTTTCGTTTGTTAATTCAACATTACCGCCTGAAATATACATTGTTCCTTCAACAGAAGAAGAGTTAATATTTACATCAGCAGCATCGGAAATATAACTAGTACCTTTTAATATTGAATTATTATTTACGTTAAGGATACCACCTGAAATATAATTTGTACCGGCAAATGATGAAACACCGGAATGGTTGCTATCACCGACGTTAACAGTACCTGCAGATTGACTAAACTTACCGGTAAAGTTACTGTTATCACCTGTAAGATGCAGATTTACATTAGTATTCAGATTAATTTTACCTGTTGCACTACCCGAAACATTACCGTTTATGGTTGTGTCAGTTTTGATATTCATATCACTATTTGCGAGAGTAATAGTTGAAGCTTCAATGTTTGAACCTGAATTTAAATTCAAAACCCCACCGTTAATTGCAGCATTTTTAAAGAACCCTGATGACAAATCTGTTATGCCGTTTGTTTGTGTGAATGAGCCGTTAAATTTGTCTTGGGCTACTGAAATCGAAAGAACACCAGCACCGTCTTTTTTAATCTCAGAGCTATCATCACCTTCAATTGCAATATTTAAAGCAGTTGTCAACTGGCTGTTAGTGTCGGTCGTCGCATCACCAAATGTCAATACACTGTTTTCTGATAGTTTTACGGTTGTCGCCACATCAAAACCAGCACCGTCATGTATTAAAGCCTTTGTGTTCTCCCAGTCATTTTTACCGGCAACTAATGTACCGCTGTCGAATGTAAGATCTACCTTGTTTAAAGAATTTGTTCCACCAAAAAACGTAGCCTGATCAACAGGCGCTTTTAATACATTTGCCGCTTCTTGTGTTACTGAATTATTAGAAACAGTAATCTTTCCGCCTGTTTGAGTAAAACTACCTTTGAAATTTTTATTTGAACCTTTTAAAGTCAAATCAGAAGCAGTACTTTTTATTTGTGTGTTGTCCTCACCGGCAATACCGCTTGCAAAAGTTATATTTTGACTCCCGGTAAGATTTAACGTAGATTTAACATTCTGATCAATACTATTTTTCAGATAAATATCATTTGCTCCACTACTATCGGAATTGCCGCTAAATGAAATTGCTCCGTCTGTAGCATCTATTGAAGTAATACCCGAGCTGTATATAGCACCGCCTAGATTTCCAGCTGTATTACCAGAGAAAGATGTTGTACCGCCTGCAGAACCTTTAATATTAAGAGTTGCCGTATGCCCTTCCCAGTAAGTATCATTTAAAATAGCACCGCCATTTAAGCTTGTAGCCTTGTTACCAGTAAAACTACCGCCGGTAATATTAACTAAACCGCTGTAGTTAGCAATAGCACCACCACTATTTCCAGCGGTATTACTTGTAAAACTCACATTAGTAAAATCATTCTGGGTTTTTAAAGCCTCTGTCCCAAACAAAGAATATATCGCACCACCGGAACCGTTTGAAACGCTATTACCGGAAAAAGAAGTACCATTAAATGATATATATGTATCGCCATTATAAAAAGCACCACCTCTACTAATTGACGAGTTATTTACAAAACTACCGCCTGTAAATGTTAGCTTTCCTGCACTTTGCGCAAAAATAGCACCACCATTTGACTGTCCGTCAGCAGTGACAGTCAAAGCTTTGTTATTAGAAAAATTAACTTTATTAAATTCACCTGTTGTATTTCCTCCAATATACATAGCACCGCCGGAAGAAGAATCAACACCACTCCAGCCCGGATATGTCTGATCTGCAGCCGTAACTATATTATTGGAAAATGTCGCATTAGATGAATTAATGCTTCCGCTTTGTTGATACAAAACACCACCAAAAGAAGCCCCTTTATTATTAATTAACTTATTAGAATCGTAAGTCCCGTTTAATATTACATCAAAGCCATTATTTACAATAGCACCGCCACTACCATTATTTTCTGTTGTTATACCCGACAATCCATTAACTGTTTCATCTTGAGTCATAATTAACCGGTCAGCAGCCAAAACCCCTGAACCAGACATAGCGCATAAAAGCAAGAATGATGCGACCATGCGCTTTGTTTTGGTTTTACTCATTACTTCTCTCCTTCTATATTTATAAAATTTAAATTCCAGATAAACACAATTTTGATAAATTATGCTCAATTATATCATTATAAATAAAATAATGGAATGGTTCAGAAAGAGTAGCAGTTTTAAGCTTTACATTTATTAATTACACAAATGTAACAAATCAAAATTTTAGGTGTTTAAAACTAACTTCTGCAAAAAATCGATATATTAATCCAACATCACAGAGCAAATTCATACTTGCTTTATATTTCTATTATTTTAAAAACTACTGACTAAATAACATCGTTGCTGCTCATAAAAAATTTCACAAAAGGCAATTATGACAAGCAAAATGTTTTTATACAAATAGTGTATCAACGAGGAGCTTTTCATGGATAACAAAATTACTGTAAATTCAGGTGACACATTAATTAAAATTGTAAAACGAGAATACGGTCTACAGAATGATACCGACATAATGAATACAGTAAATTTAATCAAGCAAAAAAATAATTTGAAAAACGTAAATATTATTAAAGTCGGACAAAAACTTGAACTTCCTGAACAATTAAGACTTAACAATGTAACTGTTTTTGGAGAAAATGAAACAGAAAGTCTTAAGCCTAAACAAAAGAATTATTACAGAGCAAATGACATATTTGGCGATACCGCCACAAAGAAAAACGAATACCCGAATCAAGGTTTTGTTGAATCCGCAATTAATTTAAAAACAAAATCTACTGAATATGTAGAAAATGTTGTCACAAATGTAAGAGGATTTTTCACAAATACAACATCAAGAGACGCAAAAATGGCAGATATCTTTGCCAAACAAATCGGAACCTGGGAAAAAGCCGGCGAAACAAAAGGCGGCGGCTTCGCTTTAGAACAAACTGATGCATATAAATTTGCCTTATCCGTAAATAATGATGATTTTACAATGCGAGAAACTGAATACAAAGGTCAAAAAGAAACTCATGCATATTTTGACAATACTAAATCAGACAATAATATTACTTTATTCTCAACTGAGGAAATAAACGGCAAAGAATATATAGCAATGAGAGACAAAGAAAATAAAATTCACTACTTTGATAAATCCAATAATTTGAGCGAAGTTGAATTATAAAAATAAACATGCACACCTTAAAAATTAATTCAAAAATTTATACAAAAAAAAGAAGGCTTGATACCTTCTTTTTTAATGGCTCAACTGAATGTACAACATTGGAATTTTTATCCCAAAATCATATGAAAACTTGTTAAGTTTCATAGTGACAATTTAGATATTATTTAGTGTAATCATCCCATTTAGCTGGATTTGTTAAAATTTCTCGGATTTACTCCGTGTATCCAGTTTGATTCAATTTGCTCCAGAGAAATTCCTTTTGTTTCAGGAACAAAGAAATACACAAACAAAATACACAAGAATGATACGACCGCAAATCCCCAAAACGTATATGCGCCTCCAAGATTGTGTATAAGTATCGGGAAACTACCGACTACAAAAAAATTGAAAGCAAAATTTGAAACCGTACATATACTCATTGCAATTCCTCTTATCTTAAGAGGAAAAACTTCAGAAACAATTATCCAGCCAATAGGCCCAAGACTCATTGCAAAGCATACTATATATGCTACAAGACTGCCTACTGCAACATATTTAAGATTTTCTCCGAGGGTAGTTTCAAATGCAAATGCACAGCCTAATGATGTTAAACTAAGCATAACACCGGTTAGCCCAAAATAAAGAAGCGGTTTTCTGCCGAGTTTGTCTGTAAAAAATATTGCAACAATTGTCATTAAAAAGTTTACAACCCCGATTCCTGTTGTTGCATATATCGCATTTAAGTTTGAATCAAATCCAGCGACTTTAAATATAGTTGGGGCATAGTAAATTATGGTATTAATACCTGTACATATTTGTGCAAACATAATACCGATACCAACTACAAAAGGCATTATCATCCATTTTTTGAATTTGAATCTTTGACCTGAAGTTTTTTCATTTAATTTTAAAGTCTTCTTGATTTCTTTTATCTCTGTTTCTATATCACCATCTGGTTCAATTTTCTTTAACACTTTTTTAGCATCATTGTCTTTATTTTTGATTATAAGCCATCGCGGTGTATCACTCATGAAACACATTCCTATCAGCAAGACAAGTCCGGGGAGCACTCCTGCAAGAAGCATCCAGCGCCAGTTGAATACAGCCTGTGCAAAAGCCGCATTTATAAAATAAGAAAACAGTATTCCTGCAGTTATTGCCCATTGATAAAGAGAAACTAGAGTGCCTCTGATAGCTTTCGGAGAAATTTCAGATAGGTATAAAGGTATTATAAAATTAACAATCCCAACAGCAAGCCCCACAAAAATTCTTGAAATTATCAGCACATAAACATTCGGAGCAAACCCACATAAAATAGATCCTAAAATAAATATAACTGCGGTTGCAATTATGACTTTTTTCCTGCCGAAGATGTCTGCAAGTATGCCGTTTGTTGCTGCTCCTATTACGGCCCCGATTAAAACTGAACTAACAACCAGCCCCTGCAATGACTCCGATAAATCCCAAGTTTCATTAATAAACAAAAGTGCACCGGAAATAACACCTGTATCATAACCTGATAACAAGCCGCCTAAAGATGCAATAATTGCAATAATATACAACCATATAAACTTAAATCTTGCCATAATAAACTCCTCAAAAGCTATTTATATTTTAATTTATTTTTACAATTTCTTCCAGATTATTTTAAAAAATATGAAGGTAAAGCTATTTGCCGGTATTTTGATACAAAAGAAATAAAATACATAAAAATTTTTAATTTTGCCTTGTGTTTTGCATACAACTTATAAAACTATTGTCAAGACAAAATCATAAAAAAAATAGAGCTTAATTTTGATAATAAAAAAATCCACGAATAAAAGGACTCCGTTGGCGAAGCAGCAAAACGATTGAATATCGTTTTGCGTTGTGTTCTTTCTTCAAACGAACTTGTTACAATGAGCCAATGGAGGAAAGAACCTGCGAGGATTGCAACGGCAATCCGAGTCGGTTCGAGTCCTTTAACTAAAATCTTTGCACAAAAAAAGAAGGCTTATTGCCTTCTTTTTTTTAAATGGCTCCTCGGGTGAAGGACTCCGTTGGCGAAGCAGCAAAACGATTGAATATCGTTTTGCGTTGTGTTCTTTCTTCAAACGAACTTGTTACAATGAGCCAATGGAGGAAAGAACCTGCGAGGATTGCAACGGCAATCCGAGTCGGTTCGAGTCCTTTAACTAAAATCTTTGCACAAAAAAAGAAGGCTTATTGCCTTCTTTTTTTTAAATGGCTCCTCGGGTGGGACTCGAACCTACAACCCTTCGGTTAACAGCCGAATGCTCTGCCATTGAGCTACCGAGGAATAACTCAGAGGTCTTTGAAAACCTTGTAGAATTATTATAACAAAACAATTTTTCTTGTAAATACTTTTTTTATTTTTTTATTATTCAGCGGTATTATTGCATTTTAACCGTATATTAAATAATATTACAAAAAATTTAATTGTCATGTAAAAATGGCAATTTAAAATAAGATATATACTTTATATATATAAGTAGATTATAAAAACAAAGAGAGAATATATGAGAAAATTATTGGTAATATTTTTCAACAGAAACAAAAAATTCAGCCCTGCTGATTTAATATAAATGCTAATTCAAATCGACAATAGTCACACCATTTCCGCCTTCGGAGTCTTCTCCCTGGCGGTATTTTGCCGCATAAGGACAGTCTGAAAGATAATCACGTATAGCTGTTCTCAACTGGCCTGTGCCATGCCCGTGAATTATTTCAACAAAAGGCAGGTTCACCATTGATGCTTTATCCAGAAACAAATCCAACTCCTGCAAGGCTTCATCAATCCTATAGCCTCTAAGGTCAAGCCGTGGTGACATATTAGTTCTTTGCACTGCTGTTTTTGAAGAACTAATGATAAGTTTCTTTTTGATTTTGTCTTTTTGAAGTTTTAGATTTTTAGCCAGTTTTCTTATATTAATCGTTGATTTAAGCTGACCGACAAGAACCTGAAGGTTTCCTTTTGCATCAGGCAATGATTGTATAATTACGTCTTGATCCAGTTCTTTTATTATCGCTTTTGCACCGATTTTTATATCATCAGGCGAAAGTTCTTCGTACTTAACATTTACCTGCATAAATTCATCAGCGAGTTCTTGAGAGATTTTTGAACCTTTTTGAGAAAGTTTTTTATAAGATTTTATTGCATTTTCTCTGGTTTTGTTGTGGTTCAGATTTTCAATAACTTTTTTTATCTGTTTTTTGGCATCCTGCAAATTATCTTCATATCTGCGTTTGAAGTCTTTCAGTGTTTTCCTTTTCTGAGAGTTTAAATTTTCCAAAAGTTCATTGTATTCTTTATATTTTTCTTCGGATTCCGTTTTCAAGACCTGAGCCTGAGCCGTGAGTTTTGTCAATTCGGAATATTTTAATTGAAGTTCTGAAAGCATTTTGGATTCATCAGTAATTTCAGTAGAATAGTTTTGTTTTGCTTTTTCAATAATTTCATCAGATATACCAAAATTTTTGGCTATAGCAAATGCATTTGAAGCTCCGGGAATTCCCAAATGAAGGTGATATGTCGGTTTCAAAGTTTCAGCATCAAAGTCCACAGAACCGTTTTGAAACAATAAGTTGCTGAAAGGTAATGATTTTAATTCATTAAAATGTGTTGTAATAATTGACAAAGCGCCTTTTTGAACAAAAGTTTCCATTATTGCTTTTGCGAGACTTGCGCCCTCTTTCGGGTCAGTACCTGCAGCTATTTCATCAATCAGTATAAAAGTTTCATCGTCAGCATTATCCAAAATTTCTTTTATGTTTTTTATATGCGAAGAAAATGTTGAAAGACTCTGGATGATGTTCTGATCATCACCAATTTCAGCATATAATTTTTTGAAAGGATAAATTCTGGCCTCAAAGCAAGGGATATGAAGACCTGCCTTTGCCATTGCTATAGATAGAGCCACTGTTTTTAAAACAACAGTTTTTCCTCCGGCATTTGAACCTGTAATAATAATTGATTTATAAGGATTTCCGATACAGAAGTCATTTTCCACAACATTATCCAGTATTGACAACAACACAGGATTTTTCATAGACTTAAGTTCAACAATTTTCTCTTCACAAATTTGCGGTTCAACTGCATCAATAGATGTTGAATATTTTGCTCTTGCAAAAATAAAATCAAGCTCAACAAGAGCGCTGTAAGAAGTTGAAATTTCATTCTGATGTGAAGAAAGATGCAAAGACAAATCTTTTATAATTCTTTTTATTTCAGCTTCTATTTCAATTTCCAGCTCACGGAGTTTGTTATTCAAACCGACAATCTGCTCCGGTTCAATAAAATAAGTTTGACCGGATTGAGAAATATCATGAACAATTCCTCGGACTTTATTTTTTGCTTCAGCCCTCACTTGAAAAACAACTCTATTATCTCTTTGAGTGTAAACAGTATCTTGAAGATAGCTTACAAATGCAGAATTTTTTAAAAGCTCATCAACAGTATTTTTTAGATTTTCTCTAAAATCCCTCTGCGATTGATAGAGAGATTTTAGCTCCAAAGAAGCTGTTTCTCTAATATTCCAGCTTGTATCAAATATCTGCTCTATTTTTTCTTCAGTCTCTTTAAGATGAAAAAGTCTTTTAGTAAAAAGAAGCAATTCATTTTGCCCGTCAGCATATTTGTTCAAAAAAGCCAGACATTTTCTAGCAGAAACAATTACATCAAAGAGTTTTTTTATATCTTCAACTGAAAGTGTAATTTTGTTTTTCAGCAAAGAAAGAATTTCTGTTATATCCTGGATATTTCCGACAGGAAAATCTGCAGCACTTAGCCTGTATGCATTCTGAGCCTGAGTAGTCAGCTTCTGATTAAGCTTAATTTCACCAATATCATTGGAAGGCAATGTGTTTAAACAACGCAATTTGCCTGGAGAACTTGAAGCAAAAGCAGCCAGAATTTCAAGAACTTTATCAAATTCTATTGTTAGAAGAGTTTTATTCAAGATGACACCTCAAGATAATTATAGCAGAAATATATTTTACTTATGCAGCTGCTATACTTTTGGAGAAAATTTGTATTAAATTCAAATTAAAAATTTTGCCAATTTTTACAAAATTATTTAAAATAAATAAGTAATTAACAAGAAAAAGAGAATAAATATGGGTCAAACAATTGCTGAAAAAATAATTTCAAAACACGCAGGGCACAATGTAAAAGCAGGAGAATTATGCATTGCAAAAGTTGATGTAGCCGCAGTTCAAGACGGAACAGGGCCCTTGATGGTGCAAGAGTTTAAAAAACTCGGCAAGAAAAAACCTGCAAATCCTGAAAGATGCATATTGTTTATTGACCACGCATCTCCGAGTCCAAGAAAAGAATTATCTAATACTCATCTTGTTTTAAGAGAATTTGCAAAAGAAACAGGTGCAGTTCTCTCCGAGACAGGATGCGGTGTCTGTCACCAAAGACTCGTTGAATCATATGTAAACCCGGGAGAAATTCTTGTAGGAGCTGACTCTCACACTTGCACATCCGGAGCACTCGGAGCATTTGCAACAGGCATGGGATCAACCGATGTTGCTGTTGCTATGGCACTTGGAAAGACATGGCTAAAAGTTCCTCAGACATTCAAAATTGTTGTTGAAGGAGAATTTTCTAAAGGGGTATACGCAAAAGACCTTATTTTGCATCTCATAGGGTTGATTGGCGCAGATGGTGCAACATACAGAGCTTTGGAGTTCCATGGTTCTATAATTGAAAATATGTCTATGTCTGACAGGTTTACTCTTGCTAATATGGCTGTAGAAGCCGGTGCTAAAGCAGGTCTGTTTATGACTGATGAAAAAACTAAAAATTATTTAAAAGAACACGGAAGAGAAGATAAATTTGTTGAAATAAAACCTGACGAAGATGCTTTTTATGAAAGAGTAATTGAAATTGACGCATCAAAACTTGAACCAACAGTTTCTTGCCCTCATACAGTTGACAATACAAAACCAGCAAGAGAATTAAAAGACGTAAAAGTCAATCAGGTATTCATAGGTACCTGCACAAACGGACGTATTGAAGACTTGAGAATTGCAGCATCAATATTAAAAGACAAAACGGTAAATCCTAATGTAAGGCTGATTGTTGTTCCTGCTTCAAAAACAGTATACAAACAGGCAATAGAAGAAGGCATACTATCAATACTTGTTGATGCAGGAGCCTCAATACTTGCACCGGGCTGCGGCCCTTGTGTTGGTGTACATGCCGGAGTACTCGGAGATGGCGAAGTTTGTCTGGCTACTCAGAACAGAAACTTTCAGGGCAGAATGGGTAATACAAAAGGCTTTATATACCTGTGTTCACCTGCAACAGCAGCATACAGTGCAATCACAGGCTACATATCAAATCCTAAAGATTTTATTTAGACTTTTTGAAATTATTGCTGGCAGCAGGAAGCCACTGGCCTTTCAAATAGTTTAGATAGCCTTTTCTTCTCAATTCTCCGATTGCAGCGTTAACTTCATATTTAAGCGACTGGGACTCGGGTTCTTTTCTGAATGCAACGGCATAGCCGTCCTGGGAATATCGTTGAGGAAGCATTGTGAACTCCGGATGATCCATAATAAACCCTGCAATGATTGAATCATCTGTAGTTAAAGCTTCTGCTTTTCTGTTCAACATTCCGTTAAAGCCTTCCTGATAATTTTTATATCCCTGTAAAATTGCCTCGGGTGCAAAGTATCTGAGATTTTTTTCACCTGTTGTACCAAGAATGATAATAACCCTTCTTCCATTCAAGTCTCCGACTGTTTTTATTGATGTACCTTTTCTAATCATAATTGCCTGACCAGCATAAAAATAAGGAACAGAAAAATCAACAACTTCCTGTCTTTGAGGTGTAACTGTCATAGTGGCAACCAGCATATCCACATCGCCGGCATAAAGTTTTGAAATACGGTTTGATGCATTCACTTCAACAAAACGAACAAGTTTTTCATTACCCAAAATTCTCTTTGCAAGAAGGTGTGCAATATCAATGTCGTACCCCTGCAGCTTACCGTTTTCTACATATCCAAAAGGTTTTGAATCATATTTAACTCCTACAACGAGTTCTCCTCTTTTTTTGATAGAAGTCAGCAAATCAGATTTTTCCTGTTTTTTAGAACAAGCTGTCAGGAAAATCACTGAAAACATCATCAAACCTAATATAAATTTTTTTAACATAAACAACCTCATTACTCTTTAAAGAAACAGCCAATTTGCAACAGCAACTGCAGTTACTATTCCGATTATATCAGCTAAAATTCCGGCCAGCAGTGCATGCCTGAATTTTTTGATACCGACTGCTCCAAAATACACTGCCAACACATAAAACGTTGTCTCAGAACTCCCGACCATAATTGCTGTAAGTTTTGTTATAAAAGAATCAGGCCCATACTGAGAAGCAATGTCAGAAAACACTCCTAAAACAGCACTGCCAGACAATGAACGAATAATCATCACAGGTAAAACATCAGCAGGTACATGGAAAACAGCAAGCACTCCGTCGAATAGATTCTTCGCAATATCAACAGCACCTGACGCTCTTAACATAGAAACAGCAACTATTATAGCAATCAAATACGGAAAAATATTAACAGAGACTTTTAAGCCGTCTTTAGCACCTTCAACAAAAGTTTCATACACTGGAACTTTTTTTACAATGCCACATAATAGTGCCGTAAAAATTACAAAAGGAATTAGCCAGCTTGAAATACAATCAAAAAATGTTTTAATCATGCTGCTCTCCTTCCTTTTCTAAGTCAGGTTGAGCAGGAGAAATTTTTTCTAATAACTTTACAATGACAAGAGCAAACAAAAAAGTTACAGATGTAACAAGAAGAGTTGGTAAAACAATTGATGAAGGATTTTTGTCTCCACATGCAGCCAAAACAGCAATCACAGTAGTAGGCACCAGCTGAAAGCCTGCTGTATTCATAGCAAGAAGTGTACACATATCATTGGAGGCCGATTTTTTGTCACGGTTCAATTTCTGCAGTTCTTCCATTGCCCTTATTCCGATAGGAGTAGCAGCATTAGCCAGTCCAAAAGCATTTGCGCTGAAGTTCATCGCAATATCCCCGATTGCACGATTGTTTTCAGGAACATCAGGAAACAACTTTCTTGCAACCGGTGTTATAATTTTTGCCACAAAAGATACCATTCCGGACTTTTCTGCTATTTTCATTATACCGAGCCAAAATGCCATTATTCCTGCAAGGTACAAGCAAATTTCAACAGACTGCTTTGCGCCTGTCCAGATTGAATTCACCATCGCATCAACTTTACCGGTGTACAAAGCTGAAATTATAGATATTATAATTATAAAAAACCAGATATAATTCATATTTTTATAATGCCAAAAGTGCTTTTCTTTGGCAAATTGTTTGCACTTATTCATATAATTCCAAAATTCAAACTAAACAAAAACTCCACTTTTTGCATGATGCAGCATGCAAAGTTTTTCTTCATGATAAGCATGTTGAATTTATAAACTAAGTTGGGAGAGGTTAGATAAAATGGTTAGTTCTATAGGTTCATATGCCGCAGATATAATGCAGCAATATACCAATTTTTCAACAGGTACTGATGCACTAAAAACTGCTCAATCGCCAAGTTTTGATGAACTTATTGGTAACGGTACGGTTACATCATCAGATGAATCATCAACAGCAAATTCATCAACCGGTATAACTTCAATGGGCGGATCTTCTTCCTCTGAAGAATCATCCTCATCAAGCAATAGCGAGATGGATTTAAACAATGACGGAGTAGTCACAATTGATGAAATAATGCAATACACTGCAATGAAAATGGCAGAACAAATGCAAGACCAGCTTGCATCTGATGAAGGCGCAGATCAAATGGGGCAGCAAAATGAGTCATCTCAGCAAAAATCAGACATGAATGATTTTAAAACTCAAATGGCAGCAAAAGCCTACCAGGCAGGGCAGGGCTTATTGACAGCTTCCATTGCATCTGTAACACAAAGTTTTGTCCTTTGAAAAATTAAACAGGCTACAGACTTGGATTGAAGAGGCTAAACAGGGTTGATAAATTCAAAAAACGAGCAAAAAAAAAAGACCTTTCGGTCTTAAATATTTTTTTGTTCCTCGTGTGTGGTAGATTTTCTCGTCTCTAATTTATTCCTCGTATATATATAAAGTATAGATAGAGAAAATAATTGACATATACAAAAGGAAACATTAAGAAATGTAAACAATTATTCTATTTCTTCACCGATATCCTCGAGAGAATCAATATAATCAACGACTTTGTTAAATTCATCATCATCTTCAATCATTTCAAATACATATTCTTCACCTTCTTTTGTTAATCGCATTAAGACGACTTCTTTTTCTTCATCGGAGTCGTCATTTTCATCTTCTTTCGGCAGAAGAAGTCCGTATTCTTTTCCGTCCATTTCAATTATATCGATTAATTCGAAATTTATGATGTTTCCGTCTTCATCAATAGTTTCTATCAACTGTTCTTCAATTTCATCATGTTCGTGTTTTGACATATTGTTTTCCTTTTCTTTATTATTTTGTTCTGTCTAAATATTGCTGCAAGATTATACAAGCACTTTTAAGATCGACCAGACCTTTATTTTTTGTGTATTTTTTTCCCTGCTGCGCAAGAATGTTTTCCGCCTGTCTGCTGGATAATCTTTCATCCTCAAAAATGAATTCAATATCAGGTAATTTCTTTTTTAGCATATTTGAAAATTCAATGCAATCCTTAGCCTGAGGGCCAATAGAGCCATTCATATTTTTGGGCAGTCCTATGACTATTTTCCGAACGGAATTTTCAGTACAAAGCTCAACAATTTTCCCCGTTGCCGTAATCTCGGGTTCTCTTGAAATTGTTTCACAAGGCTGCGCTGTCAGCAGCAAAAAATCACTGAGCGCTATCCCTATTCTTTTTGTTCCTACATCAAGTCCCATTACTTTATACATATCAAATCCAATTTGCTTCTATTGTTTTTATACACCCGTCTATATATTTTATATCAATTTCGCCGAGTTCTTTGCTTGATTTTCTGGCAAATATAGATGTAGCATTTTTCAGACTTGTATATTTATCTTTTCTGGCAAGAAAATATTGATATACACTTTTCTTTATATACAAATCAAGAAACTTATTTTTCTCATCAGAGTTATCAATTAGAGAGAACAAAACCCCGGCATCAATTTTTTCTTCATCTGCTTTGGCAAGAAATGCACAAAGCAACAGCCTGTTATTCAACAAAGAAAGCTCTGTTTGAGAAAATATTTCATTTTTGTTTTTCTCTATTTCCTGCTCAATTGTATTGATATCGGAGATTTTATTATTTTCAAAATTATCAACCATCTTTGTGAACGCATCATTGTCGCCGGCTTCAAAAAACCACTTGTCAAAATATCCCTGACGGGCAGTTTCTTTTATCAAAAAATCATTAAGCTGAATTTTCTCAAGACCTGATCTCAGGTCTATATGTTCAGAAGCTATATCATTCATAATAGTTTTCCAGGCGATATATTCATAAGAAACTTCTTCATATTTAAGTCTTGTAATTTTTTCCGCATTTTCCATCAGATATTTGCAGAAAGACGGCTGAGCCTCGATAACCTTGTTATTTTGATAAAATTTGTTTACTATTCTTTCAAATTCACCGTCAGATATTTCATTAAAGCCGAAGCAATCAATTATTCCGTCAACATCATTCAACACCAGTGCAAACATTTGTATAAAATCATTTTCAGTTTTCCTTGAAAATATCAACCCGACATTTCCATGTCCGTCAGGATAATTAACAAAACATTTATAAACTGGAGAGTGGCTCAATATCTTGCGATAATATTCTTCCGTAATATCAGTTTTTATACCGGATAACTTCAAAAGACTCAAACTTTTCTGGACAGATGCTTTTACATTCAAATCTTCAATATTTTCACTAAGCCACATCAAAACAGGATAAGCGAGATTTGATTTGCTTTCTCCGATTGCCTTAATAGCACTTTGAGCCAATGTACTATAAGGATTTGACATAATAACAGGAATGAGAATATTTGTAAGATTGTCCCCGTCATAGTCTTCTGTCAAAGAATCAATAAGCATTTCCTGTTCTTTTGCAGGCAATGCAGATAAAAAATCCAAAAAATCAATTTGAGCTTCTGGATTGATTTTTGCATTTTCGAGCAGTCTTGTTGTATCTGCATCAATAATGTCATCCGGATTTTCAAAATAATTTATATACTGCTCATAGTTTACGTGTTTGCCAAGCTCACGCAAAAAATTGACTATTTTGGCTTTAAGATTGTCATTTATCTTGGGATTAGCAAGATCCTCAAAAAGAGATTTTTCTATTTTCTCCTGATCAACAAGATACCTTAGAATAAATGTAATTGTATAATCTTTTGCATCTGAATTTTCTTTTAAAAATTCCTTTTTTAAAATTTCAAGAATAGCTTCTTTATCCTGAATTTTAGAAAGGTCTGCCATTTCTTGGTTAATAAATTCAGAATTTTGCGAATTATTCTGCAAATTCACTACTGCTGAAAGTAGTCTGGCTCTTATCTGAAGCTTATTATTATAAGGATTATCGTTTATATTTTCAGTCATTAAATTTCTCCGGCAGCTATTCTGCTTTTGACCAGAAAGCATCAAGAATTTTTTGAGCTTCTCCGGATGGCATTCTATCTTCCAAAATCAAATACTGAACCGCAATCATAGCACATTCTGAACATATATTAACACCGGGGCCTTTTACCATCTTTATTACCTGGGTATTGGGTCTGCCGCAGAAACTGCAGTATACAGGTTCAAAATTTTTATTATCATCTGTTTCACGCTGGTTTTGTTCTGCATCGTGTTTTGCTCTGGATAGTGAAACAACTTTTTCATCGTTAGACATTTTTTATTATTCCTTTTATCTACTTCGTTTATTGTATCTTATTTTGTATATGTTGCCAATTATTTTTATTTTATTTATTATATTAAAATTGAAGTTAGAATTAGTATGTATTGTAAAATTTATATCATATGAAAAAAGTAATATTACTAATAACAATACTTTTTGTCTCTGTAATAAGTACTGCTTGTATAAATAATTTGGCGGTTCAAGAGTTAAACAATAAAGCTAAAGAATATATGGCAAACGGAGAAACCGAAAAAGCAATTTGCCGTCTTCGCTCCAGTATTGACCTTGATGCAAGCATTTTTGAAACCCACTACAATCTTGGTGTGGCACTAATTGAAGCAAAAGAGTACAAAGAAGCTCAAACAGCATTGCTTGAAGCAATTAAATTGAAGCCTGATTTTGCTGATTCATATTATTCACTTGCTGTTTCTTATGAAGGTGAAGCTGACCAAATTATAAACAACACATCAAAAGAACAAGAACAAGAAGATATTACTCAAGATACACAAAACAGTGAAGATGCTTCTGAACCAGAAAAGAAAAATCTTACCGAAACCGATAAAACCAAAATCGTTGAACTATACAATCATGCTATAGAAAATTACAATAAATATCTTGTAAAACAACCTGAAGCACAGGATAAAGAAAAGATTGAAGAACAGATAAACTATTTGAATAAACAAATAAAGAATTATAATACAACAAGAAACACAAATCTTGATACCGGCAATATCGAGTCTGTATCACAAACTCAGGATAAAGAATAATGTTGTCGCCGACATCGTCAGTTATGTTTGAAATTGCAGGTTTTCCTGTTCATTATTACGGTGTAATTTTATTTTTTGCTATCATTGCAGCATTGTTTGTTATTCGATATGTTATAAAGAAATACTATCGTGACGTAGATACAGAAAAACTTTTAGACATATTGCCAATAATTATAATATGTTCAATAATCGGCGCACGGGTATATTATGTATTGATGGATTTTCCTTACTACTCAAAGCATCTTAATGAAATAATTGCTGTTTGGAACGGAGGAATGTCTATTCATGGAGGATTAATCGGAGGAATTTTGTCAGGAATTATTCTGGCAAAAATTAACAAAATAGATTTTTTTAAATACGCTGATGTATTTTCATACGGCATTGTTATTGGTCAGGCAATAGGCAGATTTGGCAATTATTTTAACTGTGAAGCTTTTGGAAAACCTTGTTCCATACCTTTTTTTAAATTATACATCCCTCCGCAGCACAGGCCATTTGGATACGAAAATTTCTCATACTTTCATCCTGCTTTTTTGTATGAAGCATTATGGGATGTTGTTGTATTTCTAGTTCTAATTTTATTTATAAGAAAATTTGCTGCTAAAAAAAATTTGAAAAGCGGTACTATATTTTTTTCATATTTGATTTTGTATTCTTCTGGCAGAATTGTTATAGAATGGTGCAGAATTGACAGTGTGTTATCAATATTTGGGATAGCAGTAGCACAATTTGTCAGTGCTTTGATAATAGTTTTGAGCATTGTATTTCTTATCTACCTGAACAAAAAGAAAAGACAAGATGTTTAATCTTGTCTTTTGTATTCGTAATAGATGTTGTATTGTTTTTTATTAAATCATATCCGGATAAGGTGAAACATATAATTCATTAAATCCTAGATTGTTTTCTACAGGAGCTTGAAGATTGCTGTAGTTTGAATATATGTTTGCTGTATATGGATTTGTTGTGTATTGTGAGCTAACTGTTGAGTTCATCATAGCCGGATTGTATTCGTTGTTGTAAATAAGCTGATCTGCTTGATTTAAAGCTGCCTGACTATTTTCCATTGCTGCAATGTACTCTTGCATCTGTTGTGCGTTTGCAAATCCGTAAGCCTGAGCGTATGCATCCAGTTCACTTAATTGATTTGCAGGAACTTTGATTGAAGGAAGTATTGCATTGTTCATAGCTGCTGTGCTTGCCCATAATCTGTTTGTTTTGAGTTCATCAACACCTGGAGTGATGTATTTTGCTTTTGCGAAGGCATAGTTTTCACTGAGTGTTGTGCCTTTTGTCATATGGTCTTTTTCAAAGACTTTAATGTCGTTTTCAATAGTTTCAATTTTATCTTTAATTGCTTTTTGTTTTACGGCATCTGTTTCTTTTCTTAATTGTGCCTTGAGTTCTTTAATATCATTTTTGTACGCATTTACAATTTCTTTGTTTGTTTGAATTGATTCAGCATTAGCTTTTTTGTATGATGCTGTAGCAACCTTTTTGTATTCTTCGAGAGTTTTGATTTCATTTTCGATTTGTTTTATAACTTCTTTATGTTGTTTTATAAGTCTCTTTCCGCTTACACTGGTTGAATTACCGGGTTGAGCCTTAATTTCAGCTAAAGCTTCTTTATATTTCACAAGATCTGCTTTTGATTTATCAATTGCTGCTTGATATTCAAAAGGAGTTTTGTTATCCATTGATGCAAACTGGTTAATAAGTTGTTCTCTGTTAGCTTTTTGAATAGAGAGTTCACTTCTGAGTTTTGCCAAATCTGCAGTGTCAGTTGTTTTTGATATTTTTTCTTCCAGTTTGGCAATGTTCTTATCAAATTCTTTGATTTTGTCATTTTTGAAGTAACCAGTTGCATTAGCATTATTGAATTTTTTGCTGAGGTTTGTCAATGCAACATCTTTAGCGTTGCTCAATGTTCCTGAAAAATCGCTGCGTAAAGCTTTATATCCGTCTTGTCCCATTCTCCAGGATTCAGAGAAACATTTGCCGGTAGATTTAACAGCGCCTTTTACTCCGTGATATGCTGATACATCAACTTTTCCTGCTGATTTTAAAGCACCTTTTGCTCCGGCAAATGAAGCAACAACTCCGGTTGCACCGCATCCTATATCCTGCCAAGCTTTTTCTGCTTCTGCATCTGTTTTGGCACTGGCTGCTTTTACTGCACCTTTAACAACTTGAGCACCGCTCAATGTTGCACCTACGGCTACTAAAGCCGGTGCTGCGGCACCGCCTGTTGCCACTGTCAGAGCAACTGCTCCTGCTGCTACTGCAACAGTCGTCAATGTACGTTTCAAGCTAAATTTGCCGTTGTCATCACAGAACATGCCTGTAACAAATTTCAAAGCGCCTTTACCAATGTTTTTAAGTTTTGAACCAAAACTGATTTTTCCGTCATCTTTACCGTCACCGCTTGTAGTTTGAACAACTGCCGGTTGAGTAGTTATATTAGTTTCAGTATTTACTGCATTTGTCATTTCTATGGGAACTTCTTTTAATTTACCGTTTTGAATTATAGTTTGAGTAGCCTGCTGCTGAGGTTGTACTTGCACCATTTGAACCTGCTGCTGTGACATTTGAGGCTGTGTTGCAGCTTGAACTTGATAAGATTGAAGCTGCTGCTGTCTTGCATTAGCCTGCTGTTGTGCACTGTTCATAAGCATCATCATGTATTGAAGATACAATGGGTTGCTTGTGTAATTAGCCGGTAATCCGAATGGTGAAGCCATAATTCTATTCCTCTTTCCTAAAAAGTAATTCCCCGTAAAGATATATAATTAGTTCCTCTTATATAAATAAAAAAACTTAGAGCAAAAGAATTTACCTTTTTAGCAAGATTATTAAGAAATATTAACAATACAGAAACAAGCTTGTAAAACTTAAATACTGAACCTTATCCCGAACTGCAGAGCAACACCGTCTCTCGAACCGTTTCTGATTAATGTTTCGAAAAATCCTGTCACTCTGTCGCCAAAACGTTTTTGTACTCCGGCACCATATTGAACAAAAGGTCTTACTGACAAATTAGGAAGGTAGACATCATTAGCTTTAAATTTTGCATTATCAATCAAATTCCATACAACAGACACACAAATATACGGCTGCAAAAAGTCTTTAAAATTCCCTATCAATTTCAATCTTGGCTCAACCTGCAACGCATTAAGCGGTGAAGTATTTATATGCAGACCTGAATTTGATGTGTAATCAAAAGTGTTAATAAACGAATACGAAGTTAAAATTGCCGGTTGTATATATAATTTTTTATTTAATACGGGAATATTATATCCTGTTAACTGAGCAATTCCGGTATTTAACATATTAAAATTATCTTTGCCGAATTGAGTTGAAGCTTCTGCTGAATTGGCGCCAACATTAGCAGTCCATGCAGAAAAGAAATTACCTTTGTAAAAAGCAGCATTAAGACCTAACAATCCACCGTTATTATAAATACTGTTCCCAAGATATGCCTGATGAGAGCCATTATATGCAGCATATAAACCATAGATTGTATACCATCCGTTTTGAAGCTTTTTTAGACCGCTTTCCGCACCCACTATACTTCCGTAACTTACATTAGAGACATCGGGGCCATTTTTCAAAGATACGGTTTCAAAACTTGAATAAGGCTTAAACCAGATACCGTTTCTTTGTTCAGGCATTAAGAAAGGAGAGAAAGCAAAGGTTTCTTTTGAAGCAATTTTGTTTTGAAAGGAAAATTTGTTAAATTCTGCAGGCAAAATCATTACCATATCAAGATTAGAAAAAACATTTTTGTATGTATCAATCTGTGCCAAATATCCGGCTAACTGTGCCGCAACTTCTGAAATGTAAGATGATGAAGAAAAACCGCTTCTGACAAATTCAAAATTACCATCAGATGAATTATAACTTACACCATAATTATATATTGGTGTACTAAGAACTGATGGTGTATACCTTACATAATCTTTAACTATCTGATTTGCAAATGGAATAGAGATATTTGAGGATGATGGAACGCCTTCAAAACTCAAACCTGACACTAAAATTGAACCGCTGCCGCTAATAGAAGAAGCATTTATTCTATCCATTGTATTTGTATTAAAATTCACATCCGCAAAAATATGGGAAACACCTGATAAAGACAAAGCTCCAAAATTTATATCATTAATCTGTCGATTAACCATATTAAAATTTACATTATTGGAAAAACTTGTAGACGCAGCATTAAAATAACTGCTGGCAGAAAGTAGATTTACCGTACCGTTCTGAAAAGAAAACTCACCGGTAAAACCATCATTTTTTCCGCCAAGATTTAAAGAACCCTGACCGGTTTTTATTACAGCTCCCTGCCCGTCAATACCGCTAAGTATATTATTCACTCCTGTACCATCAAAAGTTATTTTGCCGGTTTGAGTATTATATATATCATTTTTACTGTTATCCCGGTCAATATTATTTTGCAATGTTGTATTTTCAAATATGATATTTCCTGCATTAAAAACAGCACCGCCCTCCCCGTAATCTAAGTCAGGAGTAACCTGATTATTCTGCAGCAACGAATTTTTTATTGTTATATTTCCGCTTTGTGAATTATAAATAGCACCGCCGGAACCATATCTTGATGTAGAAATTTGATTACTGTCAAACCTGCAGTTATCAAGGGTTAGAGAAGAATTATTATAAATTGCTCCGCCAAAGGAAATAGATGTGTTCGTACCTTTGTTTAAATTATCAGTAAAATCAGAATTTGTAATGGTCAATTCTTTGTTATTGTATATTGCACCGCCAAGCAAAAATGGTGAATCTTCAGGTCTATCCTGAAATCCTTCTACATAGTTATTATTAAATGAAGAACTGTCAATAGAAGCTATGCCGTTATTGTACAAAGCACCTCCATATGCAACAGTATCACCTGAAGAATAGTTACCGCTAAATACAGTATTTGAAATATTCATTTTTGCAGTTCCGTTATCATTGTAGCCATTGGCAATTGCTCCGCCGTATGAACCTGCTCCGATTGTATAATTGTTTTCAAAACTTACATTATTAATATCTATTGAACCGCCAAATAGATTATAAACTGCACCTGCTACTGCAAATTGGACAGAACCTGTGTTAACAAAATTTTGATTAAAGTTTGAATTTTGTATTTCAGTATGCCCGCCGCTATTAAAAATTGCACCTGCAAAATTTGAATTCTGATATAACTGCCCTTTACAATTAGACATTATTATTTCATTAAAAAAATTGTCCTGATTTAATATAAAACCGCCGTATTGATTATTTCCGTCAATAGCGTGCATGTTGCCGTCAAAAATAATATTGTAATTAAAAAAATGCTGCCCTATACTTTCACTTGATGAAAGGTCCTCGGTAATGTTATATGTATCACCATTTCTTAATATTGAATTCATTAGTTCATCAAAAGAAGATATATTAATGGTATTTGCATAAACATTTGAGCAAATAAAAAAATAAATAGAAATTACAAGAAGAATTTGAAATTTTTTCATAAAATTAATACTAAATATCAGAAAAATAATTCGAAATTCCCGAAATGTTTAAAATTACGTTTTATAAGTACTAATCTATTTGTATAGATTGAAAATTTTAAATAAAATTTTCTATTTAATATAAAATAGAGTCATGGAAAATAAAAAAACAACACCGGAATTTCAACATTACACAGTTATGGCAAATGAAGCAGTTGATGCCTTGAATTGCCGTCCCGGAAAAATCTATGTAGATGCGACCCTCGGCGGCGGCGGACACAGCGAGCTAATACTAAGAAAAATCCAGCCGGATGGTCGTTTAATAGCTTTTGATATAGATAATGATGCAATTGAATATGCATCAAACAGACTCAAAGATTACAAAAATTTAACAATAGTTAAGGAGTCTTACTCTAATATTAAAAAAGTTTTACAAAATTTAGGTATAAAAGAAATCACCGGGGGAATTGTTTTTGACTTAGGTGCATCATATCATCAGCTAACCAAGCAAGAACGAGGATTTAGCTTTATGAAAGACGCTCCGCTTGATATGCGTTTTAATCAAGACAGTGATTTTAGTGCATATGATGTTGTAAATAGTTACAGCGAAGACGATTTGATACGTATTATAAGCGAATATGGTGAAGAAAAATTTACAAAAAGAATTGTAAAAAATATTATAGAATGCAGGAAGCTTAAAAGCATCGAAACAACTGGAGAATTGGCTGAAATTATAAAAAATGCCGTACCTAAAACAAAAGAAAAAATACACCCTGCAACCCGTACGTTTCAAGCAATTCGAATAGAAGTTAACCACGAATTACAAAATATTAAAAATACATTAAATGATGTGCTTACTTTATTATCTATTGATGCTATAATTAGTGTAATAAGTTTTCACTCGCTCGAGGATAGACTTGTTAAACAATGTTTCAAGTATTATGCGTCGAAATGTAGATGTAAGCCGAATGAGCCGGTTTGCCACTGCAAACCCCCAATGCTTGAATTGATAAACAAAAAGCCGATTATGGCTTCAGAAGATGAAGTTAAAGAAAACCCTCCTTCGAGATCTGCAAAATTGAGGGTGGCTAAAAAAATATCGTCATGGGAGAACTAAATTGACTAGATCTGTAATAGATTCAAGAAGCAATCATTATCATAATTCTGCAGTTAATCACAATAACTATAACGGTCATCAGAGTCCGATTATCAACGGTTATTTTCCTACACACAAAACATACAAAGAAATGGCTATTGCAAGAATAAACAGAACACTTTGTATATTCTTATTCATGGCACTTATAACATCTGCTGTAAGCTATTATTTCGTTACAGCAAATGAAATAACCTTAAACAAATACAGAAAACAGACTCTTGCTCTTAACGATGAAAATGTTGAACTTCAAAATAAATTGGACTATTTAAAATCATATTATAATGTTGATAAAGCAATGCAAAAACAGCATCTTCTTCAAAAAGCAGACACTGTTATTGAAGTAAAAGATTCTCCGGCGACTGCTCCCGTAAAGAATAGTGCAATATCAAAAGTTGCACAAGCATCTCAAAAACCATTCCAGTGGTCAATCGGGTTTTAATTTCACATTTCGGAGTTTGCATGTCTAAAGAAAAATATATTGAAAAGATTTTTGCTCTGTCAAAAGAAATAAAAGAACAGGGTGATATCTGGGAACTATATTACCAGAGAGGCTATTACTACTTTCTCTGTGATGAAAACGACAAATCAAAAGAAGACTACAAACAGGCGGTTTCTTTGGGTATGGATGTTACACAATATCCTTATTACACTTTTTCAAATTCCAATGAAAAAAGACGTGATTTCATTTTGCCTGAAAAAATTCTTGTTTTTCTAATTCTAATAATTGTTATTATAGCTTTAGCTTTTCAAATTCTTACATTTGTTTTCAAGATAAAAAGCATAATATAGACTTAAAATAATTAAATAAAAATTAATTTTTCTGATTTTTGAAAAAAACTCCTTAAAATAAAAATATAGATTTTGTATATGTGAGGTGTTTTTTATGATAGATTTCAATAAACTAACAAACCAGGCACAGGAGATAATGTTTGCATCTCAACAACTGATGGCAAAATTTCAAAATTCACAGCTTGAACCAGTTCATATTTTGATGGCAATGCTGGAAGCAAAAGATGGCATTGCATATGATTATATGCAGGCACTGAAGCTTGACAAACAGCCGGTTAAAGACGCTGTTATGTCTGAATTAAATAACCTGCCAAGAGTTGAACAGCCTGTTAATACGCAGCAGCTGTATTTGTCTCAAGATACAATAAAACTTCTTGATATAGCACAAAATGAAGCAGAAGCATTAAAAGACAGTTATATAAGTATTGAACATATTTTGCTTGCAGCAACTCAATTTGACGGTTCAAAAATTAAAGCACTACTCGATAAGTTCGGTGCAAGCAGAAGTAAAATTTTAAACGAAATGAAAAAAATCAGAGGACAAAATAAAGTGGACTCAAAAGACTCAGAAGAAAAATTCAAAGCTCTTGAAAAATATTCACAAAACCTTACTGACCTCGCAAAAAGAGGTAAGCTTGACCCTGTGATAGGACGTGATGAAGAAGTCAGAAGGGTAATACAGGTTTTAAACAGACGTACAAAAAACAATCCTGTTTTGATAGGAGAACCAGGTGTAGGTAAAACAGCCATAGTTGAAGGACTTGCACAAAGAATAGTAAGAGGAGATGTTCCTGAAAGCTTAAAAAACACTCAGCTTATCGCTCTTGATATGGGGGCACTCGTTGCAGGTGCAAAATATAGAGGTGAGTTTGAAGAAAGACTCAAAGCTGTATTGAAAGAAGTAGAAGCATCTGATGGCGAAATTATACTGTTTATCGATGAATTGCATACAGTTGTAGGAGCCGGAGCAACCGAAGGCTCAATGGATGCAGGAAACCTCTTAAAACCAATGCTTGCAAGAGGAGTGCTGAGAACTGTCGGTGCGACAACTATCAATGAATACAGAAAATATATCGAAAAAGATGCAGCTCTGGAAAGACGTTTTCAGCCGGTAATGGTTGATGAGCCGTCAATTGAAGACGCAATAAGCATACTAAGAGGACTGAAAGAACGTTATGAAGTACATCACGGTATCAGAATAAAAGATGCCGCACTTGTTGCTGCAGTAAAACTTTCGGACAGATATATAACAGACAGATTTCTTCCTGATAAAGCAATTGACCTTATAGATGAAGCTGCTTCCTCATTACGAATTGATATAGATTCAATGCCTGAAGAAATTGATTCTTTAGTCAGACAAAAAATGCAGCTTGAAATAGAAAGAAAAGCAATTCAAAAAGAAGAACAAACAGATGATAACATCAAGAAAATTGATGGATTGAATAAGGTAATCAATGAACTTGAAGAAAAGATTACAAAGCTAAAAACCCAATGGGAAATGGAAAAAAGCAACATTTATGATGAAGCTCAAATAAAAGAAGAAATTGAAAAAGTCAAAGCCCAGATAGATATTGCAGAACGTGATGCAGATCTTGAAAGAGCTGCAGAACTAAAATACGGCAAATTGATAGAACTCAACAAACGTCTTGAAGAAGTTCAAAAAAACGCAGGTCAAAAACACAAAAACCAGCTTTTGAAAGAAGAAGTGGACGAAGACGATATAGCAGAAGTTGTTAGCAAATGGACTGGCATTGATGTTTCAAGACTTGTTGAAAGTGAAATGGACAAACTCCTCAGAATGGAAGAATTTATACACAAACGTGTTATCGGGCAGGATGAAGCCGTAACAGTAGTTTCTGATGCAATACGACGTGCCCGTTCCGGCTTAAAAGATCCTAAACGTCCTATAGGCTCATTTATATTTCTTGGCCCGACAGGTGTAGGTAAAACTGAACTTGCAAAATCACTTGCCGAATTCTTGTTCAATGACGAAGACGCATTAATAAGAATTGATATGTCAGAATATATGGAAAAACATTCTGTTGCAAGACTTGTCGGTGCCCCTCCGGGTTATGTCGGATATGATGAAGGCGGACAACTAACAGAAGCTGTAAGAAGAAAACCTTACTCTGTTGTACTTTTTGATGAAATTGAAAAAGCACATCCTGACGTATTCAACATAATGCTGCAAATACTCGATGACGGCAGATTGACTGACTCAAAAGGAAGAACAGTTGATTTTAAAAATACACTTATCATCATGACAAGTAATATCGGAAGTTCTATTATTCTTGAAAATAGTCTCAATTCTATGCTTTCAGAAAGAGAATTTGACGAAACTAAAGAAAAAGTAATGGACTTGATGAAAGAGCATTTCAAACCCGAATTTTTAAACAGAATAGATGAAATAGTATTCTTCAAAGCATTGACATTACAACAGCTAAAAGCTATTGTAGACATCTATTTTGAAAACTTGAGCAAACTCTTTGCGGATAAAGACATAAAACTTGAAATAACAGATGACGCAAAAGAATTGCTTGCAACTCAGGGCTTCAACCCTGTATACGGTGCAAGACCGCTCAAACGAACAATAAGACAGCTGGTTGAAAACCCTCTTGCAAAGAAAATTCTTGCTCAGGAATTTAAAGAAGGTGACACAATTACTGTTGATGCAGACGGAGACGAAATTACTTTTAAATAATCCATACAATAAACTAAAAAGCCTCAATCTAATATGATTGAGGCTTTTTAGCTATTTGAAAAATTATGCTATTTCTTCCTGACTGTCATTTGAAATTTCTTCATGATTTTTTTGAGGAAGTTTAATTAATTCAGCAACATTATCACGTTTTTTCACCATCTCGGCAGTTACAACAAATTCGTGGACATTCTCCTGAGAAGGGACTTCATACATAATGTTAAGCATCAATTCTTCTACAATTGAACGCAAAGCACGTGCACCTGTTTTTCTTTTAATAGCTTCTTTGGCAATAAGTTCAATTGCTTCCGGTTCAAATTTAAGATCAACATTATCCATCTTCAATAGACATTGATACTGCTTAATAATTGCATTTTTAGGCTCAGTCAAAATCATTTTCAATGTAGCTTCATCTAACTGATCCAAAACAGCATATATAGGAACACGGCCGATAAATTCAGGAATTAATCCGAATTTAAGCAAATCTTCCGGTTGAAGTTTTTTGAGCATTTTTTGTGCGGCAATTTCTTTTTCTGCAGCAGTAGCAGGAGCTTTTGCGCCAAAACCGAGAGAAGTACCTTCGCCGGCCCTTCTTTCAACGATTTTATCCAATCCGACAAATGCACCACCCACAATGAACAAAATGTTTTTTGTATCAATCTGTATAAATTCTTGATGCGGATGTTTTCTGCCGCCTTGCGGAGGAACATTTGCAACAGTACCCTCAATCATTTTTAAAAGTGCCTGCTGAACACCCTCACCGGACACATCACGTGTTATGCTCGGATTTTCAGATTTTCTTGCAATTTTATCTATTTCATCAATATAGATAATACCTCTTTCAGCCTTTTGAGCGTCAAAATCCGCACTCTGGTATAATCTGAGCAATATATTTTCAACGTCATCACCTACATAACCGGCTTCGGTCAATGTTGTTGCATCAGCAACAGCAAAAGGAACATCAAGCATCTTAGCCAGTGTTTGAGCAAGCAGAGTTTTACCGGAACCTGTCGGCCCTACAAGCAATATATTACTTTTCTGTATTTCTATACCGGATGTATCTTTTTCTGTAGAATTGTGTGCAATTCTTTTGTAATGGTTATAAACTGCAACAGAAAGAACCTTTTTAGCATCATCCTGACCGACAATATGTTCATCAAGATAAGCCTTTATTTCATGAGGTTTTGGTACAGAAGAAATATCAGCTTCTTTCGGTTCGTCTTTTTCACCTTTTTCTTTGTTTTCAAAGAATTCTTCATCTAATATTTCATTACACAGCTCAACACATTCATCGCAGATGTATACTTCCGGACCTGCGATAAGTTTTTTTACCTGATCCTGAGTTTTTCCGCAAAATGAACATTTTAAACGGCTGTCGTCATGTTTAACCATTACAATTCTCCTTTTTTTGCTGATTATTCAGCTTTTGGATGTTTATCCATTGTAATAACTTTATCAATCATACCGTATTCAAGAGCTTCTTCCGGTGTCATAATATAGTCTCTGTCAGTATCTTTTTCAATCTTTTTGATAGATTGACCGGTATTTGAAGCAAGAATTTCATTCAATGCCTTTTTAATTCTCAAAATTTCAGCAGCCTGAATTTCGATATCGGTTGCCTGACCTTGAGCACCGCCGAGAGGCTGGTGGATAAGAACTCTTGAATGAGGCAAAGCAAGTCTTTTACCTTTAGTACCCGAAGAAAGCAAAAATGCACCCATTGATGCAGCCTGTCCGAGGCATATAGTAGATACATCAGAGCGGATGTGCTGCATTGTATCATATATTGCAAAACCTGCTGTAACACTACCTCCTGGTGAGTTTATGTACAACATAATATCTTTTTCAGGATTTTCAGAATCCAAAAGCAGCATCTGTGCTACTACAAGATTTGCTACCATATCATCAATCGGAGTACCAAGAAAGATTATTCTTTCTCTGAGTAATCTTGAAAATATGTCAAATGCTCGTTCACCACGGCTTGATTGTTCTACTACTGTTGGTACAAAACTCATAAATTTGCCCTTTCGCTCTTCTATTTATCTAATTACTTATATTATAATCTACTTTTTTGCTTCTGCAACGAATTTTATTTTGTTATTGTCGAGAAGAAATCTTGTAACTTTCTGGCTCAATGCCTGCTGTGACAGAGATTGTATTAAAGCTGTATTTTTTCTTATTTCTTTAAATATAGTCTCCTTGTCAGTATGATACAATGCTGCCATCTCGGCTATTTTTTGGTCTAAATCTTGAGCAGTAACCTGAATATTTTCAAGTTTCGCAATTTCTGACATCATTAGAGAATTTTTAATTCTGTTCAAAGCTTCTTCTCTAAGTTCTTTGTCAATTTTTTCAGCACCGTCTTGTTTAAGAACATCTTCCCAGGTTACACCTGATTGAGCAGCTTTTTGTTTGAAATCAGCAACAAGAGCCTGTTTTTCTCTTTCAATCATTGTATCCTGAACATCCACTGACATCTTTGAAAGAATTGTATCAAACAATTTGTTTGCACTTCTTTTTTCATTTTCAACCTTTTCAGTGTTATCAAGATATTTTTGAATATCAGCCTTCAATTCTTCAAGTGTCTGGAATTTTCCGACTTTCTTTGCTAAGTCATCATTTATTTCCGGTTTAATTTTTTCTTTTATCTCATTTAATTTGATTTTGAACTGAGCAGGCTTACCTTTGAGGTTTTCTTCGTGATATTCCTCAGGGAAAGTAACATCGATTGTAAACTCTTCACCTGTTTTGTGGCCTACCAGCTGTTCAGCAAAACCGGGAATGAAATTGCTGTGCTCAAGATCAAGCAAATAATTTTTTGCAGCACCGCCGCTGATTGCTTCACCGTCAACAAATCCTTCAAAGTCCATTAGAACGACATCTTTGTCAGTTGAAACTCTGTCATCAGTAACTTTTTGAAGAGAAGTAAACTTATCAGCAAGTTCATCCAATTCTTTTTCCATTGCGTTTTCAGCAGGTTTGTATTCTTCAACTTCAATTTCAAGATCTTTATATTGTTCGAGCTTTACTTCCGGCTTCAACTCCATTTTGGCAACAACAGTAACCGGCTTGCCAAGTTCAAATGTATAAGACTCAAGATAAGGTTCTGTAATAATGTTTAAATCATTTTTAGAAATAGCCTCTGCAAAAACACCGGGAAGCATATAATCAAGAACATCTCTTTTAATTGACTCAGCGCCGATGTTTTTTTCAAGAATAACTCTCGGAGCTTTGCCTTTTCTAAAACCCGGAATATTTACTCTTTGAGCAAGTCTTTTGCATGCTTTGTTATATTCTTTTTCGGCTGTTTCAGCGTCAATTTCAATATTCAACTTTACTTGATTGTTTTCTAACTTTTCAATTGTTGTGTTCATCTCATTATCCTTATTAACTCTATTAACGACGATATCTCAGGGAATAACATCCCTATTTTCTTTATAGTAATAATTATATTATAAAAGTTTTACAAATAAAGCACTTACAAAAAATATACTTGATTTGGAGTAGTTCAGGCAGAAATTCCCTGCTTTAAATAAGCTTCTATAAAGCCGTCAATGCCGCCATCCATTACAGAATCAACATTTCCAACTTCATAGCCAGTTCTGTGGTCTTTAACCATTTTGTATGGATGGAAAACATAAGAACGTATTTGCGAGCCAAAATTTATGTCAAAATTCTCACCTTTTAATTCAGCGAGTTTTTTGTCATGTTCAGCCTGTTTTATAGCAAGTAGTTTTGAAGCGAGCATCTGCATGGCAGTCTCTTTATTTTGTAGCTGTGAGCGCTGCTGCTGGCATTTTACAACTATGCCTGTAGGTTTGTGTAATATTCTGACAGCAGTTTCAACTTTGTTGACATTTTGTCCGCCGGCACCACCGGAGCGCATTGTTTCAACAACTATATCATCAGGTGGGATTGATATTGCCTTTTCAAAATCCTCCAGCACCGGGCTTACTTCAAGAGAAGCAAAACTCGTCTGCCGCTTCCCGTTTGCATTAAACGGAGAAATTCTGACAAGCCTATGCACACCTCTCTCAGCTTTTGCCAACCCGAAAGCGTATTTTCCTGAAATTTTTATTGTAGCGGATTTTATTCCGGCTTCTTCTCCGTCAGACTTGTCAAGAAGCTCAACACCCCATCCATGAGACTCAGCCCATCTTGTATACATACGCAAAAGCATCTGAGCCCAATCCTGTGCATCTGTTCCACCGGCACCTGCATTGACAGTTAAAATTGCATCATAAGAATCATATTCACCGGAAAGCGTTTTTTCAATTTCCCACTTGTCCAGCTCTTTTTCCAAAACTTCAAGATTGTTCTGGAGCTCTTCCCAGAATGCTTCATCCTCGTCTTCGTTATAAAGTTCTATCAAAACTTTGGAATCATCAATCAGCTTGTCCCATTTATCAAGGCGAGAAAGCTCATTTTTGTATTCGTTTAATTCCTGAGAAATCTTTGCTGCCTCTTTCGGATCTTTCCAGATATCTTCCGACTGCAGTTTTTCATCAAGTGCAAGAACCTTTACTCTGATTTTGGCAGGGTCAAAGACACTCCTTCGCTTTGTTTATTTTCAAAGCAAGTTCATCGTATTTTTGTTTCAATTCAACATCTATCATAGTATGAAATATTACCACAAAAATGCTCTAATCATAACAAATAGTAAAAGATAAATTTTGGGAAAAGCATAATCAACAAATATCAGCCAGATTATATAATGTTTATAATTCAAAAAAAATACTGATATATCAAATTTATAGGAACCTGTGCTATACGTTTTTTAAGATGATTTACACTTCTTAATTAATAGAGTATATTAATTTTTTAATTTTTTTTGTATAATAAAATCTAGTAGGGTTGTCCCCCTATATTATATAAAATTATAAAAGGAGAAAGAAATGAAAGTAAAAATTAATGACGGATGTATAGCTTGCGGTGCTTGCGAATCAGTTTGTGACGCAGTATTTTCAATTGAAGACACTGCAGTAGTTAACGAAGCTGCTGTTGCCGGCAATGAAGATTGTGTAAAAGAAGCTGCAGAATCTTGCCCTGTAGGCGTTATCGAAGTTGAAGAATAACCAATAAAATAGAAAAAACAGCTCCTGTTGTTGCAGCAGGAGCTGTTTTTGATTATAAATAAAATATGAAAAATAAAGTTGACAGCAAAAAGCATATAGCAGAAATAATTCAAGCTATTAAAGACGCAAATTTTCCGCAAAGGGATTTTGTCAAAATGATGGAAACCTTCCATGACCCTTTCAAAGTATTGATATGCTGTATACTTAGCCTCAGGACAAATGATTTAACGACATATCCATGCTCTTTGAGAATGCTGGAGCTTGGCACCAAACCTGAAGATTTCTTAAATATCGATGTTGATACGCTGGCAAAAGCTATTTATCCCGTTGGTTTTTACAGAAATAAAGCACAGCAGATTCTTGATATATCAAAAGAAATTGTAGAAAATTACAATGGCAATGTACCTGCTTCCATAGACGAACTTGTAAAATTCAAAGGAGTCGGCAGAAAAACAGCAAACCTAGTAATGGCAAAAGGTTTCGGTATTCCTGCAATTTGTGTTGATATACATGTACACAGAATTTCTAACAGGCTTGGCTGGGTAAAAACCAAAACACCTGATGAAACAGAAATGGCATTGAGAAAACTTCTGCCGGAAAAATACTGGCTTGATATAAACACAATTCTTGTTACTTTCGGTCAAAACCACTGCAAACCACAGCGTCCAATGTGTGAAACTTGCCCAGTGAAACAGTACTGCGAAAATTTCACAAAATAAATATAAGCTAAATAACTATCACAAAAGATGCATTTTATTTACAAAATATTTTATTTGTAAACTCACATTCTTCTTTTTGTTATAATCAAAAAAGAGAGATTTTGAGGAGAAAAATAATGATAACAACCCCGGCTGATAAAAGCAAATGCACAAGCTGCATGGCATGTTACAGTGTGTGCCCTGTTTCTGCAATAGAAATACAATGTGACAAAGACGGCTTTTATTATCCGGTTATTGATGAAGAAAAATGTACAAAATGTTCAATTTGTAAAAAAGTCTGTCCTGTTTTAAATCAAAAAGCTGAAAAAACATCTTTTGTTCAGGAAATTTATGCCTGCACAAACAAAAATGAAGAAGTCAGAATGAAAAGCTCATCCGGAGGCATATTCTCACTGTTGGCTGAAAGCCTTGCGGCTGTAGGGGGTGGTAATTCCGGGGTTATTTTTGACAAAGACCGCACCGTAAAACATATAGTTTCAAAAGACAAAGCCGATATTGAAAAAATGCGAGGTTCAAAATATGTACAAAGCTATATCGGTGATTGCTTCAAAGATATAAAATCACTACTTGAACAGAACACTCCTGTACTTTTTTCAGGCACCCCGTGTCAGGTTGACGGATTAAAATCGTTTTTACAAAAAGATTATGAAAACCTTTTCACGGTCGATGTTTTGTGTAACTCCTACATTCCTCCATACCTGTTAAATGAATATCTTGAAAGTATTGCAGGAAATGATTACAAAGACATTAGCTTCAACATGCGAGAAAAATCAGCCGGCTGGACAAAAGGTACTAATTTAGCTATTGAATGGATTGACCAAAACGGTGTAAAAAAGACCTACGTTGATTTACAAAATTCTTCTCCGCTTGTAAAAGCTTTTGTCAGCCACCTGTGTATAAAAGAGTCCTGTATTGACTGTATTTACAAAAAGCCTCAAAGATGCTCCGATTTAACAATTGGAGATTTCTGGCGAATAGAAAACATAGACACATCTCTAAGCTCTTTAAATGACAACAAAGGTCTATCTATGGTAATAATAAACACAGAAAAGGGTAAAAAGCTTTTTGAGTCTATTAAAGATAATATGGGATTATATAAACGAATAGACTTTAAAGAAACACTAAAAACTCAGGCCTCTTTAACAGGAACAATATATAATCACAAAAACCGTGACAAATTTTTTGAATATGCTCAAAAAGCTCACTCAAAAATGGAGTTGATAAAAGATTTACTCTCAGATAATGAAGTCAAAATTTTGACATTTCCTTTTCCTGCAAACTACGGTGCACAAATGCAGTGCTGGGCGCTTAGCGAAAAAATTAAAGAACTCGGTTTCTCGCCTAAAGTCATAAAATATGCACCGTTTTACAAAGATACACTCGGTATTGAAAAAAATCTTTTTACCGAATTCAGAGACCAGAATACCCCTATGACAAAACTCTGTTACAGCAGCAAAGAGTTTGAAAGCGAACTGTTGAACTGTAACAAAGTCATAATCGGAGGAGATGTTACTTTCAGAGAATGGCCGCAGGATATAACAATGCCTCGTTTCAGATTTTTCGGAGACTGGGTACACGGCAAAAGAACTCTTGCCAATTACGGTTCAAGTTTTCGTAATGAACACTTTCAAGGGCCTGAGTCAGTAACAGTTGAACTGAAAAAATTGATAAAAAGATTTGACAGGCTGTCTTCAAGAGAGCAATCCGGAGTAAAAATACTAAAAGATGTATTTGACTCAGAGGCAATTGAAGTTTTAGATTCCGTGTTTTTGCACGACAGGTCTAAATACGATGAATTGATAAAAAAGAAAAACATCCCTGAGATAAAAAAAGATTATATAGGATGTTTTATTCTCGGTGGAGTGGAAAAAATCAATGACAAAGAACATATTCAAGAAAAAACAGGGCTGGAAATAATAGATATAGGACTAAATCAAAAAGAAAAACCAGCAGAAGTTGAGCAATGGTTGAATAACATAAAAAATGCAAAGTTTGTCATTACAGATTCTTTTCACTGTGCTGCATTTGCCATGATTTATAAAAGGCCGTTTATTATAATCAACAGAATAATTCCGGCAGGTGCTGACGATTACAGAATTAAAAACTTTTTAAAAAATTTCAATTTAACTTCTCAATTCAGACAAAGTCTTAAAGATATTACTGCAGACGATATTACCGATAACTTTAACTGGTCTGAAATCGACAGAATTATGGAAGAACGCAAAAAAATATCTATTGATTATCTGCTAGACATACTATTATTAGAACCAAAATTCAAGGAAAAATATATAAATGATGAATTAAATATAGTAAGAAGCGCCTGTGAGCTTGAATATGAAAAAAATAAGATTTTCAGATACATTGAAGAAGCTCAAAACAAAAATATAACACCTATACAAAAAATCAGCTTTTTAGAAAAACTTTTTTCAGTAAAAAATCAATATTCAAACAATAAAAGATATAAAGTTGTGAGAATTTTGGGTATAAAAATAAAATTTTCGCAAAAGAATAAATCGCACAGGACTGAGTAAATTTTCGCACAAAGGCTCTAAAAGCTCTAACCCATAGACTATGCCATCAGGGACGTGCCGTCCCCGAACCCCTTGCATTTGATATAAATCTCATATTTATCTATGCTGTTGGGCAAGGTATGCCCAACCTACGACTATAGAAATTATTTTAATTATCTTAATTATTTGCCCTCTCTTTGGGAAACAAAGCGAACCAACGAGGAACGAGTTGCGTGAGCCTGTTTCCGAAGTGAAACGTAGGTGAGGGCTGGGGTGAGGGTCAGCCCGTAAGGGAAAAATATACTTTCCAAAAAGCCAACTAGTTGTAGGTTGGGCATACCTGCCCAACTGCATTAAAAAGTAAGTTTACTCTTTTCCTTAAGGATTAGACTGACTGATTTGTTTTTTTCAATAATCTCATACTTTAGTTGTATATTTTTTATACCTTTGTTTAATTTATTTTTCTCTGGTTGGACGTCATAATACTTTTGGACTCATTTGTCCGCTTAATTAGGGATATTTTTTATAACATGTTATCTATCAACTACAATCCTTCTGTGCTTAAGGCTCAGAACAATTTAGCTTTGGCTTCTGATGCGGTTTCTTCTGCATTAGAACGGATGAGCACGGGGTTTAAGATTAACCGGGCTTCTGATGATGCTGCAGGGTTGTATGTTGCCACAAAGATGAGTTCTCAGATAAGGGGGCTTTTGCAGGCGAAGAAGAATGTTTCTGACGGGTTGTCTTTGCTTAACACTGCGGAGGGCGATTTAGGCAGTGTTCAAGATTTATTGTTAAGGATAAGGGATCTTTCTTTGCAGGCTTCAAACGGGATTTATGATGATTCTGCGAGGAAGGCTATGCAGGATGAGGCTGATTTGTTGATTGAGGAGGTTTACAGGATTATTGATTCTTCCAATTTCAACGGGATGAAGATTTTTGATAGCGGGACTGCTACTGCTTCAACTTTTTCTGCGTTCGGAAGTTACTCGTGGAAGTTGAATGCTGAAAGTGTTTCAGTTTCTGATGTTTCAGCCGTCAGCCCCCCACAAACCCATGAAAGTGTTGCTTTAAGCGGTTCTTCAGGTGTCAGCACTCTCTCTTCTGTTTCCAGGATGACGGAAGAGGAAGCTCTTGCTCAAGGTTACACTGTAATCAAGACAGCTCAGGATTTAGACAATATTCGTAATGACCTTGACGGCAAGTACATCTTGATGAATGACATTGATCTCTCCTCCTATTCCAACTGGGATCCGATTGGGGAGGTTGATCTAGATACCGGAGTCGGTATTGGTTTCACAGGAATACTTGACGGGAATGGGTATGTGGTTAAAAATCTTACCATTACAAGCAGCAGCAAAGTTTCTGTAGGATTATTCGGGGGAATAGGTTATTTCAATACAGATAGTTCGGCCAGTGGCCAATTAGCTGAAGTAAAAAATCTTGGTATTGAGAAGGCAAATATTACCACATCAGCTGAGGCAGCAGGCATTCTTGCCGGCATTAAAGATTACTCACAAATTACAAACTGCTACACTACGGGTAAAATTGAAGGAAATTCTTCGTTATATGTAGGCGGTCTGGTTGGAGCATCTGTGGGAGAAGTCGATAATATGTCAAATAATTTAATAGATAAATGTTATTCATCCGCAACCGTAATTGTTGACTCACCTCAGGGAATCGGTGGTATATTCGGTGATAGTGCCGCTGGTGGAATAGCCGGATATCTAGTACATTCAATCGTAAAAAATTCGTACTTTACAGGAAATATTCAAGCAATTAACGGGTACGCAGGAGGAATAGCAGGAGGAGTTTATTCTGCAGAAGCAATGAATTGCTATGCAACAGGTAAAGTTTCAGGATTATACACAGGCGGAATACTAGGAGTCGTAGCAGGATCCATAGTAAATTCAATCTGGAATGAAGAAACGACAGGTCAAACAACTGCAAGCAGTGATGACAGCCAAGGGCAAGTAACTAATAGTTATGGTCTCACAACTGCAGAGATGCAGGATCCAGCAAACTGGGCAGGATGGGATACGGATATCTGGGATTTTTCGACCTATCCGCCTAAATTAAAATGGGAAACTCAATCGACTAATCCGGATGACCCCGATAACCCTGACACTCCGGATACTCCGGATGATCCGTCAGCTGTTGGTGCTATTCGTCTGCAGGTCGGAGCGAATGCCTCGGCTGATGCCAATGCTATCATTTTCAACACCTCGTTTGATTTAGGGGATATTGATGTTGATTTCTCTTCTTCTCAAACTGCTTCCAATTCACTTAACGGGATTGATGCTCTTTTAGACAGGATTTCTAAAAAACGTTCCGAGTTTGGGGCGATTATGAACAGGCTTGAGTCGGTTTTGAACACTCAAACGTCGCAGATTGAGAACTTAACTGCGTCTAAGTCCACAATCATGGATGCTGACATTGCTCAAGAGTCGGCTGATTATGTCAAAAATCAGATTCTGCAGCAAACCACAGCTTCGCTTCTGGCTCAGGCTCAGTCTGCTAACAATGCCGTTATCATGGCGCTTATCAGGGGGTAGGAAGTAGATGCGAGACATCGGTTGGGCAAAGCGGATTTATAGATGAAAAACGTAGGTTGGGCATAGCGGATTTTGGCTAGTGCGGAGTCGACCATAGGGAGCGAGCACGTCCTGTGAGGGCGGACGTTACTCCGCCCGAACTGCCAATAATCCAAGACGCCTGCCCAACATCAAACAAACTTTCACACTGTCATCCTGAAGCGTGATTTTGAGGTTAATGCTTTAATCCGGTGTGTTAGGATCTTTGAATTTTTTGGGAACACAATTATTTTTTGTTTTTATTTTCCACCCATTCTTTATATAAAGAACGGGTGGAGCCCAAGAAACCCCGACCTGATGCTTCGTTCATACAGAAAGTAACACAAACCTATGCTCGGCAACTCGGCACGTAAAAATTGCTAAAGTATAAAAATTAATTTGATACAAATAATTTCCCGTGCCTCAAACAAACCTCGCTTGTAGTTGTTTGTGAAACTTTCTGTAATTCACTACGCAAAGGTCGGATTATTAAAAAATATCAACAGTGTTTAACCAAAGTCACAACGGCAGAGCCGTATTACCTCTTCGAGGTCCAAGTCATCGGTTGGGCATACAACAATAATCTTAAAGCTGTATTTGCATAATTTTGTCGTATGCCTGAATAACTTTTGTTGTTATGTTAGTTGCGACTGTAACGCCGAGTTCAGCTTTTGCCATTGCTGTCATAACATCGTGTATATCTGCATTCCCGTTTTCTTCCATAACATCTTTCATAAGCTGGTCAGGTGCATTGAGCTCTCGATTAAAGTTTTCCACAAGCCCGGAGAATACAGACTTAAAGTCATTTGTCTCAAGTTTTTCAACACGATTCATACGAAATGGCGAAATCCCTCCAATACCTGTATCGAGTTTTGTCGGCTGCATTCTTTCAAACAAATTTATATTAGGTGCAAACTTTTTTTCTATCATAATTCATTCCGTTTCTTTTAAAAATTAACTCAAGTAATTTGCAAGAATATTTTTTACGTAATTTTGTGTTTCTTTAAAAGGAGGAACTCCTCCATATTTGTCGACATTTCCGCCGCCTGCATTGTAAGCTGCAAGGGCGAGGACTACATTCCCGTTATACCTTGCAAGAAGCCCTTTGAGGTGTCTGACACCGCCATCAACATTTTGAACCGGGTTATATGCATCTTTTACCCCGAGCCCTTTTGCTGTTGCCGGCATTAACTGCATAAGTCCCATTGCTCCGCAGTGAGATGTAGCCTTGGGATTAAAACCAGATTCTTGTCTAACAACGGCTTTAACAAGTTTTTCATCCACTCCGTATTTTTTAGAGATTTTAGATATTAAATCTAAAATCTGTTGTTTTGACGGGTTAACAATGTTTGTTATTTTTGAACTTATTGAATTTGTTGTATTTTTTGTGTTATCAGCTGCATTTACAGTGCTTTTTTGAAGCGCATTTGCAGCAGTTGTAAGAGATAAAAAGTTTTTTGGTCCGGTTCTGAATTGTCCTTCACCTTTTTGGCTGGCTTTTAATACTTCAGCGAAAGTCTGTTTGTCAGCTTTTACAGCATCAGGATTAAGCTGCTTTTCAATGTTTGCAACATGGGCTCTTATTGACTGAACCCTTTGCATAGCTGCTTCTTTTCCGCCTTGATCTATGTATCCTTGTATCATTGGTGAGAACATAAACTAATTACACCTGTTTTATTATCTTCCTATTTCAACTGCTCTTTGCGCCATACTTTTTGTTATAGAAATTACTGCAAGATTTGCTTCGTAAGCTCTTTGGGCAATGTTTGCATCTGCAATATCAACAATTGGATTTACATTTGAAGTTCTTATGTATCCGTTTGCATCTGCATCAGGGTGCCCCGGACGATACAATCTTTCTCCGAGAGTAGGATCTTCAACTACACCAGTGAGTCTGACTCCGCCCTGCTGGAATGGTATTGTACCTACCCCAAAAACATCTTCCTTCATTGAATTAAGCAAACCATGGAAAGAAATATCATCTGTTGCATGTAATACAGGAATTTTTCTGACATAGTTTGGAGTGTCGAGGTTAGCTATGTTTTTCGCATGGATTTTAATTCTGGCGCCATGTGCCTCCAAGCTTTTTTGTCCTATATTCATTGTTTCCATTAAACTCATAACTTCACCTTCTTTTGTTTAAATTTTTATTCACTATTTGCCTACATTGGCAACTGTTTTCATTTCATTTATAATTGCTGACATTTTTCTTGATGCAACTGCATACATAAGTGACATCTTTTGCATTTCTGCCAGTTCGTATGTCGGATCAACACCGACATCTTGTTCTTCAATCAGTCCGGATGGCCCCAGTTTTATTGAAAGTTCTGTTTCCAGAGGATTGTTCATTGTGCCGAGATACTGGTCAAAGCTGATATCTTTTCTCACATAACCCGGAGTATCAACGTTTGCAAGGTTTGTTGCCAGAGCTCTTTGTCTTTGCGAGACAAGATCCAGCATCAAATTCGTTTTTATTATCGGGTCTTTTGGAGTATACATTTTGTTATCCTTTTAGCTTATTAGTTATTTAACCGTAGAATTATTGTGTAAGGTTAATTGATTTTTGATACATATCATCGATTACTTTTATGAGTCTTGTACCTGCAATCATTGATGAATTCAGTCTCAAGACTTCATTGATATTTCCGATATAATCGACATTTGAACGTTCAAGACCGCCTTGAGCAACATAATTATGCTCTTTTATCAGTTGAGGTTCACCTGATTCTTCTGTTGCAATAACTTTGTTATATTCTGCTGATTTCAGTCCTTCAGGATTTTGAAATTGCACTACGGGGATTTTACCGAGCACCTGATGTTCGGTATGTCCTTTTTGTATAACCATTACTGTACCGTCAGGTTTAATTCTCAGCCCTTCATGGTTTACCGGGACTTTTATTCCGTCGCCTACCATATACCCGTCATTTGTGACAATATAGCCTTCTTTATCCAGTTTGAAAGAACCGTCACGAGTGTATTGTACATCGCCGTTTGGTGATGTTACGGGGATAAATCCCGGGCCTGTAAGACAAACATCAAGCGGCCTTTCCGTACGCATAAAAGAACCCTGCTTGTAATCATATCTGACTTCACCGTCAAGATATCCGTTCTCGTCTAAAATTTGTTCGAAACGTACAGATTTATATGCATTTGTATTAAGGTTGCCTATGTTGTTTGAAATGTATCCGAGTCTTTCAAACTGCACATTGGTATTTATGATACCTCTTCTTATTAATCCTTGTAATGTTGTCATGAAAATACCTTTCTATTTCAAATCTTATGTGCTGCTGAGGGTTTGAATAGCCTTGGAAAGATTGTTGTTTTGCATAACAAACATTTGTCTGTTGGCTTCAAAATCTCTTTTTACGGGGATGATTTCAAGAATTTCAGTATTTAACGATACATTGGAATATTCGTTAAAACCCTGTTTTATATTCGGGTCAAGAACTGCTACTCCCTGATTTGTTACAACAGAGAGTGTTCCTGCGTATTCGAGTTTATTTGTAGCTTTGTTGAAAACTTTTACATCACCGTTTTTGAAAACTTTTACATCCTCAAGCTTTTCCGGTACAACAGGAAGTTTTATTGGAGTTCCGTCGTTTGCAAGGACATGAAAATTTTCAAGCGTGAGCAGGTTGCCTTCTTTATCAAGCTTGAAACGGCCGTCTCTTGTGATTTTTGTGCCATCTGGACTCTGGTATTGAAAATATCCTTTTGCAGCAATTGCCAGATCCAGTGGGTTATTTGAATGGCCTATTCTGCCTATTGAATCATCTGTGGCTTTTGAAAGAGCGTGAACACCTATGTACTCTGCAAATGAAGAAACAACAGGCTCTTTTCTTTGAAAGCCTACTTTGTCAAATGAATTGTAGTTTTCATTTATTATGCCAAAAATTTCTGTTTGCAGGTGCATTGCACGTATACTGGTCGTCAAACCGTTTTCAAAAAAGTTAACACCGCCTCGTAATTTCATTTTTCTACCTTGCCTTTAGTACACAATTCTCTATTAATGATTTCGGACAAAAAGTCAAAAAATATAATAAATCATCTTAAATTTCATCTATTTGGATGAAAATTTACGCTAAAAAAGAAGATTTTGAATAAATTGCCGATATGTCAAAAGAATCAAATATGTATGAAATGAAATCTTATTATGCCTGAAACCATAACAAAACCTGATAATATGGAATATTACGAACAAATTTCGGCTTTGTTTTCAGAGATGGAAACTATTAGAAAGGAAAAGTTAAAAAAACTTATTTTTATTGAAGCCGGTTTTTCCTTTATGTTTTTGATTACACTGTTTGCGAACATCAGTTTATGGAAAACTAATGCGATATATTCTATGTCAGTACATGTTTCAACGGTACTTGGAATTATATCCCTTGTTTGTCTTGTTCTGGGTGTGTTTTTTGCGTCTAAGGAAAATCAGGATTTCGTTAAACAGCTGAAATGTGTATGTCTTGGAAAAATCATAAAAGCATTCGGAAAAATTTCATACATAGAAACTTTTCCTTTCAGTAATTCAATTCTTTCAGAAAGCAATTTGTTCAGTGTTTTTACAAATATATTCCCCGGTGATATGTTTAATGGAACTCAAGATGGTGTTAAATATAAAATAGCAGAAGCACAGCTACGATATATATCAGGAAGCGGTAAAAACAGAAGAGATATACAGATTTTTAAAGGGGTTTTATTCAGTTTTAAAATGAATAAAAAAATAGAATCCAATACAATTGTTGCTACAAAATGGGATCAAAATATAAAAAATAATTTAGCAGGTTTTTGGGTTACTGTAGCTGCTTTAATGCTCGGATGGTATACAATTTTTTCAGGACATTTTGATGCTGAAATATTTATGTATACAATCTTTGGGACGATATTTATTGTTGCTTTTACTATATTAAAAATGAAAGATAGCATTAAATTTAGTGAAGTCCATCTTGAAGACCCTTTATTTTCTAAAAAATTTAAAGTGTATTCAGAAAATCAGATTGAAGCAAGATATCTTGTCACAACATCGTTTATGGAAAGATTTCTTAATATGACAACTGCATTTGGCACACGCAAGGCAAAATGCGCTTTTATTGGCGATGAAATTTTGTTTGCTATATCAACAAACAAAAACTTGTTTGAAATCGGCAATTTGTTTTCATCTTTAACTACGCCAAAGCATCTTTCAAGATTCAGAAAAGAACTTTCATCAATAATATCCATGATTGACTATTTCAAACTGGATGAAAAAACCGGTTTGTAGATGGTTACATATGTTTTGTTTTGGAAACAGAAGTTCTGTCTGCTGCAAATGTTGAAATCAGAGGAATAAATATATAATAGATACCACCGAGAATTATGATAGGTTTTACTATTTTTATTCCTTCAACATATTTTGGTAAATCCGCAAGATTTTTATTTACAGCAGAAAATTTTTCAATAAAATGTTCTGTCGGCTTATTAAGTATATGGTTTATGCCATAGCTTGCCGCAATACAAAGACCTGTTGAGATTAAAGAATTGTGAATGAGAGGTTTTTTGCGTTCTTTTTTTATTTTTTTACTTTTTGCAACCTGTCCAACAAAAGACATTGTCAAAAGAGTATCAGTAAGTGACATAATGTGCTGTGTAAAATTTGTCTGATAAAATTTTCTTGTAAAGCTTTGAAATGGCTTTGTATCGATAATTTTTCCTATTTTATTCGCAATGTTTTCTACAGACTTGTTGTATAAGCCTTTAAAAGAAATGACTTTAGATTTTTGAGTTCGGGTATGTTTTTTATTTTTGTCATCTTGAATAGAGAATTCATTTTTGTCTTTACCCAAAAAGAAAGATGCTGCACCCATAAAAACAGGTATTAACGTACAGGTTAGCATAGATTTTGGAATTGCCATAACAAAACCTGTGCCGAGTTTAAATATTTGTGTTGCAAATTGATAAACTCTTGAAGATGACAAGTCTTTTGCATTATTTTGAAGATTCTTTACTGTCATTTTTTTTAAGTATTTTGATGGTGTTTCATCAATTTTTTTTATTGCATCAGCAATAGGTGCTGATGCAGCAGCCATAACAGTATACCCGATGGCACTTGATGCAAGTGATTTGGCACAGGCGATTTTTTTATTTTCTTTGTTTGTCTTCGGGGTTGCAAGTATTGCCAGCGGTCTTATTGTTGAAAAAGCAAGTGCTGCAGCTGCTGCATAATGAGATGGATTGTTTGCTGCAAATTTCAGATTTTTCAACAGAAACTGATTGTTGTAAAAACCTTTGAACGAAATATTTTTATTTTTTATATTGGGTACATTTGAATTTGTTTTTATTTTCATCTATTTTATTAGATAACATACAAAGAAAAAAGTAAATTGCAGATAGGAAAATTAGCCTATTTTGGAGATAAAAGTTAATTATATAAAAGAAATTATTTTATCAGAGATGAAAAATTGGAAAAGGCAGGAAATTATTGCTCTTTTCTTTGTTTTTACAGTGATTTTTATAAATGCATATATCGTTAAAGATAATATAATTGCTGTAATATCTGCTGTTTGCGGTATTTTATATTCAACTATCGCCGGCAAGGGCAGAGTTTCTTGTTACTATTTCGGGCTTACAGGTACATGCTGCTATAGCTGGCTGTCTTTTGAAAATGCTCTGTGGGGAAATCTGATATTATATCTTTGTTACTATTTTCCTATGCAAATAGCAGGTATTTTTAGCTGGAAAAGGCATTTGAAGCAGCATAAAAAAGAAATAATAAAAGAGAAAATGACAAATATGCAGAGATTAAAACTAACTGCTTTTGCATTTGTAATGTGTGTATTTGCAATTTTGCTTATAAAATATTTTAATGGCTCCAGTCCTGTTTTTGACGGTATAACCACAGTATTGTCGGTATTTGGTATGTATTTGACGGTGAAGCGTTTTATAGAACAGTGGATAATCTGGATGATTGTAAACGGTCTTTCTGCTTTAATGTGGATAAATATTGTTATGCACGGAACAAAAGCATATGCCACCTGCATAATGTGGTGTGTGTATTTTATCCTTGCTATATATTTTTACAGAGAATGGTCAAAAGAAATCGGTGCAAGAACTTGAGGAGGCATTCTCGCACCGGGATTTGCGTTCAATAATCAATGTTGTTTATTTTACAAAATATGATGCATTTATGTTAGCAAAAAGTTTTATTACTCCGCCTTGAATAGGGCTTGAGCTTTCATAGACTGATGCATCAGCAGAAGATGCTCCAAATGATGCATTTTTTGCGAGAAGTCTATATTGGGGTCTTATCACATTATTAGTAGAACAGCTGCCATTTATATTTTTTATTCCGGCAAGAGTATTTCCTGCTGAAGAAGCAAGGAGTCCTGCTCTTTTATAAGCTTTTTTAGCGGCAAGGGACAAAAGTTCATCACACTGTTTGTCATAAGAAGAAATTGAAAAAGTTATATCATTGATGTTAGTAGCACCGAGGGCTATTGCTCTATCTATCATTTTTCCTGCATCTTTAACTGATTTTGTGTGAACAATTATACTATTTGAAACTTCATATTTTGAAAGTTCTTTTTTGTTGTTTTTGTAGTTGTATACTGGTGCTGCACTGTAATTTGTCGTTTTTACAAAATCTCCGTTTTGTTTATTTATCATTTCAGTCATTGCTTTGTATACTTTATCTGATATCTGTTTATTTTCTTCGGTTGCTTTTTGAAGAGATTTGTTATCTTCTGTAACTACGGCGATACTTATTTCTACCACATCAGGAGGTAATTCGGTATTTGCTGTAGTTGAGACAGAGACAAAGCCTCTTTCTATAACATCTGCTGCTGCTTTAAGCGTTCCTGTATTTGCCATTCCAATAACCAGTGCTGCAATAAGTACTGCGGATAGGTGTTTTTTCATTCTTTTTCTCCTTCTTAAAATAAAATTAGTCTTTTTAGATTTTTTACATGTATTTTAACGAAATCAAAAATGTTTTGTTCATTTTTGATAAATATTTTTCTACATTTCTCTGTTTTTACGGACGAAATTCAGTCTGGCAAACCGATGGAGTATTGTAGTATTTGAGATATACAGCCTTTTCATTTGCGTCAACAAAGGCCATTCCTTTTATTACGACAGATGTTTTTTCATCAGGGTTGAGCATAGAATAGTAATATTCCTGATGCTGCTGGGGTAAAAAACTGCAAGTCGTAATGTATTTCCCTCTTTGCCATTCATTTGTCTCAACATAGACACATTTCCCACTCCCGTCAGGTGCAAATCCTTTTATTTGATATGTATCATGAGAATTGTATGCAACATTGTATTTTGATTCAGTATAACTTTTGCACATTGCAAAATGCTTGATAAAATTTTGTGAATATTTCGATTTTGCAAGCGCAGGTTGAATTATAAACAGTGCAGAAATCAAAAAAATTAATAAAGGTAATAATATCTTTTTCATAACAAAATCATTATAACAAATTTTAGGAAAAATAATGCAATTTTATATAAGAAAATATTGCGGCTGCAAATAAAATAATTACGAAAATAATAATTGCAAGACATCCCCAGAGTATACCATTGGCAATTTTTTCGGATTTTTGAAGAGATATTTCTTCTTTTTCTTTTATGTCAAGATTGAACTTTTCAACAGACAGATTTTTATTTGTTTCTCTGGCTTTTTCATATTTGTTGACAAATTGCAAAAATACGTCTTTTTCAATTGTAACTACATTTCTCAATCTTATATAAGCGAGCAGCATTTTTATTTCATAACTCATATCTTTGATGAAACAAGCTGTGTCAAAAGATTTGTCATCACTTTTTCTCAGCATATAGTTATTTTCATCACAAAAGAATTCAAAATAACACCAGAAGTCATCTTCAAAAAACCATTCTGTTTTTGTCGAAGGTTCGAAGATAACTTTTTGGCATTCAATGCTGTGGCAGTGTTCCATTTCTTTGAAATATTCGTCAATTATGTCTTGATTGTTTTCGTTCATAAGATTTGTCTTATTTTTTTTGCAACTTCAATCGCTATTTGGGAATGAGCTTGTGAAGAATAATGCAGCCCATCAATATCAGAAGTTTCTGCCACATTGTTTAAGTCTATATATTGTATGTTTTCCTCTTCTGCAATTGTTTTATAGATTTGCGGTAGTTTTAATGATTTTTCTATTGAAGATTCGTCAAACATTGCCGCAAAAAAGCTTTTTAAAATAGTTTTCTTTATGACAGATGGAATAATAAGCAGTATTTTTGCAGATGTACTTTCTTTTGTCATTCTTACAAGCTTTTTCATGCCTGCATATATATCATCAATAGAATTTTGGTAAGCAAATTGTAAATCGTTAATACCGACTGCGATAATAACAAGATGAAGTTCTTTATGATGTGTTAAATAAGCAGGAAGCATTTTTATTCCGGTGAATAGTGTTCCTGCAGGATTTTGGGTAAAAGCGGTTCTGTTATTGCATCCGGCTTCAATTACTTTATATCCGTCTTTGAGAAGATTTTGGAGTTGTCCGCTCCATCTTGTATTTTTATCATAACGGGTTCCGTCTTCCGGCACGAACCCGAAAGTGTTGCTGTCTCCAAAACATAAAATATTTTTCATATGTTAACAATATTTTATTGAGCAGGAGTTGTCAAGAAATCTAAATTCTTACAACAAGCATTTTTGTGTCTTTTTTTGCTATTACAGAATGTTGTACATCTTTTTCAAAATTAAAGAATTCACCTTTTTTTACTGTATAGACTTTATTTTCTACTTCTGTAAATGAACAGGAACAACTGTCACAGCTAAGTTCCCCACCTTCTTTGAAGACAAAATCAACTTCTCCTTCAATAACATAAACAAAAGCATCAAGAGAAGATCTGTGAGGGGGCATTTCTTGATGTTTTTTTAATGCAAACAGCATTGCTTTTTGTTCATCATTTTCTGCTATTACAATTTTGTTAATATTTTCGTTGTTGTAATCAATCATATCTTCAAGTTTTTGAATGTTTTTTGACATATTTTTCCCTCTCTTAACTTTACAAATTAAAATTAGATGACAATAAGGAAAAAATAATCACCCTGTTAAGCAATTCCATAAAGATAGCAAAAAATTTCTTTTAGGGATTTTAAAGCTATAAATATTTCTCAAATTTTACAAAATCACAGTTTCATAATAAAATTGATGTTGTACGATTTTTTAATCGGGGCGCTCAGGAAGATGAAAAGTGTAGTATCTGCAAAAGAAGCAATAAGTTTAATTAAAGATGGAGCCACAGTGATGATAGGCGGTTTTTTGGACTGCGGTGCACCTGATATTCTTGTCGATGAGCTTGTAAATCAGAATGTGCACAATCTTACTATGATTTCTAATGATACTACATATCCCGATACCGATAAGGGCAAGCTGATTGTAAATAAACAAGTCAAAAAGCTTATCACTTCTCATATAGGGACAAATCCTGAAACAGGCAGACAAATGCACTCCGGTGAGCTTGATGTAGAGCTTATTCCAATGGGAACGCTTATTGAAAAAATCAGAGCAAAAGGAACCGGTCTCGGCGGTGTTTTGACCCCTACGGGAGTTGGCACTGTTATAGAAGAAAATAAAAAGACTATGGAAATTGACGGTCAAAAATTTATTTTTGAAAAGCCGCTCGGAGCGGATTTTGCGTTGATATACGGAACAAAAGTCGACAAATTTGGTAATGTCTCTTACTACGGAACAACAAGAAACTTGAATACTATTATGGCTACAGCCGCTGATACAGTGGTTGTGCAGGCTGATGAACTTGTTGATTGTCTTGACCCGAATGAAGTTGTTATACCCGGGCTTTTTATTGATTACATTGTTGTAAAAAAGGATAATTAAATGGAATTAACTGCTGAAAAAAGCTTAAAAGATAATTTTTTAAATTCATCCGTAACAAATCCCCTCTCTCATGATAAAGGGTTGAGCAAAGAAAAGATAAGAGAGATTATCGCCAAGAGGGCGGCAAAAGAATTTAACGAGGGTGATGTCGTTACACTCGGTATTGGTTTGCCGACTGCAGTTGCTGATTATGTTCCGGAAAATATGCATGTAGTATTTCAGTCAGAAAACGGCCTTTTGGGAGTTGGAAAAAGCCAGACAGGGTTAAATCCGGACAGAAGAATAATAAATGCAGGCGGCGGCTGTGTGGATGTAAAAAAAGGAGCCTGTTTTTATGACTCTCAGATGGCTTTTACGATGATGAGAGGCGGTCATATTGATGCTACAGTTCTTGGCGCTTTGCAGGTTGATGAAGATGGCAGTCTTGCAAGCTGGATGATACCGGGGAAAATGGTACCCGGTATGGGAGGCTCCATGGATCTTGTTGTTGGAGCAAAGAAGGTTATTGTTGCAATGGAACATACTTCCAAAGGGCATATAAAAATCGTGAAAAATTGCGACTTGCCTCTAACTGCATATAAAGAAGTTAATCTTATTATTACTGAAAGATGTGTTTTTGATGTTACTGATGATGGATTGCTTCTTACAGAAATAAACCCGATGTTTTCGATTGATGATATCAAAAACTCAACATCTGCATCTTTCAAAGTCAGTCCGAATTTAAAAAATATGGAAATTTAAAATACCTGAAATGAGTAGTGAATATTCATACTGGATAGAAGTTTTTGAGGAAAAAAGCTTTAAAAATAACTTATTAAAGCTGCAAAAACATTTGAAAAACAAAAAAGTTGTTTTTTATTGCAATGGCATTTTTTTTGATGCACTAACTGATGCATACAATTTGAATGACTTTTTCGAAGTTGTCGGAGTTTCTGATTTGAGATATGAAACAAATCAACAAAAAAGTTATAAAAATTTTCAATGTATAAAACCTTCAGATTTAAGAAAGCAAAAAATTGATTACGTATTAGTCTGTTCACCAAACCCTGATTTTGTAAAAAAGTATCTAAAAAAAAACGAACTGCTTAATGAGCATACAAAAATTCTGCCTGTATATAAGCAATCTAATGATATTTTTTATCGTTTTTTGCTGGCTTTAAAATTTCAAAAAATAACAAAAGATGCTTTTAAAGCTCTAAAATATTTCTTCTTTTGTTCCAATGATGAACTTAAAGCAAAGATTAATTATGAGCGAGTTCTTAGAAAAATCAAAAAGAAAGATAAAATAAAAGTACTTTTTGTTTGTGAAGAAAATCAAAAATGGGGCTATCAATTTGTTTATGAACTTATGTCCAAAAATCCAAAATATGAAATCCTCCCTATTCTTGTGTATCCGATAATTACAAAAGAGAGAGTAGATTTTACGCAAAAAGAAAATATCGAATTTTTTAAAAAACTCGGTATAGAGGCGATGGATGGATATGATTATGAAAAAAAAGTAAATGTTGATATAAAATCATATTCTCCTGATATAGTTTTTTATCAGCAGCCATGGTATTTACAAGGGAACAATCATCCTGTAGAAGTTTCAAAATCTGCCCTGACAATAATGATACCATATGGTTATACAACTTTGAATGAAAAATTCTGGGGAAGTGATGCCGTAAAAAAAGTATACTCTTCTCTGTGGTGTTTTTTTTCTGAAAGTTCTTATCACAACGAGTTTTATAAAAAAGCTGCAGGCATGCGATATAAAGACAATCTTTATGCAACCGGAACTCCGAAACTGGATTATTACAAAAAAACAATAAATCCTTGTTATGAAAAGTTGTGGAAAGGTTCAGGAAAAAGAATTATTTGGGCTCCTCATCATTCGATTAATAACAGAGGATTAGCAATGTCTAATTTTCAAGAATACTGCTATTTCATGTTGGATTTTGCAAAATCTCATACAGAGTATTCTTTTTTGCTCAAACCGCATCCTGCTCTCAAAAGTTCCTGTATTTCCGCAGGATTTATGTCAGAAAGTGAGTTTGATTCTTATCTGAAAGAATGGAGTTTGCTCTCCAATGCCAGTGTTTATACTCAGGGCAATTATTTTGATATTTTTAAGACTTCTGATTTGCTGGTTACGGATTGTTCTTCTTTTATTGCTGAATATTTCCCTTCCAAAAAGCCTATAATTTTATTAGATAGAAAAACTCGTGCTCCTTTCGACAAATTTGGCAAAAAACTGGAAAATGGGTTATATAAAGTAGAAAATCCCAAAGAGCTTTGTTCTATGGTAAAAAAAATATTGGATTTGAATAATGACTACCTTGTTACAACAAGAAATAATATTTTAGATAGCTGCTTTTATTTGCCGGAAGAAGGTTCCTCCAAAATTATTGTTGAATATTTGGATGGAATTTTTGTAAATAAAGAATGAACATTTTATTTTTTTAATCGTTAGATATTTTGTGAAGGTAAAAGAAGAGAAAAAGGAGTTTATTTTATGAAAAAGAAATTGTTATCTATGCTGATAATCGGTGCAATGATTGCAGGCCTTGGGGCTACAGAATGTTTGGCTGCTCCAGGACATCATAGAGATATAAAAAATAACCAGCATAAAGAAATGAAGCACAAACCTATTTTGAAAAAACATGCAAAACCTGCACAAAAAAAGCATGTAAGAAAAGCGCCTGCAAAAAAACATCAATTTATACAAAAACACAATCAGGCAAAATTTAAAAAACAAAAACAACATCAAAAAGAAATGAAAAAACATCAAAAAAATAATAAAAGAGGTTTTAGAAATTTTTTTCACAGACACGATAGCCATAGCAGAAATCACAGAAGATAAGAATTAAACAAATTTTAAATTTCAAAATTATCAGGATTACACTTTTATATTGCAGTGTAATCCTGTCTTTTGAGAATAGCAAATCAATTATTTAAAATTCATAATACTAATGATACTTGTAGCATATTTTATATAGAAACTCTGCTTATTAATAATTTTGTTAGAGATAATAACTGAAAAAAATAGTTTATTCAGTGCATATAATAATTGTGTGGCCTGTCTTGCTATGTATTTATATAATCTGCATTCTTACAAAATGATGGGTATAAAGAATAAAAAATTGTTTTGGCGAAATTATCCCATGTTATATTTTGCACAGTTTTATGCGCATTTTCTGTAAGATTTTCCAGCTTTTTATAACTATCATGAACAAACTTAATTTTTAAAGCTAGATTATATGCCGCATTTTTATTTGCATCAAAAACAAAACCGTTCTCGCCATCTTTTATAATATCTGAAGCGCCAACATTGTTTGACACTATTGTTGGTATTTTATAGTTCATTGCTTCAGGGGCAACTCTGCCAAATGCTTCATATTTACTCGGACATACAAAACAATTTAAAGAGCGATAAAAACTCTCCATATTTTTTTGAAACGCACATATCTCTACTATTTTGTCCAGCTTAAGCAGTTTTAAATATAGCTTTAAAATATAATTGTGTTTAAATCTTGAATTAATTATTTTGACTTTAAGTTTAATGTCCGGATAATGTTTCTTTAGCGTATAAATCGCTTCTAACATAAGATATCCGCCTTTTGTAACAAAGCCGTTTGCACTCATGCCAACCGTAAATATCTGGTTATCAGACAATTTCGGTATTTTTAGATCTTTTGTATCTTTAACAAAACTCATACCCGGATGAGCAATTATAATAGAATCTTTATTTATTTTGTAATTTTTTACATAATCATATTTCATTACACTGGATACTGCGATGGTATAAGGACAATTTTTATAAAAATTTCTTTCATGTTTTATTTTTTTATAATGTCCTATCCCAAATATCCACCTGTATAATGCAAAAGGTGCACATTCCATCCTAAATGCTGTTGATACATTATGAAAAACATTGCAGGAAAAAGAAAGGGGCAGTGTGTCAGATAAAATATAATCATAAATATTAGTATCTATTTTGTTTTTTAGTATTTTATCAAGTCGTTTTATATTTTTTATATTTTTATTGTCAGGTTTCTCTTCAATATAATAAATATTGTCTGCACTAATTTCAGACATATCTTTTTTGTCAAAACAATATAAATCCACATGTATGCCATGAATTTTACACAATTTAAGAAAATACTTAATATAATTTGGCACAAAACCGGAACTTAGGATTGCCAATTTTTTTTCATATCTGCACCTTTCTGTGACCGAAATGTCAATTTTAGTTTTTCAACAAGACATCTATGTCATGATTATATGACATATGATAACTAAAAATCAATATTATATGACATCAAGGTGCATAGTTTTCTTACTCTTTGATTTGTAAGCTATTATTAGTGAGGTTTTTATGTTTGATACAGAATCTATAGGCATTAAAATTAAAGAAATAAGAAAACGAAAAAAAATTTCACAAGAAAAACTTGCAGAAATGGTATCAATGAACCATAGAAGTATTGTCAGACTGGAAAACAATCAAACTATACCTACACTGGAAACGTTGGAAAAAATTGCAGTTGCCCTTGGAGTTTGTATTTCAGATTTTTTTGAAGATAAAACAGTAAAAAAACGAAATGATATTATAAAAGATATCAATGACTGTGTTGCGGCAATGAGTGATGAAGAGCTGAAAAATTTTTATAAGGCAGTATATTATTTTATACATTAATATCTTATGACCGTTTACATAAAATAATTTCACACTAAGGTGCAATAAATTACACCCTGTGATATGTAAACAAAAAATTGTTATGCAAAGTAAGTAGGGTGGGCAAAACGGATTTTCTGATATGTGAGAATTGTATCAAAATAACAAATGTGTGCCCACCTGCTATTATCTTGATTTATTCATCAAATTTCTTATTTTAAACCAGATAATCAAAGACAAATAACTCAAAGTAACTCCGCCACCCCATAGTACAAAAGCGACTATATTTGATAAAAAGCAGTCAATATATTTAGAAGAATTATTTGGAAATATATTAAAAATAAATGTTTCTATAATAGGGGTTAAAAATATACATAAAAAATCACTTAATAAAGCATATAAAACAACTTTGAACTTATATTTTTGCTCATTTTTTATTTTTTCAAAAAATTGAGCCATATACGTATCTTTATGTTTAATTTGCGAAAGTATAATAAATATTAATACTTTAAAAATCCATACAAAAAAAACAAAAAAGAGGGAAATCCATATAGCAAGACCAAATGGTTCCAGACCATTTATTAATGAATAAAACATAAGAAAAATGTACAAGAATGTTAACAATAAAAAACCAAACAATAAGTTCGAGGAAATTAATAAATTAAACAAAATAAACGATGCTTGGTTCATAAAAAAAGTATATCAGACAAGATTATTTAAAACAATCTTGTCTGATAAAGTAGCTATTCTTTAAAATATGTAGAAACAGGCTCAGCTATTTCTACAAGTATGTAATAATTTTCAATAGCTCCTGCCTCTTGTAAATCTCTTGGAAGCTTTACTTTAATATCATTAGGATTATAATCAACCGTATCTAATACAGTTGCATATAAAATCCCATTTTTAACCTGAACATTTAATATATCACAGCCGTTAATTGATAAAAAATTATTCCAATTCCAACCTAAAAAAGCTGAAATTTTGGGTATTATTTCACCGTTTCGTAATCTTTCTTTGTTCGCATTAATTATACTTTTAAATTTCAAAGAATTACTAAGAGATTTAGACAGAGAACTATTAGAATACAAATGTATACCTCGGGATTCTTGTTTTTGAATTTGAGAATGCAGCTTATTTCTCAATTGTTCTTCAAATCGTTGTGACGGGGTTTTGCTCAAAGTTTGTTCATCAGAAAACAACAGCTTTGATACTGTTTTGTAGTTTTCTTTCATTTTTATCTCCTTATGGTTGAGTGAATTTTGACAATAGATTATCCCGGGGGGTGTCAAAATTAGAAGTATACAATCTCACTATAGCAGATTTTTTTTACCCGAACGGGTAAAAAATATGTGGTATAATACGAAAGTCTAATTCTGCATTTTTTAAGAGATTTTTTAGAAAATTAATTTTTAACTTAACGATGGAAGTTTTGCGGTTTTAAAACATATCTTAAACATAGGCAGCAATACATAAAAATGCATTGCTGCCTAATTTACAAATAAGTTCTCTTGCAATAGTTTTAATACTACATAATCTTTTCAAGACCATATATAAAATCATTATGTTCTGCAATGTATTTCACAGCCAGTTTAACCCCGGCCATATAACATTGTCTATCCATAGAATCGTGTCTTATAGAAAGTATTTGTCCCGAAGAACCGAAAAGCACCTCCTGTGAAGCTATATATCCCGGCATTCTGACAGAATGAATATGTATATCGGAATATGACTTACCTCCTCTGGAACCTTGAATAGTTTCAGTTTCAGTGCAATTTCCTGTTTCAAATGTCATTTTCCCGGATTCTGCCATCATCAAAGCTGTTTTTATTGCAGTTCCGGATGGGGCATCTTTTTTCTGATTATGATGGAGTTCTATAATTTCTGCATTATCAAAATATTTTGCAGCCTGTTTTGCAAACATCATCATAAGAACAGCACCTGTTGAAAAATTCGGGGCAATCAAACAGCCAAGACCTTTTGATTGTGACAAGCTGTTCAACACTTCTATCTGTTCATCAGATAGGCCTGTTGTTCCTATTACCGGTCTGACTCCATTTTCCAGACATATTTTTGCATTTTCAAATACAAATTTTGGCTGTGTAAAATCTACAATTACATCAGGTTTATGAGCCAGTATTGCAGATTTTAAATCCCCCATTATCCTAACTTCACTTTGCGGACAAACTTCTTTATCAATCTGGTTTATATCAATAGCACAGACGAGTTCAAGTTCACTATCTTCGCAAACTGCTTTGACAACTTCCTGTCCCATTTTTCCCATTGCTCCGGAAACACCAACTTTTATCATATCTACATCCTTTCATTATCTTCTGATTAATAGCAGAATATAAGAATCAATTATATTGTCCATATAATTATATACAAAATATGATAATATAAGTAATATGGAACAGACCTTTTTACAAACAGAAAAGCTAAATACCCTGAAGGACTTTTACAAAAGTCCTAATAACGGTATTTGTTTTTTGGAAGGTAAAACAGGATTTTTTAAATCGGCACTTGTTAACGAGTCATTAAAAAACATTGATGAAGATATTCTTGTATTTAAAATAAAATGCTTTGAAAGCACCACACTCGATGATATTTTTCTTTCATTATTTGAAGATTTAAAAAAGTATTCTCATCAAAAAAAAGTTTCTTTTTCTAAAATTGAAACAAACTCTATTTCTCAAAGAATTAACAAGTATCTTTCAAGTATAACTGCCAGAACTGTCATAATAATTGATACTTTTCAAAATATTTTAAACGATAAAAAACCTTCAAATAACGAAGAAAAAGAGGAAATTTTAAGATTCATAAGCCACTTAAATGCAATGAACAAATTTAAAATTGTTCTTGTATCAACTTTTTTCCCTGCAAACATTTCTCAAATGCTTGAATCAAACAGCTATACACATATTGTCAAAATAAATATGGAACCTTTATCAAAAGAACAAACCACAAAATATTTTGAAACAGAAAACATCCAAACATCACAAGAAACAATAGATGAGTTTTATAAACTATCAAACGGAAATCCTGCATATCTATATATTGCCTCTAATATTATAAACACTCTGTCAACAACTCTTGAAAATCTGATTGAAGAATATAAATCAAAAAAACTGAGCTTTGAAGATTATCTTTTACAAAAACTAATTACATTTGTGACCGATAAAGTAAAAAAATCTCTATATACACTTTCTCTGTTTAATGGTGGGCTTAGCGAAGATTTTCTTATAAAAAATGATTTTTTCACAAAAGAACAGATATCATATATGATTGAAAAAGGAATAATAGTCAATGAATGCGGACTAATATATCTCAAAAGTTATTTAAAAAAATATCTCCAAAAGTCTATAACAAACTATGAAAAAATCAGAATTCATACACTTTGGAGAGATTTTTATACAGCACTTTTGCCGCTGAAACCGGGTGAAAGACCTGTTCTTATATCAAGAAATACAATGCGTGCACAAATTGAATATCATGGCTCATTTATAATTAATCAAAGAAAACAAGACAAAACACCTCAGGAAATGTCCTTGATGAGCTATTTAAACAGCAATATTACAGCATGGAATATTAAAAACACCAATGCAGAAAAACAGGAAGAAAATCATCCGGAAAAACAAAGACCAACACCGCCCAAAAGTCTGCAAAACAGACTTAAACGTAAAAACGGTTTAGAAAAATATGAACTGACTAAAAATGAAATAGCTTTATTGAGCGTTCCTGTTGATTTGAGAAAACAAAAAGAAGATATAGAAAGAGAAAAACTCTCAAGGACAATGGAGCAGCAGGAAGAAGAAAAAAAATCACAGGTTAAAAGTATAAAAGAGATTTTAATCACGGCAGAAGATCTTTTGGAACAACACAATTTTGAAGCTGCTGCATCTTTATATCTAAAGGCTCTGCAACAAAAAACAGATACTGATTATGAAGAAGTTTTACCTAAAATCCTTGAAAATCTGGCATTCTGCTGCAAAAAAATGAACAAAACCGCTGAAGCAATAGATTTTTACAACAAACTCTCTGATTTGTATTCACAAAGAAATCAAACCGATAAAATGAACGATGTTAAATTGGAAATCGCACAAATCTATAAAGAAACATACAAAATAAGCCACGCAAGACTTATATATGAAAATTTCATAAATAAAAAAACACCGGCATCAGAAAAAATAATACTCAACTCCTATATAGAACTGGCAGAAATAGAAGAAGATCTTTCAAATATTGAAAAAGCTATAGAATACTACAAAAAAGCTTTTCAAATTAGCCCTGATTTTGAACAGGATGATACAATATCAGAGCTTATCGCTGAGGCATATTTTAAATATGCACTTATTCTCGATGATTACAACAATACACAGTCTGCATTGAATTATTATCAAAAATGCATAAACCTTTCAAAAAAACCAAGTGTTTACGTGTCCTCTTCATACACAAATCTTGGTGAAATAATGAGAGAGACTAACAATATAACAAAAGCAATAGAATATTACAAAAAAGGTCTTAAAACTGACCTTGAGCAATCAAATTATGAGGGCATTTACTATATATGTCTAAAATTAGCCCGAGCTTATGAAGACTCAGCCCCTGACAATGTTTTGAACTGGCTCTTAAAATCCCTTTCCGCAGCAAAAAGAACTAAAGAAAATTTATATATAACAAATGCTTATCTCGAAGTAGGCGATTACTATTACAAAAAAACAGAAAATGAAAAAGCCCTGAAAGCATTTTTGCTTGCTCAAAAATATTTTGAAAAGCAAGACAACCAGGAAAACCAACAGGTTAACAAAACACAAATTGAAAACAGAATAAATGATGCCAAAGCAAAACTGCCACAACAGACTTTTGATAATATATATAGAGAAGTGAACAAAGATGAATAAAGAAAATATAGAAATACTTAGAAAAAATTTGCAGCTAGAAATATCCAAAAAGACTGCGGAAAATTTTGAAACCTTCATTCAGCTTTTTAAAATATATAACTCACATACAAATTTGATAAGCAAAAATGATGAAAAACTTTTATTCGAAAAGCACATCTATGACTCGTTAAGCCTGAAATTGTTTTTCGAAAAATACCCTCATAATCTTAATACAAAAATTCTTGATGTCGGCACAGGAGGCGGTTTCCCATCACTCCCGGCAGCAATTGCATTTGGGGATTTTGAAATTTATCCTCTTGATTCAATAGCAAAAAAAATAGGATTTATTGAACTTGTACAAAAAGAACTCAGACTGGAGAATATTCACCCTATTTGTAAAAGAATAGAGGACTTGCCTGTGGATTATAAAAACAGCTTTGATATAGCAGTTTCAAGAGCAGTTGCACCGTTGAATGTTCTTTTGGAATATACTATTCCGTTTATCAAAAAAAATGGTTATTTCATTGCTTTTAAAGCCAAAAATGCTGATACGGAAATACAAGATGCCCAAAACGCTCTTTCTGTATTAAAAAGTAAAGTTATTGACAGAATAAGCTACAATCTGCCTTTAGAACAAGACCTGGCCAGAGAACTTATCGTTATACAAAAACAAGCAGAAACTTCTGATATTTATCCTCGAAAATCAGGTTTAGCAAAGAAAAAGCCGTTATAAAAATTTCCACTGTTAACATTTCTTAACAAACATCTTCAAATCATGCAATTATTTACTCAGTATATACTTTATATAGATAAGAGAGTAAATTTATTGAGGATAAAATGAGCGCAGTTCAAGTAACCAAAACTGAATCTGGTTGGACAATTGTCGATAGCAACGGCAAGTCATTTTCCGTAACTGATAAAAACCAAAACGGAAAATGGGACAGTTCTGAATTGTGCAAATCGCTTTCAGGTTCCGGCAACTATCTTTCAGCAGAAGATAAAGTAGAAGCTCAATACCAAATCCTTCAAACAGGTGATGGTGCAACAGAAGCTGAAATGGCTAGATATGAACGATTTAAAAAGCAGCAGGAAGCAAGAGCAGCTCAACAGCAGCAAATTACTCAGGCTCAAAAACCTGCTAAAAAGAATTTCTGGCAAAAATTTGCAACAGTAACAACATCTTTGATGCCTCTATTTGGCGGTCTGACAGGTATGTTCGGTGCACTTGCAATGAATCGCTGGTCTTATAACAGCGGCCTTGGCAATGATTCAGCTCTTAGATTTATGAACGCTTCTACCGGTATTCTTTTTGGTATGAGCGGAGCTTTGACATCAGCAGCAATGCTTTCGGGAATGAACAGAACTCCCGTAATAAACACTTATCAAGGCAACAGCGGACTTTCCGGCGGTCTCAGCCAGGCTATTGAAGCTCAAAACGCATATATGCAGGAGCTTCAAGAACAAAATCAGATAAGATTTGAAGAAATGCAAGAAAAGCAGAAAGAAAATGCCCAAAAAGCTGAAAAACAAAGAAACACACAGTTTGTTAACGCTATGGTTCAAGAAGTCAATAACAATCCTGATGCCTATAATAAAATAAACGCAGAATATATAGAAAGCTTAGAAGATCTTGACGGAGAAAGAGAATATACAGAAGAAGAAATAAAAACAGCTAAAAATATAAAAACTTCTCCATATATTCCATACACACATATAGGAGAAAATGCTGAAGACAAAACAAAACTTTCACCGGCATTTGCATCTAAATTGAATGCGTTAATTGCAAACTATGAAAAATATAATGCTGAAAATAGTGACAAAAAATTCGATTATATCAGCAAAGCAAATTACACAGCGATAAAAACAATACTCAACAAAACAACACTCACTGAGGCTGATGTAAACAAGTTAAAAGAAATTTATAAAAATCCGGTTGATAAAGAAGACTAAAACACAGACTAATTAATTAGTCTGTGTTCTTCTATAAAAGATAAATAACAATTTATTTACTTATTTGCAGCCATTTGAGACTGTTTTTGTTTAATATCAAGTGCTGCATTGTGAGCCAGCAAATAAACTGAACAAGTTTTATAGTTCTTCAAATACCATGCGCATTTTTCCTGTGCACATACAATTTCGATTGAATTTCCTGCTGACATCAACGGACAAACCGGTATAGCCATATTTTTATCTCCTAATTGTTAATTTATAGTTATTTATTTGTAAGAGCTTCAGCTGCTTTTAAGAGGTTACAGTTTTCGCTCCGTTTTTTTTCATAATCCTTGTAAATACGTGTTCTGTTTATTACTTCATCAAAATCTATTTGGTGAGCATCGAAATCAGGCCCGTCAACACAGGCAAATTTAACTTCACCGCCCACAGTTACACGGCAGGCTCCGCACATACCTGTACCATCAACCATTATAGGGTTCATGCTTGCCTCTGTTTTTATGCCTTTGTCTCTTGTAAGTTCAGCAACTGCTCTCATCATAGGCATTGGGCCTACTGCAATTGCATAATCTACTTTTTCTTTATTCATAATATCTTCAAGCACACCTGTAACAAATCCTTTTGTGCCCAAAGAGCCGTCATCAGTTGTTATGAAAAGTTCAGTGCAGGCATTTTTCATTTTGTCCTGCCAGAAAATTAGATCTTTTGTCCTAGCACCCATAATCATATAAACTTTGTTGCCAGCATCTTTAAATGCTTTTGCTATCAAATAGCAGGGTGCAGCGCCATAGCCGCCAGCCAGACAAACAACAGTACCGTATTTTTCAATATGAGTTGGCTGTCCCAAAGGCCCTACAATATCAACAAGCTCATCTCCGGCTTCCAGTGTCGCAAGTTGTTTTGTTGTATAACCTACAGCCATAAATACTATTGTTAATTCACCTTTTTCTCTATTGTAATCAGCAATAGTAAGAGGAATTCTTTCTCCGTCTTCTGACACTCTTAATATTATAAACTGTCCGGCCTGTGCATTTTTTGTAATATATGGAGCATGAATTGTCAATTCATACTGATTAGGACATAATTCTTTTTTACTTAGTATTTTATAACCCATATTCTCTTTTTCCTGTTTAATACTCACCTAGTGTAATTCTATACTGAAAATAAATTCATGGCTACAAAATGTAAACTCTAATTTTTCAGAGCATCAGCACCCGAAACGACTTCCGAAATTTCTTGAGTAATTGCGGCCTGACGTGCTTTGTTGTAATCAATTGTCAGTATTCTTATCATTTCATCGGCGTTGTTTGTTGCGGAAGACATTGCTGTCATTCTTGCAGCTAGTTCACTTGCTACAGCTTCCAATAATGCTTGATAAATTATATTAGTTATAAACATTGGAACCATTTTTTGCAAAATATGATCTGCATCAGGTTCAAATGCCATCAATGGATCAACACCATGTGACTCATTTGTGTCATCACCAAGAGCTTCTTTGACGTTCTCAACAGGAAGGATTTTCCAATCCTCTACTTTGTAAGACATCATATTTCTAAAACGTGTTGTCACAATTTCTATACTGTCAATCTGATTATTGACAAAAGCATCTGCCATATCTTCCGCTATAACAAGCGCATTTGAAGAATTCGGTTCTTGAGATATTTTCGTATAAGTTTTCAAAACTTCAAAACCTGCAGCAGCTGCTCTTTTTCTCAAAGAAGATGTACCTTTTGTACCAACAACAAAAAGCTTGCAGCCAATACCCTGTTCTTTGTATTCCTGTATTTTTTTCAATACAAATCTCAAAACATTGGCATTATACGCACCTGCCAGACCTCTATTTGAAGTTACAACAAGTATACCGGCATTTTTTTGCCCTCTTTTTTGCATCAATACAGGATAATTGTCGATTGAACGTTCAATCTTCAAACCTGCTGAACTTAATACTTCAACACCGGACAGTACTTTGGAAAAAGCCTCACCTAAAGCTCTTGAAAAAGGTCTAGCGGCAAGCACTCTGTTTTGAGATTTTTTAACCTTCGCTGCAGCAACCATTTTCATTGCTTTAGTTATTTTCTTTGTGTTTTGAATACTTGAAATTCTGGCTTTTATGTCTAATAAATTTGGCATTTCTAATCCTTTGTTACATTATTCTGTCAGAACGGCTATTTAAGCCGTTATCTGACAAAATTTTATTAAAATTAAGCATTAAACAGTGAAGATTTGAATGTTTCGAGATTTTCTTTGAGCAATTTTTTGTCATCATCACTCAAAGCAGAACCATCATTGAGCCTTTGAGCAAGTTCTGACATATTTGCATCAAAGTATTCAAACCATTCTTTTTTAAACTGCTGAATTTTAGTGTTATCTATATCATCAAGATAGCCTTCATTTGCTGCAAACAGAATGCTCACCTGTTTTGCAACACTCAATGGCGAATACTGAGGCTGTTTCAATACTTCTGTAAGTTTTTGTCCTCTAAGCAATTGATCCTGAGTTGCTTTATCAAGGTCAGAAGCAAACTGTGCAAAAGCTTCAAGCTCTCTAAACTGAGCCAAATCGAGTCTTAATTTACCGCCGACTTGCTTTGTTGCTTTTGTCTGAGCAGCACCGCCTACACGTGATACAGAAATACCTGCATTAATTGCCGGTCTTATACCCGAGTTAAACAAGCCTGTTTCAAGGAATATCTGACCGTCTGTAATAGAAATTACGTTAGTAGGAATATATGCTGAAACATCGCCTGCTTGAGTTTCAATAATAGGCAGAGCGGTAATCGAGCCGCCGCCCAATTTATCATTTAATTTACATGCTCTTTCAAGCAGTCTTGAGTGAAGATAAAAAACATCTCCCGGGTATGCTTCACGTCCCGGCGGACGTCTCAAAAGCAAACTCATTGCACGATAAGCCTGTGCATGTTTTGTAAGGTCATCATAAACAATCAAAACATCTTTGCCCTGCTCCATAAATTCTTCTGCAATTGCAACCCCTGCAAAAGGCGCAATAAACTGCAGCGGTGCAGATTCGTCAGCCGTCGCAGATACAATGATTGTATAATCCATTGCTCCAAAATCTTCAAGCTTTTTAGCGAGCTGCGCAACAGTTGATGTTTTTTGACCGATTGCAACATAAACGCATATTACGTTTTGACCTTTCTGGTTGATGATTGTGTCAATAGCAATCGCTGTTTTACCGGTTTGTCTGTCACCGATAATCAACTCACGCTGACCTCTTCCTATAGGTGTCAAAGCGTCAATAGCTGTCAAACCTGTTTGTAAAGGCTGATGCACTGATTTACGAGATACAATTCCAGGAGCTACTCTTTCAACAGGTCTTGTTTTTTCATAATGAATATCACCTTTTCCATCAACAGGCTGGCCTGTCGGACTAACTATTCTTCCGATAAGCCCCTCACCTACAGGAACAGAAGCAATTCTTCCCGTAGTTTTTACAGTCATGCCTTCTTTTATGTGTTGATATTCACCAAGAATTACTACCCCGACGTTGTCTTCTTCAAGGTTCAATGTTATTCCGAGTGTACCTTTACCGTCTTCAAATTCGACAAGCTCGTTTGACATAGCATTTCGCAGGCCGTACACACGTGCGATACCATCACCAACTTCAAGAACAGAACCGATATTAGAAACTTCCATTTCGGTACTGTAATTTTCTATTTTGGCTTTGATAATAGATGTAATTTCATCAGGTCTGATTGTTGCCATCTTATTTATCCTTTACTGTTCTACATTATCTGACACTTTTCTTAAACCCTTCAAGACGGGCCGACATTGAACCGTCTATGGTTTTATCATGTATTTTTAGTACAATTCCTGCAATAATATCAGGGTTTATTTCATAATCAAATTTTACTTCTTTGTTGAGTTTCTTCTCTAATTTTTCTTTCAATCTTGCTTTCAAATCTTCGTCAATTTCAACAGCAGAAACAACACCAACTTTCAAAATATTTTTTGCTTCATCCATAGATGATTCAAAACAATATAGTATGGTATCGAGCAAGTTTATTTTATTTTTTTCAAGCAAAATGTATATTAAATTAAGGCTATCCTGTTGAACTTTTCCTTCAAATACAGATTTGGCCGTTTCTTTTTTTTCACTAAGCGGAATAACAGGATGAGACAAAAAATCAGTCAGTTCTTTTACTTCAGACAAAGCTTCAGAAATATTTCTTAAATCCGAATATATCTCATCCAGCTGTCCTTTGCCTGCCGCAACCTGTACAATTGCGTCTGAATATCTTTTTGCCAGAGGTATTAATTTGTTATCAATATTTTTTTCGGTCATTTCATTCATCCGTTGTTATAATTCAATTTTGTCGATACTATTTATAAAATCTTCAATATATTTGCGATGAAGCATTTTGTCTCTATCCAGAGCTGATTTTATTTGTCTTTGAGCAATTTCAATGGAAGATTCAGACACATTTCTTAGCAAAGAAGTCTGAACTTTGTTTTCTTCCGAATGCACCTGTTTATCTATGTTTTGTTTTATTGTTTCAACAGTTTTATCCAAATCTGCTTTAGCTTTATTTTCCAGTGTAACAGCTGTTTCTTCCGCTTTTTTTACAATCGCATTCAATTCGTCTTCAATATTTGCGAGAGAAGCAGAAACTTTTTCAAAATCATTTTGGGCTTCTTTTTTTATTGCTTCAGATTCCTCAACTTTTTGTTGAATTGAGGATCTCATATCTTCTATTTTTTGTCCCACTTTTAGTTTTGCAATGATATAAGCAAAAAACGCAACCATTATTGCAAAGTTGATAATATTTGAATGTAAAATATTCGACCAGCTGAAATCAAGCATTTTTTCTCATTACCTCGTCTATTACACGGTCAAGGTCTTGTTCATTCAATGGCTGGAAAGACACCCCAACACCCATAAGCTTTGTTGTAAGTCTGTTTGCTAAATCAGCAACGTCACCTTTCATCTGATGAGACAATTCATCTTTTTGAACAGCAAGACTTTGTTTTTGTTCATCAAAATATAAAGAAGTATTTTGTTTCACATCATTTATAATTTTCGATTTTTCTTCTTTAATTGCATCAGCTTTCGATGCAACAATATCACGTGATTTACGTTGAGCATCGGCAACACGTGTGTTTTTATCTTCGATTAGGATATTGGCTTTTTTATGATTTTCTGCAGCATCTTGTTTGTTGTCATCAATGTAGCTCTGTCTTTTTGCCATAATTTCCATAACAGGCTTGTATAAAATGGCATTCATTATAAAAATGAAACATATAAAACTTATTGTTGATACTAAAATAGTTGCATTAATTTCCATAAAGTGTCCTTGTTATATCGAATTACGGACTGTGTGAACCTGCAGCCAACAGCCGCAGGTTACTTAATCCATTTAAAGCCCATTGCTTTGACGTAAATTTAAAATTATCCAAGCAATTGTAAAGCAATGAACAAAGCATAAATAGCACAAGCTTCTGCAAGACCGGCACCGATAATGAAATAAATCAAAGCCTTACCTGCAATTTCCGGCTGTCTTGATACTGCATCCAACAAGCCTTTTGTTGCAATACCCAAACCAATTCCGGCACCGATTGCACCAAAACCGATTGCAATACCTGCACCCAATTTTGCCATTGATGCAACTTCAACTGCTACTTGTTCTACTGCCATAATTTTCTCCTTTTTATTACTTAAATTTCTCTCTATTAATAATTGTCAAAAATCCGTTACTACTACTCTTCTTCTTGTACCGCAATAGCAATATAAGCGGTAGAAAGAAGCATAAACACAAGTGCCTGTACAAATGCTACAAATACTTCAAACAACATAAACGGTAAAGGCAGCAAATATGCACACAAGCCGACAAATGTCACTATTAACAATTCTCCTGCCAGTATGTTGGCAAAAAGTCGAAGCGCCAGTGAAAAAGGTCTTATTACCATTTCCAAAAGCTCAATCAACGCCATTATAATTCCAACCAAGCTAAACTCGTGCAAAAAATATTTTGGTCCTTTTACTCTTACACCCTGGTATACATAATAAACCAAGACCATAATAGCCATTGCTGCTGTCATATTGATATCATTTGTAGGAGAAGCAAGCTCACCAGTTTTCAAATGATACAACCGCCATGGCAGTTGCCCGAGTAAATTTGCTGTTAATATAAAAAGAAACAATGTCGCCAGAAGAGGGACATGTTTTCTACCGTTTTTGCCAATCATTGAATCGGTCAAACCGACAAATGCTCCTACTATACCTTCGGCAACAGCTTGAAGTTTTGTTGGGATAATTGACATCTTTCTCGTGGCAATAATAGCGAATACAATCAAAATAGCCATTGTAATCCACATTGTAATGATGGTATCAACATTGAAGCTAAATTGACCCAATTGTGCAATCCAATGACCTTCTGACATTATATCTATCCTCTATAATACTAATATTAATATTACTTTCATTCTGTAATATAACACTATCAGAGCAAAAACACAAATCATTTCATACACACAGCCGATTTGATGAATGAGAAAAAGTATTGAGAGAACTAAATAAACTTAAATTAAGACGGCAGAGTGGTATTGCCTCTTCGATATTTAGTTGTTGCTCACAATCTCCGTCGGAAAAGGGCTGTGGTGAGGGGTGACCTGTAAGGGAAATAACAAACTTGCCTTTATCAATGCCGCCGGTAACGTTGGGTAGTATGCCCAATCGACATTTTCGACTCTGGTTCGGATTAACATTTAATCAATTCTTGCCAGAGTTCTTGTTTCTAAAGAGAGAGTGGAGAAATTCTTTATCCATGTTCATTTATTTATAAAAATATCAGTGAAATTTATAAAAAAAAGGGAGATGTTATTTTAACAAACCTCCCGTATTTCCCCATTTCTCCGTATATTTACGTTTAAAACGTTAATATTCGATACCTTGTCTAGCCATAACACCCATATCGAAATAGTGTTTAATAGGCTTCATTTCAGTGACCAAGTGAGCCAGTGCAATAAGCTCAGGATGAGCATATCTTCCAGTAAGCACGATTTCAAGATTTTCAGGCTTGTTTAACAAAACATCTTTAACCTCAGAAACTTTAATCATGTTCATTGCTACACAGATATTAAGTTCATCAAGGATAACAAGCTGGTATTCACCGCTTTGAATAGCTTTTTTTGCAAGCTCCCAGCCTTTTTTAGCTTCTTTATAATCTTCCATACAAACATTGTGTTTGTACACAACTCTGTCCATACCAAACTGGTGAACTTCCAGATTTGGCAAAAATTGACCAGCAGAAGCTATCTCACCATATGTTGTACCGGAATCACCTTTGGTAAACTGAATAACAAGAACTTTCCATCCATGACCAAGCGCACGCAATGCCAACCCCAATGAAGCTGTTGTTTTGCCTTTTCCATCGCCTGTATAAATTTGAATGTAACCATGTTCTAACAAAGTTCTATCCTCCGTTGACAGATTTTGAAAATTCTTATCTCATCTATCATTATAAATACTATTTGACAGTTTTTAATCGATTATATGGAGTAAATAACACATCCATAACAAGCAAATCAAAAAAGTATGACAAATAAAAACAAAGGCACGAAAATTTCGGCTTGATAGCTTAGCCTTGTTCTTTTCAAATCATCCCTCAAGATTTTTATTCTTTATATATATGAATAATTCTTGAAATAATTTTTGATTAATTTCCGAACTTGTATAAACTATATTAAAACAAATTTTGATGACATGGGCAATATTTAATCAATCCATGCTATTTAATTTACAATTTTACCAGTGTAGTAAAGCGTAAAAACTACACTATTTAATCTTCTACATCTTTTTTCAAAAATTTTACAATATTTCTTTTATAAAACTTAAAGAATACTTGAAATCATGATGTAATATCAATTAGCTCTAAATTTAAAAAAATAAAAATATTTAAAATTTTTTAATCAAATTTGTTAATAAACTAAATCTAAACAACAAATAAAGCTCTCGTCTATAGAGAGCTTTGTATTTATGGGGCGGATAGTGGGATTCGAACCCACGCATATCGGAACCACAATCCGAGGTCTTGACCACTTGACGATATCCGCCACAAATCTATTCATTTTAAACTTTTGTATCGGGTATTTACTTTATAAATAGTTGAAAAGTACACAACAATACCCATTACAATTTGTATAGACAATATATCAACAACAAAAAATTTTTTCAAGTTATTTAAATACCATTTGGTTTATATGAATTAAAATAACAAATTAAATAACAATTATAACTATAGTAGCTCTAAAAAAAATTCTATTTACCCTTCATGCTAGTGTAATTTTTTTGAAAAAATGATATACTTTCAATGATAAGTAATAGCAAGGAGAAGATTATGTCAAAAGATGACAATTCTATAAGTTTTGGAATGGGACTTTTAGCAGGTATTCTGGGCGGCGTAGTTGCAGCAATACTATATGCCCCAAAATCCGGTGCAGAAACAAGAGAAGATGTTAAAAATTTTGTTAATGATTTTGCACAAAAACACGCACCTGAAATCAAGGAAGCCAAAAAACAGGCTCTTGAATCCCTTGATATGATGAAATATAAATTAGAAAAACAGTATAACAAAATTAATGAACATATCAAAGCTAAACAAATGGCAAAAGCAAAAGAAATGGAAGATCGTTCTTACGATTTTAACTAAAAAATAAAAAGGAGATTATTATATGTCTATAGCTATAGGAATTTGTCTTATATTACTGATTTTGGTGCTTATTGCGTCAATAATTACACTTACTGTATATGTTGTAAAATGGCTCATTGAATTTACCATTTTGACAAAAACACTTAATGACACAACTGTTGTTGTAAAAGATGAGTTAGAGCCTATTCTCGGTGAATTAAAACAGACAATGAAAAGTATTAATGACATAACTCAAAATGCTGATACACAAATGAAAAACTTGAAAAAAGTAATTGCAGCTTTGATTGGTTTTGTTAGTTTGTTTGTTGGAAAATTCAAATTCCTTTCAGGCAGCTTTATGAAAGGCTTTATGTCTGCTTTTAATTTATTCAGAAGAAAATAAAACTTTCAGATATATTAATTATTTGTAAAGATTGTATAATATACACCCAAATTATTGAATAGAATAATGAAAAAATGGGAATTATATTCATATAATCTATAAAAGTTTATAGTCAATACATAACGTCAAAGGAGAATGATATGTCAACAGGAAAATTTTTAGCAGGATTTATTGTAGGCGGTGTTGTAGGCGCAGTTATGGGACTTTTGCTGGCTCCTCAGTCAGGTGAAGAAACCAGAGAAATGCTTGCAAGAAATTCTGAAGATTTGAAAAATAAAGCTGAAAAAACTGTTAAAGAAATTCAGGGTAAAGCAGAAGATATCGTTTCAGATATGCAAAAAAAAGGTGATGATATCATGGAAAAAATTCAGAACATGATTAACTCTAAAAAAGAAGAAGCTTAAATATCTTATGTTTTATTAAAATGCCGTATTATTCAATAATACGGCATTTTATAATTTTTTCATCAAATATGCAACAGTTCTCGGAAAATTTTCTTGAAGATAATGAGATCTTGCTGCAAGCCAATCAGCAAATTTCGGTGTATGAATTATTGCATTAATCTCAGCAATAGTCTCATTTAATATTTTATATTTTCCAACAAACAATGTGGATCCTGTAAAATATCTTGTAATATTTGTTATGTATTTAGGATATTTTTCAAAAAAACTTTTCTTTTCTTCATTAAAAATTTTTTGAAAAGCTCTATCTTTTTCTATACTGTGCATAAGAAAATCAGGCTTAAAATTATTTTCGTTAATAATTTTATCCAAATTTCCTATTAATTCATTTTTTGCATGTCCTAATTCGTGCAAAAAAACAAATACATCAGAGCCTGAAAGAATTTGCTTCAAAAATACACTGTAACAAGAATCATAATTCTTAATTTTACTTAAGGTTTCAATTCTTTTATGCAATGCCAAAAGTTCAGTTGCCGGAAGTTGTTTTAAAGTGCGTTTCAAAGCCTGAGATTTTTCATCTAATAATTTTGTTAAATTTATAACTGTAATTTTTTGTGCATCTTTATCCAGTATTTTTATTGCTGAAGGAGAATACCTTATTTTGTATGTTTTACCATTTATATTATGTAATGATGAATACCTGCTTGTATACTTAACAGTAATATTTTGTCTGCCTAATAGTGTTCCCGTTTTATCTTTAATTATATAATCAAAATTTTCATTTTTCCCGTCAGCTGTTTTGTTGTAATCGAATATTGTTCTGACACCTTCTTGAGAAACTAGCCTTTTGTATATTTTTATTCCACCGTTATCCTTTGTTGCAAAACTTTTTGTTGTAATATTTCCGTTGCGGTCAATTATCTTTATATTAAAAACACCGCCTATATTTGATTTTTTTATTATTTCCTTTTCTATTATTTGATTAAAACTATTTTTTTTTATTCTTATTATTGAATCAAACAACCAGTTCTTTGTCTTATTGTTATAAATTTTCCTTATTAAATAAACAGCATTATTTTCTAAATCTATTATTTTAGAATTTATAGTTTTTTTAAGCTCTAAATTTTGCCCTAAAATTGAATACATTTTTGATCTTATATTCAAATTTTTATCAAAATATTCAATTCGTTTTAAACATATTTTTTTTTGTACTTTTTTCTTTATTGCTATGTGAAAATTACCTGTTGTCGGATCAATATAAAAAGCCATTCTTTCTTTGTTATTTAATTTTTCTGCTTCATTTTTTAATTTTTGAAGCAATTTTTGTATACTGCCTTGATATTTTATTATATTTATATCCCAACCAATATTATTTAAAATTGAATACTCAGGTTGACCTAAAATTTTTTTTATAACCTCGAGATTTTTTGCTATTCTTGAATTATACTTGTTTTCCTGTAAAAATTTATACAAATTTTCGTCATCTATCACTTTAATTAATGGTGAAAACTTTGGATCTGACAACATTTGTGAAAAATTATCAATAGAAGATTTTGGAATTGTTTTTAAAGGATTATTATTAAAAACAATAATATCTTGCAAAACAAAAATACCGATTTTTTTGAAAATATTTTCAGTATTTTTATTCAATGCAAGATTATTTAACCTGTCTATAGCATCTTTTTTAGCATTTAAACTATAATCAAAATTAAGTTTATATTTTGATGTTTCTATAAACATTTCAAGAAACGTATCAAAACTTTCGTTTATATCTCGTAGAAGTGTATTTTTTTCTATGTAACGGTTTAGTATAAATAAATCAGTAATCTTTTTATGAAGTTCAGAAAGCTTCATATTCTTATCAAAAATTTTTCCTTTGTCGTTCTTAGTTAGAATAGTCCTAATCGCATCTGAAATAATCAGGTTTTCTTCTCTAGAAAGCCTTGTTAAGTCCTTATTATCAATACCTGCCCCAAAATTTGGCATCACTTTATTATCATTGCAGGTATATAAAGATAAAGATGAGATTTTCATAAAAAAGTCCTTGTGTTTTGCTGTAAAACACAAGGATAATTTTTTTTTACAGAATATTAATTATCTGTTACAAATTACTCTTGCAGCGTGAACACCTGATGCAGAAGCCTGTATAAGACCTCTTGTAACACCGGCACCGTCACCTATTGTAAAGAGATTTTTAACCTGTTCTGTTTCAAGCTCTTTAGTAAGTTTAACTCTTCCCGAGTAGAACTTAACTTCAATACCGTATAGCAGAGTATATCTCGAAGCAACACCTGGGGCAATTTTATCAAGAGCCTGAAGCATTTCAATAATAGCTGTCATCTGTCTGTAAGGAAGAACAAGGCTCAAATCACCGGGAGTCGCACACTGAAGAGTAGGTGTGATTATACTTGCTTTGATTCTTTCTGGAGTAGAACGTCTGCCGTCTAATAAATCGCCGAAACGTTGTACAAGAATACCGCCTGAAAGCATATTTGCAAGTCTTGCAACATGCTGACCGTATGCAATAGGTTCTTTAAACGGCTCTGTGAATTTCTCACTCACAAGCAATGCAAAGTTTGTGTTTTGAGTTCTCTTTTCCGCATAGCTGTGCCCATTTACAGTAGCAATACCGCTGTAGTTTTCAGCAACTACTTCCCCGTACGGATTCATACAGAATGTTCTTACCTCATCACCAAATGTCTTTGAGTGATAAACAAGTTTTGATTCATACAGCTTGTCTGTAATATGTGAAAATACAGGCGCCGGAAGCTCGACTCTGACACCAACATCAACAGCATTATTTACCATACCTATTTTGTTCTTTTCAAATTCTTTTGTCAGCCAGTCAGCCCCTTCTCTTCCAGGTGCAATAATAAGATATTCTGCGCGGATTTCTTGATTGTCCGAAGTAACAAAACCTTTTACCTGTTCATTTTCAACAATCAAGCTTGCCGCTGTTTTTTTGTTTAAAATAGTTATGTTTTTGTTCAGATAGTCCTGCATGTTTTTCAAAACACCAAGGCTTCTTTCAGTACCAAGATGTCTTACCGGAGAATGAACAAGTTTCAATTCAGCGAGTGTCGCTGCTCTTTCAATTTCTGCAAAATCATCTCTGTTTGTACCAAATACCTCGTCAGTAGCACCAAATTTCAGATATATATCATCTGTGTATTTGATAAGAGCTTCGACTTCATCCCTTGACATATAGTCAAGCAAATGTCCGCCAACATCTGGTGTGAGCGTAAGTTTTCCGTCAGAAAACGCTCCGGCTCCGCCCCATCCGCAAAGAAGTCCGCAAGTTTTGCAATTTAGACATTTTTTTACACCCTCACGAAGAAAGCACTTTCTCTCTTCTATTTTCAGACCTTTTTCAACAATCAAAACCTTCCAGTCAGGCTTCAATTTCATTATCTCAAGTGCGGCAAATATTCCTGCCGGCCCGGCACCTATAATTGCTACATTGTAAGATTCGGAAACATTGTTCATTTTCAAATTCCACCTTTATTTTCCATACAAAAAAATTGTACCTTAAACAATGAATTTTTGATATTAAATTACACGATATAAAAAAAATATTTACATCTGCGTTATAACATTCAAAGTATGATATAATTTTCTAAAAAATATTAATATTGCAATGTTAAGGAGTGACAAATGGATTACTTAAATGAAGTTCTGGAAAATTTAAAAAAGAAAAATATTAATGAACCTGAATTTTTACAAGCAGCACAAGAGGTTTTGACAACATTGAAACCGGTTATAGAAAAGCATCCTGAATTCAAACAATCCGCACTTCTTGAGCGTATATCAGAACCGGAAAGACTTATCTCATTCAGAGTTCCGTGGGTTGATGACAAAGGACAGGTACAGGTCAACCGCGGATACAGAGTACAGTTTAACGGTGCAATTGGCCCATATAAAGGCGGTTTGAGATTTCATCCGAGTGTAAACCAGAGCATAATGAAATTCCTCGCTTTTGAGCAGTGTTTTAAAAACGCATTAACCGGACTGCCAATCGGCGGTGGAAAAGGCGGAAGTGATTTTGACCCAAAAGGTAAATCTGATATGGAAATTATGCGTTTTTGCCAGAGTTTTATGTCTGAATTATACAAACATATCGGTCAAGATGTTGATGTCCCTGCAGGCGATATCGGTGTAGGTGCCAGAGAAATAGGATATCTTTTCGGTCAGTACAGAAAACTCAAAAACGCATATGAGGCAGGTGTTCTGACAGGTAAAGGACTTGAATACGGAGGTTCTTTAGCAAGAAAAGAGGCAACAGGATATGGTTTAATTTACTTTATGCGTGAAATGCTTAAAGCAAACAATAATGAGCTTAAAGGTAAAACCGTAACAATTTCCGGTTCCGGAAATGTTGCAATTTATGCCTGCGAAAAAGCACAGCAATACGGTGCTAAAGTTGTTGCAATGAGCGATTCAAACGGATGTATTTACGATGCTGACGGAATAAAACTCGATATAGTAAAACAGATTAAAGAAGTTGAAAGAGGAAGAATTAAAGAATACGCTTCTAAAGTCAGCGGTGCAGTTTATACAGAAGACAAAAACGGTGAAAAAAATATCTGGAAAATAAAAACTGATATAGCGCTGCCTTGTGCAACCCAGAACGAAATCAATCTGGAAGATGCAAAAACACTTGTTGCGAACGGTGTTATCGCCATAGGAGAAGGAGCTAATATGCCTACCAACCTTGAAGCAATAGAATACTTCTTATCTAAAGGTGTTCTTCTTGCACCGGCAAAAGCAGCAAATGCCGGTGGTGTTGCAACATCAGCACTCGAAATGAGCCAGAACAGCATGAGATATTCATGGACTTTTGAAGAAGTAGATGCAAAACTCGATAAAATTATGACAAATATCTTTAAAGCCTGCGATAAAGCTTCAAAAGAATACGGTATGGATAAAAACTACGTTGCCGGTGCAAATATTGCAGCATTTGACAAAATTTCAAAGGCTATGATTGCACAGGGAATTATCTAAAAAAACAAAAAAACAGATTAAGTGTAATCCTTACCATAAATAAAAATAGCCTGAGTTTCAGGCTATTTTTATTTAGTAAAATATGAAGAAACATTAAGCTGGAAAAGTGCTTCTTGATTGCTTTTTTAAAAATAAATTACTTTTACAATTGTAGTAGAGAATAGAATATGTTACAATAGTAGTAGAAAGGATAAAAAAAGTTAATCACAATGAACACGATGCTAGCTGACAATCAAAAAAGTATAGGAAAGATAATCAATCATTCTTTATACTTTACTGTATTGCTGGCAGTGTTCTCTTCTCATTCTTTGATGATTAACAATAATCCATTTACGTATGCAAATGAAGCGATTAAAACAGGAGCGAATATAAAACAGGATACAATAAAAGAGCAAACAAGGAGTCTTACGGAGGAAAAACAAAGATGGGAATCAATGCTTCGGCAGCGCTATCGCAACGGAGCAATCCTCACAATTACTGACGGGGTTAAGCATATCCGTATGGTGAAGTATATCAACGGAAGACCGGTAAGAATTAATATAGTCGAAGTTAATACAAAATTAAATCCAAATATTGAAATCGCTCCACAACTTGCATCAACAAAATTAAAATACAGGGCAACTATTAGAAAAATTGCATCTCGTAATAATTCTATCGCCGCAATAAACGGTACATATTTTAAGCCCCAGACTGGAGTTCCTTTAGGTACACTCGTGATAAACAAAAAAGTTTACACAGGCCCTCTTCACAACAGAGTAGCTATGGGTATCGGGAAAAACGAATTTAAAATGGCACAGGTTCAATTTGACTCAGCACTCAAAGCAGGCAGACAAAAAGTTAAAATAGACAACATAAACCAGCCGAGAATATTATCCACATACACTCTTTTATACACACAAGACTGGGGGGCTACATCTCCAACACCTCCAAAATACGGGGTAAATATTACGGTTCAGGACAAAAAAATAACTAAAATATCATACGGCTCAACACCTATACCTGAAAACGGATACGTTATATCAGGACCAAAATCGAAGTTGGAGCCGTTTTTTAATGCCAGAAAAGTTGAACTGGATATAAACATGTCTCCAAACTGGGAAAACATTGATCACATAATAAGCGGAGGCCCGTATCTTGTAAAAGACGGCGCAGTTTATATTGACGTCACCGCACAAAAACTCCGTTCTATCACTGGAAAAAATCCAAGAACAGCAATCGGATACACCGCACATAACGAATTTATAATGGTTGCTGTAGACGGAAGAGAACACGCATCTGTCGGAATGACGCTAGGTGAACTCGCCAGAATGATGAAATCTTTTGGGTGTATAAATGCAATGAACCTTGACGGCGGAGGTTCAACAGTAATGTACGTGAACGGAAAAGTAGTAAACAGACCTGCACAGCCCGGCGGTATTCCAATATCAAACGCTTTGACAATCACTGAAAGGACGAGAATAGCCTATGATGAAAACAATTCGTAAACATTTAAGAAAAATGGTCAAAAAGCTTAAAAAAGATATGAAACGCAGCTGGCAATATTTCATCAGCAATTGTTTGATACTTATTTATTAAACCCGTTCAATCTATCAAATGCTTTCTGTGCATTGTCCTGAAGTGTCTTGAAATGATTGTATTTTTCATTTGCAATTTTTATTTCTTTTTCAAGCTGCTGCTGTTCTTTTTCCAATTTCGCAATTAAATCAGCCGGATACGGATTTCGCTGCTTTAATCTATTCAAAAAAGTTGTATTAAACAAATATTGTTTTTGAAGTTCCACAATTCTGTTAGCCAATATTTCAACTTTTGGCTTTTTCATTGTGTACTGTTCATATTTTTGCTTTAAGGTTTCATAAGAATCTTTTGCATCGTCAAGTTTTTCATTTGCCCAGTCTGCAGTCTTTTTTGCGGATTCTTTAACTTTTGGAGCAACATTTTCTTTTACGTCATTTATCCGGTCATCCACCCAATCAGCAGCCTTTTTTGCAGATTCTTTAACTTTTGGAGCAACATTTTCTTTTACGTCATTTATCCGGTCATCAACCCAATCAGCAGCCTTTTTTGCAGATTCTTTAACTTTCGGAGCAATGTTATCTTTGACATCATTTATTCGGTCATCAACCCAATTCGAAGCCTTTTGTGCGGCTTCTTTTAAGCGTGGGTCATTTATTTTTTCATCAACCCACCCTGCAGCTTCTTTTACTGTTTTTTGAGCTTTGGGCGAAACATAATCTTTTGCTTCTTTTAGTTTTTCTCTGGCCTCTGTTCCTGATTTGGAAAGTTTTTGTTTCAGAGTGTCTTTTATTCCCTGAAAAGTGCTGCCTGTAGGTTTAATTTTCATATCGTACCCCTAAATTTTTAATTTTATAAGGAATTAAAGCATAAAAATAAAGATTTTTGCCATTTTTATAATTATATTAATTTATCTTTGTAAAGAATTGCAATAAAACCTTTACTGGTTTTGTTAAATAATATCCTTACATGCGAACTGCAGAAAGCTTCCCATTAGATTTTCATTCCAGACTTTAACTTCCTGAGGCACTTTTAAAACTGCCGGAGTAAAATTCCAGATATATTTAATTTTTGATTGGATTAAAAAGTCAGCAACCTGCTGTGCATTTTTTCTCGGTACAGTAAGTATAGCAATATCGACTCCGAGTCTTTCAACAAGGTTCGGAAGTTTTGAGATATGAAAAATTTGTTTATTATTAACCTGCATATCAACTTTTTGCGGATCATTATCAAAAAGCGCAAGAATATTCAAACCATAGCTGTTAAAACTGTCATATTTTGCAAGCGCAAGCCCCAAATGACCTGCACCGACAATAAAAGCATCTTTTACATGAGCAAACCCGAGAGTTTTTTCAATAGAATCTTTGAGGTCTTTGACCAAATATCCCACACGGCATTTTCCTGCATTGTTTAGCAGTTTAAAATCTTTTCTTACCTGAGAATCATCTATTCCAAGCCTTTGTGCGATTTGAGGGCTTGAAATTGTTTCAATTCCTTCTTCAATGTATTCTACCATTATACTGTGGTAGAGTGTGAGTCTGTTTGACACTTTTTCCGGTATATTTTTGCTCATAGAAATTTTCCTGTCACGTTTGGTGAATATTATACCCCAAATAAAGAAAAAAATCACGATTTAATTTGTTAGCTTGTTGTAACTGACTTGATATTTGAATAAAAATAGCTTAGAATATTCTTGGTATTGGTGAATTTGTTCACGATAACTGCATTATGGTCATTATAGAATTTGCAATTTGCTATATATAGTGTGACCGCTGTTGATTAAGAGGAAATATGAATATGGAAAAAACTCAAGAAAAAACAAAAACAATTACTATTAAAGTGTGTATGGGAAGTTCATGTTTTGCCAGAGGAAATGCAGCCAATTTAGATTTTATAGAAAATTTTGTAAAAGAACATGGTCTTGAAGCAAAGATTGACGTTGTAGGCTCAAGGTGTGAAAACAATTGCGCTGTAGGTCCAAATGTTATTATTAACGGAGAAAACTGCGAAGCGGCTTCGCCTGTAAGATTAGAAGCAATTTTGAAAAAATATATATAATTAATTATTTGCATCCAGTTTGAAGAGGTCAAGATGAACAATCAATACCCTATCTATACACTCAAAAGCGAGTGCGTTGACTGTTACAAATGTGTCCGTCAGTGCAGCATGAAAGCTATACGTATAGAAAACGGCCACGCATCTGTTATTCCTGAAAAATGTATAGCATGCGGACATTGTGTTCTTGTATGTCCGTCAGAAGCAAAAAAAATCAGAAATGATATAAACAGAGCCAGAGCAGTATTAACTGCTAAAAAGAGGGTCTTTGTTTCTCTTGCACCAAGCTGGGCCGGATACTGGGAATGTGAACCCGAAAAAATAATTGCAGCTTTAAAAAAGCTGGGTTTTGAAGGTGTATCAGAGACTGCACTCGGAGCACAGGAAGTTTCTATTGAAGTGACAAAGCTTCTTTCAAAAAGAGAACATAAAATACATATCTCAAGTGCTTGTCCTGCTATAGTTGATTATGTAAGGCTTTACATGCCTGAATATACAAAGTTCATCACACCTGTTGGTTCACCGGCGATGACACACGCAAAGCTTCTAAAAAAAAGATATGGTGATGACATCGGTGTTATCTTTATGGGGCCTTGTATTGCAAAGAAAAACGAAGCTGACAGAAACCCTGATTTGATAGATGTTTCACTTACTTTCCATGAGGTTTCTCAGTGGCTTGAGCAGGAAAATATTTATCTGAAAGATATTGAACCGGAAGAAGAAACCAGATTTGTTCCTAAAAAAGCCTATGAGGGAGCATATTACCCGATAGAAGGCGGAATGAATAAAACAATTAGACTATCAGGATGTGCAAAAGATATTCAGCTTGTTAGTGTAAGTTCTATTCCTGCATTCAAAGATTCAATCCAGAATTTGAATCCTGAAACAATAGACAGACCTATATTTATAGAAGCACTTGCCTGTCCCGGAGGCTGCGCAAACGGACCTTGCAAAGATAATTCGAAACCGGGTGTCTTAACTATGTCAGATATTTTGAGAACAGTAAGACTCAGAGAGGATATTCCTACAGAACCTGAGGTTGTTGTAGAAAAAGAATATCATGCTCATCCTCAAAATGCCCGTAAGTATACTCCTGAACAAATAGTTGAAGCAATGGCAAGTATAGGTAAACATGGCATAGAAGACGAACTAAACTGCGGAGGCTGCGGATATGATACCTGCAGACAGCTGGCTGAGGCCCTGTTAAACGGAGATGCAGAGCCTTCTATGTGTGTATCTTATATGAGAAAACTCGCTATAAGAAAAGCCAGCGCAATGCTTCGTTCTATGCCTTCAGCAATTGTTATGGCTGATGCGGATCTTAAAATCATTGAAACTAATGAAGCATTTGTCAGGATGTTTGCACCTGATTTGATGGAAATATTTAAAGACCGCCCCGAAGGTCTTGCCGGCGGTGCCTTAGATAGGGTTGTGCCGTTTGTTGACTTATTCAAGCGTACATTAAATTCAGGAAAAGACATACATAAAGAACGTTATCCTATCGGTAAAAACTTGTTTGATATAGCCGTTTTTGAAATCGAAAGAAATAAAATTGTCGGTGCAGTTATAACTGATGTTACTCAAACAGAAATGAAACGTGAGCAAATAGCAAGAAAAGCACATGAGGTAATTGAGAAAAACATAGCAACAGTTCAAAATATTGCCTGCCTTTTAGGTGAACATATGGTTGATACAGAATTACTGTTGAGCCAGATTGCGCAAGGGTACGAAGAAACATCCGAAAATAATGAAGAAAACTCTGAAAATGGTGGCAAATAATGGCTGAACAAACTTTTTTTGTTGACATAGACTGCTATCAGCAGAAAAAAGACGGGCAAAATACATATGGTGACTGTTTTATGTCTAAAAGATTTACGGACGAGGGCAGGCTGCTTGCGGTTTTGTCTGACGGTCTCGGCAGCGGCATCAAAGCTAATATTCTTGCAACAATGACTGCCACAATGATATTACGCTTTATCGAAGAAGGTAAAGATATACTGAAAGCAACAGAAGTTATTATGAACTCTCTTCCTGTTTGTCAGGTAAGAAAAATCAGCTATGCAACTTTTTCTGCATTTGAGTGTACAGACGAAGGTTACATAAAAATTGTTGAAGAAGGCAACCCTGATTTTATACACATAAGAAACGGCAATGTTGTTGAACACCAGCCAAGAATTATCACATCAAAAAAATTTACAAACAGACATATGCATTTGTATAATTTTAAGCTTGAACCTGAAGACAGGCTGATATTTTGCTCTGACGGTGTAACACAATCCGGCATGGGGACAGACGAATACAAACTCGGCTGGAGAAGAGAAGGGCTCATTGAATTTGTAGAAGAAGAGACAAGAAGAAATCCGACTATATCAAGCAGCCATCTTGCGTGTGAAATTGTCAAAGAAGCTATTAGAAAAGAGCCGGGAAGAAAAGCCAAGGATGATGTATCAGCTTTGATTTTGTACTTTAGAAAGCCAAGAAATCTTTTGATTTTTACAGGCCCCCCATACAGACAGGACAGAGATGCCGAGTATGCAAAAATATTTGATGATTTCGACGGCAAAAAAGCAATAGTAGGCGGAACTACAGCAAACATTCTTGCTCGTGAACTCGGAAGAGAAATTACAACAGAAAGATACAACAAAGGTTCTTTGCCGGCATGCTCACATATGGATGGTGTTGATTTGATAACAGAAGGTATTTTGACCTTAACAAAAGTTCTGGAATACCTTAACGAAGGGTATGACAGATGGCCTGATGATGCAGCAGGAAGACTTATCGAACTGCTTTTAGATTCCGATGTTATAGATTTTATGATTGGTTCAAAGCTAAATCAGGCACATTACGACCCTGATTTGCCTCTTGAGTTGGAAATTCGTAAAAATGTTGTAAAACAGCTGGAAAAAATTTTATCAGGACGTTATATTAAGAAAGTAAACCTCAAGTTTATTTAATCCGTCTAAAAAATTAAAATGAAAAACGACAAAAACCATAGGGAGAATTAAATGGAAGAAGCCGGAAAAATTAATTTAGATTTGTGTTTTGGTACAACTTGTTTTGTTATGGGCGCATCAAAGCTGCAGGAGATTGAATCTCTTATACCGCCTCAATATAGAAACCGGGTTGAAGTCAAAGCTCACACTTGTTTGGATTTGTGCAAAAATGCAACATATATGAAAGCACCTTTTGTAAAAATTGACGGAGAAATAATTTCTGAGGCTACAGTTGAGAAAGTATTGAAAGCAATAGAGAGTAAATTAAATGGATAATAGTAATACAACCCACTTAAAGCGAGAAGTATTAGTAAGATTAATAAAAGCTTTTATCAATCAGGAAATGGGTAATATAAGAGAATTGCCCTTTCAAATGAGGCCCAAAAACGGTGAAGCTCCGTATCGCTGCTGCATTTATAAGGAACGTGCCATACTACGCCAGCGTGCCATAGCTGGTCTTGGCTGCAGCATAGAAACAGATGATGAAATGACATCATTGAATGAATATGCCAAAAAAGCATTGGACAGAAAAGAACCTGAAGGTGAAATCCTTACCGTAGTTGATGCTGCTTGCAAAGGCTGTGTTCCAAGCAGAGTTTATGTTACAGAATTATGTCAGGGATGCGTTGCCAGACCTTGCGTTTCAACCTGCAAATTCGGTGCAATACAAATAAAAGACGGCCGTTCTGTAATTGACGGTGACAAATGCAAAAACTGCGGTATGTGTATCCAGGTCTGCCCTTATAGTGCAATTGTAAAACTTAAAGTACCTTGTGAAGATGCTTGTCCTGTCGGAGCAATACACAAAAATGAAATGGGACACGCTGTTATAGATTTTGACAAATGTATAAGCTGCGGTGCCTGTGTCGGTGCATGTCCGTTTGCTGCTGTTCATGAAAAAAGTGAGATTATAGATGTCTTGAAAGCAATGCGAGATGGCAAAAAAGTTGTTGCAATGCTTGCTCCGTCCGTAGTCGGACAGCTTCCTGTGTCTATTAACAAGATAGCTCAGGCACTTATTGAATGCGGATTTTCGGAAGTCTTTGAAGTCGCACAAGGAGCAGATACTACAGCAAGAACTGAAGCCGTGGATTTCAAAGAAAGAATGGAAGCAGGCAGCGAATTTATGACAACATCTTGCTGTGCAGCATACAATGAGCTTGTTGACAAGCATATTCCCGAAATGAAACCTTTCAGATCAGAAACAAGAACACCTATGCACTACACTGCAAAAATAGTTAAAGAAAAATATCCTGATGCAGTAACAGTATTCATAGGACCTTGTGTTGCAAAAAGAAAAGAAGCACAAAAAGATGAATATACAGATCTTGTAATGAATTTTGAAGAGATGGGGGCTTTATTTGTTGCAAGAGAAATAGAAGTTGCAAATTGTGCTGATTATCAGTTTGCAAATGAAGCATCAAAAGAAGGCAGAAATTTTGCCGTAACAGGCGGTGTCGCTGAATCAGTGAAAGTGGCATTAAAAGACTTTCCTGAATTGTATCCGACCTGTGTCAACGGCTTAAATCCAAAATCTGTCAGAGACCTGAAAAATTGGGCTAAAAAAGGAGTGTGTCCAGAAGGAAACCTCATTGAAATAATGGCCTGTGAAGGCGGTTGTGTTGCCGGCTCAGCCTGCCTTAACAATAAACGTATTACAACTAAAAAAGTTAATGAGTATGCAAATTCCAGCAAATGCATTAATGACTTAGAAGAAAATTAATTATTTAGCACAAAAAACAAAGCCGCCTTAAAAAAATTTAAGACGGCTTTGTTTTATATATAATAATATACGTACGGAGTTGAATATGCAGATTGAGAATATAAAAAAAGTTGAGAATATATTTATATATTTTGCTCTTATTTTCGGATTATTTTTGATATTTATGACTCCTCCGTTTCAGTCACCTGATGAACCTGCCCATTTTGCAAAGGCATTTTCTTTTGCACAGGGACATTTTTTATCACAAAAAGTTAATGGAATTGCAGGAGATTATCTTCCTGAAGCTATTATTGATTTTCAAAACAGATATGATCCTCTGTTTTTTAACACAAATTTGAGAGTTTCCTTGTCTGAAATTGAGCAATCTAAAAAAATATTATTAGATGAAAACAAAAAAATTTTTGTTAACCAAAAATATCATGCAATGTATTCTCCTGTCGCATATGCGCCTCAGGGTACCGGTGTTTGGATAGGAAAGCATATAACAAAAAGTGTTTACTGGATTATGATAACAGGAAAAATATTCTTGCTGCTATTCTATATCTTGTGCGGTTTTTGGGCAATAAAAAGCCTGCCGTTCGGGAAATGGCTGTGCTTTTTAATATTACTTATGCCAATGAGCCTGTCATTGGGGGCATCGCTGTCTGCTGACGGTATTTTGATTGCTGTCAGTGTTTTGTTTGCGTCAAAAGTGTTTCAGTATGCATTTCAAGATAAAGAACTTAGAGACAGACAGCTTTTTTTACTTTGTATTTTTGCAATTTTGCTTGCTTTAATCAAACAGAGTTTTTTGATTTCGCTATTTGTATTGTTTATTCCTATAAAAAAATACGGAAAATACGGATGGCTAAAAATTGCAGGTATCTTAATGCCGGCCTTTATAGTTTCTTTGTTGTGGTCAAAGTATAGTTATTCATTGTTTGTTCCGATGAATAATTCTAATCCTGAAATCCAGGTTCACTTTATATTTGAACATCCTTTTGTTTATGCAGCTACTTTATTCAAAACATTAAAAGCCTATTTTTTACCACTCATATATTCTTCGATAGGAGTTTTAGGATGGCTTGATGTATTTTTATTCCCCTTTATGTACTGGCTGTATTTATGCTTTTTAATTGCAAATTGTTTCTTGAAAGACAAAGAAGAAGACAAATTGCTGCCGGCTAATTTATGGCAAAAAATATTTGTACCGCTGTATTCTATACTCAATTTTGTCGTGATATGCACAATAATATACGTATCATGGGCTGTTCCATATTTGATAAGTCCATTTGAAGGCTTGCAGGGTAGATATTTTATTCCTTTACTGCTGCCGGTTTTGTGCATGATATATTTGTTGTGTAATGAAAAATCAGAAAAAAAACTGCCAGATTGGTTCAAAGCTTTGAATTGCATTTTCTTAGTGCTTGTGTATTTGAATATAGGCTTCGGACTTTTTATAAGATATTATGCGACATTTTAGCTTAGTATTTTGCATGTAAATATGTTTTAGTATTTTTTGTAAAATATATCTAATAAATGTTAATAAAGCACAAATTTAGGGTATTATACTATTAGGAGACAAAATACGGGTAAAAGATGTCAGAAGAAATAACAAACGGGCAATGTGATTATAGTTTTGATTTCAAACTTGACGATTTTCAAGAAGAAGCACTTTTCCATATAAATAACGAAAAAAGTGTTGTGGTATGTGCTCCGACAGGTGCCGGTAAAACCTGTATTGCACAAATGGCAATTCACAAGGCTTTAAAAGAAAATCACAGAATATTTTACACGACACCATTAAAAGCTTTATCAAACCAAAAATACAGTGATTTTTCGCAAAAATACGGGGAAGAAAAAGTTGGGCTTTTAACAGGAGATACTTCAATAAACCGCAATGCCCAAATTGTAGTCATGACAACAGAGGTTTTCAGAAATATGCTTTACGGAACAAATTTCGGTTCTGTATCAGATAACCTGAAAGATGTCAGATATGTTGTCTTAGATGAAGTTCACTATATGAACGATGAACAAAGAGGAACTGTCTGGGAAGAAAGCATTATTTATTGTCCTACAAATGTGCAGATTATTGCGCTTTCAGCTACAGTGGCAAATTCACAGCAGCTTACGGATTGGATAAATACGGTTCATTCAAGAACAGAACTTGTATACACTGATTTTCGTCCTGTACCGTTAAGGTATTATTACTATGATTCTTCAAAACCGAATGATATTCTTCCTCTTTTAACTCCTGACGGAAGGTTAAACAGAAAGATTAAACCGGAATCCAAAGCAAAATATTTCGGCAAAAGAGGAAAAATGCCTCAACGGCAAGTTGCCAAAGATGTTGTATCAATACTACACAAAAAGAATATGCTGCCTGCAATTTATTTCACATTTTCAAGGAAAAAATGTGATGAACAGATGGAAAAATGTGCAGGCTTGTGTCTGACAACACCTGACGAACAAAAAGAAATAAAAAAAATAGTAGATGAATATTTAGCTGAAAATCCATATTTATACAACAATAAGCATCTTGAATATGTGCTTTGCGGTGTGGCATCCCATCACGCAGGATTATTACCGGGATGGAAAGTTCTTGTTGAAAAGTTGTTTCAAAAGGGTTTGATAAAAGTTGTTTTCGCAACAGAAACCCTAGCTGCTGGAATAAACATGCCTGCCCGTTCAACAGTTATTTCTGCAATTTCCAAAAGAACTGATTCCGGACACAGAATGCTCACACCAAGCGAGTTTTTACAAATGTCAGGCAGAGCCGGAAGACGAGGAATGGATGAAATCGGCTATGTAACAATTGTCGGAACTGCATTCCAATCTCCGGAAGAAGTTGCAGAGCTGGTAAAAAGTGATGCAAATCCGTTAGAAAGCAGATTTTCTCCTACATATTCAATGGTAGCAAATCTTCTTCAGCGATTTACGCTGGATGAAGCTAAAGAGCTTATTTTAAAAAGCTTCGGTTATTATTCTTCCACTGCAAGACTTGCCCCATTGATAAGCCAGCAGAATGAATTAAACAATTTAATTGAAAGCATAAAAGATTTTAGATGTCCGTATAAACATACAACAAAAGATATGCTTGAATATAACAAGCTTAAAAACATTTATGTCCAGCAGCGCAAAACTGCCAAGATGCTACGTAAACAAATGAACAAGAAAAATCCTGAAAATGTTCAATATTGTTTGGATTTTGAGCAAAAAACAAAAGAACTTCTTCATAAGGTTCACAATTATCCATGTGATACTTGCAAACTTTATAAAAAGCATACAAAAGAAAATGAATTATTGGAACGTTTTGAAAAACGGGCAAAAAAGCTTGAAAAAACAATTGATTATGAAAAAGATATTTACTGGAAAAAGTTTCTGAACCATACATATGTACTTGAAAAAATGGGGTATATTGAAAATAATTATCCTAATGAAAAAGGTTTGACTATAGCAGCAATAAGAGCTGAGAATGAATTATTCTTAGCAGAAATAATTTTTAGCGGAATATTAGACACATTAAAAACCGATGAACTAGCATCAGTAATATGTGCTGTTACAACAGAGGATTTAAGGGCTGATGTATATCCGGAACTTCCTATAAGCAAAGGTTCAAGAAAAGCACTCAATAAAATTAAAGATATACGAAGAAAAATCGCAATAATTCAAAAAGATTTTGATATAGAAACAGAAATGTATATAAATTCTTATTATTCACCATTAATAGAATACTGGGTTAATGGCGGAGAATGGGAAGAACTGATAGAACAAATTCCGTCAGGAGAAGGTGACGTTGTCAGATGTTTTAAAAGGACAATCGATGTATTAAGACAGCTGACTGTAATTCCGAATGTTTCTGATGAATTAATTCAAAATGCACGTAATGCAATAGATGCAATAAATCGTTCTCCTATTGATATAGACTAGAATTTGAATTATAAAAAATAAAAATTTACAAAAAAAGGTGTTTGAGTTATCATAATGAGGCATAGCAAACAGTTTGTTTGCATTTGACAACTAAATATCGGTTTTATGCTGCAGTGAAAACGAGTCTGTGAAACAGACGAGTGAACAGCCATGTGAACAAGGTTAGCGATATGAAGAATTTTTAGAATAAAAATTCAAAATGGAGTCCAAAACCTTGTGAACGTAAAAACCAAGACAATGCGCCCGTAGCCCAGTTGGCTAAGCAAGCGGTAAGCTTGCGACTTCCAATAAAGTTTGGCTACCAAACGCGAAA
>CALUQG010000007.1 GCA_944322855.1 Candidatus Gastranaerophilales bacterium
CTGCCGAAATTGCCTTCGATAACGTTGTTAGCGTTTAATTTAAGTTGCTCGTTGATAACCGAGAACAGCGCTCGGACTCGCAGTTTGATACAAACGATCACCCCGTCAAATCCAAAACGTCCCCATTTATTTAATATTTCAAAGTTCTATGTGTATTTACTATTATAACATATTTTAAATTTTTTACATTAAAACAGCAATTTTTAAACCTATTTCAAAATATAGCCGGTTGCTTTTATATTGCCGTTTTTGTATTTCAGAATATAGTATTCGGGATTTGATGCATCAATAGAGGCTTCCATATCGGCCTGTTTTTTTCGTTCTGTCTGGTCAAGAGGTTTTCGTCTTTTATTATGTCGATATTTTTTTTCAAGCTTTTCTTTTTCTTTTAGTTTTTGGCGTTCCTCTTCTTCATTGACAATTTTTTCAACGAGGTTTGCCACAGGTATAGATGCTTTTATCTGTTTTGATTGTACAAAGTATAATGTTTTTCTGTCGGGAGAAAGCACTATTTCATAATGACCGGGAGGGATGTTGTTTCCATCGTAATCTTCAAGGATATATGGCATATTCAAAATGGGATATGAAGAGGACGGATAGCCAAATTTTATATGTCCCTTGTCTTTATCCAGCAGACCTGATTTTGTGGCAGGATAAGGAAGAATGTCATCGGGATTGTTTAGAGCGATAAAGTTACAATCAATAATCATATTTCTATTATAACGTAATTTGGATATAATATGAGAATATGAAAGGGCATATTTTTAAAATACATTCGGATTTTTATTATACAAACACTGATGAAGGGGTGTTTGAATGTAAGATACGGGAAATCCTGAAAAAACAAAAAGCTCAAATTTTTGTCGGAGATTATGTTGAACTGGAGCAGTTAAATACAAACTCCAAACAAGCTTTTATTTCAAAAATACTGCCTAGAGAAAATTTTATCCCCAGACCCAAAGTTGCAAATATCAATCAGGTTATTATTGTTTCTGCAATAAAAGAACCGGATTTGGATTTTGAGCAGCTCAACAGATATCTGTGTTTTTGTGAATATTACAAAATTCCGGCGGTGCTTTGCTTCAACAAAAATGACCTTGAGGGTGAAGAAGAAATTATTGCAAATATAAAATCAATCTATGAGCCTTTGGAATACAAACTTTTATTTACTTCGGCACTTGAGAGAAACGGTCTGGATGAGTTTAAAGATGTGTTAAAAAACAAAACTACTGTATTATGCGGTTCTTCCGGTGTCGGAAAGTCATCTCTGATAAATGCAATAAAACCTGACTTAAACCTCAAAACTAAAGCAGTGAGTGAAAAAACAGAACGAGGCACACATACAACAAGACACTGTGAAATTATAAAACTCGATGCAAAGACAAACTCGAATATTGTTGATACTCCGGGTTTCAGTCAGCTTAAGTTTGATTTTTTGATGCCGGCTGAGGTCTCGGAATTATTCAGAGAATTTACAGAAATTAAAACAAAATACGGAGAATGCAAGTTTTCTGATTGTTTGCATGACACAGAAAACAACTGTGTTATAAAGAAACATTTTGAAAAAATTTCCCCTGAAAGGTATGCAAGCTATCTGCAATTTGTTAAAGAAGCAAAAGAATACAAAAAACAGGTCACATACAGCGGTAAAAAAATTGAGACTAAATCAAAAACAGTCCACAATCGGGAAATGACAAAAATCAGCAGCAAAAAAAGAACAATATCAAGACGAAAGTCAAATCAAAATATCGATAAGGAAATATAAAATGAATGAAGTTGTAAAAAAACAGTTTGATGAATACAAAAATTTGATAGAAAGAAAATTGGATGAATATATTCCTGTTGAATATCCTGAAAAAATATGGAAATCAATGAGATATTCAGTATTGGCCGGTGGAAAAAGACTGCGCCCTGTTATGACTCTTGAGACTTGCAGAGTTTTGTCCGGAAGTTATGAAAATGCTGTTGCTGCGGCATGTGCAATAGAAATGCTTCATTCACAAAGTCTTATCCATGACGATTTACCTTGTATGGACAATGATGATTACAGAAGAGGCAAACTCACAAATCACAAAGTTTTTGGGGAAGCTGCGGCAGTGCTTGCAGGTGATGCTTTGTTGTCTTTTGCTCCGCAAATTATCATTCAAAAAACACCGAAAACTGTTTCTGCGGAAACATTATTGAAAGTACTCGAGGAGTTTACTGTTGCGGCAGGTGCACATAAGCTTATTGCAGGGCAGGTTGTGGATATTGAGTCTGAAGGAAAACAAATTTCTCAAGAAACTTTGAACTATATCCATGAAAACAAAACAGCCGCATTATTCAAACTTTCCATGAGAACTGGAGCAATAATAGCAGGAACCGATGAAAAAATACTTTCGGCAGTGACAGAGTATGCGGAAAAAATCGGTCTGGCTTTTCAGATTATGGATGATATTCTTGACGTTACAGCGACACTTGAAGAACTCGGCAAAACCCCCGGGAAAGATGCAAAAGAAGAAAAGGTTACATACGTAAGCTTTTACGGACTTGAGACTTCTAAAAAACAAGTCTCTTCCCTTTGCAGTGAAGCTTGTGATATATTAAAAGAGCATAATATTCAATCTGATATCTTGAGAGAGATAGCAAACAGTATCAATGAAAGGGTTAATTAAATATGTATCAAATAGGTACAGCTGTTGAAGTTATAGGTAATGCGCTTATTGCTGCTGCTATTGCACAAATTCTAAAAGTTTTATATTTTTTGATTATTCATAAAAAAATCAATTTTAAAATTTTTACAACAACCGGCGGTATGCCGAGTTCTCACAGTGCAGGTGTAATCGCTCTTTCAATGACTGTAGGTTACAATGAGGGGATGAATTCCATTCCTTTTGCTATTGCGCTCGGTTATGCTTTTGTAGTAATGTACGATGCTGCCGGTATCAGACGTTCTGCAGGCAAGATAGCTGCTACAATGAATCGTGTTATGGAAGAATTTTATGCCCACAGACCTTCTGCTGCAGGGGAAAAACTTAAGGAACTTCTGGGACATACTCCTCTTGAAGTTTTTATGGGTGCAGTGGTTGGTATAGTCATATCTTACATAATTCATTTTTGTATTTTGCAATAAAATGTTAAAATATCTCTATGGGTATCGTTGATTTTAGTCTGTACAATAATTTTTCGTGCGCAGTTTTAATTCTCGGTTGTGACAAAAAAATTGCGTTTAGAAATATTGCATTTTTGAATAATTTCGGAAACGTAAAAAATCTTGAAAAATTTTCAAACTATTTTTCTTTTGACATATGCGTTCTCGATTCTGATAATATCTTAAACTCTAATCCTGTAAATTATGCGATTGAGTCAAAAGAAAATTTCAGTGCAAATGCAACATACCAGAAAACAGACAGAATTTTGTATTACAGAATAAATTCTTTTTTTAATAATGAATACAAAATATTGATGTTTAACAACATTACACCGGAAATACTGTATGAAGAGACCGAAAAGAAATATAATTTTATAAGACAGCAGTATCTTACACTTGCGGAAGAAAATAAACAATTTGCGTCATTGCAGACACAAGCTCAGGCGCAGACGGTTAAATTGGGTTTATTAAACAGAATATCAAATGTAGTTAGAGAGTCAATTGATTTAAATAAAATCATAAACTCTGCTCTCAGGGAACTGTTTAATCTGTTCGGTGCAATAAAGGTATATTACGCACCGTATGAAGACGGAAATTTTTATATAGAACAGGTGTATCCTTCAAAATACAAAAATTTTATCGGCCAGCGAGCAGAATTTTCAGCAGACACAAAAAGATGCATCTCTTTAAAAAAAATAAAAGTTAATTCCTGTATAAAAGATTTTTTAAACAGTGAAACCGCTTATCCTGCGCAAGTAAACAGAATAATTATACCTGTCACCAAGATGCATGATATTCTTGGTATTCTTTTGATTTATACAAATCAAAAAAGCTTTGATGATTCTCAAAATGATGTACTTCAGTCTATTGCCGCACAGCTTGCATCGGCAATAACACAGGCATCACTTTTTTTGCAGATAAAACAAAAAAATGAAGAATTGGAAAATACACTGAAAGAACTTAAAGAAACTCAGCTTCAATTAATAAACTCTGAAAAAATGGCATCTCTGGGACAACTTGTCGCCGGAGTTGCGCATGAAATTAATACTCCTCTTGCTTCAATAAATTCTAACAACGACATATTAAAAAAACTAATCGAAAAATTACCGCAGGAACCTTCGGAAAAAGATTGCAAAATATTTTTTGAAAATATAAAAAATATAAACCAAATTGATAAAGAGGCGATTAAAAGAATCAGTAACATAGTAATGAGCCTCAAGAAGTTTGTGCGTCTGGATGAAGCCGAGCAGCAGGAAGCTGATATAAATAATGAATTGGATCTTACGCTGCAGCTCATTAAACATGAAACAAAAAATAAGATTAAAGTTACAAAAAATTATTCGAAACTGCCTCTTGTGAAATGCTATCCTAATATGCTAAATCAAGTATTTATGAATATTCTGGTCAATGCCTGCCAGAGCATGCCTGACGGTGGAGAACTTGTAGTGACGACACTTGAGGAAGATAATAACTTAATCGTAAAAATTAAAGATACAGGCACAGGCATTGATGAATCAATAAAAGACAAACTTTTTACCGCAGGAGCAACTACCAAGCAGATAGGCATAGGTACAGGGCTTGGACTTGCAATTTCGAAGAAAATTATTGAAAAACACGACGGCCGGATTTCTTTTACATCAGAAAAAAATAAAGGCACGGAATTTGTTATATCTATACCGTTAAACAGGAATAATAAATAGCTTTTTATCGCAAAACTTTTTTCCTTGTGACAATCATAATTACACCTGTTAGTATCAATACAATCCCTGTAACAATTTTTGTTGTTAACTGTTCATTAAACAGCAAAACTCCGAAAAATATTGCGGTTAACGGTTCAAGTGCCCCGAGAATTGCTGTTGTGGTTGAGCCGATAAGTTTTATTGATATAGTTATTGTTTCAAGCGATATTATTGTAGGAAAAAGAGCAAGTGCTATTGTACATAACCACATAAAAGGAGTATTTAGTATCTGCAGCTGTGTACAGAATTTTAAGTTGTAAATATAAACCAGAAGCCCGAAAAGCATTACATAAAAACTCAATTTTTCTGGCCGAATATGTTTGACAGCTTTTATATTTTTCACTCCGACTATGTATAGCGCATACAAAAGAGCAGAAGCCAGTACGAGCAGTACCCCGTGTAAATTAAGAGTTGTACCGGGTTTTCCTCCATACAAAAGACATATTCCCGTAAAGGTTAATAATATAGAAAATATAACAGTTTTTGTAATTTTTTCTTTAAAAAATACAGCCATTATCAATGCAACAATCACCGGATAAATAAAAAGAATTGTACATGCAACTCCTGCTTCGATATATTGAAAAGCGTCGAACAATGTTAATGATGACAGTGAAAAAAATATTCCTAGAAAAAATATAGGAAAAAATTCTTCAATAGACAGGTTAAGAGAAATTTTTTTATAAAATTTTATCCACAAACCATATATCAAAACGGCAATTGCATATCTGTAAAATAAAACAGAATTTACTCCTATGCCCCTGGCATACAAAGGCAGTGCAAAAAGAGGATTTGTACCGTAGCTTGCAGCAGCAACAATACCGTTGAATACCCCGATTGTCTGTCTTTTCATTTTTCCTCCTTTGAATAAATAATATGCAGAAAAATATGCCAAAAGCAATTCCACTTTTTTCTTAAATAATACTTTGATGATAAAATTGTGTTATGGATAACATTTTGAAATGGCTGAATAATCAAAATAATCTTAAAAATCCTGTCATCCTTGAAAAAATTCATGCATTTTTGAAGAAAAAATGTTCTTTTACTCTTTCAGGTCTGACAGCTTTTTTGAGACTGCTTCTGCTTGCAGATATTTCAAAAGAAAAGAAAATTATTTTTGTTGTAAATTCCGAACAAACTGCTCTTAAATACAAACATGATCTTGAAAAGCTGTTTGATATAAAATCAGAAATTTTTCCGTATCAGGATGTTTCTTTGTATGACGGTGTAAGCCAGAATTTATACCGCTATGCAAAGCAGATGGAAATTTTGCAAAATATAGAAAACATAAATGTTCTAATTGCACCTGTCAAATCTTTGCTCGAGAAATTTCCTTCATATGATTTTTTCAAAAAATATTTAATAAATATAAAAATTGATGATGAAATTGATACCTCCAAAATGGCTCAAAGTTTGGTTGATATGGGTTATAAAAGGGTTACCATGGTATCTGATATCGGAGAGTTTTCAATAAGAGGCGACATTATAGATGTTTTTTCTATAGACCGCTATGCTTCACGTATCGAACTCTGGGGCGATACAGTCACGGATATCAGATATTTTGACAATAAAACCCAAAGAAGCATAAAAAAAACTAAAGAAACAACGATACTTCCCGTATACAAATTTGTATTGAGTAAAGAAAATTCCGAAACTTTTAAAAATGAACTTATAAATGCTACTGTCTGTACTGAAACCGGTGAAAATGCAGACTTGATAAAGGAAATGCTTGAAGAAACTCTTGAAAAAATTGATAACGAAAAATATTTTGACGGCATAGAATATTTCCAATCGTATATTAATAAAAAAATGAAGAGTGTGATTGAGCTTTTACCTGAAGATTTTTCTGTAATTTTTGATGAATCGTCAGAAATATTTTCTAAATTGGCACAAATTGACGAAAACTACTCAAAACAAATTGAAGAAAATACACAAAAAGCTCTGGCACTGCCTTTGAAAAACAAGGCTCATCTGGAGTTTGATGATTTTCAAAATGTCATAGCGAAAAGAGAAAAAATCTTTTTTGACAATTTTCTGGATACCGTATCCGATTATACAGAGGAATTTGAAAGTACTCTTATTCCGAGTTTTTCTTCAAAAATGGAAGAAATAATTACGTTTGTTGAAGAAAAAATAAAACAAAACTACAAAGTAGTAATAGCCACAGATTACAGAAACAGAATAGAAGAAGTTCTCGATGATTTTGAAATGCCATACTCTGACAGAATAGAAAATCAGTCGGAAATATATCTTACGGAAAATATAGCTCTCGGCGGTTCTTTGATAGAAGATTTCAAACTTGTTGTATTGACGGATAGAGAACTGTTTAATAAAAAATCCAAAGATATTACCGCAAAAAAATCAGCCTATCACAAAGAGAGTGTTGAATATATTGAATCTATCAATGATATAAAAGAAGGCGAATATGTGGTTCATCAGGTGCATGGAGTCGGTCTTTACAAGGGGCTCAGTAAGCAGGAAATCGATGGCCAGCTCAAGGACTATTTAACCATAGAATATGCTCAAGGCGACAAACTACATATGCCTGCCGAGCAAATCAACCTGCTTGTCCGATATAGAGGTTCGGGTTCTGTTCATCCGAAACTTTCCAGAATGGGCGGAAATGATTGGAATATTACAAAGACAAGAGCTAAAAAAGCAATTGAAGATATAGCAAAAGACCTGCTCAGACTTTATGCAAAACGAGAAGTTGCACAGGGTATAGCTTTTGAACCGGACACGGTCTGGCAGTATGAAATGGAAGAGGCTTTTGAATATACGGAAACACCTGATCAAATGAAAGCCATTCAGGAGACAAAAGCAGATATGGAACTTTTAAAGCCTATGGACAGGCTGATATGCGCTGATGTCGGTTTTGGAAAAACAGAAATCGCTATCAGAGCAATATTCAAAGCTGTTATGTCAGGAAAGCAGGCAGCAGTCATTGTTCCGACTACAATTCTTGCAATGCAGCATTATCAGACTATTTCAGAAAGGTTTAAGCCTTTCCCTGTAAAAGTTGAGCTTCTATCCCGTTTTAGATCTGCAAAAGAACAAAAAGAAACAATAAAAAAACTCTTGAAAGGCGAGGTTGATGTTGTGATAGGAACTCACCGACTTTTGCAGGATGATGTTGTGTTTAAGGATTTAGGACTGCTGGTTATAGACGAGGAACACAGGTTCGGGGTAAAACACAAAGAAAAGCTCAAGATGATGAGAAAAAATATAGATATTCTCAGCATGTCTGCAACTCCCATTCCGAGAACTTTATATATGTCTTTGTCCGGAATAAAAAATATGTCCGTAATAAACACTGCTCCAATGAATAGACTGCCGATAAAAACTCATGTCGGACAGTACAATGAAACTTATGTAAGAAATGCAATAAATCATGAAATAGAACGTGACGGACAGGTGTTTTTCCTCTATAACCGTGTTGAGACGATATATGAATTCGCTTCAGAGCTTCAAAAAGTTGTTCCGAATGCAAGAATAGCAGTAGCCCACGGTCAAATGGATGCAAAAACACTTGAAAATATAATGCTTGAATATGCAGAACACAAGTATGATATATTGCTCTGCACAACAATTATTGAGTCAGGACTGGATATTCCGAATGCCAATACCATGATAATCTATGATGCGGACAGGTTTGGTCTTGCCCAGTTATATCAGCTTCGTGGAAGAGTCGGAAGAAGTGAACGTCAGGCATATTGCTACTGCTTTTACAGAAATCCAAAAAAACTTACTCCGGAAGCAATTCAAAGACTCAATGCCATAAAAGAATTTTCAACTCTTGGAGGAGGATATCAAATTGCCCTGAGGGATATAGAAATAAGAGGAGTAGGTAATATCCTCGGAACCAAACAGCACGGACATATGACCAGTGTCGGTTTTGATACATACTGCCAGCTTCTTGAAGAAACAATAAACGAACTGCAGGAAAAAGATGAAAAACCTCAGCCGCCTGCTATTGTTGATATAAATGTTACTGCATACATCCCCGACGAGTGGGTTGGATCAAAAGAACAAAAAATGATAGAGTACAAACGGCTTGCCGATGTAAAAACGGTTGAAGAGCTGGATTTGATACACCAGGAGTGGATTGACAGATTTTCAAAAATTCCTGAGCCTGTAGAAAATTTAATCAAGCTTATACATTTGAGGCTGCTTGCGACTCAGGCAAAAATAACACTTATCCGTGAAACGGCAGATAATATAAGAATTTATATGCCTTATAACAAAACCGAATGGAATATCATTGCTTCACAAACAGATAGAAATATTACAAAATATATAAAATACACTATTGCTCCAAAGTCGTGCCAGGAAGGCAATTCTATCTTGCTTTTGAATAATGCTATTCTAAGTTTTAAAGAAGTATTTAACATCTTGAGCGATTTATTTTATTATATAAACAAGGTCACGTATGACTATATGAACAAGAATTAGAACTAATTTAAATAAGGAGTTAATAAAAATGAAAAAATTGAAACTATTCGCAACAATTGTTATTGCGTCAATGTCTTTGATGCTTTGCGGATGTGTAAACAAAAATGCAGTCGTAACAGTAAACGGTGATGCTATAACAAGATCGCAATACGAAAAAGCATTTGATGCAATAGCCAGCAATTCAATGTTTACACAGATGGGTATTGATTTGAAAAAAGACGAAAATAGTTTTCTTCATCTTATGCTCAAAGAAAGAGTCATAAATGAACTCGTTGTGAAAAAACTTATTGATCAGGAAATAAACAAAAGACATATCAAAGTTTCAAAAGCAGATATGGATAAACAGCTGAAATCTATTATTGATAAAGTGGGTTCAAAAGAAAAATTTAATGCTCTTTTGAAAGAAAACGGTGTTACTACAGCACAGTTCAAAAAAGATTTGTCTGATGAAGTGAAAATTCAAAAACTTGTAGATTCGCTTTCAGTAGTTTCTATAAGCGATAAAGATGCAAAAAAATTCTACAATGAAAATCTTGATAAATTCAAAAATCCTGACAAAGTCAGAGCTTCACACATTCTTGTAAGTGCAAATCCTGAAGAACTGAAAGCAAAAATTGCTGAAACTCCCGAAGGCAAAAAAATGTCTGCAGCTGACCTTGACAAAGCTGTAAAAGAAGAAATGGCTCAAAAGAAAGCAAAAGCAGACAAACTTCTTGCTGAAGCAAAGAAAAATCAAAAAGAATTTGCAAAACTTGCCAAAGAAAACTCTGATGATACTGTAAGTGCTAAAATGGGCGGCGACCTTGGATTTTTTGCAAAAGAAGAAATGGTTGAACCTTTCTCAAAAGCAGCATTCTCTATGAAACCAAACACATTGAGCAATGTAATCCAAACTCCGTACGGATATCACATTATTCTCGTTACTGACAGACAAAAAGCCGGTGTTGAACCGTTTGAAAAAGTTAAATCAGAAATCAAAGAATTTTTGACAAATCAGGAAAAAGTTAAAGTTCTCCAGCAGTTTGTTGATACATTGAAAAACAACGCAAAAATTGAATACAATGACCCGAGTTTCAAACCGGAAACAATTCAAAAACTGTTGAAAGAACAAGCAAAAAATAATCCGGCATTAATGGAAAGCCAGAAATAAACATCGACAGACCTTAGATAGAAATAAAGGAACCGTATATGGATAAAACTTTAAAGAACAAACTGTTAGAACTAATCAGCAAGTTCAATGAAGCAAAAATACTCGTTGTGGGCGATATTATTCTCGATGAATACCTCTGGGGATTGGCAAATCGTCTTTCTCCGGAAGCACCTGTACCTGTGCTTGAAGTAAAGAGAAAAACTTATCTTTTAGGCGGTGCGGCAAATGTTGCGAACAATATTGCCGCAATGGGGGCAAAATCCATAATATGCGGTGTAATCGGAGATGATTTGTACAGCAGTGTTGTTATGGATTTGTTGAAAAAAAACAAAGTCGATACAGAATTTGTTATCAAAGACAAAACCCGTCCGACAACGGTAAAAACAAGGTTAATTGCGCAGAATAACAAACATCTTGCACGTGTTGACAGCGAATCTCTTGATTTGATAAGTGCTGAAATTTCGAAAAAAATCTATGAAAATATAGAAAAAGTTATAGATGATGTTGATTTGATTATACTTTCAGACTATATAATAAGCGTCTTTTCAGCAAAACTTATCAAAGAAATTGTGAAACTCGCAAACCGTCATGACAAAACTATACTGATGGATCCTAAAGGACAGGATTTTTCAAAATATGCAGGGGTTGATATACTCGTTCCAAATATGGAAGAAGCTCTCATTGCAACAAAATCTGACAGAACAAAACCTGTTAAAAAAATAGCGGAAGCTTTGAGAAAAATTGCTGACAAAGTTATTATCACAAGAAGCTCAGAAGGTGCATACTATTACGACGGAGCAGACGAAATAGAACTGGAAGCTTTTCCGACAGAAGTTGTTGATGCAACAGGTGCCGGCGGTTCTTTTGTTGCATTTTTGGGGCTGGGACTGGCCGGTTCAAATTTTGATTACAATGTTGCTCTGCCGTTGGCAAACTATGCTGCAGCTGCTGCTGTTAGAAAAGTCGGAACTTTTGCAATAAAACCGGTTCAATTGAAAGAAATAATCGATGTTGCTTATAACAATTCCGGCAAATTACCGGCAAAGAAACATTAAGAAAGAATAACTATGGGACAGCTGATAAAAAGAGAAAATCTTCAAACACTTTTAAACAGACTCCGTTCTGAAGGGAAAACAATAGTTACAACAAACGGATGCTTTGATATTCTGCATGTCGGGCATGTAAGATATTTGCAAAAAACAAAAACCTTTGCGGATATAATGATAGTTTGTTTAAACTCAGATGTCTCTGTCAAAAAAATCAAAGGCCCGACAAGGCCGATAAACAACGAAAATGATCGTGCGGAAATTTTGTGTGCGCTTGAGTGTGTTGATTATGTTGTGATGTTTGATGAATCTTCTCCGGAAAATCTGCTTTGTGAAATCAAACCCGATGTTCATACAAAAGGTGCTGATTATACTCTTGAAACTCTTCCGGAAGCAAAATCAATCATTGCAAATGGCGGCAGAGTCGAATTTATAAGTTTTGTTGAAGGTAAATCAACAACAAATGTTATCAAAAAAATAGAAGAAACTGCAGGCTGCTGATTGTTCAGATTTAATAATTATTAGGAATTAATATTTATTACAAAATGTAAAAAAGAATTTTATATTTTAAAACCTGTGGTAGACTAGATTGTAGGGATTTTGTAAAAATTTACTGCGTTTAGGGTAGCAAAAAATATTTTGACGAACCTTTAATATGTAGGAATTACATGCGATTCAAGGGAAAAAATGGTTACTGTATCAACTTTAGTGAACAACAGTGTGAATAATCACATGTCTTACGGAGCCGCTGTCTCTGACAATAAAAAATCAAAAATTGATTTGAATTTTCAGGCACATGACAGCAAAAAAACTAAAAATAAAGAAGGCCGGCCGAAAGCAGATTGTCTTGTTGAAAACACATTTGTCAACAAGATGAAAATCAACTGGGACAAAACTACGGCCATACCATTTGTGCATTTCCCGAGAGGATTGGGCGGAGCACCTGATTATACATTTTTTGAATTTTTACAAACAGCCAAATTCCCTTATTATGTCGGCGGCCCTATACTTGCTGCACTTTTCTATGCCGGTGTAAAGAAAGACAATATGATTGCCGGAAATGCAGCCAAAAATGTTGCAAAACATATGGCTCTGGGAGTCGGACTTTATTATCTTGGTGCTGCTGTTGCTAAATCTATAATCTCAAACACTGTTAAAGCTGCAAGAGGTATTGATCTTAACCAGCCTTATGTAAGAGTTATTCCTACTTCAACAAACCAGACAGGTGTTTTCAAAAAAGATATCGAATATCACAAACTTTTTGAAAGCGTTGATTTTACATACTGGCCGCTTTTATACAAAAAAGGAAACACTCCGAAAGAAATAAACGAAAACTACGCTAAAATCGCAAAAAAATACGGCATTGATGAAGATGCCAATGATGTTGATTCAACAGTAAAACCGTTAATCAAAAAAACGGTGGTAATGGCAAGAGCCTGGCAATATGCTCTGACTGCATTTTATGTCACACTCGGTATAGGTATGGCAAACCAGCCGGCATGGGAAAAAAGCTCTCCTGACGGATTTAAAAAGACCGTAACAGAAGGTATCTTTGGTAAAAATGTAAGATTTATGGATCGCCTGCATAATACAAAGGTAATGCTTTATAACTATATGATTAAACCTTTTGGCAAAAGTTTTGTTGAATTCTGGAAGGGGCATAGTAAAGCATCGTCAATAGCAGGAAAATCTGTTATTTTGTCTTCTGCAGCTGCTACCCTTACTGCTTTAGGTTTGCTGCTTGGCAGTACAAGCGGACGCCGTCACAAGATAGAAAACTCCGGGACTAACAAAATAAAGGGCGAGGTAAAGAAAAATGGCTAGTTTAATTAATTCAATACCCGTCCAAAAACCTCAAACACAGGGAACAGTTAGACCTGCTCAACCTAATCATCTTTCCAATCTGCCTACAGCGGCAGTCAGCAATCCTTTCCCTCAGGTTCAAACATATTCATATCTTCCGGCAAAACCTCTTAGCCCCGGAAATACAAGACCCAAAGGAGTTCGTCCTCATAAAGCAAGCGGTCATATTGTAAAAGAAAATATTTTTGAATCTGCTGCAAGCACAGTGAAATCTTATGCAAACTATGCAAAATATTTTTATAATGCAGCTTTTAAAGGTGAAGGAACAGATTATTCTGTCGGAAAAATCAATGATCTTGCAATCAGAACAGGTTCTTTAGGAATTGCTGCAGTTCTTGCTTCATCAAAATTTTTCCCGTTCGCAAAAGGAATGGAATTTATAGGGCTTGGTACATGGTTTGCTTCAATGGCTGTCTGGCCGCAGATTATAGGTGCTGCTATAAAAGCAAAAACAGGTGTTGATATAAATCAGAAATATATTGATTCATACGGAAGAAGAAAATTCGTTTACGAAGACAACCTGTATCGTCCTATGGATTTGTTCAGGCACGTAGATGAAAAAGGCAGACCCCTTTCTGAAGAAGAATACTATCAAAAATATAAAGATGATTATGCTTATCTTAGTGCAACTGCTGACAAATTAGGCATACCAAAGAATATTCATAACAGAAACGAAGCTGCAATGAACAAAATGGGACAGATCGCTGTTCAGGGTAAAACTATATGGATGCTCACAGCCGGTGTGATGACTCCTGTTATCTCTTCAATTGTTGCAGATGCTCTTCAAACTCCTCTTAAAAACGGTATTGAAAAACACAGATATAACAAAGAATTAAAAGAACTTGAAAAAATTGATGACGCTCTCTATGAGCTCGCTGATCTTCAAAGCCCGTTTGATTCAAGAAAAATAGAAACTAACATTGATACTGTAATTGAAAAACTCGGAATAAAAATTCCTCAATTACCGGAACAGGAATTGAATTCTCTTATTATCAAAGACTGTGAACTTACAAAATCTGAATTTGACAGACTTAAGAAAATTTCAGAAGAAAATCTTGCAGGAACACAGCTTAAAACTGCTCTTGATAACGCATTGAACAATGCTGTAATAAACGGTGAAAAGGTAACACTGCCAAAAGCCAATATGCCGGAAGTTTTGACAGCAATGCAGTCGCTGAATGGTTCGAATGTATCCGGTCAGATTAAAGACGAACTTGAACACAACCTTACACGTGCTCAAAAACTGGATAAAAAAGAATTTGAAAGATTGCAGAAGTTTATCGATGACAGATATGCCGGCACAGGCTTTAAAGATGCTTTTGACAGACTTGTTAAATACGAAATGCGTTATACCGAACCTCATATTACACTTTCTGACAATTTGAGAGACGGACTTTCACAAACTGTTAAGAAAGCAATAAAAGAAGCTGTTGCTAATATGGATCCGGAATTTGCCGCAACTCTTCCGGATGCTGTTACAAACTATCAGGGTGTAACCCAGGAAGAATTTTCTAAAATAATTAGCCGTTCATTTAACGACGGAGCTAAAGAAATGAATTTGATTGCTAATAATTCGTTTGAAAATATTGCAAAACGTGTTATTGCAGAAAGATTTGCCAATATCAATCTTGATGAAGATGCTGTTGATATGATAGCAGAGTCTATAAACAAACATATCAAGAAGTTTATGAACTCTCAAAGACATTTCATCATTCCTCAGCAAAGAATGAAGGATTTATTCAGATTTATTGAAGCTAACAAGGAAATTATATCCAGAATTGAAAAATTTGAAGCTGCTTCGATAATGAATATTTCTGAATCAATAACAGCAAACAACTGGAATAAAATTCCTCAGGAATATCTTAAACTCTTGAAATTTACAAATGAAGAAATTGCACAAATTGCTGCACTTGATTCTTCAAGCGCAAGCAGAGTAATTTCTCAAAAATATGAGCAAATAGCCGCTGATCCGAAACAATATGAAGAAGTTATCAAAAAAATGACAAAATATGCTCAAAAGGCTATTGAAAAAGAAGCCAAAGCTGCTGAAAAATTAATCGGTACAGCAGAAACTTCTGCTACTTTGTCAAACTTAAAAGATCTTATGTCGGCTGTCGGCGGTTCGAACTTTGGTGATAACATCGGTAATCCTGTTTCAGAATTTTACAGAACAACAATATTTGATGTTCAAAACAAACTCAGAAATACAATAGACTCTCTTGTCAGACCGATAAAAGGTCTTGATACCTTTAGGAACATTGACAAAATTGTCAAAGATATTCTCGGCTACACAGCTCAGGAATATTCTGACAGAGTTTACGGACACATTGACAGAAATATTAAACTCAATCCTAACTATCACATGTTTGAAGGTTTAAGCTATGAACAGGCTACAGAGTCTCTCAAAGCTTATATAAAAGATATTGTTCTTGACAAAAATGACATAAATAACTGGACAACAAAATTTGAACATAACATTCCGGGTGTAAAAAGAGGTTTAAAATATTCTCTTGAAATAGTCAAAAAAATTGCTGATGCTGTAAACGGTGATATGAGTGCGGAAACAGAAGAAATTATCAAAAATGCTTTCTTGAAAAATGCTCAAGAATCAATTGAAAATATAAACAGTGAAGCAGATTTTGCAAAAAGAGCACTTGGTGAAGAATTTGCAAAACTCTGTAATCAAAACAATGCTATAATGCGCTTCCGCTATCTTGCACTGGAAAACAAGCTTACAAGAGATTTTCTCAAAGACGAAAGACCAAATTACATGAGAGATTATACTCCTGCGGCAAAAATAATTGATGAAATTTGTACAGGCAATAATAAGAATTTACATGTTTTAGAAGCATTGTTAAACGAAAGAAAAACTGAAATACCTCTTGACGGAATAGCAGTGGTCAAAAAAATAATCCAAAAAGGTAAAGGTATGGATGTTGATTTAACTCTTAAAGAAATTGAAAGTGCAAAAACGTGGTATTTGAATTTTGCTACATCAAACAAAGCAATTTCTGAAATGTCAGGAAAAAATGTAACTGAATTCTTCAAAAATGCAGCGGAAAATGTACGTTCAAGAAACAAATGGTCAAAACTTGCATATGGCTTACTGGCAGGAACAACAGCTCTCACAGCACTGGCAGTAGCACTTGTCGGGAAAAAGAATTATTTCAACAAAGATATATATGAATACAAAAATCCGCAGCAAGGAGCCGGACAATAATGATAGTAAACAAAATAACAAACTATACTTCAGCTCTACAGCCTAATTTTAAAGCGTCATTGCTTGCTCAAATGACACAGAACTATCATTCTGCTCAAATTCAACAGCAAGATGCACCTGTTGTGCAAACTTTGATTTTCAATTCGGCTGATGTGCCGGTGAGTACTCCTGCTGCACAAAAATACAATACAATGTACGGCCCTTCAAGCCTTTTGACAGCTTTAATGAATAAAACACAGGCAACAATGGCAGTAAATTCTGCTGTTGCTTCAGAAACCTCAGCAGCGGCAAAGATAGAAGCTTCACAAACAGAACCGTTAACAAATTACAAAAACAATCTCCGTTCTATGTTCCAGAACAATCAAGCTGTTATCTATGCAATGATTCCAAGAACTTTTAATGCAAAAGATACGGACGGAAACGGACTAATTGAAGGCAATGAAGAACCCGGTTATTTTACGAATATGGTAGACCGTCTCGATGAACTCAAAACATACGGAATAAACACTCTTCACTGGCTTCCGATAAATCCTCCAGGGAAAATTGCGGCAAAAGGCAGTGCAGGTTCTGTTTATGCACCGTTAGATTATCTTTCAATAGATCCGAAACTGGATGATCCCAAAAATCCAAAATCAGTATACGAAGAAGCAAAAGACGCTATCAGAGAGTGCCATAAGAGAAATATAAAAGTTATGGTTGATTTGCCAAGCTGTATGTCAGTTGATCTTTATGACGCAAGACCTGATTTGAGAGCAACAGATGCACAGGGCAACCCAAAAACTCCTGAAGGATGGGAAGACATCAGAATGTTTAACCCATGGCAGGATGCTGATAAGAGAATTTTAAATCCTGCATTGATTGATTATCACAAAAAATTTATAGATATGTGCATTGATCTTGGTATTGACGGTATAAGAGCCGATGTAGGCAGAGCAAAACCTCCGGAATTCTGGGATATAATTACATCATATGCAAGAAGCAAAGACCCTGAATTCGGTTTCCTTGCAGAATGTTATACATACGAAGACGCATCTCCAATGAAAAACATGCCGGCAGACCGTCCTGAAGAAGCTCTGGATGCGGGATTTGACACATATTACGGCCAGTACCATATTTTCAATATCTGGAAAGCAAAAGATTTTCATCAATTTGTAAAAGATAATTTGCAAATGTCATATAATCACAACAAAGGAAAATCATTAATCGGTTCATTTGCCACACACGATGACAAAAGTCCTATGTCAAACGGTGGGCCTGATTACTGTATGATGACAAATGTAGTTCAAGCTACATTGCCGATGACTAATCCATATATTGTTACCGGATATGAGTCTGGTGACAGATATCTTTATCCTTATGACAAAAAATTTGTAGACAAAACATTTAAACAGATGCTGGAAAATCCTGTATACAAAGATACTGTTGACTCTTTGCTTCATACAAGCAAATTTGAATACAGAGAAAATTTAAGAAAGCTTATCTCCGGTAATGATGCTAACAAAAAAATTGCGCAGTTAGCCAAAGACCCTCAGTATAAAGGTATTATAGATTTTCTTGATCATTTTTCACTTACAAAAGACAATATCAGACATTATGTTCATACTGAATTTGTAGATATCTTTAATGAATCAAGAAAACCTGGAGGAGAAAATCCAGAAATCGGACAACACTTCGGCTATTTGATGAATGTTGTAAGACCCAAATACGGTGAATTGATTACAAAGGGAAGTTATATAGAACTTCCAGTCAAAGGCAACAGCCGTGATGAGGTTATTGCTTATGCACGACACAAAGATGGAAAAACCCTTGTTGTTATTGTTAACCATGATGTAAACTCAAGACAAAAAGTTACTGTAAAAGTTCCAAGCCTTAAAGAAACACAGCAGCTTGTTGATATTGCACCAAAATATGGAACGGGAAGCAATTGGAAAGCAAAAGATAACGCAATAGAAATTGATTTAGGCCCGGCACAGGCTCATATCTTTGAAGTGGATACACCTAATATTGAGCAATATTTTAAACCGGAAGAAGTTTATAAACAAAATTTATGATAGATACAATTTTGTCATTCGATTAAGAAATTTCAAATTTCTTTTAGGTTTGGACAAGGTGTTATTAATTTTTTAGCAGCTTATTTAACAAAAATTTAGTAAATTTTTTTCAAGAAATTCATAAAAGATAATTGAAAAAAACATATTCATTGCGAATGAGATAGTAAGTATTGTCAACCCGTTCCAGCCAAAAACATGCGCCCTGTCATCCTGAAGCGTGATTTTTGAAATTAATGCTTTAGTCCGGTGTGTTCAGGATCTTAGGATTTTGTGTGAATACAATTATTTTTTTGTTTTTATTTTCCACCCATTCTTTACTAAGAACTCTGTTCAAAACGATTGAGTATCGTTTTGAATAGAGGCAGGCTAAGTCAAAAGCGTAGCTTTTGCGTGCCGTATAGTAATTGTGGAGCCCAAGTTCACTATTAAAAGATTTCTGTAATTCACTACGCAAAGGTCGGATTTTTAAAAAGATATCAACAGTATTTAACCAAGGTCACAACGGCAAAGCCGTATCACCTCTTCGAGGTTTAGTTATTCTTTTCTCTGTAAGTCGGGAACGAAATTACTGACGTCGGTTAGGCATACCTTGCCCAACAGCATTGATAAATATAAAATTTATTTTCAACCGCAAGGGGTTCGGGGACGGCACGTCCCTGATGGCGTAGTCTATGGGTTAGAGCTTTTTAGCATTTGAAGAAAATTTACTCAGTCCTGTGCTGAGAAATTTTCGCACAAAGGCTCTAAAAGCTCTTTTGATAAAGCGCCGGTTTCTCTTTTTTGTGATACTTTTTTCTCTTTGCCTGCAAGACACAAAGAGAAAAAAGTATCAAAGAAAATGAGGATTTTTCTAAAAATAACAAATAAATCATTCTCTTCACCCTAAAATCAAAGATCCTGAATACACCGGATTAAAGCATTAACCCCAAAATCACGCTTCAGGATGACAGCAACATAATCGGTTTGCTGTTGGGCAGGTATGCCCAACCTACTGTTAATATCGTCAGTCCGTAGAGTGGGCAAAACGGAGTGTGCCCACCGGAACCTAAGATCCTGAACACAGCAGGCTAAAGCTTTAACCCTCAAATCGTGCTTCAGGATGACAGCAAGAAGGCTGACGTCGGTTGGGCATACTTGCCCAACGGCATTGATAAATGCAAGTTCGTAGGTGGGCCAAAACGGAGTGTGCCCACCCTACGAACTGATTGATATTAATAAGAATAATTTTCTCTAATTTTTCAAACACTACATTTTATACAAAATGTGATAATACAGCTTTATTCTGCATGTTAAGCAATATTTATAAACCTTAAAGACCATGTTGGTTTATATTTTGTTTGGGTTATAATTTTGTATGTAGTACAGTAATTGGATTTCAAACGGAACCAGTCGGGGCCGAGGCAGTATAGCAGCCGGAGCTTAACCCACCTAGTATGTTGAAGTCCGCAAAAATGGTTGCAGCCGAAACAGATAAAACTCTTTAGGCGGTAATCAGGAAAGGAGAACAGATGCCTGTAGCATCAATGATTGATTTACTTGAAGCAGGTGTGCACTTTGGACACCAGACTCAAAGATGGAACCCCAAAATGAAACCGTATATCTACGGTGCAAGAAACGGAATTTACGTATTAGACTTAAGAAAAACTTCTGACAAATTGGATGAAGCTTATGCTATAGTCAGAGAATTTGCAGCAAGAGGAAAAAATATTCTTTTTGTCGGTACAAAAAAGCAAGCATCAGAAGTTGTTGCAGAAGAAGCAGCAAGATGCGGTATGTATTATATCAACCGCCGCTGGCTCGGTGGTTTGCTGACAAACTTTGAAACAATTCGAGGCAGAGTCAACAAATTAAGAGAACTCGAAGACTTTGTTAATTCAGGTCATATTGAAAAACTTCCTAAAAAAGAAGTTGTACAAATGACTAAAAAGCTTGAAAAGTTGTCAAAAACTCTCGGCGGTATCAAAGAAATGAGAGGTATGCCGGATTTAATTTTTGTTGTTGACCAGAAAAAAGAAGATATTGCAATTGCAGAAGCAAATAAATTACATATTCCTGTAATTTGTCTTGCTGATACAAATGCTGATCCTGACGGAATTGACTATATTATTCCGGGTAACGATGACGCAATTCGTTCTATCAGACTGATTGCATCAAAACTTGCTGATGCGGTTCTTGAAGGAAAACAACTCAAAGAAAACAAAGCTGTAGGCGCAAAAGCTGAAACTATCAAAGCTGAAGATGCCGGTGTAGTTGAAGCTCCTGCTGAAGAAAAAACAGAAGAAGCTTCTGTTGAAGCATAAAATTTAATGTCAGGAAACCCATTTATACAGGGTTTCCTGATTATTCAAAACCGCCATTATGGCTGTGGATTTTATTTCAAGACACACAACGGCGGAATTGGTATTAAAAAACAGAGAGGATTATTAATATGACAGTAACTGCTGCTATGGTAAAAGAACTCAGAGAAAAAACCGGCGCCGGTATTTTGGATGCAAAAAAAGCATTAACAGAAAATAACGGCGATATGGAAAAAGCAATGGAATACCTCCGTCAAAAAGGTATTGCTTCTGCTGAAAAGAAAATGGGCAGAATAGCTGCTGAAGGTCTTGTTGATTCTTATATTGAAGGCAACACAGGCGCTTTAATCGAAGTTAACTGCGAAACAGACTTCGTTGCAAAAAATGAAGAGTTCAAAACTCTTGTTAAAAATCTTGCAAAACAGGTTGTTGCAACAAAACCTGCTAACGTAGAAGAATTACTCGCTTCTACATGCGCTCAATGCGGCAAAAAAATTGAAGACATCATAAAAGAAAAAGTTGCTACAATCGGTGAAAAAATAACTGTAAGAAGATTTGTTATTGTTGAAGGCAATCCTGCTTCTTATATCCATAACGGAAAAATCGGTGTTTTGCTTAACACTGATAAAGCTGATGAAGTTCTGGAAAAAGACATATGTCTTCACATCGCTTCAAATGCTCCAGAATTTGTTTCCAGAGAAGAAATTCCTCAGTCAGTAATTGACGAAGAAACAAGAATTGAAATGGGCAAAGAAGATCTTGCAAAAAAACCTGAAAACATCAGAGCAAAAATTGTTGAAGGCAGAATTAATAAGTTGATGGCTTCAAGATGCTTGCTTGAACAACCGTTTGTAAAAAATCCTGATGAAACAGTTGCTCAGTTGATTGAAGGCAAATTGATAATCAAAGGATTTGTACGTTACGTACTCGGTGAAGGCCTTGAAAAAAGACAGGACAACTTTGCTGAAGAAGTAGCAAGCCAAATGGCTGGTAAATAGTTAATTTTTAATCTTGGTTTTAAAACTCTCCGGCAATTCAATCTTGCCGGAGAGTTTTTTAATAGCAAAAAGCAAAAATTTATTTTATAATTAAGAAAAAAGAGAGGGTCATATGCTGCAAACTTTAAATAAAATAAATTCGATATGCGAACTTGCAAAAGAAGTTCTACAAATAGAAGCTGATTCTGTTCAAGAACTAAAAAACAGAATAAACGAAGATTTCGAAAAAGCAATTGATATTCTTTACAACTGTAAAGGCAGAGTTATCGTAACAGGAATGGGTAAATCCGGACATATCGGACGTAAAATTGCAGCAACCCTGTCATCAACAGGAACACCCTCATACTTTTTACACCCTGCAGAAAGTACCCATGGTGATTCTGGCTTAATTACCAGAGAAGATGTTGTAATCGCCATATCAAACAGCGGAGAAACAACAGAACTCCTTAATCTTTTGCCGCTTATTGAACGTTTTGGTGTAAAAATGATAGCAATGACAGGTGTAAAAAACTCTACTCTCGGAAAGAAATCCGATGTAGTTCTTGATGTTTCCGTACAAAAAGAAGCATGTCCTCTGGGCAAAGCGCCGACAGCAAGCACCACTGCTACACTTGCAATGGGAGATGCAATTGCTATATGTCTTTTAAAAAAACGCGGATTTACAGAAGAAGATTTTCTTATGTTCCACCCTTCAGGAGCTCTGGGCCGCGGTGTTCTTTATCATGTTTCAGATTTGATGATTACAGGCGACAGACTTCCTCTTGTCAATGAAAATAATGGCTTCCATGATACAATACAGCTTATATCAGCGAAAAAACTCGGATGCGCAATACTAATCAATAATGACGGTATTATGACCGGTATTCTAACAGATGGTGACATCAGAAGAACACTGTTGAAATATGATAATACCTCATCTCTTACGGCAAAAGATGTTATGACAAGAAATCCAAAAGTAATTTTGGCAACTGATCTGGCTGCCAAAGCTTTGCATATTATGGAAAAACATTCAATAACCTCTCTTGCTGTATGTGACAATGAAAACAGACCTATTGGTATAGTCCATGTTCATGATCTGTTGAAGGCAGGTGTCGCTTAATGATAAATGAAGAAATCCAAAAAGCTGCGTCTAATATAAAAGCTCTGGTTACAGATGTAGACGGTGTATTGACTGACGGTTCTCTTACATTTGATGAAAACGGGGTTGAATACAAAACGTTTAATGCAAAAGACGGTCAGGGCATTGTTATGCTCAATAAAACCGGATTTGTGACCGCAATAATAACCGCAAGAGAAAACGGAACTGTCCGACACAGATTTAAAAATCTGGGCATGACAAAATTGTATGAAGGATGTAAAAACAAAATAGCAGCTTTGAAAGATTTCATGGCGGAATATAATTTAAAACCGGAAGAAATTGCATATGTAGGAGACGACCTGCCTGATATATGTGTTTTAAGAGTTGTAGGCTTGCCTTGCTGCCCTTTGGATGCCGTAGATGAAGTTCGAGCAACTGCAAAATTTGTATCATCTAAAAATGGCGGAAAAGGGGCAATTCGTGAGATTTGTGATTTAATTCTTAAATCAACGGGAAAATACGACCAAATAGTGAAAGAAATAGTAAATAAGTGTTAAGCATGGTCTGAAACCATATATAACAGGGAATTAGCGGTTTCTTACCATTGTTATCAAGAATATTTCTTAATAATAATTGTTAAAAATACACTTTTTCTCCGTTGCAAAACAGGAGAAAAAGGAACAAAAAAATAGGGCTTTTAGCTTGAAAAAGCCCTAGCTGTCTGGAATTAAGAATAGTTGGAAGTATGAAAAAGATTTAATTATATATAACAGTAAAATTCAAATTTGAACAATTAGCCGGTCGGGTATTTGTATAAATTTAATAAAATTATTCAAAAAAAGACAAAAAAATAATAAAAACATCTTATTAAGTGTACAAAATGCACTTTATCATAAACCCAATATTTACAAGTGTTTTGAGGAGATATTAAGATTTTTTTAAGAGGGGTTGACAATCAAAGCTTTATAGTACATAATAAAAATGTACTAAATAGTGTAGTTGAAACACTTAATTTAATTCACAACAAAAGGACAAAAACAATGAAAGTAAATGGTTTAAATACATTTAACTATTCAAATATAAATAACAACCACAAACAATACGCTACAAGACCTGTTTTCAAACAAGATTTGGCAACAGTTACACAAAGAGCTATTGTAGACGAATTTATTGAATCAGCTAATGACAAGAAAAACAGCAAAAACCCTCTGGTTAGCAAAATTTCTTTCTTAAAAGATGTACTTTTCTCAGATTCTACTACAGCTAAAGCTAAAGAACTTCAGGAAGTACTCGACAGCTACGATTCAAAACACAATATATTGTACAAAATATAATATATTGCAAGCCAAAACATTGTAACAAAAGACTTTTCCCCCGTTAAATATTTTTTTATTTGAATAGATGCAGTAAATACAGACCAAAAGGTCTGTTTTTTTTATCTAATATCTATCTGCAGATGTCACCTGCTTTTATGCAGAATCTGAGATAAAAACCGGTAAAAAGCCTTTGCCATTTTCCAAACATCTTAAAACCTGTTAATTTTGCAATTTTGTCATCACCTGTAAGTATCCAAAGTGATTTGTTTGTTCTTTTCAAAATTAGACCGGGTTTATATTTGTCTGTATGGAATTTTGTCTTATTTTCTAAGAATTTAGCTCTTTTAACCTGTAAAAAACTGTTTTTATGAGCTATGTAAGCCGGCTGCCACGGGGTAAGCGCTCTTAAAAGAGCATTAATTTGAACGGAAGATTTGTTAAAGTCTATCAAAATATCTTTTTCGTTAATTTGAGGATAGTATGATGCCTCTTTTTCGCTCTGATTAATTGGAATAATCATTTCATTATCCATTGTCGTCAAAAGTTCTGCCACAGCAGTTTTGGCAAGAGCACAGCATTTGTTTTTAAGACTTTCTCCTGTATCTCCTTTAAATCCTTGCAAAATCTCTATTTTTTTCTGCAGCAAAATCGGGCCGGTATCAAGATGCTCATCCATAAGATGGAATGTTATACCTGTTTCTTTTTCTCCGTTCATGATAACCCTGATATACGGGTTAGGGCCACGATATTTTGGCAAAAGTGACGGATGACAGTTTATTGTACCAACTTTGGGAAGATTGATTATCGGTTTTTTAAATTTCTCACTCCAGGAGCCTACAAGTATGATATCAGGATTAAGTTTTAACGCTGCTTTATAAAATTCTTTTGAATTTACACTCCTCGCCTTAATTTCTTTAAGCTTGAAGCTTTTTATGAACGAAAAATCTTTACCAGGAGCAAAAATGTCTTTAAAAAACAGCCAAAAAGGATGTATAGTCACCCGTTCATGTCTAAAAACACCGACAACCCTATGTTTTGAGCCTAATGTACCCAAAATCAGGTTCGAAAACATTTGATCATATCCGACTATTATTATTCTCATCGTTTTTTAAAGAGTTTTTCTTCAATTATTTCCCAGAGATCTTCAGCTTGCATTCATATTTCATTTTGGAGTTTTTTTGCACATGCACTGCAAAGCATATTAGTTTTATTTGCTATGGGAACGATATTTCCGCATTTTGCACATTTCATTGTAACTTTTTGTGAAATTTTAACGAACTTGCCTGCCTGATATAATTCCTCAAATTCTGAAAGTTTAAGATTAAATTTAGTAAGCAGATTATCAAGAAAAATAGATTCTACAGGAGCATTCATAACATAATCATTTATCTCATTAACAAGTTTAAATTGTTCTTCAAAACACTTGTCACAAATATCTCTTTTTGCAGTTTGCACAAATAGAGCGCCACATTTTTTACAGTTAGCTACATTTGTCATCATTTCACCTTCTAACTACCTTTATACTAAAATCTTAGCCTAAACACTACACAAAAAGCAAGCAAAATTTATGTTGACAAAGGGTTATTACAAATAGTATAAGTGTATTGTAATGTAAATAAAATGCCTGATTTGTGTCCTCAAATTAAATTTTTATATACAATATAACTAAGAGAGAAGAGATATACTTGGAAAACAATTTTAACAGTTTTGATAACCTAGAAACATCTATTAGAAAATCTTCTGTTATACAGGAGAGAATAAATCTTGTTTCAACTCATATGTACAAACAGTTTTTGGAATATCAGCGTTCTACAATGAATGCATCAGAAACATTTGTAAAAATTACGGATAACATGGAATCAACTGTTGAATATTTGAAACAATCTTTTGCCGCACGTGGAGTTGCAACAGACAGTATTTATTTTGAGGAAAATTCTGAAAAAAATGTGCTTGTCTTACACATTTTATGGCATACGATAAGCTTTACAATGAAATGGAACAATCAACCCCAAGCCTTGTATCGTGGAGTTGAAATGCCGATGATATCAAACAGAATTATTGCGTTGAAAGGCAATTTCTATGAACTTACGAAAAATATCAAAGAAGAAGATCAACTCCAGGCAGTGCTTGAACATGAAGTTGCTTCTTTGTTCATCCCTGCCGAACGTGGACAAAACTGTATAATAAAAATAAATCATCTTGGAAACAAAGAGTTTTTTATAAACCACATGGATGCTCCCAGAGAGTTTTTGTTAAAGGTTATAGAAACAATCTGCGGCGGCGGAATTTATCACGAAGAGCAGCGTCAAATATAAATACTGCAGGACTATTATGACTGATATTCAAAAAGCACTTACTTTGCAGTCTGAGGGAAAATTTGAAGAAGCCAAAGATATATATCTGGAATTTCTAAAAAATTCACCACAGCAGCCCGATGTTTCCAATCTGTTAGGACTTGTTTATCTGCAGCAAAATCTTCTCGATGAAGCAAAAAAACAATTTGAAATCGCGATAAAAGGCTTTCCATGCGCTGAATTTTACCAGAACCTCGGGCTTGCATACTTTAAAAACAAAGAATACAAAACCTCAATGGAATACTTTTCAAAAGCTATTGAGTATGAAAGCAGCAATGTCGAATTTATAAGAAACTTTGCACAAATGGCTAAAAAAACAGAGCAGACAGACTTTGCTGTAACTTTTTTTGAAAAAGCTCTGGCTCTGGAACCTGATGACGAAGTAGGCTGGAATAATCTTGGCCTGCTATACGAAAAAAAACATAACTTTGAAAAAGCTAAAGAATGCTATATAAATTCGCTGAAAGTCAAAGAAAATTACGAGGCTGAACACAATCTTGGGGTGTTATACAGGACTTTGAGAAATTTTGATGAGTCAATAAAATGCCTCAAAAAAGCCTTAAAGCTTAGACCGGGTGAAAACGAAACAATGATTAGCCTTGGTATGTCATATCTATCAAAAAAAGATTTGATTAACGGTTTCAAATATTACCGTTACTTGAATCCTGAAACAAGGGCAAAATACAAAAATCACTGGGACGGCAAAAAACATCCTGACAAAACTCTTTTTGTGTTCTACTACGCAGGATACGGTGATCATATTATGTTTTGCAGATATCTGCCTTTTCTAAAAAATTACTTTAAAACGGTAAAAGTCTGGCTGCCACCTTCCGTAAGAATTTTAATGAAAAAAAACTTTGACGGTATAGAGTTTGTTGACTGCTATCAGGATGATTACGATTACATTGCAAACATAATGGAACTTCATTATCTTTTAAATCTTGATTTTGAAAGTATTCCTTCAGCAAGCGGTTATCTGAAAGCAGACAATAAAAAAATACAGGAATATAAATGCTATTTTGATACAACAAAAAGAAAAGTCGGTCTTTTCTGGCAGGGAAACCCGAATGTTTTTGCAAACCGATCAATCAAGCTGAAAGAACTTGGAAAACTTTTTGAACTGGAAAATATAAAATTCTACAGCTTTGAAAAAGAAGATAAATTAAACCAGATAAAAGACTTTAATCAAATAACAGACCTTGGTTGTACTTTCAAAAATTTTGAAGATACGGCGGCAGCACTTATGAATATAGATTTATTAATTACAATTGATTCATCAATTGTGCACCTCGCCGGGGCACTCGGAGTAAAAACATATTTGCTTCTGCCGTATTCAAGCGAATGGAGATGGTTTGATGACACAAAAACAACACCATGGTATGACAGCGTAATAATATTTAAACAAGAAAAACCCTACAATTGGTCTGATGTAGTTGAAAAAGTATTTGAAGAATTAAAAAAAACAAATTGACCACTTGACACTTTAACATGTCCTTAATATTATAATCCTATGCCGAAGTGGCTCAATGGTAGAGCAACGGTTTTGTAAACCGTAGGTTGTAGGTTCGATTCCTATCTTCGGCATTCTTTTATAATCTGCGCCTTCGTAGCGCAGGGGTAGCGCACTCCCTTGGTAAGGGAGAGGCCACGGGTTCAAATCCCGTCGAAGGCAGATTTCCTTATCGGAGTGCAGACAATTTAATAAAGGGTAGATGGCCGAGTGGCTAAAGGCGACAGACTGTAAATCTGTTCCCGCGAGGGTACGGTGGTTCGAATCCACCTCTGCCCACCATTTTAAAAAGACTCCGAAAGGGGTCTTTTTTCGTCAGAGGACTTTCTCACCACCGTTGTGGTTCTTCCCTCCATTTAAAACCTGACATTTAGTCAGCTTTTTTAATGTCCGGTTTGTTATATATACAACAAAAAGTCGGTAAAATTTAACAAAAAATTGAAAAACTGCCGTTTTTGATATCTTCTCTTAGTGCTGTATTCAAACCTTGAGGGGCAGCGAATGATGTTCCTGATACAGTATTTGGAATTTTTGTTGTTTTAGTCATCGGCATAACATGTTGTGACTTACTTTTCATATCAAAAAATTGTCTGAATTGTAAATCACAATGTGTTCCTTGCGGAAATGTATATTTTAAAACTTCATCATCAAATTTTCCTTCAAAAATTTTCATAAATTTATCAATTTCAAAAATTTTATTTTTAAGATTTTTATCTACTGAAGAAACTAATTTATATCTCATAAAGTCTATGTCAAAATTAAATTTTCCGCTTGAATAAAGCTGGTTTACATATTGTTCCAGTCTTTCATAATCGTTTTTAGTTGCAATTTTTTTCCTTAATTCAAATTTAGATAATTTAGACAGATCACTTTCTATAGGTATTAATTTAGATAAATTCAAAGCTGTTTTATCTGTTTCATTTATAATACTTTGTTTTTTTGATATGTAAATTGGTAAATTTTCATAGCTATTTACCAGGGGATTTACAGAAAATCTTCTTATTGGCTCAAGTGTACTTCCATTTCTTCCGCCGATTGTGTGAACACCTTTTGCAAGTGATAAAGCATTAAAACCGTTTTTCTTATTGCAAGCGGAAATATAAACTCTTGTACCTTCTGATGTAATTCTTTCAAGTTCTGCAATAACATGTTTTACCTGTTCAGGTAAAGTATCATAAAATGCTTGTCTCACTTTAACGTCTTTTAATTTTGAAACATCATCCAGTATGCCTGTCAATTCATAAGGCAATACGTGCGATGTCGAAATGTTTAAATAATCTAATTTTTCATTGTTTCTGTTGATTTTTTTTAGTTGTTTTAATAGTGATTTAAACTGAAAAGACGCATTAGAATCATCACGGACTTTTACCGGAATTCTTGTTATATTTACAGGCAAATCATCTGTCAATTTTTCTAATACAGCAGATGTCATATCGCCGTGAGTAAAGTCTTTTTTTACTCCGTTAATCGGTATTGCTTTTTTCTTACCAAAAATATCTATAATTCCTATTTTTATACTGCGAAGTGATGATGAGCTTATACTAACCATTTTATAACCTATAAAAACTAACCCTATATTAATAAAAAGTTACTTAGGCTAAGAATTGACTTTTGTATTGAAAAAATTTTTTAAATGTTAAATATTTGTAATAATTAGACAAAAACTGGTAATTTTTCTTTTATCATACGTATTATAAAAATAAAGGAGCAATGAAGTTTAAATGTTTTCTAATGTATCTAATGTAAGTTTTTATGGTAAAAATCCTTATAAACAAAAATTGAAAGATATTGTTGATGAGGATAAACTTGATGCTTATTTAAACGAAAAAATTCGTGAAGAAAAAGCCAGTTCTCCGGAAGGAATGATTTATAGTTATAGAGATTATTTAACAAATAGTGAAAAAAAACGATTTAAAAAAGAACTCACAGGTTCACTTGGACATTATGTTATAAACAATAATCTGCATATAATAAAAAAGGATAAATATACAAACTCATTTATTGATATAAAAAAACAAATAAAAGAATCAAATAAAAATTAATACGTGTAGTGTTATCGTTTAAAATACTAAAAACAGCCATCGCACGGCTCTTTACAAAAAGCACATTTATTATGTTCCTCGAGGTTGAAAGAAGTAACGGAATAGCCGTTTCTTGAAATTATCGGCCTACCGCAGTTTTTACAATATGTGGAAGAAGTCTTTTCTGTAGAAAGATTTCCTGTATAAACATACTTTAATCTAAGATTTGAAGCTATATTAAAGGCTTTTTGCAGCGTAGAGAAATCTGTATTTTTTCTGTTTAAAAATTTATAATTAGGGAAAAAAGCACTGAAATGAACAGGCACGCAGTCTCCGAGATTTTCCAATATCCACAAACATTCTTGTTTCAATTCTTCATCGGAATCATTTTCTCCTTCAATAAGCATTGTCGTGAGTTCAAGCCAGCATGCTGTCTCTTGTTTTACATACCTTATTGTATCAAGCACAGGCTGTAAGCTTGCCATACAATTCTTACGGTAAAATTTTTCGCTAAATCCTTTTAAATCAATATTGGCGGCATCCATGTAAGAAAAAAATTCTTTTGCAGGTTCGGGATTTATAAATCCTGAGGTTACAGCTATTGTTTTTATACCTTCTGTTCTGCATAATTTTGCGGTATCAACAGCATATTCCAGAAATATAACAGGGTCATTATAAGTAAATGCCACACTTTTACAATTATATTTTTTTGCAATCCGGACAATTTCATCCGGAGAGGTTTTGTTTAAAAGCCATGTATCAATATTATTTTTTGTGGTTTTCCAGTTTTGGCAGAACAAACAGCCCATATTACAGCCTGTAGTTCCAAAAGACAAAACATTTGATGCCGGATAAAAATGATAAAGGGGTTTCTTTTCCACAGGGTCAACAGCAAGACCTGTATTGCAGCCGTAAGAGGAAAGAATTATATTACCGTTTTCATTTTTTCTGACAAAACAAAATCCGCTTTGTCCTTCAGTTAGTTTACAGTTTCTTGGACAAACACTACATTGTGTTTTGCCGTTTGTTAATATCTTTTGATATTTCATTATCGCAAAAATCTCTTAAATATATTATAATGCCGTTATGGAAAAAGTTAAAGAACCGGCTGTTGCAGGAACATTTTATTCAAACAACGCAGCAGAATTGAAAAATCAGATAGAAGAATTTTCAAAAACAAATAAAAATTCTTACAAAATTCCAACAAGAGCTGTCATTGTGCCTCATGCCGGACTTGTTTATTCTGGTAGACTGGCTTTTGAAGGACTGAGCCAGCTGGACAAAAATATAAAAAATATTTTTATTTTTGCTCCGGCTCACAGAGTTGCTTTTGAAGGTCTTGCACTCTCAGGCTATGACCGATGGGCCACTCCTTTTGGAGAAATTGAACTGAACAGCGAAATAAATAACAACCTGCAAGAAAATTTCAATGCAAAAATTAACGATGATGCCTTTATTCAGGAGCATTCGATAGAAATTCAGCTGCCTTTAATTCAACAGCTTTTTGCAAATGTGAGAATAATTCCTGTATTGATTGGTTCTCAAACTCCTGATGTTATTGAAAACATAATTGACAACTATTATAATGACCCTCAAAACGGATTTGTTATTTCATCAGATTTAAGTCATTTTTTGAAATTTGAAGATGCTAAAAAAGTTGATTTGCTGACAGCACAGATGATTGAGACAAAAAATATAACAAATTTTAATCCGCAGCAGGCATGCGGTGCTGTCGGGATAATCGGACTCGTTAACTTTGCATTAAAAAAGAATTATTCTCTAATCAGAATAGACATGACAAATTCTGCGGCAACAACCGGTGATAAAACATCTGTTGTGGGCTATGGCTGCTGGTTTTTGTATGAAGGCGAAAAAAATAATTTTTTGAAAGAACATTATTCAAAATTTATCCTTGAACTATGCAAAATCAGTATCAAATCACGCTTTATAAAAAATAAGATACAAATAAATTATCCGGCGGTCTTTGATGAAGCAGGCGCCTGCTTTGTTACACTTGAGAAAGACAATGTTCTAAGAGGTTGTATAGGCTCTATCATTGCGCACAGAAAGCTCATTGAAGATATTATTCTAAACGCACAGAACTCGGCTTTTTCAGACCCGAGATTTCAGCCGTTAAAACCGGAAGAAATTGATAAATTAAAGATTTCTGTATCGCTATTGTCTATGCCGGTTGAGATTAATTTTAATGGCGAAAATGATTTGCTTGAAAAAATTGTACCTGTTGAAGACGGAATTATAATACAAGACAGAAGCCATCAGGCTGTCTATCTCCCTTCCGTATGGGAACAACTGCCGGACAAAAAAGATTTTCTAAACTCGTTGAAACTAAAAGCAGGATTGCCGGCCGAATATTTTTCAGACACATTCAAAGCTTTTCGCTTTAGATGTGAGTATATTACTGAAAAACAATAAGTCTTTAGTGTCTAAATTAGAAATGAGATTTAACAATCTGTGAAATTTCAACCAGTCTTTTGCTGACTTCAGCCTGAGAAATGTTAATTTCTTTTGCAATTTCTTTTTGCTTCATTTCTTTTACATATCTCAAGAAAAAGATTTTCAAAAACTCTTTAGTCGGATTATTTTTTTGTGCAACAAGAACAATATCAACAATCTTTTGGAGCAAGTCTTTTCTGACAACTTTTTCTTCAAAAGATTCTCTCGGGTCAGCAATCTCGTACAAAAAATCACCGGAAAAAGGTTGAGCAGTTGCTGTTTCAAGTTTTTCTTGCTCACTAACAGCAGCTTTTGCCGGCAGTGGATTAATTAGTATTTCTTTAGTGCTGACATATTTGTTTTCACGTCTTCTGACACGTCCATTTTCCTTAAGTACAGTCAAAATGGCTGTGTTCACAACTTTGGAAAGATATGCTTTTACATCTGCAATATCTGCATTCTCAAGCAATGTATGAGAACGTTTAAAAGCTTCAGAACAAAAATCTGAGAGCAAATCTTCGTTGCCATTATATTTATTATTTGATTTTACAAGTTTCTCTATAAGATCTCGTTGTTGTTGTAGTGTATCCAATTCCGCAATCCAATTTCATATGTTATATATAATATACATCAAGAACTGATTATATCATATCATAGATTTAGAAATTTATGATTAAAGTTAAGAAATAATCAGATTTGAAATCTTTCAATTTTGGTACACTGATGTATTTTAAAGTATTTTTAATACTTCTTAATACAATATCATCAATTTGATCAGAACCGCTGGATTCCAGTACCTGCATACCTTTCATGGTGTTGTCAGGTGCAATTTCAAATGACACTTTTATTACATTATTAAAGTTTATATCAGCAGAATTTGCCAGATCATTTTGTAAATTCATTTGAATATTTTTACCTGCGGTTTGTAAATATTCTTTAACAGAAGCATCGGCTGCCAGTTTTTCACTCACCTGCCATGACAATTTTGTAATAGTAATAGCTGCAGGTTTGTCTGAGAAAGAATTTGTCATCGACTTGTTAATATCCTGTGAAACAGCCGGAGTTTGGTCATCTTCACCCTGCCCCTGATTTTGCATATTGAAAAATTCTCCATCTGCAGATGCATCTAAATTGGCATCCTGAGCATTTTTTGCATTGTTATATAGCCATGAGCCTACACCGCCTGCGGCAAGCAGCAAGAGAACTGTAGCACCGACAATGATTTTCTTTGTTGCATTAACTGTTTTTGCGGAGACAGGTTCCTGAGCAAGTTCAAATTGAGCAGGCTCATCACCCTCTTGCTGCGGAACGGATGTTTCACTATACAGAGATTCGATTGTTTCATCCTCATGTGATATTTCTTCGGCTGCATTTTCCGACATATCAGGCTGCTGCTGTGAAGGATTTTCTTCCTCTTCATCCAGTTCAATCATGTCTTCTTCAATATCGTCTTTTTCTTCTACATTTTGATACTGTGAAAAAGGCGGTTGAACCTGCTGCTGCAATGGTGTCGGTTCTTCCTTTACAGGTTCTTTTAACGGTTGTTCGTTTACCGGTTCGTTTTCAGAACCGTCGTTATCATCTGAGAGCAATGCAAGCAAATCGTCATCAAGAAGTCCCTGTATCTCAGAATCAGTATCCTGTCCGGCGGATGTTTCGGATTGTACTGTTTGTGAATTTATTTCAGCCAAATTATCTATGCTATCTGTATTTGACATTTCATCGTCATACACAAGCTCTTGAGGTGTTTGTTCTTCAATAGTGTTTTCCTGTTCAGAAGCAAGGCTATCCGTACTACTTTCCTCGTTTTCTTCTCCTTCAATGGTAAGTTTAAAAGGAGTCCTTTCCTCAGAAGCTGTTGTTTCTGTAACAGAAGCAGTCTCCTGCGAGTTATTTTCGTTTTCAGAAAAATCTTCAAGCATATCAGGTTCAAGCATTTCCAGCTCTTCACCTTTCAAATCATCTGTAAGAGTTTCAGATTCTTCAATATTTTGCAGCGGAGCTGCACCATCTGAAAGCTTATCAACAGCAGCATCCTCTATTTCTTGTAATTCAGGCAAATCCGCATTCTCTGAAAGTTCATCAAGAGTTTCAAGATTGCTTTGTTCAAGATTTATTTCATTATCATCAGATAATTTATCTATTGCAGCTTGAGCCGGCTCATCAGTATTGTCCTGCGGTTCAAGATTTTCATCAGACTGAATATCTTCAAGTTCATTAAGCGTCAAATCATCATCAGATGATAAAAGTTCGAGACTGTCATCGGAATTGTCAACAAGATTAGCCGGTTCATCATCCGGCAAGGTCTCCTGTGCAATATTTTCTATATCTTCTTTTGTTTCATTTAAAGAATTTTCATCAACAGTTATTTCCGGCTGAATAGATGTGTCTTCTGTTTCATCAGCTTGAAGTTGTGTCAAATCATCTTCAGAACTTTCTTGAAGAATATCAACATCTTCAAGGGTATCTAATGTCTGTATATCTTCTGTTTCAAGAAGAGATGCATCGTCTGCCAAATCTGTTTCAGAAGTTTGTGTATCATCAACTATTGTAATATCATCTAATTTTTCTTCTTCAATATCCGTTTCAGCGGAAATGTCATTTAAAGACTCTTCATTATCTTCACTGCCGTCTGTTAATTTTTCTATATTTGCAGGTTCTGTTTCTTGCAAGTCTTCTGAAAGGATATCTTCAGTTTCCTCAAGCAGCAAATCCGGTTCCTGAATATTTTCAATCAATTCTTCAGTTTCTTCTGCATTGTTATTGTTCTGTAATGTATCTGTCTCCGTATCCTGAATAATAGAAAACTCATCATTTTCATTTTCATTATTTATAATATTCTCTTCAGCAGATATATCATTCAGCTTTTCCGGCACTTCTGCTAAAGTATCAATAGGCGGTACACCCATTGGCAGAACAGGAGGAATTAAAGATTCATCTTCCAATGTATTTGCATCATCGGATGCAGTTTCTTCCAAAATATCATTTTCTTCTTGCAAAAACGGAGTTTCTTCCGTTTCAAGGCTTGCATAAGGAGTTGTTTGTTCGTCTTCTTCATTTTCAACAACAGCCATGCCTGCGATAATAGCTTCATCAACTTCTTTTTTATTGCCTGACAACACACTCAGGGTACTGTCATTTAATAATTCATGGTAATTTTTCACCTGAGAAACAATTACATCAAAATCACCCATATCAGAAAATATTTCTCTGCAGGCAGGACAGTTTATTATGTGTTTGATAAAGAAAACTTTTTCACTTTCTGAAATTTCGTCGTCCAAAAATGCTGCGCAAAGCTCTTTTATTTTTTCGTGTTCGATAGAAGAGTAAATTTTTTGTTTAGGATGAATTGTTGAAAGAAAATTTTTCAACTCACTTATTGGCTTCAAAATGGCAGTCTGATAGCAAAGGTATTCTGAATTAGATTTTGCATCTTCAAGATTTTCTGCCGGAACAAAACCTAAAATTTTAGCTTTTGACAAATCTTTTCCAAGTTGAATAACTATATAGGCATATGGTTTAGCATCATATTTATCATGAATTTTAGGGATACAAAAAGATGTTTCATCAAATGTAACTCTAACATCAAGCCTTAATCCGTCAATATATACATCAGCCAGCTCAAGATTCTTTGCAAATGCAAAATTTCTGCATAAACTCAGTTTTGTATCAGCTTCGATTCCTTTTGAGGTAAGGTATTCTGCTGCGGATAATGCTGCAATATTCAGCGCAAAAGCTCTTTTTCTTATTTCTTTATCATCAATTTTTACTGCAACAACTTTAGCTTTATCTATTATTTTTTTATCAATATTTATATTTTCTGCCATTATAATTTTCCTCTGAATATTCCCTATATATTTTTAGATTACATTTAGAAAAAAAATATTCCAAATAATCAAAAAAATATGCTATAATGTAACAAAATGTTTCATAATGTATACACATGGCTATTTCATGTGGCAATAAATTTTGTTTCTGTGTTTTGTATTCTTAGAAGTGTGAAGAAAAGGAGTGTTTATTATGTCAGTAAATTTCTCAACAATAACCCCGATGAGTCAATCAACTATTTCAAGAGCACCTGCTTATACAACAGTTGCTGCAAGTGCTGCACCTGCAGCAAGCAGTCCGATTGATGCAGGCGCACAGGCTCCAAAAAAGAAAAGCCACTGGTTTAGAAATACTTTAATTGCTGCTGCAATTATCGTAGGCGGTGCGACTTTGTTAAGAGGCAAAGTTGATATGTTCAAAAACTTTGACAAAGCAGGCGAATTATCTAAAGATGCCAAATTTGTTGAACAATTTGCACATTACGCTAAAAAAGGTGTAGCTGTTGTTGGCGATTTTGTTATGGATTACTGGAACAAGGGTTACAAATGGTTTACAGGACTTTTCCAAAAAGCTCCTAAAGCTGAATAAGAGAAACTGACAATAACATAAATAAAAAACCGGCCTATAAAAGCCGGTTTTTTATTTTCCTGCTGATTAATTCCATTTTTGGGGTACTGACCATTTATACCCAATTTTCAATATCCGGGGTCTTTTTTCTCCAGTCTTTTGAAACCTTAACTTTCAACTCAAGATAAACTTTTTTATCCAGCATCTTCTCAAGGTCAGCCCTTGCTTGAGATCCTATTGTTTTGAGCATTAGTCCTTTTTTCCCAATCATAATTCCTTTCTGGCTTTCATGCTCAACATGAATTGCAGCAAAAATTCTGTCTATATTTTCCTTCTCTTCGTATTTTTCTATCAGCACTGCTACACTGTGCGGTATTTCATCTTTTGTATTTTTCAAAATTTTTTCACGGATAACTTCCTGTGCAATTGACCTCATGCTTTCATCAGTTAAATCTTCTTCGTCATAAATAGCAGGCCCTACAGGGAGTTTTCTCATAATTGTTGAAATCAATGTGTCTATATTCCTGCCAGTCTGTGCTGAAACTTTTGCTGTGGGAAGATTTGTATCAAAAAGCATTTTGTAAGTGAGTAAATTTTGTTCTTTTTTTATAGGATCTTTCAGCTTATCAACCTTGTTTAACACAATAATAATCGGGATTTCAGTTTTTTTAAGGATATTTTCAACAATCCATTTATCCCCTGCCCCTGCAGGCTCTGATACATCAACAAGAAAAAGTATCAAATCCGCATCAGGTATGGAACATTTTGCTTCATCCATTAAAAATTCACCGAGTTTGTCCAGAGGTTTGTGAATTCCAGGTGTATCTATAAAAACAATCTGTCCCTCTTCATTTGTATATATGCCTTTTATTCTGCGTCGTGTTGTTTGTGCCTTGTCTGTAGCAATTGCAATTTTTTGACCGACTATAGTATTCATAAGTGTCGATTTTCCGACATTAGGCCTTCCTATAACTGCTACAAAGCCTGATTTGAATTCTTTCATAAATAAAACCATTTCTTCTTTGTATATTACTTTTATAATATCAAAACTATAAAAATAGAAAAAGGGCGGAATGTCTTTTGCACTCCGCCCTTTTAAGTTATGAAAAGATATTATTCTTTAATATCTTTAACGCTCAATGCGATTCTGTGTTCTTGAGGTGTAAATTTTTTGATAAGTACTTTAACTTCATCGCCATTTTTGTATACGTCAAACGGATTTGCGTTTGAATCTTCCATTTCAGCAACCGGAAGAAGGGCTTCAACACCCGGGAAAATGTTGATAAATGCACCGAAAGAAGTAACTTTGTTTACAGTACCTGTAATTACCTGTCCTTCTTCAAATTTATCTTCAATTTCTTCCCATGGATTGTCGCCTATTCTTTTCAAGCTTAAGCTGATTCTTTTCAAATCTTCATCAATTTTAAGGACTTTAACTTCAATTTTTTGGCCGAGTGTCAAAACATCTGAAGGGTGTTTAATTCTCTGCCAAGAAATTTCAGAAATAGGAAGAAGTCCGTCTACACCGTTGATATCGATAAATGCACCGAAATCAGCTATTCTGACTACTTCACCTTCTACAATCTGATCAACTTCAAGGTTTGAAATAACTTCATCAACAAGCTGTTCTCTTTGTTCAGCAAGAGCCTGTCTTTGTGAAAGAATAAGTTTGTTTCTTTTTGCATCAGCTTCAAGAACTTTAACTTCGATTTCCTGATTCATCAAACCGTCAAAAGGCATGCCTGTTCTGAGTTGAGATGCAGGAATAAATCCTCTTAAATCTTCAACTTCAACAATAACACCGCCTTTAACAAGAGATACAACTTTTGCAACGACAGTCTCACCGGAAATTTTTGCATTCTGGAGATTTTGCCATGCCTGAGCACATGCAACTCTTTTGAGAGAAAGAAGCATTCCGTTGTTGTCATCATCGTCTTCTTTCAAAATATAGAACTCTTTGCAATCGCCTACCTTAAGTTCATCAAGCATAGAAGAAGGAACTTCTTTGTTAGGCAAAAAGCCTTCTGATTTTGCACCGATGTCTACTAAAAATCCATCATTTTCTTTTTTCAAAATCAAGCCTCTTACTACATCTGCAACGCTCAATTTTGAATTGAAAGATTCTTCCAATAATTTTTCAAATTCATCCAGTTGTGTTGTTGTCATTTTGTTTTTTTCCTTTCATTATTAATATTTTGTATTTAATTTTTCTATTACATTGTGAATTATGCTGTCAGGAGTAGATGCCCCTGCAGTAACACCAATATTTTCAGCATTTATTATCAAATCTTTGTAATTATCCAATTCATCATCAGTTTCTATGTGAACAGTTTTTGTTATGTCAGCGAGAATTTCAGCCAGATGTGTTGTATTTGCACTTTTTCTGCTGCCAACAACTATCATCAAATCAGACTCTTTTGCAAGATTTTTTGCTTCTGTTTGTCTCAAAGAAGTAGAAGCACAAATTGTATTGAAGATTTTCAACTCTTTTGCAACTGGTAAAAGATAATCTACCACATTTTTTAAGTTTTCAATTCTTTGCGTAGTCTGCACTACCACACCAACTCTTTTATGCTCTCTAATCTGTTTTTCATAAGTTTTTAATGTCTCAACGTCAGGAGCAACTATGACATTCTCACCATGAGTCTGTGCGTTGGCTTTTATGGCACAAACTTCCGGATGTTCGGGCTTTCCGACTATTATTAGCAAAAAACCTTCTTGTACAAGCTGAATTGCCTTTTGTTGAACCTTTTTCACATCAAGGCATGTCAAGTCTACTATCTCATAGCCCTTATTCCTGGCATCATCAAATACTTCCGGTGCTGCGCCATGGCTTCTTATTACACATATTTTTGCACAACAGGTATTTTGACAGGGAAGTTCATCAACAGTATGAATACCAAGCTGCGATAATTCATTGATAACATGTGAATTATGTATTAATTCACCAAGAACAAATATTTCCTTGTCAGAATTTTCAGATTTTAATTTTTTTGTCGTTTCAACGGCTCTTTTTACGCCGTAACAAAAACCTGCATGTTTCGCCAGTTTTATAATTTTTTTCAAACGTTAGTACGTCCATTCTTTCAGACTCACGCTGAATTTGCAAAGCAAATTGACAAAATAGCGTGGTATTTTATTATTAACATGAACAATTTCTGTTTTCAATACAGCTATTGTTCTTTTGTTTTATCAAACTTTTTGTCATTTTATGATTTGAATTTTAAAAGTTTTGTTTTTTTACAAAGTATTTTGTGGATATCTAGAATTTTACTTCCGGTGCTTTTTTCTCAGTTTCGCTTATTTCAAAATAGTCTCTTGATTTTATTCCTATGATTGATGCAATGATACCTGTCGGAAAGGTTCTGATTTTTGCATTCAAAGCCTGAACACTTTCGTTGTAATCTTTTCTTGCTACAGACAATCTGTTTTCTGTTCCTGCAAGTTCATCCTGCAGGTTAATAAATTGTTTATCCGCTTTCAAATCCGGATATCTTTCCACAATTAGAAGCAGCCTCGAAAGAGCGCTTGATAATTCATTGTTGCTCTGTTGTATAGCTTTCATGTCATTTTTGCTCATGGCACCGCCGAGTTTTGAACGTGCATCAGCAATATTTGTAAAGACTTCTTTTTCGTGAGCGGCATAGCCTTTTACTGTTGCAACAAGGTTTGGGATGAGGTCATTACGTCTTTTGAGCTGGTTTTCTACCTGTGCCCATTTTGCGTTTACATTTTCATCCATCAATTGCAGATTGTTATAAGTTCCGATGAAAGCTCCAAAGAGCATTATCAAAAGTAAAAATATAACTCCCAAAATAATTAGTCCTGTTTTTTTCATATTTATTTCTCCTTATATATTATTTACGTATTCTAACAGCTTGGTTAATTCAGATATTATTCTATCGGAAATTTCATATGTTTCTTTTTTATTTAATTTACAGTGATTTTCTTTGATACATAATAATTTTTCGAATAATTTTTTGTCAATTGCAGTTATTTCATGAATTTTGTTTATAATCTCGTAAGGTGATTTTTGCACGGTAATATCATTTAGCTCCAATATTGCTTTAAATATGGCAATGAAACTTTTTGTAACCGGAACAATGCTTTTTTGTATATTTAAAACCGAATCTGCATTCAAAAGATAGTGAGAACGAAAGCGCATGAGCAGATTTTTGGTTTCAGTTTCACACTGTAGTCTCAAATCTTCTTTTTTAACATTTATACTGCAAATTAGATTTTCTCCGTAAAGAATTTTGTGATTTTTAATAATATCAGAATATTCCATTGCGTAAACATCTGAGGAATTCATCCATTCATCCTCACCCATAAATACAGGTTCAGGATTTTTTTTGTCAAAAAGACCCGTTCCCATCCATTTTTTTGCTGCGGCGGATACCTCTTTTACATCTTCACCGTTTAATGTGTCAGTGATAACCATCAGATTTATATCGCTATCTAATTCTTTCGGTTCAAGATGTGCTTTTGCGCCATAAATAAAAACACTTTTGAGTCTGTTTGGAAATATTTTTTTTAATTCATTTAAAAAATTATCGAGTTTTTTCATTTTTTATCCTGTCTGTTAAATATTTACCAGCTTCCTGAGGCACCGCCTCCGCCAAAACCGCCTCCGCCGCCAAAGCCGCCGAAACCGCCGCTTGAAAAACCGCCTCCGTAGCTTCTGTATCCGCCTACCGGAATAAATAACGGAAATACATTAAATCTTATACACAAGAAGATTACAACAAAAATCAACAGCCAAAAACTGTCATCCTGGTGTGAAGGAGAAGCCGGAACAGGTCCGTCATAAGACAGAGTCGTATTATTTTCTTTTGCAATGATATTTGCAAGTGTATATGCGCCTTTGAATATTCCGTCTTCATAATTGCCTTTGCTGAAATAAGGAAGCATTTCTTCATCACGAATTCTTCCTGCTTTTCCGTCCGGAATAATACCTTCAAGCCCGTAACCTATTTCTATTCTCATTTTTCTTTCATTTGGTGCAACGAGAATAACCGCACCGTTATCTTTTCCTTTTTGACCGAGTTTCATTTTTCTGCCGATGTTCAGAGCTGTTTCTTCGACAGTCCTTCCGTCAAGGGAGTTTACAGTGACAACAGCTATATCAGTTCCTGTCTTTTTTTGTAAATCCCATAGAAAAGAATTTATCAGATTTTCTGTTTTTTCAGGCAGAAGCTGAGCATTGTCGCAAATAAACGCATTAAAATTGTATGTTTCATCTGCCAGTACAAAATTTCCTGCAAAGGCAAAGAAAGATAATATAAAAAACAGAAATAATTTTTTTATCATAAAGCATTTTGATACTAATAATATCTATTGATTATAGTATATTTTGACTTATTTACAACAATCTATAGTATAATAAAACAAGATATAATATCCTTTAATTGAAACAGGAGTAAATTTTGGATAAAAAATATCAAAAAAAAGTTCTTTTTTTAGGCATGCCTGATATGGCTCTTGTCTGTTTATCAAAACTGGTTTATGACGGTTTTAATATAGTTGGAGTTGTTCCTCCTCACAGGAGTGACGGAACTTATGAATTGATGTGCAATTTTGTTAGAGGATTGAAATTGCCGCTTGTTGAATATCAAAACAAGCTTGATGAACTTGATTTTTTACATAAGATAAGGCAGCTCGAGGCTGATATTGCGGTAGTCTGTTCTTATAATAAAAAATTTCCTCCGGAGCTTTTGAAAATTGTAAAAGGCGGTTTTGTAAACTGCCATCCTTCTTTACTGCCGGATTACAGAGGGGCAAACCCATATAGCAATGTAATTATTAATGATGAAGCAGAAACCGGAGTAACTCTTCATTTTATGGATGAAGAGTTTGATACGGGCAATATTATTGCGCAGAAAAAAATGAAAATTGATAAGAATGAAACAATGGGCACACTTTTCAACAAATTAAATCTTGTATGTGCTCAAATGATTTCTGATTTTTTGAAAGATTATGAACAAAACTCAAATATACAATCCGTTCCTCAGCCGGATGGAGAATTTAAAAAAGCGCCGGCAATTGAAGCGAAAAATTTGAAGAATTTCATTGACTGGAGCAAAGATGCATTTTATATTGAACGCTTTATCAGGGCATTGAACCCTTTTATATCAGCGATGACAAATTTTCGCGGAGTTTTTGTAAAAATATATTCGGCCGAGTATTCTGATAAAAATCCAAAACAGCCTCCGGGTACTATATGCAAAATTAAAGACAACAAAATCGGAGTTGCAACAGGACAAGGTACTTTATATATCAGAGCTTTGCAGTTTGGTTCTTATATGATATGCGATTCAAAAGAATTTATAGAAAAATTCAAACCACAGGTTGGAGAAAGAATGGGAGTGTAATGGACAGATTGAGATTTGTTACTGCAGGACAGCCGATTTGTAACGGTTCCGCAGGATATGAAAAAGCTTTTGATATATTGGAAAACCTTAAACTCGACGGATTGGAGCTGGAATTTGTTCATGGTGTTCGAATGACTCCTGCAAACAAAGAAATTGTCTCACGTGTTTCAAAAGAAAAAGATATGGTGCTGACAGCGCACGGGCCTTATTATATAAATTTGAATTCCAAAGAGGAAGAAAAAATTCAGGCAAGTATAACAAGGATTCTTGATACAGCAAGAATGGGCAAAGACCTGGGGGCATTTTCAATTACGTATCATGCTGCTTTTTATATGGGAATGCAGCCTGAAGACGTTTATAAAAAAGTTGAAAAATCCATGGAAGTTATTTGTAAAACGCTTGAAAAAGAAGGCAATGACATATGGGTAAGACCTGAAACAACCGGCAAGCCGACTCAATGGGGAAATCTGGAAGAAATAGTTAAACTTTCACGTGATTTTAAGCAGGTTCTGCCATGTGTTGATTTTTCTCACCTTCACGCAAGAACAAACGGAAAATATAATACTTATGATGAATTTTGTGCGATTTTTGAATATATAGGAAAAGAACTCGGAACCTCTGCTTTGGAAAACTTTCATGCTCACATTGCGGGTATTGAATATGGTGAAAAAGGAGAAAAGAAGCATTTGCTTTTGCATGAAAGTGATATGAATTACAAAGATCTTATGAAAGCCTTTAAACAATTTGATGTAAAAGGTGTCATAGTCTGCGAAAGCCCGATTATGGAAGATGATGCTGTTATTTTAAAAGAGTTTTACAACAGTCTTTAAAATTTAGTTATTGCCGGATTTTTTTCTTGCAAGCAGAGTAAAAACACTGTTAATAACAAGACCTATCAATACAAACAGACCGCCCATAATTGCAGCTTGTTTTGCAATTCCTGAAGCAGGAATAATTTTTGTTTTGTCAGGAACTTTTTTCAATTTTTCAACAATATTGCCGCCAATGTTTAAAATAGAACTAATAATTGCACCGGCTGCAAACTGGCCTATTGAATATGCAGCGATGGCTTTTGCTCTGGAAGGTTTATGCGCTTTTTCTTCTGCAATAGATTGTTGTTTGGGGGTATCTCCAAAGTTTGTGTTTTGTTTTTGGTAAGTGTTCAAATTGACAGTATTCAGTGGTTGTATCATACTTCTTACTCCTTTTTTACTGCTATTATAAAACCTGTATACGGATTTTTTTGCTATTCAATATGATAAATGTAACAATACTATACGAATGTGTTACAATATAACGGAACAATGTAAGCCGGAGTATTTTCTATGGATGAAAAACATTTAGTATTGGAGCAATACAGGATATACAATGAAATGAAAGAAAGTTTTATCAACAGGTCATTTCTTGTAAACAGATTTTTTATAATTCTGACAACGATATTTTTCTTTATGATGATTATTACAAAAATGGTTTTTCCTGATGCTTATCCGCTGCTTCTCGGGCTTGAAATTTTTGGTATGGCTGTATGTATTATGTGGATTTCTAATCAAGATGCTTATGCAACAATTATCAAGATAAAATATAATGCTGTTATTGAAAAACTTGAAGAAGATTTGCCGAAAGCTCCGAACAAAGACGAATACAAAGAACTTACAGACAAACGCTCAAAGAAAAGAGTTATTCTTGTCAAAGATATCCAAAAATGGTTTGCTATATTTCTTATGCTTATATTTCTCGGAAACTGCTTGATAGATATTGCAAACAGTATTATTGCTGCTTTTTTGCATATTTAAAAAGAAAAGATAAATTTTTCTTTTAAATTGTTGAATAATACATTATAATAGACTCAATAAGGATAGGGTTATTATGGAAGATTGTATATTTTGTAAAATAGCAAACAAAAAAATACCAACAGAACCGGTTTATGAGGATGAAAATACTATAGCTTTCAATGATTTAAATCCGCAGGCACCGGTGCATGTTCTTGTTATTCCTAAAAAACATTATGCTTCATTAAATGAACTGGATGACGAAAAAACCATGGCAGCACTTTTAAAAGCTGTAAAAGAAGTAGCCCGAAAGCTTGGAATAACTGATTACAGGACAGTTATAAATACCGGTAAAGAAGCCGGTCAGGAAGTTTTTCACATACATTTCCATGTACTTGCAGGTAGACCTCTAAAATGGCCTCCGGGATAGTGTTTAAGGCAGGGTTGTTTGGATGTTAAACAATTTAATTCTGATAGTTTTATTTATATGTTTTCTTGCCGCACTGTCATATGTTTATTTGTGCCTTAAAGCAGAAGCTTCTAAAAGAAAAACCAAAAAAGGCGAGGATTTGCAAATTACTCCTGAAGAGGTTTTGAAACAGGTTGAGGCTCTTGCTGTAAATGCTGATTTTTCGACAGCACAAAAGCTTGCAAAAAAATATCTTGCACAAAATCCTTATCACCATGAATTGCGCAGACTGCTAATCAAATTGTATATAGATACACAAAAGGAATACGAGGCTATATCAAACCTCCTTGTTCTCGTACAGTTTTATCCTGATGATTTGAGTTTGTATTTGCAGCTTGCTACTTTATATAAAAATACCCATCAAAATAAAAAAGCAATCCATTTTTATTCATATCTTTTGAGCAAAGACAAATATGACGTAAATTCAATGCGAAATCTTGCGGAACTTTATTACAACAATAAGCAGAAAGAATCCGCTTTGAAGCTTTATAAACAGCTTGTAACATATATTGATGATGAAGAAGAAAAAATTGAATACTACCAGATTATGGCAAGTATTTATATGACATACGGTGAATACAATAAAGCAATTAATCTTTATAAAAAAGTTTTGGAACATAAACCGGGAAATGTAGATGCCGTAAGGGACTTAAGAAAGATATACCTGAAACTGAAAGATACAGAAAATGTAATATATTATTCTAAAAATTTGATAGATTTAGAGCCGGATAACTATACTTATTATGAAGAGATAGTTGACTTGTTGTTCCACGTACATGCGTACGATGATGCATTAAAATATGCACAAAAAGCTCTTGAACTTCCGACAGCTGATGTGTTTGCCATAAAAAACCTTATTGCCAAAATTTATATTTATACAGGCAGAATTGATGAAAGTATAAAACTTATCAATGAAACTATTGTATCAGATCCTACAAATTTGCTTTTGAGCCAGACTCTTGCAATGGCATACTGCATGAATAAAGATTTTGAAATGGCAAAAAAGGTTTGTAACGATGCTTTAGAAGTTGCTGTTCCGTCTGACATAAAAGTTATACATAACAATTTGAGCACAATTCTTGCTGAAGAAGCCGTGAATCTTTTAAATCAAGGAAAAACAAAGCAGGCGTTTGAAAAATTTACAGAAGCAATGCAATACAACAATGAAAACCCTGAAATATACTACAAACTGGCAAATGCAAACAGAGCAATAAAAAATTATTCCGAAGCAATAAGACAATGTAAAAGAGCAATCGAACTTGCCCCAGAGGTGAGTCTGTATTATGAGACTCTCGGTGATATATATTATGAGCTGCAGAATTATATAGAAGCAAAAAAATTGTACAAAGAAGCTGTGTTTATTGATCCAAAAAATGCTCGTGCTCATACATTTTTGGGAATTTTGCAATCACGAGATAAAGAGCATGACAGTGCTCTTAAGTCTCTTGAGACTGCTTTGGCTCTTGATTCTTCCAATGTTGACATAAGATACAATCTCGCTTTGGCCTATGAAGTTGCAGGTAAAAAAGAAGAAGCAAAAGCTGAATATGAGAAAGTTCTGGAATTTGACCCGACACACAAAGAAGCTCAAAATAATCTAAAGCTATTGCAATAGTTGTCTGAAAAATTACATATAAACTGTCATGCTAAATCAATTATCTCCATATTACTCTCAAGATAACAGGAAGAAAGCAGGTTTTCTGTCGGACAAAGTTTGTATAAAAATCTAATCTACAAGTATAACAAGTTTATATTTTTTGTTAATGAACTGCTAATTTTCAAAATAAGGCAGTTCTTCATTTTTATCAAGTGTTCTGGCATCTTTTTTGAAAATTTTTGATTTGTAAATACCCGATTTTGCAAGAGCATACAAAATGCTTACTTTCAAAACACCTATACCGTATTTGCAGCTTCTTAAGAAATTTATTGAAGATGCATCAGGAAAATATTTTGTAGGACAGCTTATCTGTCCGATTGTATAACCTTTATAAAAAATCAGAGCAAGCATTTCATTATCAAAAATGAAATCATCATCGCAATCTTTTAGCGGCAATGTTTCTAAAACCTGGCGGCTGAATGCACGAAATCCGGTATGGTATTCTGTTAGTCTTTCACCCATCAAAAGATTTTGAAATAGTGTTAAAAACTTATTGCATACAAATTTGTAAAAAGGCATACCCCCTTCAAGAGCACCTTTGCCTATAAATCTTGAAGCAATACAAGCATCATATTCGTCAAACGCAATCATTGTTGCCATTGCCGGAACAAGTTTTGGTGTATATTGATAATCGGGATGCACCATAATTACAATATCAGCATCTGTCTTAAGAGCAGCTGTATAGCAGGTTTTTTGGTTGCCGCCGTATCCTTTATTTTTGTCGTGAACAATTGTTGTTATTCCCAGTTTTTTTGCAACTTCTTTTGTTTTGTCAGACGAATTGTCATCAACAAGAATAATTTCATCTACTATATCTTTGTATAATTCATTGTATGTCTGTTCCAGTGTTTTTTCTGCGTTATATGCAGGCATGATAACAGCTACTTTTCTATTGTTAATCATTTTTTGTCTATCCCCTGATAAAAATATAATTTTAGAATAATTGATTATTCATAGTATAATCAAAATCAGAGGAGAACACAATTTGTATGGAAAAATTCATAAATTATGCAAAAAAATATAATCTGCAGGATTTATTTTTTATCTTTTTAGTTTCGCTTTTCTTGTTTATATTTTTCTATGCAAAACAGGATGCATACCTGGTTGATGTCGGCAGAGAAGCCTATATACCGTGGCAGATGTTGCAGGGAAAAGTCCTTTATAAAGATATTTTCAATGTGTATGGGCCTCTCGGATATCAAATCAATGCAATTGCGTATATGATTTTCGGAGTTAACTTAAATACTTTATATCTGATGGGTTTTTTAAACTCGCTTATTGTATGTTTTACTACATATTATACTGTGAAGCTATTTTCATCAAGAAGGATTGCTCTTTGTGCAACTGCGCTGACTCTGGCTGTTTGTGTTTACATCAGGACATTTTTTAATTTTATTTTTGCGTATTCATATTCCGCTTTGTATGCATTGAGCGGTTTTTTGTTGTCGCTGTTTTTTGCTTTGTTTTATATAAAAGAAAAAAGTTTTAAATATCTTATTATTTCTTTTTTGTGTGCAGGTTTTTCCTTTGCAAACAAGATAGAAGATATACCTTATTTTATATTTCTGTTTTTGTGTCTTCCTTTTTTTACAGGTTTTGAGAAAGATTGGAAAAAATATTTATATGCACTTTGTGCATTTCTTGTTTTTCCTGTAATATCCTTTGGCATTTTGTTATTACAGGGAGTATCTGTTGATAACCTGTTATCGGCTTATAAATATGTAACCGGTTTAATAAAAGCTCCTGCAACCGAATACTTTTACAATGCTTACGGCTTGTATTTCAATCCGTTTTATATTCAGCTTTCTTTTGTTTATCTTTTTAAACTTCTAAAAACCGCATTGCCGTTTGCTTTACTTTTCTATGTGCTGAATTTTTTAAATAAAAAGTTTATTGAAAATAGTTTTCTAAAAAAAATACTAAACTGTTCAGTTGTCTTTTTCATTTTGTTTGCGGTTTTCTCTACGTACAAAAAAGCTGCAGCCATCAATGTCAAAGTGTTCTGCTGGGTTGGATTATGTGCCGTTCTTGTGTTGATTGGATTTTTTGCTTTTTATTTTATAAAACTTTTGATTAATAAAAGAAATAACGGTTGCATAAATCTTACTTTTATAAAAACTGATGATTGGATGTTTTTGTTCCTGCTTGTGTCCGCAATTCTTGTTTCTCTAAAGGGGATATGGGGTATTTCTACGGAATGCTACGGAACTTTTACTCTTGCAGCGTTATTCATGCCTTTTGTTGTGTTTTTTGCAAAATATTTAGCGCTTATTAAACAGGTTGACCGCGAAACTCTTGAAAAAACTATACAAAATCTTTGTGTTGTTATTTTATTGTCTTATTTTTTTGTAAATGCGGTTAAAATAGGCGAAAAACCCCTTTATCCAGTTGTAACGGATAGAGGTACAATTATGGTTAGAAGTGTTTTTAAATCGCAAAATGAGTTTATAAAATTTATAAAAGCCAATACACCTGTTGATGCAAAAATAGTTTCTGTACCGGAAGGCGCAATGATAAATTTCCTTTCTGAAAGGAATTCCGATAATTTCTATTACTATTTAATTCCTGTAAATGTACAGGTTTTTGGCGAGAAAAAAATTCTGGCGGATTTTAAAAAGAACATGCCTGATTATTTTATAATGAACAATGTCCCTTATACACCTTTTAATGTCGGAAACTTCTGCAGTTACGCTTCAAAAATATGCGATTTTATTGAAAAGGAATATATTCCCATGGCTGGAGTGAATGATGGGGTGGAATTTGTTTTGTACAAGAAAAAGCCTGTGGTAAAATAAAAAGTATCAACTCGAAACTAAAAGGTAGAAAATATTGTCTGAAACAGAAGCAATAGAATTTCCCGATTGTCCAATAGAAACGATTTTTTCGTTAATCGGTCATAAATGGAAAATTTTGATAATCAGAGATTTGCTATGCGGATCAAAACGCTTTGGGGAGCTAAAAAAATCCACGCATGCTTCACAAAAATCTCTCACAACAAACCTCAGAGAGCTTGAGGATGACGGAATCATTGAAAGAAAAGTATTTGCGCAAATTCCTCCAAAAGTCGAGTATTCTTTAACTGATATAGGATATTCTCTTGCACCGGTGCTTGAAGCAATGGCGCAATGGGGTACAGACTACAAACAGTACTGCCTTTTAAAAGCAAAAATCAAGCAGAAATAATCCAAAGAATAATCCGTATAACGGTTATACTCCTGAGCCTTTTTGTATATCAATTTTTTTCAAGCGTTTTTCGAGTTTTTTGTACCATTTCAGCTTTTGTTTATACAGGTATTCGTAATCTTCTATTTCGCCGTGACGAATATCTTCAAATTGTTTATCGCACAAAATTTCAAAATCTTTTTCTAGTTTGTGTGTGAGTTCTTTCCGGTCAATATTGGGGTCGGTTAAAATGTAAGGCTCTCCGACTTCACACAGGACTTCGGGTTTGTCTTCTCTTAAAAACGGATAGTTTACAGCAACAGGAATAAGATTTATACCTCCGGCTTTTTTTACAACATTTTTTGCAATATAAGCCATGCCTGTTTGAAATTCTATCGGACGAAACATGGGCGGTCTGATTATTCCCTGTGGGAAAAGCCAGAGAGTTTTTGTTTTGTCGCATAACTCTTCTACAGAATATTGCAAAGCTCTCATTGAGGCCTGTGCTGATTTTTTATTAACAGGAAATGCTCCTGCTCTTGCCAGAATAGGAAATCTGTTGAGTTCTTCAATCATCATTCTGATATCGGTTTTGAAGACTCTTCTGCAAATATTATATCCGACAATACCATCCCACCAGTTGTTGTGCGGAGCATAGATTATATTTGCAAAATCCGGGTTTCTTTTATCGTAATTTTCTTCATTTTTAATTTTTAAAGAAAAAAATCTGTGTTCCAGCATATTATAAAAAAATCTGTCAGCGACCCAGCGCCAGAAGGCATTTGGTTTTGCCGCTCTAAATTTTTCATCTTTGTTCCTGAGTTTTGTCGGTGGAACATTGGAATATAAAATTTGATTTTCTTTATGAAGCAGATTATTCAAAGTGATAAAACTCTCCTTATACAAATTTTACTCTGTTAATACAAATTTTTGAAGATATTTAACGATTTTTTTACATTTAGGCACTTATTTTTTTATATCTATAGAATAAACCGGTATTTTTCTCATATTCTCTTTCTTTCCTGCGTAAAAGTCCAGACGAATTTTTTGTGCACTAAACAGTTCGTCTTTGTCTGCGTATTCATATACAAATTTGTATTCAGGAGATTCAGTTCTGGATTTTAGAGGTTTCTTTTTCGAATAAAAACGACGGCTAAATATTTCTCTGTCTTCAAGGTTCTCTTCACCTTTGTCATAATGCAGTTTTGCAATTACAAAAAGAGAATTGAAATCGTACTTTGAATTATTTTCTATTTTGAATTTGACCCCGATTTTGTATTTGGTATCAAAGAAATTGCTTTTATACCTTAAATCTACTATGTTTATTCCAACATCTTTTTCTGTAATTACATATCTTTTCTGAAAAGTATGTATAGATTTAAGCTTGTGTTGATATAGCTCTTTTTCGATGTCCATGTTTCTTTGATAATAGTAGTTTATTAATTTCAAAAGAATTTCTTCATAAATATCAAAATTTATGATGCCGGGATCAGTTTTGTAAGTTTTTTCCATATATTTGTTAGCTGCTACGGGATCATAGTCTTTATACAATATAGCGAGTTTATAATATATAAAAGGAACTTCCTTATATAAAAGAGCTGTTTCAAGACTTTCTATTGATTTTTCTATTTTATGCTTTTTGTAATATTCGTCGGCTATTTTGTTATAGCAGTCAATTATACCGGCAATAGCGGTATCCTTTTTGTTTGAGTCAACTTTTTTGTAATAGAAAAATGCAACTTTATATTGTCTTACGGCATCAAGATATTTGCTATTCTGCCATAATGCATCTCCAAGGTTCATATAAAAATCACCTTTTGCTATCAAAAGCGGTTTGTAATCTTTATTGTCAAGTTTTTTGACAACTGCAAGTGCTTTTTTATACTTACCGGCTTTTATATATAAATTTGCAAGTCCGAAAAACGGGGAATAAACCCCGTAGGGCGATTTGGATATAGCGGTTTTGTACTGTTCTTCTGCCTGTTTATAGCTGAAAAGAAGTTCATATAATCCGCCGAGCCGTACATTGATTGTATAGTCTCCGGGATTTTGGGATGCTTCTCTGAGATATTTTGTTATTAAATAACCGATGAGTTCATTGTCTTTTGTTGTATTGGAAATTCTTGCCAGCATTTTTGAATGATGTTCTGCAATAACTTTTGAACAACCTGTTGCAACTCCGGCAAGTACCAGAGCTACAATCAATGCTATAACAACCGTACGGGCATATTCCAAAAGTTCTTTTTTATCCATAATTTTTATTCATAAAGTTCCTGAATTGAAATTGACTCAATCCCTTCAATTGCATTTAACTCTTTATGCAAAGATTGCACAGGATTTTTGTCATATATATCAAGTTTGAAGCTGATTTTCATCAAACCTTCATTTGAAGCGGAAGCTTTCTGGTTTATTTCAAAAATAGATTTAAACCTGTCTATGATTTTTGAATATACATTGTCTGCTGTTTCAACAGAAGAATAAAAAGATACTTTGAATTTTCTTAAATTTTTTGAACTTTTGTGTATGTATTGTTTCTCAAATATTCTGATTAAAACAAGAGTACCGACTGCAAGCACTGTGCAAACAAAAGCCATAGCCGTGAAACCGCAACCGCATGCCATACCGATACTGGCAGTAATCCACAATGTTGCTGCGGTTGTTAATCCTGATATTGCATAGCCATGTCTTAATACCGTACCACCGCCTATGAAACCTATACCTGTTAATATCTGAGCCGCAATCCTTGCAGGGTCAGCCTGAGGGCTGTGCGCATAAACAGGAAAAGCATGTATTGAAAGCAATGTGAAAATACAAGAACCTAAACACACAAGCATGTGCGTTCTTAAACCGGCCCATTTGTTTGTGATTTCACGTTCAAAACCTATTGCAAAGCCAAGAACAATTGCCAGCAATATGTCCAAAAGCATACTCTTCGAAATTAATATGTGTGATATAAACTCTTCCATCTATCCTTTTTGTCCTTTAGTTCTTATTAAATATCTTACCTTAGCTTACTTTTCGGGTCGAGAATATCCCTTATTGTATCACCTATGAGGTTAAAAGATAAGACTGCAATAAAAATTAAAAAACCCGGAGTCAAAAGCCATGGACGGTAAAGAATGTTTATGTATTCCTGAGCTTCCTTAAGCATATTCCCCCAGCTTGCATCCGGCTGTTGAATACCAAGTCCCAGAAAGCTCAAACCTGATTCTGACAGAATATAAGACGGTACACTTAAAGTCATTGCAACTATTACATAACTCATTGTTTGAGGCAGAAGGTGTTTTATTATTATTCTTAGTTTTGAGGCTCCTATAGATTCAGCCGCCTGCACAAACTCTTGATTTTTTACAGACAATACCATTCCTCTGACTACTCTGGAAAATCCTGCCCAGCCTATCATTGCCAGTATAACTACAATAAGGGTAAATCTCTGGATGCTTGTCATGTTAGTAGGCAAAATTGCCGCAAGTATAATCAAAAGATAAAAACTCGGTATTGACATAATCGCTTCCGATATTCTCATCATTATATTGTCAACGAATCCTCCGAGATATCCTGATATACCGCCGTATAACATGCCCAGAGGAAATGAAATAAATAATGCGAGAAAACCTATCGTCAAAGATATTCTGCCGCCGAACAAAATTCTTGAATAAACATCCCTGCCGTTAATATCTGTTCCAAGCAGGAACAATCTTCCTTCAGGTTCAACTGTTACAAGATGTCTTTCCATCGGAATAAACCCAAGGAACTTGTATTTTTCTCCTTTTGCAAAAAATTTCAAGTAGAATTTTTTACTCCTGTCCAGTTTATAGCTGATTTTCAATGCGTCAGCATCAAAGTATCTAATGTAATTATACGTATATGGTTTGGAAAATTTGCCGTTCTCATCTATTGTAAATATTTTTGAAGGCGGAACATATGCTCTGTGTCTGTCTGAAAACTCTTTTGAATATGGTGCAAGAAAATCAGCAAAAAGTATTCCGAGGTACAAAAGCAAAAGCACAACCATTGCGATAGATGCATATTTGTCTTTAAAAATTTGAGAAAGTACAGAATCTTTTTTCATCAATTCACACTCACTCTCGGGTCAACTATTTTCAACAAAATATCTGCAATAAGGTTACCTGCTATCAGCATTATCGTACCCATCATCAATGATGCCATAACAAGGTTTATATCAGATTTCATAACAGCTTCGAGAATTAGTCTCCCGAGACCCGGGTATTGGAAAACATATTCTGTCAATGCTGCGCCGCTCAGAAGTGTTGCAAATTCAAATCCGAGAAGTGTAACCATAGGATTTATTGCATTTCTCAAAGCATGCTTGTATACGACTTTGTTTTCGCTCAAACCTTTTGCTCTTGCGAATTTTACATAATCAGAACCAAGAACATCAAGCAGGTTCCCTCTCATTTGTCTTTGCAGCCCTGATAATGAAATAGTGAACAAGACCAGAACCGGCAATATTAAATGATGTATTATATCGAGAATTTTGCGGAATATAGAATATGATGAAAAATTGTAATTTGTCAAACCGCCTGTCGGGAACCAGCCTGTTTTTACTGCAAAAATCAATAACAGCAGTGCAAAGAAAAATGACGGAATAGCCATGCCGATACTTGTTACAACTGTCAATATTCTGTCAACCGGCTGTTTCCAATGCAGTGCAGCATAAATTCCAAGCGGAATACCAACTAGCCATGTCAGTAATATAACTACGGCTGTTAAAAGTAATGTGTTAGGGATTCTTTCTTTAAGTTTTACGCTGACTTTTTCTCCTGTAACAGTTACTCCAAGATCGCCTTTCAAAAAACTTTTCAGCCACAATCCGTACTGTACAATCATTGGTTTATCCAATCCGAGTCTGTGCTGTTCTGCTTTGATTGTCTCTTGCGAAATCGCAGGATTTAATCTTAACTCCGCAAGCGGATCAACGGGGCTCAGTCTTACAAGGAAAAAGCTGATTATAGATACAAGAAATAATAAAGGTATCGCCTGTAGTAATCTTTTTAATATATAAATAAAAAGCTGCATAAATATATTTTACAAGAGTGTTTGAGTTTTGCAATTAGTTTGTTGTGTAATTATATATAAAATTATCTGCCAAACATTACCATCAATACCGAAATATCAGCCGGTTTTACACCGCCTATTCTTGAGGCTTGCGCCAGAGTCGTTGGTCTGACTTTTGCTAGTTTTTCTCTTGTTTCTGCAGATATATGAGTCAGCTCATCATAGTTTATATCCGGCGGTATTTTTATTTTCTCAAGTTTATCAAGAGTTTCCACCTGTTGATTCTGACGTTTTATATAGCCGTCGTATTTTATTTTAATTTCGGCTTCTTCGTAAACTTCTTCCGGCAGGTTTAGTGATGCTGTTTCATTATCAATTTCTTTAAGCACTTTATAATCGATATTCGGTCTTTTAACAAGTTCAGCAAGCTTCATGCCTTTGTCTATTTTTTCATTGTATTTTGCAAGTATTCCGTTGACTTTTTCTGTCGGAGAGACTTTGGTTGTTTTTAAACGTTCTGTTTCATCGGAAATTTTTTTCTGTTTATCCAAAAATCTTTGATATCTTTCATCACTTATCAAACCTATTTTATATCCGATTGGAGTCAGTCTTTCATCCGCATTATCCTGTCTTAAAAGCAGCCTGTATTCCGAACGGGATGTAAGCATTCTGTATGGCTCCTGAATATCTTTTGTAACAAGGTCATCTATCAATGTACCTATATATGAGTTGCTTCTTGAAAGTTCAAGCATTTCCGAGTTATTCAGATAGTTGAAAGCATTAATCCCTGCGACAAGCCCTTGTGCAGCAGCTTCTTCATATCCGCTGGTGCCGTTAATCTGTCCTGCACAAAAAAGTCCTTTTATCCTTTTTGTCATAAGGGAATGAGAGAGCTGTAAAGCAGGTATTGCGTCATATTCAACAGCATAGGCCGGTTTTATGATATGTACATTTTCTAAACCAGGAAGTGAATGAAGCATCTGCACCTGAACTTCTGCAGGAAGACTTGTTGAAAATCCCTGAACATAAATTTCATAGGTGTCTTTGCCTTCGGGTTCAATGAAAATATGATGCGACGGATTATGTGCAAATCTGATAACTTTGTCTTCTATTGACGGACAGTATCTGGGACCGATTCCGTGTATCATTCCAGAATACATTGGTGATTTATCAAGGTTTGCTTTAATTATTTCATGTGTTTTTTCTGTTGTTCTGGTGAGATAACACGGATACTGCTTTCTGACAGGTCTGTTCGGTTCAAAGGAAAAGAAATGAAGTTCATCATCACCTGGCTGTATAGTCATTTTGGAATAATCTATAGTTCTCGCATCAACTCTCGCCGGAGTACCTGTTTTCAGCCTTTTAGTTTCCAAACCGCACTTACGCAGTGATTCAGACAGCCCTGTTGCCGCACGTTCTCCCATCCTTCCTGCATTAACGGATTGCAGGCCTACATAACATTTCCCCTCAAGTGATGTTCCTGTTGTCAATATGACAGCCGGAGCATGGTATTCAAGTCCGAATTCATCAACAACGCCTTTAACCGTATTATTTTCAACAAGCAGTCCGGTTATCATTGTTTGTTTAAGAGAAATATTCTTGTTGCTTTCAATTATATTTCTCATATATGAGATATATTCTTTTTTATCGGATTGGGCTCTTAATGCTCTTACCGCAGGGCCTTTTGATGAGTTAAGCATCTTCATCTGTATGTATGTGGCATCTGCAGCTATGCCCATAACACCGCCCAGGGCATCAATTTCTCTGACAAGACATGATTTAGCAGGCCCTCCGATTGCAGGGTTGCATGGCATTAGTGCTATATGCTCAAGGTTAAGAGTTGTTAAGAGACATTTCATTCCGAGTTTTGCAGCCGAAAGCGCTGCCTCACAACCGGCATGGCCTGATCCAACAATTATTAAATCATAATTAAACATAAAATTATTATAAAACAAACATCAATTATGTTTAAAAACTTTGAAATTGGGAATATAAATATTAATAGTGTATTAATAGTATTGCTTTTTTTTGTATAATGTTTTATAGTATGAAGATATAATGCATATCTATGATGCATACAATAAAAAGTAAATAAAAAACGAAAGTTGAAATAAGAAAGAAGAGGATCTTATGAACAAAAAATCTGGTTTTACTTTAGCGGAAGTTCTTGTTACATTGATGATTATCGGTGTAATTGCTGCTATGACAATTCCGTCATTGATGCAGAGCACATCACAACAAGAATATAAAGCTGCTTTCAAAAAAGGTGTTTCAATGCTGAACCAAGCTGTTACTTTAAACTATGCATTGGATGGTCTTGATGGTACTGACTTTACAGGTACAAGTTTCTATAATTTGATGACACAAAGATTGAACGTTATGTCATCTACTGCAGCAAGTGCTGAAGTTTACACAGCTGACGGTATGTATTTTAAAGCATTAGCTTCAGGTGCAGGCTTATCTGCAACAGGTTGTGCTGTTGAAGCACCAATGAATACAGGCAATATATGTTCTGTTGTTTCTGTTGACGTAAACGGTATGAAAGGTCCTAACAAACCTTCAGATTCTACAACAAAAGTTTATGATATTTTTACAGTAGCAATTTATCCGCAAAAAGCATTACCTGCTACATTCACTCAATCACAAATTCTTTACAGAAAATAGTCTGATTGTTTGATATAACTTTTAAAAGAGCTTCGCATTTTGCGAAGCTCTTTTTTATTCAATAAAATATTTGTTTATAATAAAAACCCTATACAAGCATGATTTTGTTGCCTGCGAGTCTCGCAGGTGGGTGAGTGCCTTGGCTTTTCCGTTTCCTACTGGCATAGAAACTATGGTAGGTGTACTTCAAAGTTTTCGAGTCGCCTCTCCCGATAATCAATAATGTAGGAACAAAATTAATACCTGTATAGAGTATTAATATTTTATACTTTTTTGTTATAATTAACAAGTATTATCACTATAAAACAAATGGGGTATATTTAGGAATGGAAAGATTAATGGACAAAATCACAATCAGATCTGACAGAAAAGATGACTACACTTTTATGTATAAAGGAGAAGAAGTTGTCTTAAAAGCAGGATCTATTATTGATATTGCTAACGGACTGAATGATGTTGTTCTTCCGACTGTGGCAATGAAAATCATGAATAATCTTATCGTTATCAAGGATGACGTAAAAAAATAAATATTTTGTTTTGATGTTTTTATATTACCCTGTCAAGATTGTTTGATCAGTTCGTTTGCTGTACAAAATTTTAATTTGTAACAGTTTATAAAGATTTCATGAAGAAGCCTAAAGTTTTTCAAAAAAAATCCGTAAGTATAAAATGTGAACCGAAGGGATTAAGTTTTTTACGGTTCAGTATACAGTTAATGGAGGCGTATTCGTGATTACAAAGAACATGTATCTGGAAATGGATTCCGACATGGCACTTGAAGAGCTTCAAGAAGAGCTCAATGACATCAAATTGATGTTCAATGAAAGAAGTTGTTTTAAAACAAGAAAAAAGGAGAAAAAATTTAAACATAAACAGTGCTGGGAATAAATAGCCCGCTTTAAATATCACAATTGAATAATTTAATTAAAAAAAAACCGGTTTATTAACCGGTTTTTTCAGTTTTATTGTTTTACCGGTTCACTGATATGTTTGCCGATAATCGGTGCAATTTTTTCCAAATCGCTTTTTAAATCAGCAAATTGCGAAGGATAAAGAGATTGTGCCCCGTCACAGAGTGCACTGTCAGGATCATGATGGACTTCGATAATCAAACCGTCGCATCCGGCAGCAACAGCTGCTCTGGACATTGGTGCAACTTTATCTCTCAGGCCTGTACCATGTGAAGGGTCAATTATAATCGGCAGGTGGCTTAATTTTTTTACTACGGGAATTGCACTCAAATCCAGTGTGTTTCTGGTAATGCGTTCAAATGTTCTAATCCCTCTTTCGCAGAGAATAACCTGTCTGTTGCCTCCTGACATAACATATTCTGCAGCCATAAGAAGTTCTTCTATGGTATTACACAGGCCTCTTTTTACAACTACAGGTTTGTTAATGTAGCCGAGTTCTCTAAGCAGATTAAAATTTTGCATATTTCTGGCACCAACTTGCAAAATATCTACGTATTTTAAACACATAGGAATTTGGGAGATTTCCATGACTTCTGATGTAACTGCCATGCCATACTTGTCAGCAACATCTCTGATAATTTTGAGTCCTTCTTCGCCGAGTCCTTGAAAAGCGTATGGAGAGGTTCTCGGTTTGAATGCTCCGCCTCGTAATATTTTTACTCCCATTTGAGAAAGCTGTTTTGCTGTTTCATCCATCTGTTCATAAGTTTCAACAGTGCAGGGGCCTGCAATCAGCCCTATATTATCACCGCCGAACTTTACTCCGTTTACTTCGATAATAGTATCTTCCGGTTTAAACTGTCGGCCTGCAAGTTTGTAGCTTGAAGTTATTCTGATTACCTCTTTGACTCCTTCTAAGAGTTCTATGTCTCTCGGGTCAATGATTTTTCCGCCTACAGCTCCGATAACCGTTTGTACTTCACCTTTCGAAACGTGAGCATCAAAGCTTTTTCTTTTGATAAAACTTACAACATTTTGAATTTGTTCGTCTGTCGCATTCGGGTTCATTATAATAAGCATTTAAAACTTCCTTTTTTTATTATTAATGTTTAGCAAATTTATTTTTTATATGTTTTATAATTTTTGTTACCGTTGCCGGTTAAGAAAGAATTATCTGTTTTTCAGATAACAAAAAGTTATAATATACATGATGGTACTACAAAAATTATTTTTGTAGTAGTATATAAAATACGTGTATCAAATTTAATGGAGATTTTATGCTAAATGCTAAAAGCAAAGACAAAAACACATAAGTTTCGAAAAATTGCCGAAGAAATGTCTACGGATGTGAAAGCTCCTCTTGTTGAAGCATTGGAGAAGTTTTACAAAAATCCGATGATGCAGTTTCATATACCCGGTCATACCGGTGGACACGGGGCTTATCAACCGTTTAAAAAGCTGATTGGCAGCCGTACTTTGCTTTTAGATACAACAGATGAATTTGACAATCTTGGAACACTCCATCCGGCTACAGGCCCGATAAAAGAAGCACAAGAACTTGCAGCAAAAGCATTTGGTTCTCAAAGAACTTTCTTTTTACTCGGAGGTTCCACTCTCGGAAACCTTACGCTTGCTATGTGCCAGTCTCAAAAGGGGAAAAAAGTTATCGTAAACAGAAACTGTCATCGTTCTATTCTCACAGGCATGATTATTTCAGGAGCTGAGCCTGTATGGATTTTGCCGGAAAAATTGAATGAATGGTCGCTGTGGGGAGAAATTGAACCAAAAGAAATAGAAAAAGCTCTCAAAGAAAACGATGATGTTGCCATGGTCTGGATTACAAATCCGACTTATGAAGGTGTTGTTTCCGATATAAAATCTATTGCAGATATTTGTAAAAAATACAATGTACCGCTGATAGTTGATGAGGCTCACGGATGCCTTTGGAATTTTAACAAACATCTTCCTGTTTCATCACTTCATCTTGGTGCAGATGCTGTTGTGCATTCTTTGCACAAAACTGGCGGAAGTATGGCGCAAAGTTCTATGCTTCATATTACAAAAGGTTCAAAATTTAATCCCGATGAGATTGAAAGAACTCTTCAGCTTTTGCAGACCACAAGTCCTTCAATGCTTTTGATGGCAAGTCTTGATGCTGCACGTGCAAATCTTGAATCAAAAAGAGGAAAAAGACAGTTGAGCCGTGCTATCCAGTATGCATCGTATGTCAGAAAAAAACTTTCAAAAGTTGAAGGTGTAAATGTTCTCGAAGCAGGTGAACATTTTGACAGAGACATTACAAAAATATTTATATCTGTGGACGGTTTATCCGGCAAACGTCTTGAAAGTATTCTCGAAATTGATTTTGATATAGAAGTTGAATCTGCAAGTGATGTTGGTGTTTTGCTTTTAATAAACATTGGAAATACAAAACAGGAAATCAGATACCTTGTTGATGCAATAGAAAAAGTTGCCAAATCAAATTATTCAGATATTTACTATATTGAAAAAAGAAAACATATGCCAATGCTTACTCCAAAAATTGTCATGAACCCGAGAGAAGCTTACTACAGTGAGAAAGAAACTGTTGAAAAAGAAAAAGCAATAGGCAGAATTTCGGCTGAAGTAATTGCGGAATGTCCGCCAGGGATTTCCATTTTGCTTCCCGGAGAGTTAATTACGCAGGAGCATATGCCGTATCTCAATGAATATAAATGCATTGAAGTAATTAAATAAGATTACCAAAAACGAGTAAAATTTTTACTCGTTTTTTTGTTTTTAATTTTAAAAATTAAATGTAATAAAGGCATGCTTATAATTGAGCTGTTGCGTTGTGTTTGCAGTAAAAAATGTATTTTATGTTTAGAAACGTATTTGCAAAAAACCATACTTTAGTTTCGAAAACTTCTAACTTTTTGAGTATGTAGTTCAGGTCAAAATAGCCGTAGTATGTATGTGTAAGAGGAATGCCATCCCTCTAAACTCAGAAAGTATAGGCTTTTTAAGCCTCTGGTTTTTATGCCATCCAATCAGAGAGCTAAATAGAGCCTCTTTAGAGTTACACGGAAGTATTAAAGAAACTCTCTCAGAAAGGAGCTATCACTATGGCTATTATTGTAAACACGAACATGACTGCGTTAAAAACGCAAACAAACTTGAGCACTGCAACAAACAAAATGGGCAATGCTCTTGAAAGAATGTCAACAGGTTACAAAATCAACAGCGCAAAAGATGACGCTGCCGGTTTGTACGTAGCAACAGGTTTGGAAACACAGATCAGGGGATCAAAAGTAGCACAGGATAACATTGCTACAGGGAACAACGTGTTGCAAATCGTTGAAAGTGACCTTGACAACATGTTATCTAACCTCAACCGTATCAGAGACCTTGCAACACAGGCTGCAAACAGTATCTATGATGAAGATGCTATGAACGCTATGTATGAAGAAGTTGTTGCACGTATTGAGGAAATTAACAGGGTGTCACTTGCGTCCAACTTCAACGGTTTGGAACTGTTGAGCGGTAACAGCAGATTGGCGACAGACGGCCTGAGACTTCAGGTTGGTGCAAACTCTGACCCTGCCGGAAACTCTATTATGATTGATGCGACATTATTTAACCAGATTGACGCAACAACACTGGGTACAGGCGGTGACACAATCGCAGGTTCAACCGTTACTAATACTGATACAGTTGCAACAGGTGCGGAAAAAGCATTCCTTGCTGCAACAGCTGCTGCAAGTTATATCGCTGTAATCGACTCAGCAATCGATACAATTTCTACAAACAAATCTACAATCGGTGCTGTTATGAACAGACTTGAAACAGCAGAAGAATCATTGATTACAACAGTAGAAAACGCTACTGCTGCAAAATCAACAATTATGGATGCTGATATTGCTGAAGAATCTGCAAATTATGTTCAAAACCAGATTTTGCAGCAAACATCATCAGCACTTCTTGTTCAAGCTAACTCATTGCCTCAAATCGCAATTCAGCTTGTACAAGGCTAATAAAAAGCTTACGCTTACAATATACATACTTCTTTCTGAGCCCACAAAATATCTTTACGGTATGGAGTGGGCTCAAAATTATTAACAAAATAAAGCACCGTTTAAAAAACGGTGCTTTATTCTTTAACTTAAATATTTTGTTATTGATATAACGGTTTAAGTTTTTCTTCCTGCTGAGGAATTTTGCCTTCTTCAATTGGAAGATATGCTCTGTAATCGATTACAGGGAAGCAATTGTCGATAGATTCAATCTCTTGAAGTTTTGCGTCATCGATACAATTGTTTTCAATCATATCAGCAATAGTTTCAAATCTTTCAACGTGTTCTCTGAATCTGTCTGTAGCATAGTCTTTTGCCTGCCATGTTGTAATAAGGAACGGCCAATCAGAACTTTGCAAAAGCAGGTTTTCTCTTGCAAGCTGATTTAATGCTCTGTGCAAAAGTTTGTCCTCAGGAATTTTTTCGTATTTTGAAACAATATCAATAATACGTCTTTCACAACCGTGAATAATCGGCCACATCCATTCAGTGAGGTGATTTTGCCATACATAGAAATGACCGCCCTGTCCCCATGAAGATTCAGGGATTTGAATTGCTTCTGTCGGCGGATGAGCCTGAAGATATTCGCCGGCTGTCATTCTTTCAACTTGGGGCAGATAGTTGTTGAATTTTCTTACAACCTGTTTGATAAACTCAACACCTTCAAACCACCAGTGTCCGAACAATTCTGTATCAAATGAAACCATAACAAGCCCTTCTTTATTGTGAGCGAGTTTGTAGTCGTTTAACATATGATAAATCAAAGTTGTATAGTGATCGGAATTCAAATTAACCTGAGACATTGCAAGCACCGGATCATACAACATTTTGTCACCCAAATCGGTAGTTGAAGAAGTAATTCGCCAATAATGTGCACCTGATTTGTCATCTTTTTTGTGGAATTCTCTATAGCATCCGTCGCCCGGATATCCGTCAGCGGCTGACCATACCTGAAATCCTGCTCTGTCGTTTCTGCCCATAACAGCAACCTGAGCATCAGGCAGCCAGTATGCAGAATATGTGTCATATCCTGTAGGTTCTCTTTCAGGCAGCGGAATATATTCAATATTTCCGTATACACCTATAACCCTTCTGTTGCCTATAGAATTACCGCCTTCTATTACATGAGATTCAGTAAAGAAATATTCTATATCATTGTTTTGAAGAGTTACTTCGATAGCCGGTCTCCATTTTTTCTTGCCGTCTTTACCAGTATATTCATAACCCTGTCTGTATGCACATTCCGGAAGCCAGCATCCTTTTGCTTTTTTACCGAACAATCTTTTTGTTGTGTCCGAACCGATTTTGAACTGTGCATTCAGGTTTGAATCTGTTGCAAGCAGCGGAGAAAATCCGTGTGTTGCACCTGAAGTTGTTATTTCAATACATCCAAGATCCTGATACTTTTTGAATGCACTGATAAGATCTTTATTATATTTATTAACAAAACTGTCTTTGATATGGTTAAACCAATCAAAATAATATTTTGCCAGATATTTCAAATGCTGTGAATGAGCAACTTCCGGATCAGGATATCTTTCCAAATCTTTTGAAATTGCTTTTATTCTAGTGTCCAGATATTCAACAAAACCGTTTTGTAAATGTTCGTCGTTCAGCTGTTCGCCTAGGATAGGTGTAATACCTACTGTCAGTTTTGCTTTAATCCCTTCATCTTCATACAATTCAGAAATTGCATTCAATAAAGGTACATAAGTCTCTGCCATACATTCATAAAGATTTTCTTCCCCGAACGGCCACATGCCGGCTTTTCTGTAATAGGGGAGGTGGGAGTGTAACATAAATACGAATTGACCTACTGTCATAAATTCTCCTTTTCTCTTAATTGCGTTTGACGCTATTCTCCATTATTTTATAAAATCAGCCCTGTAAGCCTAATTGTATATAGTTATATCACAATTATTTATAAAATATAACCCCCACGAGCTAATTCTTTTGGGTAATATTTACAAAAATACATTTTAAAAACTTTATTTTTGGGGGATATTGCCGGGTTCAATATCAAGTTTAATTATATTACAACCGTCGTCATACTCAGGCCAACCTTTCACTTTTGCGACATAAACAGCAGGTTTGTCATATCTTTGTTTTGTGTATCCTGTAATTCTACAATAGCCGTTTTTATCGGGTTCTGAGTATTTGAATTCTCTTTTTTCAATAAATTTGCCATTTTGGTCAAAAAGCTCTGCACTTATTAGATTTCTTTGGTCATCGTAATATTTTTTTATTATGTTATTCTGTGTTTTGTTTGTTCTGAGGTTTGTTATTTTTCTTTTAGTGATTACTGTATTACCTTTTCTTATACTTTCAGAATATTTATAAATTTTTTCATTTTTGTATTCTTCTACATGACGGTATGTTTTTTTGTTGCGTTTAAATTCCCTTAGTTTCATAAAAGTACCGTCGCTTGTATATGTATAATCACCGTAGTAATTATCTACAGTTATGTGATTATTAATTTCTCTAAGCCCGTTCTCTTCTTTTATATATTTTTCTCCGATAAATGTTTTCCCGTTAAAAAATATTTGATAATCAAAAAGATAACCATCTTTTTTTTCATATTCGTAAAATTTATTATCAAGTTTGTCATATTTTTGAATGCGGATGCATTCACCTTCTGGGGTATTTTCCCAGCGTCTTAGCTGTTCAAAACTGCTTTTTACTCTGGAAAAAATCCCGTATTTTAAAAGTTTTCCTGAAGTTTCATCATATTCTGCTTTATATTTGAAATTATGCTTTTTGTCATAAATTTTAACTACATTTTTTTCCTGCTCAATAATTCTGCCGTGTTTGTCCGTATATTCTTTTATGTCAGAAAGATTTTCCGGTTTATTTTTTTGAAAAATAACAGCTATTTTATCTTTTAAAGATGCGGTATATTCTTCAAGTTCTTTTTGTTTTTCAGCAAGTGTTTTCTGGATTTTTTCCGTTTCCTCCTGTTTTGATTTCTCAGCTAGGGCTTTAAGTTCTTCTTTTGCTTTTTTTGCAAGATAGTTGTTTTGTTTGTTAACAAGTACACCTGTTAAAACTGCAAGCGCCAAACCTCCGGTAACAAGAATTGCAGGAGTTTTGTACTGTTGGATAAAGCTTTTTGCCGGATTTGGAGTATTGTTTTTTTCTGCTTTATTCTGTTTACCTGCCTGTAAAGCTGTATTAAATGTTTTAAAAACAGAATTTCCTGATACACTTTGTATCTGCATGATGCTTTCCTTTTTCAATTTAAAAATACAACAAAAATTTTTTTGCTATAAGGAAATTATTTTTTATAAAGCCAGCAGGAAACAAAATGATTTTCGGAAATATTAACATTATCGGGAAAATCTTTTGTACAAATGTCCAGACAGCTTTTGCATCTTGGATGAAACGGACATCCTGAAATTTTGTCAGTAATAGAAGGCGGCTGTCCTTCAATTGTTTTTACGGATTTTGTATGTATATCAAGAATTACATCAAGCAATGCTTTTGTATATGGATGCTTGGGATTATTAAAAATTTCTTTAACAGAAGCGAATTCCACTACTCTTCCTGCGTACATAACCGCAATTTTGTCAGCATTTTGAGCGACAATACCGAGGTCATGAGTAATCAAAATAATAGAAATACCGTATTTTTCTTTAACTTCTTTTAGTATATCCATAATCTGCGCTTGAACAGTAACATCGAGTGCTGTTGTAGGTTCATCAGCAATGATTATTTCAGCATTGCAGGCCAGCGCCATTGCTATTATTACACGCTGTTTCATACCTCCTGAAAATTCATGCGGATATGATTTGAGTTTTTCTTTTGCATCCGGTATTTTTACTCTTTGAAGAGCCTGAATGGCAATCTGTTTTGCTTCTTCTCCTTTGAGTCCCTGATGCAGTTCAATGATTTCCAGCAATTGGTTCCCTATTGTATACAGAGGGTTCAAAGAGGTCATAGGATCCTGCGGAATGAGTGCAATTTTTTTACCTCTTATTTTTTGCATTTGTTTTTGAGACAATTCGAGAAGATTTTGTCCGTTATAAATTATTTCCCCTGATTTTATTTGTGCTGTTTCAGGCAAAAGCTGCAAAACCGACATTGTGGAGATAGTTTTTCCACATCCGGATTCTCCAACTATCGCAAGGGTTTCTCCTTTTTCCAAATTCAAATTCACATCATAAATCGCCTGACAAAATCCGTCAGACAATTTAAAACCAATATTAAGATTTTTTATTTCCAATATATTAGACATTAAATATCTATAACACCTGTGTAAACATATTGAGCCTCACCGGTCATGAATACATCAAAATCTGTGTTTTGTGAATTGCCTGCCCATTCAATAGTCAAAATACCGCCAGGCAGGTTGACATCAACTTTTTTGTCACAATGGTCATTTAATATTGCAGCAACTACACTTGCACAGGCTCCGGTTCCGCATGCGAGGGTGATACCGCAGCCTCTTTCCCATACTGCAACATCTATTTCATTTCTGTTTTTAATTTTTACAAATTCGACATTTGTTTTCTCGGGGAAAAGATTGTCATGTTCTATTGCCTCACCGTATTTTTTTGCGAGTTCAGTTATGTCTTCTTCATCTTTTGCAAAAATTACGCAGTGGGGATTTCCCATGCTTACGGCATTTACAACGAATTTTTTTACACCGTCCCATAGAGGATAATTGAGATTTTTGCTCCCTCTAAACGGAATTTTTTCCGGTTCTAAAACGGGTTTTCCCATATTTACTCTGACTCTGAGATCATCAAGAACTTCAGGAACAATTTTTCCTGCACCGGTGTGAACGGTAAATTTTCTTTTATTTATAATTTTCTTATCAAAACAATATCTGGCAAAACATCTCATCCCGTTACCGCACATTTGTGCTGTTGAACCGTCTGCCTGATAAAAAAGCCACTCTAAATCCGAATATGTTTTTGGATTTTCTACGGGAACAAATATTCCGTCTGCCCCTATTCCAAAATGTCTGTCACACAGTTTTACCGCAATTTGAGGAAATTGTTCTTCTATTTTTTTATACTCATTGTAATCCATAAGTATAAAATCGTTTCCTGCGCCTTGCATTTTTGTGAATTTTATTTGCGTCATTGTTTTTTCCCTGTTTTTAATGTCTGGAGTGATTATAACATGTTTTTTATATTATTTCCTTACAAATACTTGAAAAAATTCTTTATAAAATCTAAAAAATGTGAGACAATAATCACAGTCGATTAGTTTTTTAGGAGTTAGAGAAATGAAAGATAAATCTTTTTTGATGATTCCGGGGCCTACGCCTGTTCCGGAAAGTGTATTGCTTGCCATGGCAAAACATCCTATCGGGCACAGAAGCAGTGAATTTTCTGCAATTCTTGAAGAAACATACGCTGATTTAAAATGGCTGTTTCAAACAGAAAATGATGTTTTTATTTACACATCAAGCGGTACCGGTGCGATGGAGGCTGCTTTGTCAAACCTTGTTAACGAAGGCGACAAAGTTCTTTCTCTTGTTATCGGAAATTTCGGAAACCGTTGGGCAAAAATTGCAAAATCTCTCGGTGCCGATGTTGAAAAAATTGAAGTCGAAGCAGGTAAAGCAATTGACCCTGCAGCGTTAAAAAGCAGATTGGATGCAGATGTTAACAAGGAAATAAAAATTGTCACACTCACACACAACGAAACATCAACAGGTGTAACAAATCCTTTGAAAGAACTTGTTTCAATAATAAAAGAACACGGTGCTGTTTCTGTTGTTGACGGAGTAACATCAATTGGTGCTATAGAATGTAAAATGGATGATTGGGGTATTGATGTTTTGATTTCCGGTTCACAAAAGGGATTTATGATACCTCCCGGACTTGCATTTTTAGCTGCAAGTGAAAAGGCATTCAAAATGCACGAACAATGCAAACATCCTTCATTCTATTTTGATTGGAGCGCATACAGAAAATCTGTCAGGGCTAATTCTACACCTTATACACCGGCTGTAAATCTCATTGTAGCCCTGAATGAAGCTTTGAAAATGATGAAAAAAGACGGTCTTGAAAATATTCTCGCCCGTCATGCAAAACATGCAAAAGCACTGCGTGCTGCAATTAAAGCAATAGGACTAAAACCTATGGTTGAAGATGACTGCATTGCTTCAAATGCCATAACAGCTATTTATCCGCCGGATGGTGTTTCTGTTCCTGATATCAGAAGTACTTTGAAAAAAGACTTTGATATTGTTGTTGCAAACGGACAAAATGATTTGAAAGACAAAATATTCAGAATGGGAACACTCGGCTTTGTCTGTGACAGAGATGTTTTGTCTGCAGTAAGTGCACTTGAAGCTACATTGTATAAACTCGGCTATAAGTTTGAGTTAGGCTCAGGTGTCAAAGCCGCAATTGAAAATATTGTATAAATATAAAAAGCAGACACATTTTTGTTTGTGTCTGCTTTTTTGTCTATTTTAACGAAATTTCTACAAATATAGTGTCTGCTGTACCGGATAGTTTCAAAATGAAACTATAGAGTTTATTGATTATTTTAAAATCAAATTTTGACCATTTTTTGTGACCGCCCGGTTTATGTTTTAAAATCCAATGCATATGATTCATAAGACTGTATCTTTGAATATAACTGAATTTTTCTATTTTATATCCTGCTTTTTCAATGATTTGAGAAAGAGTTTTTTTGTCATAAACGTAAAGATGACAGCTCCAGTAAACAAAATCCTGAAAGCTTTGGCAGTTGTAGAGTTTTACAAGAGCATCTTTTGCGTTTGGTACTTCAATAAAAATTCTGCTGTTTTCGTTTTTCAGAACTTTTTTTAATTCTTTCAGCGCAGAAACAGGATCTTTTATGTGTTCTAGAACGTGGAACATTGTTATTACGTCTGATTTTTCAGGTATTTCATAAATATTTTGAAAAATGTCCAATCCGCAATCTTTGAAATAAGAAACAAAATCTTTTTGAAGCTCCACACCGTATACTTTTTTGGCGAAATTCTTTGCTAAATTCAAAAAACCTGCATTGCCGCAGCCAAAGTCTGTTATGACTTTATCTTTTATGCTATTTTCAAGCATTGAAAAACGTCTTTTGTCGTCAGGCTCAGTGTTTCTTATCCAGTTTTCAAGATTAATTTTTCCTGCAAGCATTCCGCCTTCTTCATAAAAGTTTTCACTTATATGAGTATTGTCAGAAAGGAACACGAGTCCGCATTTTTTGCAGCACAGAACATCAATATTACTGTTGTCTCTTGTGCCTTTGTGTATAATTTTGCTGTTTGGACTTTTGCAGTTGTAACACTGTATGTTATGTTGTTCTTTTGAATTATCCATAGCAAAAATTATATTACAAACTTATTTTTCAAGTTTTAAAAGCTGTTCGTAAAGTTTTATTTGCTCATTTGTAAGGTTTTTTGGAATTGCAAGGTTAATTTTGACGTTAAGATTGCCATATCCGCCTGATTTTTTAGGAAGACCTAGTTCTTTTAATCTCAAAACTGCACCTCCTGTTGTTTTTGGAGGAATTTTTATATTAATATTGCCATGTAGTGTTGAGATTTCTTTTTTTGTACCAACAACGGCTTCTGCAGGAGTGATATCAACAGTTTTTGTCAAATCACAGCCATTTATGGCGTATTCTTTATCAGAAAATTTTACGACCAGGAATAAATCGCCCTTTACGTTTCCTGATCCTGTTTTGCCTTCGCCTTTTAGTCTTATTTTTTGACCTTCTTTTACTTCGGGCGGAATTTTGACGTTCAAGGTTTTTGAAAACGTAACAAAACCTGTACCGCTGCAGTAAGAACAAACAGAGCCGACCCCTGAACAGTGTGTGCATTTTTCAAGATTGTTAATTTTAACACTGACAGGTTTTTGGCTGAATATGTCTTTTGCACTGACTTTTATGTCTTGAGTAATATTCAAATCAGCAGTGTTTTGGGCAGTTCGAGTTTTGGAGGAGGCTGTTTTTGAACTTCTTGAAGAAAAACCTCCAAGGTTATCATAGAAAGAGCTTCTTTGAGAAGTTCTTCCTCCTCCGGCTGAAGCAAATCCTCCGCCGAACAGACTGTTGAAGAAATCTGAAAATCCTCCTAAATCTTCAAAATTTATACCGGATGTGCTGTACTGGTATTGGTTACCTCCGCCAAAACCGCCAAAATCAAAGTTTTCAAATCCCGGAGGCGGTGTATAGTTTGCGCCTGCCTGCCAGTTTGAACCGAGGCTGTCATAACGTTTACGTTTGTTTTCATCGCCGAGTACTTCAAAGGCTTCATTTATGTCTTTGAATTTTTCTGATGCTTCCGGAGTTTTGTTTACATCAGGGTGATATTTTTTGGCAAGCTTACGATACGCAGACTTGATTTCAGCCTGTGTTGCTTCTCGTTTTACACCCAGAATTTGATAATAGTCTTTGTATTCCATGTTATTTCAAAGCTCCGTATTCTATTTGTATATTCTTATAATAATATAAAATATGCACTAATTAGTTGATTTTAATTATTTATTAATAAATTATCCTAAATATATGTCGTATTAATATTTATAGATGTCTGTATTTATTAAATCATCATAAGCTTATGAAAAAAATTGCAGCAAAGTTGTATATTTTTGTGTTTGTATTTGTCTTGTTGGGAACAAGGCTTAGTGCAGATGCTTTTCTTTTTAAAAAAGACAAAAAAGATACGGCGAATAAACAAAAAATTGAAAAAAAACAAACATCTACGCAAAAGACGAATACGACATCAGCTTCAATGCCTCAGGAAATAAATCTTCCGCCGGTTCCTTATGACGGCATTCTTTCACAGTCTACTTTCAAAATTAGTGCTATTGATCCGATTTCCGGAGTTAATTTTACCGGGAATTTTTATCCGGGGGGCAGAGGGGCTAACCAGCTTGTAATTTATACGCACAGAGTTGGTGCAAGGACAGGTACAAATGAATTCGGTGCAGAGGCTATTGTTGTAGACAATACTGTTGTGCAGATAAGCGGTGCTGATTCTATTATCCCCAAAGGCGGATTTGTAATCAGCGGACATGGAAGAGCCAAAACCTGGATGAATGAAAATCTTACTGTCGGTTCAAAGATTTTTATTGACTACAAAAATATGATAATAACTTCTTATTTGACAAATGACAGTTTTATTTTTGCTACAAAAGAAAAGATTAAAGAAATAGACGGGGTAATGCGTTATTACAAAGATAACGACATCTATTACGATGATTCCATTGCGCATGATTACATTACAAAAGCTCTGGACAATCTTAAACGTGCAAACAGAAACCCTAACGATACCCAGAAATATTCTTCAATGGCAATAAATGCGGCGAACAAAGCTATGCAGTATGCTTTGCCTTATTACAAAAACGAATTTAAAGGAGTATGGCTCAGACCGACGGAAAAAACAGCCTCTGAAATTGAAAAAACTCTGGATAGAATAAAAAAATACGGTATAGAAACTGTTTTTTTGGAAACTTATTATCAGGGGAAAACAATATTTCCATCACAGACATTTGAAAAATACGGTGTACAAAAACAAAGGAATGAATATGCAAATGCTGATTTTGATCCTCTGCAGGTATGGATTGACGGGGCGCACAAACGGGGATTAAAGATTTATATCTGGTTTGAAACATTTTATGCCGGAAATGAAAATCCGATGAACAATCCTTTGAATGTTATTTCGGTCTATCCAAAATGGGCAAATGTTACAAAATTAAAATATAATTCACCGACTCCTGTGGCTTCGATTTCCGAGCACAACGGATATTTTGTTGATCCTGCTAATCCGGAGGTTCAAACTTATCTTCTTACTTTGCTTGAAGAAATTATTACAAGATACAAACCTGACGGGATAAATCTTGATTATATAAGATATCCTCAATCAATAAGTGCTAAATTCTCAGGTTATGAAATGAGCAACTGGGGGTACACTGAATATGCACGTAACGAGTTTAAAAAATCAGCAAATATTGATCCTATAGACATAAAATACGGTACACCTCAGTGGGACAGCTGGGCAAAATACAGACAGAATAAAATAACCAGCTTTGTTTTTAAAGCAAAACAGCTTACTGCAAAATATAATATACCTTTGACTGCAGTAATATTTCCTGACCGTCTAAAAAGCATGGAAGTTAAAATGCAGGACTGGAAAACATGGTCAGACAATAATTACATTGACGGTTTTACACCTTTGATTTTGACCTGTGACAAAGATACGGCTGTTTATTTGATTAATGATATAAAAATCAATTCCAGACCAAATACAAAAATTTATCCAGGTTTGTTTGTTGCTTTTATGAACGGAAACCCGGATGATTTGCTGAGACAGCTTCATGAAACTAGAAAATTGAAACTTGGCGGTATTGTGCTTTTTGATTTTGCGCATCTGGACAAAAAATACACAGATGTACTGTTAGCAAATGCGTTTACCCCGAGTACACCTACGCAGACTACGCTGTCTAAAAAGTCAGTACCCAAAGAACCTGTTAAAAAGAAAAGGAAATTTTTGTTTTTTAAATCCAAAGGTGATTTAACACAGGCTCCAAAAAATACTAAAAATGTTGCTAATATTACAAAAGCAAATTAGCATATTTGAAAAGTCTGTGTGTATTAATGTTTAGTGTTTAACAAAGCTTACTTTAAATAATGTTTTAGGATTTTATATACTACATAATTCAATAACAGCAAGTATAAAACTTTATTTTTTGCAGTATATTTGATGGCTGTTATTCACTGTTTTTCTTTTTAATATAGCCCTGCTGTTTATATAGCAGAGAGCATGTAAAAAACGTAGGATTTTTTTATCTTTTATAAAGGTAGAAAAATTTGAGGTTTCATGCTTCTTTTCGGTAAAAAAATATACAAAAATCATACACAGGAGGAACTCATTGAGCTTGCAAAACAAGACAATCTCGATGCACTTGAGGAGCTTGTTAAAAGAAATCAAAACAATGTATATGCTTCTTTTTATTATTTGAGCGGCAACTGTGAAGATATTCTTGATTTAACTCAGGAAGCTCTTTTGAAAATGGCAAAAAACATAAAAAATTTAAAAGATAATACAAAGTTCAAAACCTGGTTAAATCAGATTGTCACAAGACTTTTTTATGATTATCTGAGAAACAAAAATAAAAAACTTATCACTATTCCTATAGACAAAAAAGATGATGATGAGGATAAATTTAATGTAACTGAAATCCCCTGCAAAACCTGTACTCCGGAAGAAAATACGCTAAAAACAGAATTGAATTGCATAATAGAACGTTCTATTCAAAAATTACCCGACGCATTTCGTCTGGCGATAGTTCTGAGGGAATTTCAGGGACTTTCATATGAAGAGATAGCAGAAATTACAAATACAAATGTCGGAACGGTGAAATCAAGAATTGCCCGTGCAAGAAACAAACTTCAATCCGATTTGAAACAATACATTGCATAATCAGGGAGAAATAATAAATGATAAATAAACAGGTCTGTAAAAGAATTGCGTCAATTTTGTCTTTGTATATTGACAACAAAGTTTCTGAAACACAGAAAAAATGTATAGAAGAACATCTCGCCGAATGTGATGAATGCAAAAAAAAATATCTTTATCTAAAGTCCCTAATAAAAGATTTAAAAGCTTCTTATAAACAGGTTCTTGAACTTGCTATAAAAAAACAGGAAAAGAAACAATTTAGCATAAGAGAACATGAAAAATTTATGGAAAATTTATCACCTTATGTCGACAATGAACTTGATACTGGAGAATGTTTTGAGTTTAGAAAATACCTTATGAAATCGCAAAATGCTCAAAAAGAACTCAAAAATCTGTATTTTCTTCAAAAAGTCATGAGGCATTCATTTGATACAGCACAATACGGTTTAAAACAGGATATTTCAAAAGAAGTTATAAATTCAATAAAAGAAGAAAATGAAAAATGGAGTAATTCAAAAATTATTGAGATATTTTCAAGGCCAAAAGCACTGAAAATAGCAATTCTTGCAGGATTGATACTCATAGGCGGCTTTGAATTTGACCAGCTGTACAAACAATATGATGAAAAAGCCAGAATTTCTACACCACAAAACAGCGGCAGCTATTCTGCCATATACAGAAATGTTTTGAAAAAAGCATTGAATATTGTGCCTAATCACTGAAACGAAATCTTATAAGCGCAATAATTGCATGAATTCCGTCTTTCCATGTGATTTTTTTGCCTTCCGAGTATTCTCTTCCGTAATAAGAAATAGGCAGTTCATAGAGTCTGGCTTTTCTTTTTAAAACTTTTGCTGTAATTTCAGGCTCAAAATCGAATCTGTCGGATTTAATTTGAATACCTTTTAAAAAGCTTGTGCGAAAAGCCTTGTAACAGGTTTCCATGTCTGTCAAAGTTGCACCATAGAGTACGTTTGTTGTCAAAGTCAACAGCTTGTTTCCGAGAAGATGTGTAAACATAAACGAACGTGACGGCTTTGCTCCTGTCAGTCTTGAGCCGTAAACAACATCAGCCTTGTTGTCGATAATTAGTTTTATAAGTTCCTCATAATCAACAGGATCATATTCAAGATCAGCATCTTGAATAACCATTATATCACCTGTTATATGAGACATTCCTGTTCTTATTGCAGCACCTTTGCCCTGATTAAAATCGTGATAAAAAACTTTGTATTTCTCTTCGAGTTCTTTCAGGTGCTCCCTTGTTCCGTCAGTTGACATGTCATCAATCAAAATAATCTCTTTTTCCAGTCCGCAAAAAGATGCATTTTCAACTTTTTCAAGAATAATATCCAGTGTATTTATCTCATTGTATACAGGTATAATAATACTTACTTTATTCATACAAATCCCCGATTTACTCCTTCTGTAGTTTATCAATTACAAAAAATATTGTATAATTAAATGGAGAATATGTTAAGGGTTATCAATGGAAGACTTTATTAAATCAGTTTGTGTTGAAGATATAAATAATGCTCAAAATACTATGTTTACTCTGTTCAAGACACTTGAAACAGCAAACATCGGAAGTTTGACTGCAAAAGCAGAAATGATACACAATACATTTTTGCTTAACAAATCTTACGAGTATATTGCTCAAAATTTGTCTTTGCTGGCTGTTTTAAAATACAAAGCAGACAAAAGCAATTACAAAATTGCATTGAATATGTTAGATGATGCAAAATTTCTTGCTGAAAATTCGCAGAGTAAAAATGCAATAAAAACCAATAGTTTTTGCTGGGGATATATCTATTTTTGTGAAAAGAACTATCCTCAGGCACTTTCTGTGTTAAAACAGGCAAGAAACATTCCATCGGATAACTCTGTTATCAATATAAAAATTATGGATTTGATAAGCCGGATAGAATCAATGGAAATTGACAATTCCGCTTCCAGTTCAGTACCGCATGAAACAGAAATAGAAAAGCCTCTGGTTGCTCTTTTGAATGTAGCCAGAACTCTTGCAGCAGAAACAAGCCTCGAACTGCTTTTGAAAACTGTTGCAGAGGAAATCAAAAAAGTTCTTGATGCTGACAGATGTTCCGTCTTTCTTCTGGATAAAAGCAAAAACGAACTTGTTTCAAAAATAGCTCTCGGTATGGGAACACAGGAAATCCGCTTTCCTGCTAATACCGGTCTGGCAGGCTATGTTGCACAGTCAGGAGAAATAATAAATATCAAAGATGCGTATAGCGACTCCCGTTTTAATCAGGATATTGATAAAGAAACGGGTTATAAAACAAAAACTATTCTTTGTATGCCTATTTGGAATATGAAACACGAAATCCTGGGAGTTTTTCAAGTTTTAAATAAACAAAACGGAACATTTACAAAAGAAGACGAAGAAGTCTTGATTGCAATAGGTTCAAGCGCCGGCATTGCTATTGAAAATGCAAGGTTATTTGAATCACAGCAGATGATGATTGACCAGCAAAAAGAATTGTTCAAAAGTTTTATTGATACATTAGCCGCTTCTATTGATGCCAGAGATAAAATCACTGCAGGTCATTCAAACCGTGTAATGATGTATTCTGAGCTAATCTGCGGTACAATGAATATTGATGAAAAAACAAAAGCAAATGTAATACATGCCGCGATACTTCATGATATTGGAAAAATCGGGATAAAAGATGCTGTTTTGCAAAAAGAAGGCAAACTCACAGATGATGAATACAAACATATTCAGCAGCACGTAAAAATAACCTATGATATTTTGAATAAAGTTTATATTTCAGATGAATTTAAAGAAGTGGCAGAAATAGCCTCCAGCCACCATGAAAAATATGACGGCACAGGATACTTCAGAAAACTAAAAGGGGAAGAAATTCATATCGGCGGCAGAATACTTGCTGTTAGTGATGTTTTTGATGCAATTACTTCCAAAAGACATTACCGTGACAAAATGCCGATAAAAAATGCCCTTGATATCATTAAATCAGGAAGCTGGAAACACTTTGACGGTGATGTTGTAGATGCATTTTTCAAAATACATCTGGATAGACTTGTCGATGTATTTTTAAGTGAAGTTGATTCGGTTCTTTATGATACACAGGACAGAGAAATTCTTTCACGGTATGATGTAGATGCGTTGTACAATTTGTTGAACAAAAATGAAGACGAATTAACAAATGAAGAAAAGTCACTGATAGAATTGTTTAACAGATATTATAACTGCAAAGCAGGAAAATAATTTATTTAATTCAGGAATTCATAATGAAAAAAAATATATCAATATTAATGTTAATTGCGGCAATTGCCGCTTTTTCAGGGGATTGTGTACAGGCGCAATCTCACAGTCTTATTAAAACTCCTGTATCGTCATTTAACAAAGAAAATCTAAAATTTATAAAAAATAACGGACTTTCCGGAGATTTTTTGAAAATTCTTACATTTTCACAAGACACACCGGCAGTTTCAAATAAGATGACACCTGTTGATTATGCAAAAAAATATAGCGAAGCAAATGAAAAATTTGCTCAGGGCAATATTACAGCAGCTTACAAGGATTATAAATCGATTCTTGCAGCAACTGCGACAGAAGATTTTGTAAATTTAGGTTTTGCATATAAATTTGCAAATATGGGACTGTTTTCACTTGCTCAGGAAGCAATAAACAATATTCAAGACAGAGAAATCTACAATTATCAAATTCAGTTAATAAAATCAAAACTGTTTCCGCAGGTTGTTCTGTCTTATGACGATGAAATTCTTCTGGCACAAAATTATACAGAAATTTATTATAACAATCTTGCTTTTGAAATTGCCAGAGATATGGGAAAAATGCCTGACAGATTTAAAAGATCAGATTATGCTCATTATATTTTGTCGCAGGCTTATTACAATATAAAAGAATATAATAAAGCGATTAATGAGATAAACAAAGCTCTGTCTATTAATCCTGATAATATCAATTATCAAAAATACAAGGCTCAGATTTTTTGTGAAACAAACAAACTATCTGATGCTTTAAAAATTTTGGATAACATGCTTGAAAGCAATATAAATATTTTTGATTATAAAAACGATATTGAAGGCTTAAAATACTATACTCTTGCAAAAGCGACAAAAGACAGAGAAAAATCCAGATATTATCTCGCCAGCTATTTTGTAAAAACAGGAGACAGCAAAAGAGCAATAAAAGAGCTAAATCAAAATATTTCAGCAGACAAAAAAGCATATAATTCAATGACTCTGCTTGCCAATATTTATTTCAAACAAAAAAATCTTTCAGAAGCAATGGATTTGTTTGAAAAATCTTATAAAATCAAAAAAAACAATCCTGAAAATCTTATGGGCATAGCCAATATGTATATGTATAAAAAAGATTACAAAAATGCGCTTGATTTTTATGTAAAAACTGTCAAAAAAGACAAAAATAATACAGAAGCGTTAATAAATGCATCTTTGTGCTACAAAATGCTCGGAATGACTGACAAGTCTATTGAATACGCAAACAAAGCACTGGAAAAAGAAAATGTTGATGCTCAGGTATATTTCATAGCTTCAAAAATTAATGAAATAAAAGATATCCAGTATCTGAAGAAAGCAGTTTCACTTGATCCGATGTTTGTTGATGCATGGCTAGGACTGGCTGATATTGCTTTGAAAAGTAACAGAATTGACCTTGCAAAAACTTATATAAAGCCTGTAAAATATGTTGACAGAAGAAATTACAAATACTATTATTACTCTGGAATGATAAATAAAAAACAGGGTAATAAAGAGGCTGCTGTAATAGATTTTAAAAAAGCGTTGGAAATAAATCCTCTTTTTGTTGAAGCAACAAATGAACTCAATTCGGAGCTGTAAATATATCGGGAATATGAATGAAAAAATATAACATTTTGATTATAGAAGACCACGCACTAACTAGATTTGGCTTGAAAACAGCTTTTGAAGTAAAACAGGGTAATAATTCTGACATAGAATATAACATTTTTGAAGCCGCCAATGCAAAAAAAGGTCTGGAAATAGCTGAAAATGAAAAAATCGATGCAGTTATTATGGATCTTGGTCTTCCTGATATGAACGGTATTGAGGCAACAGAGATTATAAAGACCAATCATCCGAATACAAAAGTTATTATTTTGTCTTCACATGAAGATAAAATCGATGTTGTGAAATCTGTCAAAGCAGGTGCGAGTGCTTATTGCACAAAAGACACCAATCAAGATGAACTTGTGTATATTGTCAATGCGGTACTCTCAGGCGCAGCATGGTTTGATTCCAAAATAGCTAATTATATTCTCGATGCTGCAAAATCACAATCTTTAGCCGTAGAAAACGAAATACCAAAACCACAAAATACAGAAGAAATACCGATTTTAACTTCAAGAGAAAAACAGGTTTTGGCTCTTATAGTAGACGGCATGTCTAATAATGAAATCTCTGATAGCCTGAATATTAGCGTTAATACTGCAAAAGCACATGTCTGCAAGATTCTTCAAAAACTTGGTGCTGCAGATAGAACACAGGCAGCAGTAAAGGCTTGTAAAAACAATCTTATATAGTATAAATAGATGAATTTCGCTTGTTTTCAATTGATAAATCTTATCAAATCTATTAAAATTACAACTAAAGTATAAGAAAGAGCAGATAAGATAATGGTAGCTATTGCAAAGATTTTGATTATTGATGACAGCCCTAAATATCTGGCAGATGCACTGCCTTTATACGGGTATGAAGTCGAAGTAGCAACAGATGGTCTTCAGGGTGTGAAAAAACTTACAGAAGAAGACAATGATTTTGATATGATTCTACTTGATGTAATGATGCCTAACATGGATGGCTGGGAAACACTCAGGGCTATAAGAAGCAATAAAAAATTTGAAAATATTCCTATAATCATGATAACAGCATTAAATGAAGAACAGAAAGAGATTTCGGGGTTGAAGTTTGGGGCTGATGATTATATTGTAAAACCTTTTATCCTTCCTAACCTTCTTGCCAGAATAGAGGCTCTTCTAAGACGTTCAAACTGGCAAAAAGATAAAACAAACAATGTTAATCTAAAATTTGTAAAAGAAGGTGAAATTGAACCTCTTACATCAAGAGAAAAAGAAATTTTGAAAATGGTTTCTCAAGGTGCAAGCAATAATGATATAGCTGAAAAGCTTTTTGTTAGAGAAGTTACAGTCAAAACTCACCTCAATAGTATTTTCAAAAAGCTCAAAGTTAAAAACAGAACACAGGCTGTACTTTTAGCAATGCAGATGAGATTAATTGAAGATTAATTAAAATTTATCTTTATAAGATGAATAAAGCATAAAAAAGGTGTTATTATATATATATCCGGTATAAATAGCTAAGGAGATACAGCATGGCAGAATATACAAAAGAAGAATTGTTTGATCTTATTCTAAAAAATCCGCAACAGTATTCGGATTATAAGAAGGATAACAATGATTTAGACCTTAGTGAACTTGATTTTTCAAATACAACTCTTGAAAATATTGATTTTACCGGAGCTGATTTATCCGGATGCTGTTTTAGTGAAACTAATTTTACCGAAGTAAATTTTACGGATACAGATTTGACATCTGCTGACTTTTCAAGAGCAAATCTTGTTGAATGCGATTTTTCCGGATCACTTCTGAACGGTACTGATTATAGCTATGCGACAGTAAATTACTGTAATTTTACAGATGCGGACATGGCTGGTGCTTTGTTTAATGAAAGTGATTTGCAAAATTCTGATTTTGCTGCGGCAGAAAATATGGATGCAGTTCGATTTGATGAAGCAACAATCTGGCCTGATACAGATATGCTTCCGGAAGATTTTGATACTACATATACAAAAGATTTGTCTTCATTGGAAGATGATGAAGATACAGTAAACCACGATTATTAAAAAAAAACGGGCTTTAGCCCGTTTTTTATTGATTTAATAATTTTTTTACTACAACCTGAGCAAGCTTTTTTGCTGAAGCAGGGTTTTGTCCGGTGATAAGATTTTCATCGGCAATAACATTTTCTGTCCATGGATCAGCTTCATTAAAATATGCGCCCAGTTGTCTCAATTTTGATTCCAACAAAAAAGGAACAAGTTTGTCTTTTTCAACAAGTTTTTCCTCTTTGTTGGTGAAAGAAGTAACCTGCATACCTTTTACAATAGGTTCACCGGTTTCTGTTTTGGCATTAATCAATCCTGCCGGGCCATGACATACAGCAGAGACGATTTTATGCGCATTGTAAAAATAAGACACAACACCGGCAAGAAACTCGTCTTTTGCCAAATCAATCATAGGGCCATGACCGCCGGGGAAAAACAGTGCATCAAATGACTTGTAATTTGTATCAGAAAGCTTTGCTGTACCGTTCAATGCTTTAATAGTGTAATCCCATTCTGTCGGATTTTTACATTCGAGACTATCTTCATCCACAGGCGAAAGCCCCCCGAGGGGGCTGGCAACAGTAACCTCAAATCCGGCATCTTGAAATGCCAGATATGGTACTGCAAATTCTTCAAGCCAGACCCCCGTTTTATGAAAATCATCCAGTTTGGATGCATTGGTTGCTACAATCAGAATTTTTTTCTTATCTTTAACTTTTTCCAAAATTATCTCCTTGAATTTTTGATAGCAAATTCAAGATACACAAAACTTTTTTTTATTACATTGGAAAAAAGTACTAACTTATAATGTGTAGTTGTTGATGATAGAAAGCATTTTACCTTTGGTGCTTTTTATGAAATAATAGTCTTATAGAATATTATCGTCACAAGGTGGGCAGTATGAGTAAAACATTGGATTTTAGAGCTTTTGGAAAAAATGATATAAGAGGCATCTACGGTGAAGATGTTACTGAGGAACTTTTTTACTATGCCGGACGAGGTTATGTCAAATTTGTCGTAGAAAATTTGAATAAAGATGTTTCTGAAGAAGACAAAATAGATGCAAAAGATATTTGGATTAGCGTATGTATGGACGTGCGCACACATTCTCCTTCATTAACTTCATCTTTGATTAAGGGATTAACTTCATGCGGAGCTAATGTTTTGAACCTCGGAGTAGCTCCTACACCATTGGGATATTATTCTGAATTTGCACAAATTCCTGAAAATATTGTTTCAAAAGGCAGAGTTCAGGGAGCTTTAATTGTAACGGCTAGCCACAATCCAAGTGAATACAACGGATTGAAAATGACTTTTAACAGAGCTTCTTTGACAGAAGAACAAATAAAACAGGTTAAAAAATATTCAATGGCAGAAGTTGATGCAAGAGAAACATCAAACAGACACGGTATTATAAAAAAATATGACATAATTGAGCAATACTGTGAAAATATAATAAACAAATTTGCATCAATAGGAAGAGGTATAAAAATAGTCACAGACTGCGGAAATGCCACAGCTGGGCTTGTTGCACCTCAATTGTACAGAGATCTGGGATGTGAAGTTGTTGAACTCTTTACTGAACCGGACGGAACTTTCCCTAATCACCATCCAAACCCCAGTGATGACAAAACTCTTGATACCTTAAAAGAAACCGTTGTAAAAGAAAAAGCTGATATTGGAATTGCATTTGACGGAGATTCCGATAGAGTCGGTATTGTTGATTCAAAAGGAAACAGCATGACAGGAGACAAACTCCTTCTTATTTATGCTACAGATATATGTGAACCGCTTGCAAAAAGAGGTGAGAAGCCTGCTGTTGTTTCAGAAGTTAAATGTTCACAGGTGCTTTTTGATACGATAAACGCTATGGGCGGAAATGCTGTTATGACAAAAACAGGCCATGGCTACATTAAATCGAAAATGAAAGAAGTTAACGCTATTCTTGCCGGAGAAATGTCAGGTCATACTTTCTTTAAAGACAGATATTACGGATTTGATGATGCAATTTATGCAGGCTGCAGAATTATTGAAATAATTGCAAAACACAAAATCTCCAATCCTGATTTTAAAATAGAAGATATGCTGAAACCTTTCAACGGTGTTTGCACTTCAAAAGAAGTTCGTTTTCATTGTCCAAATGAATTCAAAAAAACGGTTTTGGACGAAATACAAAAAACAGTCAGCGAAAATCCTGACCTGTTTGGTACAAAAATAAAAGATATTATTACGCTTGACGGAATGAGAATTGTGCTGGAAGATGGTTTTGCTTTAATTAGACAGAGTAATACAGAACCTGTTTTTACTCTTAGATTTGAAGCAAAATCAAAAGAAAATTGTGATAAATACAAAGAAATTTTTGTTGATTTGCTGGATAAAACAGTCAAAAAATATGTATGATGAATACTTTTTATATAGTAATTCGTAATAAAACCGGCAATTTTGGAGAAATAACGATATATCAATTACCGGCTCAACATGTATAACTGTGTCAATTTAGTATATTAAAATAAGAGCTTGATTGTTAATAATTTTCTATACGGTTATAATAAATGTATGGAAAGTATGATACCTGAAAACACTGCCAAACCTGCAGTAAAAAAGTATGTTCTGAAAAAACAGCCAACACAGGCGCAATATAAAATAAATTATGAAAAAGAGCTTAATCCTGCACAATTTGAAGCAGTGAAATTTGACAAAGGTTCTGTCCTTGTTATAGCAGGAGCAGGCTCCGGAAAAACAAAGACTCTGACATACAGGGTTGCCAGATTGATTGAAAACGGTGTTAATCCTGAAAATATTCTGCTGTTGACTTTTACAAAAAAAGCAGCTGATGAAATGCTCAATCGTGCTGTTATGATACTCGATTCAAGATGTCAAAAAGTGGCAGGAGGAACTTTTCATTCTTTTTCTAACTTTATTCTTCGCAAATATTCAAATTTTCTTGATTTGAGAAATAATTTTACAATTATAGACAGAGCGGATGCGGAAGATGTAATAAACCATATCAGAGGTAAACTCATAGGTAAACAGGAAAAACGTTTCCCAAGAAAAGGAACAATTCTTGATATTTATTCAAAATCCATAAACAAGAACATGACTTCTCAAGAGGTTATAGAAAAAGAGTATAACCAGTTTTCTCATGCAGCTGAAAAAATAAATGAAATTGCAAAAGAATATATTGCTTACAAAAGAGCAAACAGTCTTCTTGATTATGATGATTTGCTTTTGTATTTGAGAACACTTCTCCAATCAAATGATGAAATAAGGAAAAAACTCTCGCTTCAATATAAATATATTATGATTGATGAGTATCAGGACACAAATGCTCTTCAAGCTGATATAATCAGACTTCTGGCAAGTGAACACAACAATGTAATGGCTGTCGGGGACGACTCGCAGAGTATTTATTCATTTCGCGGCGCAAATTTTAGAAATATTCTGGATTTCCCGAATATTTTTGAAAACACAAAGATAATAAAATTGGAACAAAATTACCGAAGTTCTCAAAACATTCTTGCTCTAACAAATGAGATAATAAAAAAAGCAAAAGAAAAATATACAAAAAATTTGTTTTCAGACATAACAAGCCCTGAAAAGCCTGCTTTGATTTGCACAAACGATATGCAGACTGAGGCAGAATTTGTTTCACAAAGGGTGTTGGAACTGCAGGAAGATGATATTTCCTTGAATGATATAGCTGTTCTCTGCCGCAGTGCGAGAATGACATACAATCTTGAAATTGAACTGGCTAAAAGAGCTATTCCGTATAAAAAATTCGGTGGGTTAAAGTTCATAGAAACAGCGCATGTAAAGGATGTCATTGCACATTTAAGAGTTATTCTCAACCCTCAGGATATAATAAGCCTGAACAGAATACTTTTGCTTCTAAACGGTGTGGGAAACCAGACGGCAATGAGACTTTTGCCTGTACTCAGCACAGAAAAAGTCGAAACAGACAAACTTATGCTGCCATCAAAAAGCTCTCAAAGTATAAAAAAACTTTTTGATACTCTGGAAGGACAGAGGCAAAATTTACTTAAACCATCAGTAATTGTTGAAAAAGTTCTTTCGTATTATGAACCTATCTTGATAGAAAAATATGATGACTATCAAAAAAGGCTGAAAGATTTGGAACACTTTTTGTATCTTTCGTCACAATATAATTCGCTGGAAGATTTTTTAAGTGATCTTGCGCTGGAACCTCCGGATAGTTCGGTTTCAGAAGTTGAAGACGGAGCGCAAAAAGATGAATATCTTACGCTTTCTACAATTCACAGCGCAAAAGGGCTTGAATGGAAAGCTGTATTTATAATCGGAGCAGTGGACGGACGTTTCCCTTCTGTTTATTCTTTTAATTCAGAAGAAGAACTCGATGAAGAATTGCGGCTTATGTACGTTGCTGCGACCAGAGCAAAAACTTATCTTTATATAACTTATCCTATTGATATGTTTGACTATTCAACAGGCATGGTGCTTTCAAAACCATCAAGATTTCTTGACAACATTGATGAAAATATACTTGAAAAATGGATGCTGGAAACAGAAGATGAATAATTAATTACTGTTATCAACATAGAGTCTTTCATCGTTGATTAATTTTTCAACATTTAAAATATTATAGACTTTCCCGTCGATATATGCTTCTGCATTAATATACAAATTATCAAGTGTCATATCATTTTTAGGTTCAATATAATCTTTTGAAATGTTTATTATATCAATAATATCATCAACGATAAATGCTATTTTTAATTCTGATGATTCAATTACTATAATTTTTTCTTCATTACTTTTTTCGTGTAAGTGGGGGGGGGCCGCTATCTGTGGATTATGGAAATCATTATTGGTATATCCTATAAATGATTTCAGATCATACACGGTATAAAAATTTCCTTTAAGATTTATTATTCCTTTAATAAAATCAGGTGTATATGGAATTTTTGTTACAGGATAATTTTTTAGTGAGATTAATTCCTTTACAAAAAGAGAATAAATACAATATGTGTGTTTATTTATTTTAAATAGTACATACTGATCTTTTCCATATATGCTGGTATCCAAATTCATTTCCGGGATACTTGCTATATCGTTTCTCCTTTTTTGTAAAATACAAATAGAGTTTTCATCGCTTGGAAACAATTCGGAATAATTTGTTGTATTATTCATGCTATGCGCACTTTTTATCGTATTTTCAAGCTGCTCTATGTTAATAATATTTATTACGTTTTCATCAATTTTATAAAATGTTTTGACAATATTGTTGGAGTTTTCTCCCATAACTCTTTGAATTTGAGAAGGAATTGCAGTGAAAAAATCAGTAACTTCATCAACAATAATTGCAATAAGAGATTCATCACCTTTTATAATAATTACTTTGTTTGAAAGTTCATATTTTTTTTGAGGAAGAGAAAAGATTTTTCTTATATCAGCAACATTTATAAACATATCATTGTAATTCAATATCCCGACAATAAACTCCGGCATTTTTTGCGGTTCATTTATCATTGGAAGAGTTGTAACTTCCAGAACATTTTGAGCACTCAATGCATAAATATTGTAGTCAAGCGTAAAACATAAATAAAGATTTTCTGAATCATCGATGGTTAATAAAGATTGTTTAAAATCCATAATTCTCTTTTCCCAAAAGTATGCTCAATGTAAGAACACAATTTAACATATTGGCTCAAACGTAAATTTGTAATAAAATGATTATATTGCATTTTTGGCAAAATAAAAAGAGCTTTCATTCAGGCATGAGGAATTTAGAGTATGAGCGGCAAAGACGAGTTGACATTCAGAAAAAAATCAGACATAAAATTTATGCTTGATGTTATTTTTCTTGTAATTTTATTAATATTAATAATTACCGTTTCACTGAAACAAATCTGGTATCCAGGTGTAATTATAGGTATTTCTATACTGTTTATTGCATATATAGGACAGTATATATGGAGTAGGGAATGGCTGCTCAATGAATTAAGAAAAAGTGTCAAGGAAAAAGACAAAAAAACTCAAAAAACTGCTGATAAAATTCTTGATTCTACTCTTGAACAAAAAAACAGTATTAAAAAGTACGAAAATATCCACTCAAGCTCAATAATAAATCTTGAAAAACTTAGATCGTTATGTTTTACAATAAAACAAAATTCTAAAGAAATACTCTACAAAATCTCTGAGTCTTTGAAAAATGCCAATATTGAACAAAAGCCTGTTCAGGCAAATATTGATAAGATGATAGTTCTTAAACAACGTATACAAATTATTGCTGAATTAATTCTTGAATTGAGTGAATATATCCAGCAAATAGGCTCAATAATCGGTCTTGTTGAAGATATAGCAGAACAGACAAATATGCTGGCATTGAATGCTGCTGTAGAAGCAGCTAGAGCCGGTGAACACGGTAAAGGTTTTGCTGTAGTAGCCGGTGAAATCAGAAAACTCGCCGATGAATCAAAGCAGGCAACAACAAAAATCGGTTCTTTGATTAATGATATACAACACACTACAAATTCTACAGTAATGGCAACAGAAGAAGGCAGCAAAGAAATCGAATCAGGAGTAAAACTTGCAAGCAATATCGAAGAAAACTTCAATATCCTGAATGAGGCTTTGAATAATGCGTTAAAGTTCATTGAAAATATATCTTTGAATTCTGAAAATCAGGAAAAATTATCATCAGAAATTGTTAAAACACTAAAAGAAAACGCAGAAGAGCTCTCTGATGTAAATCATCTTTTAAACAAAAATATCGAAACTATTAATAATCTGAAGAATGAATAAACTAAATGCCATGTAACCACGGAGCCTAAAAAATAAATGGATTTTTTGCCGGAAGAATTTGAAGAAATTTTGAATATATTCAGGGGTGAAACTGAGGAAATCATCCAAAAATTCAATAATAATCTTCTGCAGCTTGAAAACAACCCGAATAATAAAGAACTTTTGATATACCTTTTCAGAGATGCGCATTCGCTTAAAGGTGCGGCAAGAATGATAGGATTTAATAATATTCAGCGTCTTGCCCACAAAATTGAAGATGTTCTCGGGATGGCAAAAGAAAATAAAATTGTCATAGACAGAAAAATTCTTGATGCATTATATAAAGCAACAGATTTGCTGTCTGAGTTGATTTATGAATCAGTAAAAATAAAAAAGGAATACTATACAGATGATATTCAGCATCAAATCGATTTTATAGACAATCTTCTCAATGAATACGAAACAACCAACTCTAATTCAGCTAAAAAAGAAGATTTGAAGGCTTCTCAAACTATACAACCTGAACCTGAAAAACCTACAAAAGAATTTTCTAAAGAATGTCTAACTATAAATGCTATTATCTCCGAAGCATATCTTCTGCTAAATAACATGAAAGGGGAAGAAGGCTCGTCTTATATAGAGACATTTGATGATCTTATAAAACAGCTGAGAGAAAAATTTGAAAAAACCACTTATTTTGATATAAAAAATGAAATCGAAAATATTGATGCAAAAACTGAATTTGTCTTGAAAAATTCAAACATCATGACAGACGAAGAAATTTTTGATATAAAAGCAAAACTGACGAATATTGTTAATTCTCTGAACAAAGTTTATACAGAACAGGGTTATGAACATTTTGATTTAAAAAAACTAATTGAAGAAAAGTCTCATAATAACCTGGAAAAAACAACAGAAAAAAAACAAAACAATACTGCAGAAAAAACAGCAATACAGCTTGAAGAAAAAATTGAATATATCAAAGACGGACTTAATGAACTGGAGAAAAATCTTTCTCAAATCCCTTCATTAAATGAAGTTTTGAATGAGATTTCTAAATTAACACCAAATAAAAAAGATATTTCAAACATAATTGAAAAAATAAAAGAAATTCTTGATATTTTAAAAAAAGAAAACTCTTTGCCTGAAAAAGAGATAATCAATATACTTAAACAAAGTCTTGCATCTGTTGAGAAAATGATATTTGAAACAAAAGAAGAAGCGGATGATATTTCACTTGTTATTCAAAGGCTTGATATTATAAAACAGATGCTTGACATAAACTCTTCTGTCAATCCTCTGAACAAGCTCAGTAACACTCTTGATGAGTCATCGCTACCAATAAAAAAAGCACAGGACTTTTTTAACTCATTCGAAACAACATCAATAAGGACTCTTCGTGTTGACTCAAAAAAACTTGACAGCCTTGTCAATCAGATTGGAGAGTTGATTATTGCAAGAATAAAACAGAAAAAAAATATAGCGGAATTGGAAAATATTCTGTCTGAAATAACTGAGATAAAAAACTTTAATACAAAATCACAGAGTTTTATAAAATACTACGACAGAAAATACTTAAATACGGAAGAACCTATTGACTACGCTACATTTTCTGTATTTAGCAAACAAATTTTTTCTATATTACAAGAAAATTCTGCAAAAATATTAAAATTGAATAATCGCATTTTAAGTCTTCAAAAAATGGCAGATGAAGAAGACACAAAGCAAAGTCTTATTATCACGCAATTGGAAAGTATGATAAAAAATATTCGTGTGCTGCCGCTGGCGACTATTTTCCATATGTTTCCGAGAATGATAAGAGATATATCTAAAGATACAGGTAAAGAAATTGAACTTCTGATATCAGGAAGCGAAACAAGTGCTGATAAAAAAGTTATTGAAGAAATCAAAGCGCCTTTAATGCATATCATAAGAAACTCTATAGACCACGGTATAGAAATGCCGCAGGAAAGAATAGCAATGGGAAAATCTCCTAAAGGGAAAATATATCTGATTGCTAAAAGCATACAGAATAAGATAATTATAGAGGTTCACGATGACGGAAGAGGCATTGATCTTCAAAAGATTGTAAAAAGAGCGCTTGAAAAAAACTTGATTACAAAAAAAGAAGCGGAATATCTGAGTGCAGAGCAGATTATGAACATAATATTCTGGCCCGGATTTTCTACTGAACAGGTGGTAACAGAGATTTCTGGCAGAGGCATTGGACTCGATATTGTGCAAACAAAAATATCCCAGCTCAACGGAACAGTAAAAGTATTTTCAGTTCCCAATCAAGGGACAAAAATCACTATTGAACTCCCTATTTCAATGTCGACTTTGAAAGCGTTTATTGTGGAAACTTCCGGACAGCTTTTTGCACTGTCTATGACGTCTATAAAAAATGTAATGTGGATAAATGAAAATGATATATATACAAGAAATGAAGCAAGAACAATAATGCTTGAAGGAAAAAATGTCAGCATTTTTTATTTGAATGAATTAATGGATCTTCCTGAAACAAGTCTTCAAAAAGAACCTAAAAAAACAGTTGTTCTTATAGAAATAGAAAACAGTCTTATGGGAATAATCGTTGATAGGATTCTCGGAGATCAAAATATTCTCCAAAAAAAACTTGATCCGCCTATTGTTAAATTGAAAAACATTTCCGGTATAACTACACTTGCAAATGGTGAAATATGCCTGATATTAAATCTTGTTGAACTTTATAAGAGCACTTATGTACCGGTAGAGAAACCGCTTATGGCAGTACCAAAATATCAAATTGCCGCAAAAGAAAACAAAGATTACAAAATTTTGATTGTGGATGATTCCATTACAACAAGAGAACTTTTGAAGAATATTCTGGTTCACTGGGGATATAGCTTTGAAATGGTAAAAAATCCGAAAGAAGCTTTTGAAATGCTATATAAAACCAACTTTGATCTTATTCTCTCTGATATGGAAATGCCTGAGATGGACGGAAAAATGTTTGTTAGAGAACTCAAAGCACATCCGAAGTTTAAAAATATTCCGGTTGTGATTATTTCCTCATATGATACTGATACAATGGCTCAGGATATACCCGAGGTAGATGCATTTATCAGAAAATCAAATTTCAATCAGGATGATCTTCTTGATACTATAGAAAAACTATTGAAAATATAATAAAATGACTACAATGACAGAACAAAATACATATACAGCGGAAGAATTGTTTGAAAAGTTCTCGGACAGAAAAGAACATGCAAAACAGGTTCAACAATATGCGGAAAAACTTTTCGATGCATTAAACACAGGTGGAATTTGTAATTTTACACAAAAAGAAAAAGAATATCTTTCCAAAGCCGCCCTGCTTCATGATATAGGATATTTTGTGGAACAAAAATCGCACCACAAACATACTATGAAGATGATTTTAGAATACGGAATAAAAGGATTTGACTCAGATGAAATTAACCTTGTTGCAAATATCGCTCGATACCATCGTTCTTCTTTTCCAAAAGAAGAAAAACACAAGAATTATGCAATACTTGATGACAAACAGAAAGAAATAGTAAAAAAACTCGCATCAATACTTCGTATTGCAGACGGTCTCGACAAACCAAGCAAAAATCTTATATTGAGAATAGAAGCAAAAGAAACAACGGGCAGTATAGATTTTTACTTAAAAACAATAGGCTTTAAACCAAAACTAAAAATGGCGGAAGAAAAAAGCGATCTGTTTGAAGAAACATTTAAGAAAAAGGTTAACTTTTATTTTATATAAACGTTTGTTGAAAAATACCAAAAAATATGCTAAAGAATAAGTAGAATATTCAATAAACAGGAGGTTATATGTTTAAAAGCACAAATCCGCTTCTTACGAGAATGGATGGAAATAATTTTGAAGGAGTACTGGATAGCGCTCCTATGACAGTTAACGGGACAATAACAAAAGCATTTGCGCTAATATTAATAGCTGCAGTGTCGGGTGCGGCTGTATTCTATGAAGCTTTGATGGGTTATGCTGACAAAGTCATGCTGATTATGACTATTGCACTTGCGGCAGGCTTAATCACAGGTCTGGTAACTTCTTTTGTACCGAAGCTTGCCAAATTTCTTGCACCTGTTTATGCTTTTTGTGAAGGTGCACTTTTGACAGGTGTATCTTTAATGCTTGAGGCAAAATTCCCCGGAATTGCAGTACAGGCAATTGGCGGAACAATGCTTGCTTTTGCTGTAATGCTTCTTCTCTACAGAACCGGTGCAATACGTGCAACAGAAAAGTTCAGAGCTACAATTCTGTCGGCAATTCTGACTGTAATGATTTTGTATATTATAAGCTTTATCGGAAGTTTCTTTAATTTTTCTATACCTTTTATCACAGGGAATGGCCCTATGAGCATTGTATTTAGCGGAATTGTTGTGCTCATTGCATCATTCAGCTTAATTCTTGATTTTGATTTTATTGAAAAAGGACAGGCTAATTTGCTTCCAAAAGACTTTGAATGGTACGGGGCTTTCGGGCTGATTGTTACTCTGGTATGGCTTTATATAGAAATTTTGAACCTGCTTGCAAAACTCAGAAACGATTAGACTTTTATTTCATCCCTCTTTATTATAAAATTTATACATAAATATTGGAAAATTATTAATAAAGAGGATGAATAAATTATGAAAATTTCATTGGAGTGGCTTAATGAGTACATTGATCTGTCAGATGTTACACCGGAACAAATCGCACATGAACTTACAATGAGCGGTCTTGAGGTTGAAGAAATTGAAAAAGCCGGCCCAAAATTTTCAAATATAAAAGTTGCAAAAATACAGCTTATTGAGCAGCACCCTAATGCAGACAAGCTTCATCTTGTTACCGTAGATCTCGGAAATGAAACAAAAACAGTTGTATGCGGTGCACAAAATATTGAAGAAGGGCAGATTATTCCTTATGCATCAGTCGGTTCAAAAGTGCTTGATAGAAAAACAGGCGAGCAGTTCGAGCTTACACCTGCAAAAATCAGAGGCATTGAATCTCAGGGAATGCTCTGCTCTCAGGATGAACTCGGGCTTGAAAATATGCAGGAAGAGGACGGAATTCTTATCCTCAACAGATTGTATTCAAATTTGACTCTCGGCGAGCCTCTGGAAAAAGTTCTTGATATCAAAGAAGACATTGTCTTTGATGTTGCTCCGACAGCAAACAGAGGAGATGAAATGTCAGTCATAGGTATTGCAAGAGAACTGTCTGCAATATTTAACAAGAAATTGAATTTCTCTCCTTTGCAGGAAACAAAAGACTGCTCAACAGACAAATTTCAGGTTGAAATTCTTGACAGAGAAGGTTGTAAATATTATAGCGCAGGCCTTTTGAATGATGTTGTAATAAAACCATCCCCTGACTGGATGAAAAGAAGACTCGAAGCTTGCGGTATCCGTTCAATCAATAATGTTGTTGACATAACAAACTATGTTCTGCTTGAATATGGATGTCCTCTGCATGCTTTTGACAGAGACAAGTTGAACGGTTATCTCTGCGTAAGAAGAGCTTTTGAAGGTGAAACAATTGTTACTCTGGATGAAGTAGAAAGAAAAACAAACAGCGATACAGTTTTGATTGCAACAAAAGAAAAATCTGTATGCATAGGAGGCGTTTTCGGTTCTGCAAATAGTGAGGTGGACGAAAATACAAAAAATATCGCACTCGAAGCTGCTTATTTCACTCCTGCTCAAAACAGAAAATCAGCCAGAAGCGTTGGTTACAGAAGCGAAGCCAGTGCAAGATTTGAGCGTGGGATTGATATTGAAATGGTTAAACCTGCGTTACTCCGTGCAATGCAGCTTATGGTGGATCTCGCAGATGCAAAAGTTGACGGTATTGTTGAAACCGGAGACAACAAACTTCCTGAAATAGATATTACTCTGAGATTTGCCCAAATAAAACGTATTTTAGGTTATGAAATTCCTGCGGAAAAATGTATACAAATCCTTGAAAATCTCGGGTTTGAACTGCTTGGAAAAAATGAAATTGCCGCAAAATTTAAAGTCCCGTCTTTCAGAATGGTTGATGTGTATAGAGAAATAGATCTCATTGAAGAGATATCAAGGATTTACGGATATGACAAAATTGACCCGTCTTTGCCGAAAAATACCCAGTCTCCTGAAATCAGAGACGATGACAGAATTATGAAAAAAATTCAGGATATGTTCCTGGGCGCAGGTTTTTATGAGATAATGACGTCTTCGCTTGTTGGAAAACCTTTATACAAAGAGTTTTCTGTATCATACAATGATGAAAAAGCAGTGAAAGTATGCAATCCTCAAAGTGAAGAACATACAATGCTCAGGCAATCAATGATACCGAGCATTTTGAATATTGTTAAATCTAACTTTGCAAACGGTCAGAAAAATCTGAGACTTTTTGAAACAGGCAGAACTTACATTGTTGAAAATGAAGCTACAGAAAAAGAAACAGGTGTAAAAGAATGCAGAGTTCTTGCAGGTGTGATGACAGGTGATGTCAATAATGAAAAATGGACTCCTTCATCAAAAGCTTCTGTTTTGGATTTCTTTAGTGTAAAAGGTATTGTTCAGGATTTGCTGGTTATGCTCGGATTGGAAAACCGTGTACAGTTCAGACCTTGCAGTGCAAATGAAGCAATGGACTTTTTACATCCAGGAAAATGTGCAAAACTGGTACTTCTGGGTAAACAGCCTCTTGATGTAGGATTTTTGGGTGAAGTGCATCCAATTTTAAAAGATAAAGAAAAATTCCAGCAAAATGTTTATTTATTTGAAATAAATCTGGAAGAACTTTTAAGTGCTGTTCACTCTCATACCGTTAGATACAAAAAACTTCCTCAATTCCCTGAGGTACAAAGAGATTTGGCATTTATTGTTCCTGAAAATGTTACACATGAAGAAATTGCAAAGGTTATTAAAAAATCAGTAAAAAGCAATCTTTTCAATGGCGAAGAACTTTTTGACATCTATCAGGGTGAGCATATTGAAGACGGATTTAAGAGCATGGCTTTTAGAATAAAATTGCAAGATGCGCAATCCACTTTGACTGATGAAATAGTTGAAGAACAGATGAATTCTATAAGAAATAATCTTAAAAAATCAATTGCTCAACTCAGTTTTAGAGAATAATTTAGAAAGTATTTTATGACAAATAATGAACAACTCGTAAAAGAATTGACAGCAAAAGATGAACAAAAAGCAGCAGCGGCTGCTGAAATTATCATCAACAATGCAAACATTGAAGCTTTTCAAATTCTTGCGGATAAAAGTGAATTCCTTTTTGATTTTGTAATCAACAATGTAAATAAGCGTTTGCAAAAAGCGATAAACGAGAACAATTACAAAAATCTGTTTGAATTCATGAAAGTTTATGCACCTGATTTTGAAGACACGATAATAGGTTCACTTGCAAAATTTGCTGATGAAGACCTCACTGATAAAATGCTGGAACTTTTGGAAAATGGCACAGAAAGTGAAAAAACTTATTGTGCAAAATACTTTTCGTACATTCCTGACACAATCAGTGCTGATGTGCTGACTGAATATGCTTTGAATAATGATAATGAAGCTATGGCATTTAATGCGGCAAAAGCTCTTGGGGCAATGCAAATTGACAGTGCATATCAAAAAGCTCTTGAACTTTTGGAATCTGACGATGATTTTACGGTATTGAAAGCTGTGAAATTTCTTGTTGCTTATGAAAACAAAAATGCCATTGATGCACTGTTTAAGGCAATGGAAAAATCATCAATGACAGAAAACATAGCAGGAGAAATTCCTTATCTTGAAAGTCTTTTGACTTTAGTTCAAACAAAAAAGGAACCTGCATTAACCTGTCTTGGGTATATTTTGTCAGGTCTTGGGGAAATTTTGCCGCTTGGACAGATATTTAATTTTGAAATGTATGATGTACTTTCTTACCTGATTTCTGATAACCAGCAAAACAAAAATCCTCAAACATCAGTTGTGCTTTTGAGTGCTCTTTCAAAATTTGAAACTCTTGCAAACAATGATGAATATACTTTTGATGAAGACAAAAGCACAAAACAGGAAATTGCCGAGATATTTAATCTCCTAAAAAAACAGCAGGAATATTTCTGGAATGCACAGAAAAAACTTGCCTTACAAGAGCTTACAGCTGATAAACCATCGAGAATTTCGGGCGCATTGCATATAATAAGCGAATTAAAAATATCAGAAGCAAAAGATGCTGTATTGAATATATTGAACACGGAAAATGAAATAATTCTGTGTGAAGCTGCAGCAACACTTAAACAAATCGGTGCTCTTCAGGATGCAGACAAGAATTTCATTCTGTCAAAAATTAAAGACGAAAATAAAAAAGCATTGATAGAAAGTTTGTTTTTATAAATGTTGATAGACACACATACACATATTGATATGGAGAATTTTGCAGCCAATTTTGAAGAAATATTGGAAAATGCAAAGTCCTCGGGTGTAGAAAAAGTTGTTATTCCCGGTGTGGAGCCGGCCGGATTTAATCGCATCTTGATGCTGTGTGAAAAATACGAAAATGTTTTCGGCGCTGTCGGGGTACATCCTGAAGATGTCGATTCTTTTAATGATGAAGCTGAAAGTATAATAAGAAAATTTTTAAAACACGAAAAAATTATAGCTGTCGGCGAAATAGGTCTTGATTATTACTGGGACAAATCAAAAATTGAAAAACAAAAAGAAATCTTTGAAAAACAAATTCTTATTGCAAAAGAAATGAAAAAGCCGGTACTTGTTCATGACAGAGAAGCACATCTGGATACTTTTGAGATTTTGAAAAAAACAAACGCAAAAGACACTGGTGTTGTTATGCATTGCTTTTCAGGCAGCCCCGAGTTTGCGATGGAATGTGTAAAAGAAGGTTATTATATTGCGCTTGGCGGTGTTGTTACTTTCAAAAATGCCAAAAAAGCAAAAGAAGTTGCAAAAATAGTTCCGCTGGATAGACTTTTGCTTGAGACGGATGCTCCCTATATGACACCTGTACCTTTCAGAGGAAAAGAAAATCAGCCTGCATATGTAAAATATGTTGCTCAAGAAATTGCAGAGCTAAAAGGAATATCATTTGAGGAAGTAGCCTGCGCAACAACAAATAATGCAAAAAAAATTCTCGGGATATAATACAAAAAAGCCTCTGATAGAAACGTTCAGAGGCTTTTTACTGAAAATTCTTAGTTTATTCAAAAGATAAAATATCGTGTCCCGGTATTCTTTCGAGACCTTTGTTTTCTTTTAATGGGGTGGACAGTCTTGCAATAATACCTTTTCTGAATTTTGAATAGTTTTCAGAATTCAATTCATTATTTTCTAAAGATAAAATTTTTCTGAATGAATTTTTTCCATTGGCATTGTTCATAACTCGAGACCTCTTTTCTCAGATAATTAAAAAGTAAATAAACACATATAAAATTATTGACCTGATATTATTATGCAACATTTTTTTAATTTTGCCAATACATTTGTAGTAGGAATAATGAAAAACTTTACACTTATTATCTAAAAAAGTTGCTATTCAGGCATGTTGATAATAATATACAGGTATATGTAATTGTGAATAAGAATTTTTTAATTTGATTTCACAGTGAAAGTGTGTCAGAGACGTTTAAAGTGAAAACAAAAGAAAAAGGCTTTACGATAGGCGAAACATGGCAGCACTAGATTAAATAAGGAGAATTTTTATGAAATTAATGGAAGGCAAAAAAGGTATTATTTTCGGTGTTTCAAATGCCAGAGGAATTGCTTATTCTATCGCAAAACAAATTCATGAAGCAGGTGCTGATATAGCTTTTACTTATGCAAATGAGGCAATGGAATCACGTGTAAGACCGCTTGCTGAAGAAATGAATGCAAAAATGATTGCAGAATGCGATGTTACAAACGAAGAACAGGTAAAAGCTGTTTTTGCTGAATATGAAAAAATATATGGCAAACTTGATTTTGTTATTCATGCCGTAGCTTTTGCAAATAAAGAAGATTTGATGGGTGATTTTATTGATACATCAAAAGAAGGCTGGGATACAGCATTGAGTGTGAGCGCTTATTCTCTTGTTTCACTTGCAAGAGCTGCAAAACCTTTATTTAATGAAGGCGGTGCTATTCTGGCTTTGACATATCTCGGTTCAGAAAAAGTTGTTGCAAATTACAATGTAATGGGTGTTGCAAAAGCTACTCTTGAAGCATCAGCTAGATATCTGGCTGATAACCTCGGGAAAATTGGTGTCAGAGTGAACTGTCTGTCTGCAGGCGCTGTCAAAACGCTTGCTGCAAAAGGTATTTCAGGATTTGACAGAATGCTCAAGGCAGCTATTCTGAAAGCTCCATTGAGAAGAAATGTTTCTCTTGAAGATGTCGGCAAAACCGGTTTGTACCTTGTTTCTGATCTGTCTTCAGGTGTTACAGGTGAAGTCGTTCACGTAGATTGCGGATGCCACTGTGTTTATGCTTCGATAGATGAAATGGAAGCTACTTACGCATATCAAAAAGATCATCAGCAATAAATATTTATAAAAAGGGGCATCTGTATTGACTGCCCCTTTTGTATTAAAAGAATTATCGTTAACCCGAAATATTAATAAGGAAAAAGAAAAATGATTATGAAAAAGAACAAAACGAAAATCGTCGCAACTCTCGGGCCTGCAAGTTGCGAAGAATCGATGATTGAAAGTTTAGTCCTAGCAGGCGCTACAATGTTTCGTATCAACACTTCGCACAATACGGCAGAAGAGCATGCAAAAACAATTGCAAAAATCAGAAATGTTGAAAAGAAACTCAAAACATTTATTCCGGTTCTTGTTGATCTTCAAGGACCAAAAATCAGAGTCGGCAATTTGATTGAACCTATTCCGATAGAACCCGGAAAAGAACTCGTTCTTGAATACGGTCTTGAACAGACTGATCCGAATATTGTTCCTGTTGACTACAAAGGTGTTGCAGAGGATGTTCATGAAGGTGAATGTATTCTTCTCGATGACGGAAAAATCAAAATCCAGGTTACAAAAAAAGAAGGTACAAAAGTTCATGTAAAAGTTCTTCACGGTGAACTTTTAAAACCAAGAAAAGGTATCAATATTCCAGGCGGAACAAAAAGCTTGTCTGCTATTACTGAAAGAGACGTTGATTTTATTAAATTTGCAGTAGACAATGATGCTGATTATCTTGCATTGTCATTTGTAAGAGATAAAGATGATATTCTTCTTGCAAGAAAGTATTTAAGCCATTTCGGTGCAGATTTGCCGATTGTAGCAAAAATTGAAAAGCCCGAAGCAGTTAAAAATATTGAATCTATTCTCGATGTCGTAGATGCTGTTATGGTTGCAAGAGGTGACCTCGGTATTGAGCTTTCTCCGGAAAAAGTTCCGATGGTTCAAAAACATATTGTTGATGCAGCTTTTGCACACAGAAAAACTTGTATTGTTGCTACACAAATGCTTGAATCGATGATAGAAGATCCGCTGCCGACCAGAGCTGAGGCTTCTGACGTAGCAAATGCTATTCTTGACGGCGCAGATGCAGTAATGCTTTCCGGTGAAACTGCTGCAGGTAAATATCCTCTGGAAGCTGTTAAAATGATGGCAATGATTGCACATGACGTAGAACAAAGCAATTTTGTAAACTACAATCTTGATTTGCCGATGAATCCAAACTATGAACCGACTCCTCAAGCAGTTGCCGGTGCTGCTGTAAAAATGGCAAAAGACCTTGGCGCAAAAGCTATTCTCGCATTCACACACACAGGTTATACTGTCAAATTGCTTTCAAAATTGAGACCTTCGGTTCCTGTACTTGCAATTTCAGACAGTGAAAAAGTATGCAGAAAATTAAATCTTTTCTGGGACATGCACCCTTATCAAAAAGATTGGGATGTAGTTTTGAATGACGAATTACTCAAGAAAATTGACAAACTTTTGCTTGAAAAAACTTCATTTAAGAAAGATGACAGAGTTATCATTATAGGTTCTATTCCAAAACTTATTACCGGAAGAACAAACTTTGTCAGAGTCCACAGAATGTGTGCTTTTTAATTTTTGATAGTTATATACTTATAAGGTCTGGTTTTAATTTTAAAACCAGACCTTTTTGTTGTCTACATTATTTGGAGGATATTGGTGCAAATTTTTTAAAGCCTGAAATTTATATTTCGATATTATATACAGAGGAAGAGAACATGATAAACAGAACCACAGTACTCTTAATACAGGATAATCTGAAAACTGTTTCCGAATTGACAGAAAAATGTCTAGAAGCAGGTATTTCTGAAAAAAATATATTTTCTGTATCTGATGCACAATCTGCTGAAAGATATTTGGAGATTGCAGGTATTTCATACATTATAGTTGATGCCGATTTATACAATTTTGTACTTGATTCAATCATAGAAAAATTTAATGCATATTTCCCTATTCAAACAATAATTATTAACGGTAAACCGGAACAAATTACCTTGAGAATGCTGAATAACAAATCTTTGACTTACGTAAATTCACTGGAAGAAATTCCTGACCTTTTGAAAGGTTCTCAAAGAAATAATATCTATTTTTATTCAGATGAACAGAATTTTCAAAATATATAATTTTATTTTATCATCCCTGTTTAGACTGTGCTGTTGAACCCCTAATTCAACAGCTTTTTTTTATATTTAAGTTGTGTGAAGATTTCTTGTAAAAGGTATTTGTTCAAAAATAATCTATAAAAAGTTTCTCCGAGAAAAATTCGTGATAAAAATTTTTTATTTATTTTATAATTGGTTTGTAAAAGCTTAATCGGGGATAGATATGAAAATTTCAATTTTGGGGTCAACAGGTTCAATAGGCAGGCAGGCGCTGGAAGTTGTTCAAAAAATGCCCGGTTTTTTTGAGATAATTTCACTTTCTGCAGGCAGTAATGTCGAACTCTTAAAACAACAGATAAAGCTTGTTAATCCACAAAATGTCAGTGTAAAATCTGAAGAGGATGCAATTTGTCTTCAAAAGGAATTTCCAAAGCTAAATGTTTTGTTTGGTGAAAAAGGTATTGTTGATATTGCATCTGACAGAACTAACGAAAGAATTCTTGTTTCTGTCTCAGGAAAAACAGGGCTCAAGCCGACTCTTGCCGCAATTGATAACAATATTGATGTGGCACTTGCCAACAAAGAAACCCTTGTTATGGCCGGTGATATAGTTATGCGAAAAGCGCAGGAAAAAAATGTAAAAATTCTTCCCGTAGATTCTGAACACGGTGCCATACATCAATGTTTAAAAGACAGAAATGAAGTGGAAAAGCTTATAATTACAGCATCAGGAGGCCCCTTTAGAGAAAAGAGTATTGATGATATAAAAAATGCAACTGTTGAAGAAACACTGCATCATCCGAGATGGAACATGGGCAAAAAAATAACTATTGATTCTGCTACTTTGATGAACAAAGGGCTGGAAGTTATTGAAGCGCATCATCTTTTCGATATGCCTTATGATAAAATTCAGGTTGTTGTCCATCCGCAAAGTATTGTCCACAGTGCTGTTGAATATGTTGACGGAAGTGTAATCGCCCAGCTCGGTTTTCCTTCAATGCATATTCCTATACAATATACGCTTACTTACCCTTATAGATTTGAGGGAATAGAGACAAAAAGTTTTGATTTCGTTAAAGCCGGCAGATTGGATTTTCTCGAACCCGATGAAAACAAGTTCCCCTGTCTTAAGCTGGCATTTCAAGCCGGAAAAGAAGGCGGTACCCTGCCTGTTGTAATGAATGCAGCGAATGAAGAATGTGTTTTTGCTTTTCTTGACAAAAAAATATCGCTATGGCGCATTTTTGAAATAACAAAAAAAATGATGGAATGTCACGAAAATATAAAAAATCCATCTATTGATGAAATTTTTGAAGTGGATAGAATCACCAGAATACGTGTAAAAGAGCTATTTTAAAATTGCAGTTTTTAATAAATCGATGTATTTTACCTTTTCATCGTTTGTAAAAGCACCTTTTTTTGCACAATGAATATGGTAAATACCTTTAGGTGTGTAGATTATTCTTGCAATTTCTGATTCTTTTGCGTTATCAAATTTCCATTCGTATAAAATTTCATTTTGTCTTTGTGTAATTATTTTTTTCTCAAAAGGTTTGTTAGAATTTTTTGCAATCGCTTCAATTGCACCGGTGTGGGTTTTGAAATATTCATCCAGAGTAGTTTTGAAATTGTCAGTAATAACAAAGTATTGAACAGTAATAAGCTGTGTCCAGTCAAAGTTTTTTACATCTTCTCCTTTTAAGCCGTATTCAACTATTTTGGATTTTTCATCTTTTTGCTCAACTGCTTTTTCCCATTTTTTTGTGTCTAATGCCAGTATGACATCACCTGTTTGGTTTTGTATTGTTTCAGGTTTTTTTTCTTCTTCTTTTTTATAAGTGTTAACAATTTCAGAATTTTGTGAAATGGCTGATTTGAGACGGTCTTCCATCTGCATATTGTACATAGCCTGTTCGTTTTTTAATTCTTTTAAAAATCTTTTGTAATACATTTTTTCTTTACCGCCCATAGATTCAAGTGTTACAGCGGTTTCGTAATATTCTACAGCAAGTTCATAATCGTGCTGGCTTTTTTTCAAATCCCCGAGAAAAATATATGCATTCCATTCATCAGGGAAAAGTTTTATTGCATCTTGAAAAGTTTTTTCTGCCATTTTTTCATCTTTTTTGTAGGCATAGCTGGTTCCCAAAAGGCATAATGCACTATATGAATCAGGCTTGTAATTCAATGCATTATTAAAGCTTATTATTGCTTCATCATAATTTTTTTCATTGTAAGCTCGAACGCCTTTGTCGTATTCGTATTTAAAATTAAGAGCTGAGCAGCCGCATTGCAAAAGCACTACAACACACATTATTGAACATATAAAAAAACGGTACAGATTTTTTTTCATTTAACCTCCGTAATACTTAAATTATAATGATTGTTTTTTTCATAGGCAATAATGTAATTTTAAAGTTTGGTTAAGAATTCGTCCTGAAAAGAAAAAACATATAAAATATAGTTATTGTTGAGTATTTAATATAGTGGAATAATAATGAAAAAATTATCAAATTTTTTAAAACTTGCAGGAGTATTTCTCGCAACGTTTTTTGTAAATACTGCAGTACAAGCTGCTGTGGCATTTCCTACAATTACCGTGGGAATGAATGAAGCAAACACTCCTCAGGAATTTACTCAAGGTGTTCAAATCCTTGTTCTTTTAACTATTCTTACGCTTGCTCCAAGTATTTTTATTATGTGTACGGCTTTTATAAGGATAATAATTGTACTTGCTTTGACCAGACAGGCTATCGGAACTTCAACACTTCCGCCCAATCAGGTTCTGGCCGGTTTAGCTTTGATTTTGACGTTTTTTGTAATGGCTCCGACTTTCAATAAAATGAATGAAACCGCTATTCAACCTTATATGAAAAATCAAATTACACAGCAGGTTGCCCTTGATAAAGCAATTTTGCCTATGAGAGAGTTTATGATACAGCATACGGAAGAAAAAGAGCTGGGATTGTTTTTAAGTATGGCAAAAATTGAAAAACCAAAAAACTGGAAAGATGTTCCGACTTATACACTTTTGCCGGCTTATATTTTGAGTGAATTAAAAACTTCTTTTAAGATAGGTTTTGTTATTTTTCTTCCTTTTCTTGTAATTGATATTGTAGTTTCAAGTATACTTGTATCAATGGGGATGCTGTTTTTGCCGCCGACAACAGTTGCAATGCCGTTTAAGCTTATATTATTTGTAATGATAGACGGATGGTATTTGATAACAAAAACACTGCTCGAAGGTTTTATAACTTAAATAAAAGGGAATTTTATAAATGGATGATGCCACTTTTTTGACATTAACTCAAAATACATTGATTTTGACATTAATATTATCAACACCGATTTTAATTATCAGTATGGTAGTTGGTCTTATTATAAGTATATTTCAGGCTGTTACACAAATTCAAGAGGCAACATTGACATTTGTGCCGAAGATTATTGCCGGAATTTTAACAATGATAATTTTGCTGCCTTGGATGTTGAATATGTTTGTTTCAAGAGTAAATGAAATGTTTGATTATGTTCAGACTTTTATAAGGTAAATTAAGGAGAAAAATCATTGCAGCCAAATCTTTTGACATTATTATCTCCTGCAAACATAATTATTTTTGTGATAATTTTCACGAGAATAAGCGGAATGCTGTTTTCAATGCCATTGATTTCAACTTATCCGATACCTCAGCAAATTAAAATTTGGCTATGCGCATTTGTATCTTTTTTATTATTTCCAATGGTAGCATCTGCTGCACATTTTGCAGTACCGCAAAGTATACCTGAGCTAACAATATATCTGTTGCGTGAGTTTTCAGTCGGATATATAATCGGGTTTTGTGCATCGTTTTTATTTGCTGCAGTACAGATAGGCGGTGAATTTGTGAGTATACAGATAGGTATTTCAATGAGCCAGGTGCTTGACCCGAATACAGGCGAGCAGACGCAGGTTCTTTCTCAAATGTATTCGTACCTTGCTGCAATGGTTTTTGTCGGTCTGAACGCTCATCAATGGCTTTTTGCTGCTTTATATAAAAGTTTTCAATCCTTTCCTCCCGGAATGGAATTTGTTTATAACGGAGAGCTTGTTTCGCAGGTTCTTCATATGTCAGCATCTGTTTTTACAATCGGTATCAGTATGATTTTGCCGATATTCTGTGTTATGTTTATATCAGAGGTGCTGATGGGATTTATGTCAAAGATGATGCCTCAAATGAATATTTTTATGGTTGCAATCCCTCTAAAAATCTATGTTGGTATCATTTTGATGTTAATGTTTTTGTCACCGACGGTTACATATCTTGTGACTGTGATGCAGAATTATTTAAAAGGAATATTAAATATCTTCGGATAAAGTTTTAAACAAACAGGTAAAAAATGGCAGACGAAAGAACGGAAGAGGCGACCCCCCGGCGAAGGGAAGACGAACGAAAAAAAGGTAACGTAGCACGTAGTCAGGATATGACAGCAGCTTTGACTATTACGACTGGTGTTGCTTTGCTTTTTGTACTTTCTCCTTTCATTCTTGAAAAAATCAGCAACCTTCTGTATTACACATTTACTCATCTTAATCCTGATGAAATTGAAATGAATGATATAATTGCACTTTTTGCACCTTATGCAAAAATAACAGGAGAAATACTTTTACCGTTTCTTCTCGGGCTGATGGTTACAGCAATTATCATTCTCAGGATGCAGGTTGGAGCACTTTTTGCAACTGAAAAAATCAGACCCAAAATGGATAAGCTCACTCCCGGAAGTATTGTAAACAACTTAAAAAAGATGCTAAATCCCTTCGAGCCGAGAAACATGCTTGAAATCGGAAAATCTGTTTTGAAAATGTCTATAGTTGGATATTGCGGCTTTTCTGCAATAAACGGCAGAAAAGACGAGCTTCTGGGGTTACTCGGTGTTGATATTCATACTGCCTTTGCTGTACTTGCAAGTATTTTGACTCAAATGGTTATAAATATTTGTGTTGCAATGCTGATTATCGGGTTTATTGATAAAAAATATCAGGATTATGAATACAACAAATCTATCAAAATGACAAAACAGGAAGTCAAAGATGAATGGAAAAATATGGAAGGGGATCCTGTTATTAAATCAAAAATCAGATCTGCTCAAATGCAGTTTATGAAGCAAAAAATGCTCAATGCTGTTCCTCAGGCAGATGTTGTAGTCGCAAATCCAACACATTTTTCTGTTGCTCTAAAGTATGACAAGGATATTGCTCCTGCACCTGTTGTTGTTGCAAAAGGTGTTGATTACATGGCTTTTAAAATAAGAGAAATTGCAAAAGCCAACGGGGTGCCGATTGTTGAAAATAAACCGCTTGCACGCTCATTGTATAAGCTTGTACAGGTTGATCACGTTATTCCTGCTGATTTGTATGTTGCTGTTGCAGAAATTCTTGCCTTTGTTTACGGTAAAGACGGACCTCCTAAAATGCGTATAAACAATCCAAACGCTGCTCAAAGAAGATAATTTTTAAGTTTATTTACCTATACAGAAATTTTCGAATATGTTATCAAGAATTTCGTCTGTAATAACTTCTCCGGTAATTTCATCAAGAGCCAGCAGTGCTGCTTTTATATCTATGGAAATCAAATCTTGAATTTCACAGTTTTGTGTTGCTATCAAAGCATTTTTTAAAGCTGCCGCAGATTTTTTCAGGCATTCTTCCTGTCTGTTATTTGTGACAAATTCTGTTTCCATTGCGTCTTTATCTAAGACTGCATTTTTTATTCTTTCTTTCAGTTCTTCAATATTGAATCCTGTTTTTGATGAAATATTTATGGCTTCAGGGTTTGGAACTTCTGCAATATCAGCTTTTGCAGCAATTTTAATGTGAGGTTTGTTTTCAATCATTTCATATATGGCAGCATCGTTTTCGTCAAAGCCTTTGCTCCAGTCAAACAAAAACAAGATTAAGTCTGCATTTTCTACGCAATTTTTTGTATATTCAATTCCTATTGCCTCTACTTTATCAATTTCTTCATTATCTCTTATGCCTGCGGTATCAATTAGGGTTGCAGGTATGCCGTCGAGGTCAATTGTTTCTTGTATAACATCTCTTGTTGTACCGGGGATTTCTGTAACTATTGCACGATTTATATTAAGCAAAGCGTTAAACAAAGACGATTTACCTGCATTCGGGCAGCCGGCTATTGCAATTTTTATACCCTGTCTCATTATATTGGATGCATTTGCATTTTTTAGTATTTTTTCAATTTTTTCCGAATTTTTTAGTATTTCATTTTCAATATAAGAATATTCGGGTTCTTTTACATCTTCAGGAAAATCCACAGCCGCTATTATTCTGGAATACAGAGTAAAAAGTGAAGATTTTATATTTTTAATCTCTCCGGCAAGCATTCCTGAAAGGTTATTTGCGCTTTTACAGGCGAAATTTTCTGTTTTTGCATGGATGATATCAAGCACAGCTTCTGCCTGAGATAAATCAAGTTTTTTGTTTAAAAAAGCTCTTTTGGTAAACTCACCTCTTTGAGCCATTCTTGCACCATTTTGAAGTACCAGATTGAGGATTTTTTGTACAACCTTTGGACCGCCATGACATTGTATTTCAACAATATCTTCTCCTGTGTAGCTGTGAGGATTTTTAAAAGGCAGCAATATAACTTCGTCAATTTTTTGTTCTTTATCGACAATCCAGCCGTGCTGAATTTTGCCGTCAGTAATAATTTTTTTTGAAAAAATTCTGCCGGCAATATCAAATGCGTCATTCCCTGATATACGAATGACACCGACACCGCCTGTTCCAAGCGGAGTAGCTATTGCCGCAATTGTTTCAAATTCATAATTGATGTTCATATAAAAATATTAGTATTAAAAAATTCAAATGTAAAACAAAGTCTACTGTAATTGTACGGAAGTTTCTTTTCCTGTGACTCTGTCCCATCTGAAATAGCTGTAATATATTCTTACATTTCTGATTATATCAAGCCACATATCTTTCTGGTAATTCATAAAATACTGTGGATTTTTGTTAATATAATGTATTGATATCAAACCTTCATATCCTGCCGTAACTCTGACAATTTCGCATTGAGCAGGCATGGATGCATTTTTGTCGGCACACCAGATTGCAACTGAATCTACAAAAGCATCTTTTAAGATTTGTCTTTTCATTGTTTTATTTTTTCCTTCAACAGCTGAAAGTAAATTCAATAGGAACTTGTAGCAAGAATCTCCTTTTGCCCAGCTGTATGAATGAAAAACAACAGACTCGCCCCAATTATTCGGATACGAATATGACGGTATCCACTGGGAAATAGTTTCTCCATACTGTTTGCCAAAGTAAATCTGTTTCCAGTTTTTGTTATTTTCAGGATATGTAATTAATGCTGTCTGATAGCAAATCCCTGACTGTGCGAGAAAATTTATACATATAAAGCATAAAATAATCAGTTTAAGGCTGAATATTTTTCTATACATATTCCCATGCTGTTTTTTCTTTTGCAATAACGACATCTATTCTTTCTTTTCTGTTTTCCAGCAATTTTTTTATTTCTTCCACAAAAGGTTTTTCTGATTCAAAATGCCCTATATCAAGTATTGCTGCGCGTCTGGAATCAAGTGCATCATGGTATTTTATTTCGGAAGTTATGTAAGCATCAATATTGTATTTTTCAACTTCCGGAATAAATTCCGCACCGGAACCGGCACATACCGCTATTGTTTTTATTATAGACTTTTTCGCATTATTGACAAGTTTTATTCTTTCAACGTTAAAAGCAAGTTTTACATGGGCAATTAATTCATCAAGTGTCATGTCATGAGGTGCAAGGCCTACCCTCACAAAATCATTTAAAACAGCAGTTTTTCTGAGATTTAGTCTTTCTGCAAGTAAATCACTTGTACCGTTATTTGTTTTGTCGCAATTTGTATGAAGAGAATATATCTGAATACCTCTTTGAACAGCTTTTATTATTTTTACATCTTTAACAACCTTCAAAGGTTTAAAAATCAAAGGGTGATGAGAGACAATCAGATTGCAGCCAAGTTCAAATGCCTGATTTATTACATCATCTGTAACCGACAAACATAAAAGGACTTTTGTTGTATTATCATTTCCAAAAAACACCTGCCAGCCCGAATTGTCCCAGCTTTCAGCAAGTTCCGGTGGAGCAAAATCTTCAAGTATTTTAATTATTTCACTAGTTCTTGCCATATAAAAACTCCATTATCTTTGCTGCAATATTCTCTTTTGTATCTTTATCAATTTTGGTTATATTAAGTTTTTTGTCAAGAACAAAAACTTCATTATAATCACTCGAAAATCCTGTGTCTTGTTTTGAAATATCATTCGCTATCAAATAATCACAGCCTTTTTTTTGAATTTTTGTTTTTGCGTAATCCAAAACATCATTGCTTTCTGCACAAAAACCGATAACCTGCTGTGATTTGTCTTTTTGTTTGCAAATTTCACTTAAAATATCAGGATTTTTTACAAGTTTTATATTAAGTTCGCTATTTTCTTCTTTTTTGATTTTTAAATCAGCAGAAAGTTCCGGTCTGTAGTCAGCAACGGCTGCTACCATAAAAAGAATATCTTTTTTATAATCAGATGACAAAAATTCTTTTTGGACGCTCTCATACATTTCAAGAGCTGTTTTTACATCGATTGTTTTGTAATTTCTTTTTAAGGGAAAAGTTTTTATCAATGTGACATCCGCACCAAGTTCATAGGCGGCATCTGCTATAGCTGTTCCCATTTTGCCGGAGCTGTAATTTCCTATATATCTGACAGGATCAATATTTTCTTTTGTACCGCCTGCTGTAATGAGTATTTTTTTCCCTTTCAAGATTTGTTTTTTGTCAAAATAGTTTTTTATTGTGTTATAGATTTCGTTTATATCAGCAAGCCTGCCTTTTCCGTCTGTTCCGCAGGCCAAAAAGCCGGTATCGGGTTCAATTATTTTTACTCCTGATTGTTTTAACGTCTCAATATTTTTCTGAACAGCTTTATTTTCATACATGCCTGTATTCATTGCAGGAGCAGCAAAAATCTGTTTTTGAAAAGCACAGGCAAGAGAGGTTAAAAGATTGTCGCATATACCGTTCGCAATTTTTCCTAAGGTATTTGCACTTGCAGGTGCAATGACAAAAACATCTGCCCAGTCACACAATGCAATATGTTCCGGTTTTTTTTCATTAGTGTCAAACTGGTCTAAAAAAACCTGATTTTGTGAAAGCGTTTCAAGTGTAAGTTCTGTCACAAATTCAAATGCATTTGGTGTAACTACTACTTTTACATTTGCATTATTTTTTTTGAACATTCTTATGAGTTCACATGCCTTGTAAGCAGCGATACCGCCTGTTATTCCTATTAATATATTTTTATTCTCAATCATTTAGTCATACATTCCCACAACCGCACGTACTTTCTCCAGAATTTCGGCAGTTGCTTTTCTTGCGTTTTCATCACCTTGTCTGATTATTTCATCTACAATTTCAGGGTGTTGTTCGTAATATTTTCTTCTTTCTCTGATAGAGCGTAGTTCTTCATTTATGCAGGCCGCAAGTTCTCTTTTGCAATCTACGCAGCCTCTTTTTCCGGCAATACATTCCTCTTGAACCTGTTTAATTTTTTCTTCTGAAGCAAAGGCTTTCCAGTATTCAAAAGCTACTTCGCAGTTTTGCGGATTGCCAGGATCGTCTTTTCTTGCTCTGGCTCTGTCTGTAATTGCTTTCATAACAGTTTTTGTTGTAGTTTCTTCATCATCCGAAATTTTTATATCGTTGTGGAAAGATTTACCCATTTTTTGACCGTCGACACCTTTTAACATTGGTGTATTTGTCAAAAGAGGTTTTGCTTCCTTAAACAAATCTGTTTTATAAATGTTATTGAAACGTCTGGCGATATCTCTTGTTATTTCAATATGGGCAACCTGATCAATACCGACCGGAACATAATCCACATTGAAACATAAAATATCGGCTGACATCAAAACGGGATATCCCAAAAAACCATACGAAACATCGGGTCTGGAGCCGTCATCATTGTTTTTAATCATCTTAACAAGATCTTTTAATGTTGGATCTCTTTCCACCCAGTTTTGCGGAGTAATCATGCTCAAATATATATGAAGTTCCGCTGTAGGCAGCACATGAGATTGTATATAAATATTTGCTTTCTCGGGATCAATGCCGGCGGCAAGCCAGTCAAGCACTATGTTTCTTACATTTTCTTTTAAATCAGCGGTTGAATTGTATTTTGTAGTCAAAGCATGCCAGTCAGCAACAAAAAAGAAACATTCATATTCATCTTGAAGTTTTACCATATTTTTCAAAACACCAAGATAATGTCCGAGATGGAGTTTGCCGGTAGGGCGCATTCCTGTGACAATTCTGCCTTTTTTTTGCTGTTCTTTCATTTATTATCCTCATTCTGCTGCAACATATGATCTACAAAATGATTATATAACAGACACCCTGTAAAAACTATATAAGTATAATGAAATTATTTTTCATCATTAAACAAAAATGACAATTGGGGCACTTCTGCTACAGGAATTTTGCTCTTACGTTTGTTGGCTGACAAATCTTTTGAATAATCTATTTGCATTTTTGTCATCATATCTTCCGCTGTTTTTATAACAGAAGCAGGCAGTCCTGCCATTTTTGCAACCTGAATCCCATAGCTTTTGCTTGCGGAACCTTCGATAACCTTTCTCAGGAATATAATTTCTCCGTCATTTTCAGATATTGTCACTCTGTAATTTTTGATTTGAGGGAAAAGTGAACTCATAACATTCAGTTCATGATAGTGTGTTGCAAAAATTGTTCTTGCTTTGATTTTTGTGGCTATATATTCTGCCACACTCCAGGCTATTGCAACTCCGTCATAAGTACTTGTCCCTCTGCCAATTTCATCAAGCAAAATCAAGCTTTTTTCGGTAGCCGAGTTCAAAATAAATGCTGTTTCATTCATTTCAACCATAAAAGTTGATTGCCCCAAAGACAAATCATCCACAGCTCCTACACGTGTAAATATTTTATCAACTATACCTATTTTGGCCTTTGAACACGGAACAAAACATCCTATCTGTGCCAGGATAACTATTAATGCATTCTGGCGCATATATGTAGATTTACCGGCCATATTCGGCCCTGTAAGTATCATAAATTGCGTGTTTTGTAATGCGTCATTATTTGCAATCAATTCTAAATCATTTGATACATATTGCCCCATTGGCAAAATCTTTTCCAGAACCGGATGTCTGCCGTCTTTTATAAATAATTCATTTGAATCATCAATCTGAGGACGGACATATTTGTTTTCAATAGAAGAGATTGCAAAAGAAACAAGTACATCAAGGTTTGCTATTTTGTCTGAGACTTCTCTTATTGCATCAACAAACTCTTTTGAGTATTCTCTCATGTCACAGAAAATTTTGTACTCCAGCTCAGAAGTTTTTGATTGAGCGGAAAGAACATCCGACTCGTGTCTTTTTAGTTCTTCTGTCACAAAACGCTCGCCGTTTGTCAAAGTCTGGCGTCTGATATAACTATCCGGAACCATGTTTAGATTTGAATTTGAAACTTCGATAAAGTATCCGAAAGTTTTTGAAAATCCAACTTTGAGAAATTTTATTCCGGTTTCTTCTTTTTGTTTGTTTTCAAATTCAACAAGCCAGTTTTTGCCTCCGGCTAATAAATCACGATAATAATCCAAATCACCGGAAACTCCTTTTTGGATTACATTTCCGTCTTTTATTACAATTGGTGCATCAGGAGAAATCGTTTTTTCTATAATATCAGCAAATTCCTGCAAATTTTTGCCGGTGTTTGTAAAAGAATTCAATAAGCTTGAATGAAAGTTTTGCAGAATAGATGAAAATTCTGGGAGAAGTTTTATTGTATCTTTTAAAGAGAGAAAATCTCTCGGGTTAGCACTGTTGTTGCTGATTTTTGTAGAAAGTCTCTGTATATCATAAACTTTTTCAAGCAGACCTATAAGGCTGATTCTCTCTTGAGTATTTTGAATAAGTTCTTCAACCGCATCCTGTCTTTCAACAATTTTTTCTATATTCTTAAGCGGCTGGTGAAGCCATTTTTTCAGCTGTCTTGCCCCCATATTTGTATGGGTGTTGTCTATTGCCCATAAAAGCGAGCCGTATTTTGTTTTGTCTCTTGAAGTTTCAGTCAATTCGAGATTGCGTCTTGTATTTGCATCTATCGAAACAAATTCTGTAAGATTGTATGTTTCAATTTTTTCAAATTTCGGAAAATTTTCTTTCTGGGTTTTTATTAAATATTCCAGGATTGCTCCTGCAGCACAAAAACCTGTTTCAAATTGAGAAAAACCAAAAGTTTCTGCTGTTTCCAGTTTGAAAATTTCTTTTATATTCTTTTTTGCTCTTTCTTCCTCAAATGCAGCATAAGCCATCTTTGAACAGTTGTAGGTATTAGTTATTTCTTCCGGCAAATCAATTTTTTCGTCACCAACAAACTGAAAAGGCAATACTTTTTGAGAAATTTTGGGAACGACAATTTCTGTTGGTTTAATTCTTGATAGTTCACTCAAAAGCTGTTCAAAATTTGTTTGAGTAACTTTAAATTCCCCTGTAGAAATATCGGTGTATGCAAATCCGTATATTTCGTTTTTTTTTGATTTAACGATTGCTGCAAGATAGTTGTTTGCGTTTGATTTCAGAAGAGTAGTTTCTGTGAGAGTTCCTGCTGTAATAGTTTTTATAATATCTCTTTTCACCAGACCTTTTGCGGTTGCAGGGTCTTCCAGCTGTTCGCAGATAGAGATTTTATGACCTTTTTCCAGAAGTTTTGGCAGATAATTGTCAATTGCTTTTGCAGGAATTCCGGCCATAGGTATACGTCCAAGACTGCCGCCTTCACGACTTGTCAGCGTGATTTCCAAATCTTTAGACAAAATTATGGCATCCTCAAAAAAAGTTTCATAAAAATCACCCATTCGATACAAAAGAACGACATCCGTATTGTTCCTTTTTATTTCCAAAAACTGTCTTAACATAGGTGTAGCTTCATTAATATCAACATCTATGCTGTTTATATAATTAATTTCAGATTTTGCCATACTCCCTCACTTACAAAAAATTTACTATAAATAACAATGTTTTTCAAACTTGTAAAAAAAATAAAAAAAGTTTGTTGACATAGAAATATGTCTTAGATATTATTAATTTTACAGTCTGCTTGACGTAAAAAGCGAAATGCTCCCATCGTCTAGAGGCCTAGGACACATCCCTTTCACGGATGCGGCAGGGGTTCAAATCCCCTTGGGAGTACCATTTGGAACTAACGGTTTTTGTTTAATGAGAACCGACACATATAAAGAAGAGGCGAAAGCCTCTTTTTTATTTTTGTTTATATTTTTTTTTAATTTTTTTGACATAATAAAAATATGCAAATACAAACTTTTAAAGTTGAAGAATGGATGAATGAATATGAAAAGTATTGCAAATACGATCTTGGCAATACAACAGTTAATATTCTTTCTATAGATGAATTATTGAAAATGTGTGAGATAGATAGAAAGGCATTCTGGCAAAATCTTTCATCAAAGAAACTGGGTTATGGCGATATAAAAGGTTCTGATGATTTAAAGCAGGGAATTGCCTCTTTATATCAACACATTAATCCGGAAGATGTACTTCCGACAGCAGGGGCCGCCGGAGCAAACCATCTGGTTTTCTATTCACTCATTGAGCCTGAAGACAATGTTATTTCCGTAATTCCGACATATCAGCAGTTATATTCCATACCGGCTTCTTTTAAAGCAGACGTAAAACTATTGCGTTTGAAAAAAGAGAACAACTTTTTGCCGGATATAAATGAATTAAAAAGACTGGCAAACAAAAAAACGAAAATGATATGCATAAACAATCCAAACAATCCGGCCGGTTCTTTGATTAGTGAAAATTTAATGAATGAAATTATAAATATTGCCCGTGAAAATGAAAGCTATATTCTTTGTGACGAAGTATACAGGGGACTAAATCATGACGGCAGTGTAACACCTTCTGTTTCAGATTTATACGAAAAAGGTATAAGCACATCCAGCATGTCAAAAACTTTTTCGCTTGCCGGTGTGAGACTGGGATGGCTGGCAACAAAAGACAAATCAGTGTTAAAACAATGTATGTCTCACAGGGAATACAGCCTGATTTCTTGTTCTATACTTGATGAAGCAGTATCTGCATTGGCTTTAAAAAATGCGGATAAAATTATAAATAAAAATGTATCCACAATAAACGAACATCTTAAAATTCTTGACGACTGGGTGAGAAATGAAAAACATGTTTCTTATGTAAAGCCGGTTTCAGGAACTACTGCAATGATTTATTATGATGCGGATATAAAATCTAAAGAACTCTGTGACAGGCTGGCAAAAGAAAAAGGAGTTTTTCTCACTCCGGGATTTTGTTTTGAAGAAGAATTCTGTTTTAGGATAGGTTATTGCAAAGGTTTGCAGCAGCTTAAAAAAGGTTTAGAGATTATCAGTGAATATTTCAGACAATTTTCCTAGACTTTTATCTATTGAAACAAATTAATTTTTGAGTAAAAATTATCCCATGCAGCAAACAGTAAATACAGAAGAGAACAAAAAAGAATTTTCTAATAAGGTAAATGTTTTGAAAGCATTTGCTATTCTTCTGGTTGTTTCAGGACATCTTGAGTTTTCGCTGTTTGGGATGTTTACTCCGTATTCATTCCAGCTGGCTTTATTTTTCTTTATTTCTGGATATTTATTTAAAGAAAAATACCTTGATGATATTTCAACATTTGTTCAAAGAAGGGCTAAAAGTCTTTTGCTGCCTTATTTTTTGTACAATGCATTTTATCTTGCGGTGACGGTTTTGATTGCCAGGCTAACCGGAAAATTCTGGGGAATGCCGTTGAGTTTCAAAAACTTTTTTATTACCCCTTTTTTAAACGGTCATCAGTTTGATTTGTCCTGTCCGTTGTGGTTTGTTACTCAATTATTTATGACAATGATGGTATTTTTGTTTTTATTCAGGATGCTTAGAGCTTTAAAAAACAACAGATATTTTCATCTTGCAGTTTTTACTATACTTGGTGTTTTAGCTATTCCTCTTTCAAAAATTGTTCATCTTGACGCTTTTACTTTAATTATTGTAAGAATAATGTTTTCTGTCTTTTTTGTTTATCTCGGATATTATTACAGGCATTTTATTGAAGACAAGATTGATATTTTTACTTATAAATGGTTCTGGACTATAATATGTATCCAGTCTGTCCTGTGGCTGTTTAACAGAGATTATGATCCGGAACACGGGATTGGTTTGAGTTATGTGCTTGTTTGGGCAAGATTTGATGAGCAGCTTATAGTTCCTGTTATAAGTGCAATAACAGGTATCTGGGCTTCTTTATGGGTATTAAAAATCACTTATCCTTATCTAAAAAGTTCAAAATTTGTCAGGCTCATGGGGGAAAATACCTATCATATTATGGCAAATCACCTGCTTGTAATGTATATTATTACTGCGATTTTTTTGTATATCAACGGAATTCCTATACAGGAACGTGCAAATCATGATATTTACTGGATTTACAACCCTGTTCAAACAACATATCTTTATTTTGTATTAACTATGGTTATTTCAACATATATTGGTGTTGTTCTTAAGTGGATTAAGCAGAAATTTTTTAAAGATATTTAATTTGTTAAAATTTATTCCGAAAATGTAATAAAAAACAATCAAAATATGATAAAATAATCCATATTACAAAATAATGGAAGTGTTATGAAAAAATTTTTATTTGTTATTTTAGGTATCATGTTGGCATCAAACTTTGCTTTTGCAAAAACTGATTTAAAAAACATACCGGATATAATGATACAAAAAAATCCTGTTGTACTTGAAAGCGGCAGTTCTTTTGAGTATCCCATACCGGAAGGAGCTGTTATTCAGTGTTATGGAAAAAAGATAGACGGGAGTATTGATGACTTTGAAAAATACAATGATTATTTTCTTATGAGAAATGGTCATTTATACTCTAATACAATGCATAAGATTTATAAACCTAACAAAGCAGACAAATTGAAAAAAGTAGACAGGGTTAGTCTTACAAATAATAACAAAATATTAAAAATGTATGACCCGTTGTGGGAAGCTTCAATAAGGCATCATATGAGGATAATAAAAATTAATATCGCAACAGGTGAATATTACATGACAGGAACTCAAGATAACTGGATGTGGTATAGAAATATAACAGCTACGGGTTATTGTAGAGTTATTTATCCTAAAAAATAATAAATATTAAAAATAATTATTTTATATAATTGTTAGATTTTAATTGGCTTTTCAGGGTAAAAGTGTGCATATCAAATCATATTGAAAAAAATGCTTTCCAAAGAGTATTGTATAAAAAGTGATATTTTAATAAAGCAATAACACCGTGCAAGGATATAAAAATTCTCATGTTAACTGATACAATTGAATTTCTTCTACATTAAATAAGCACTGCCAATCTTTTGTAGATAAATATTTTTTAAATTCCAATCGTAGTGTGGAATTTCTTGATAATTATCTTTTGGATTAGTTTTTAATTCTTCATTTTGCTGAACTTTCGGTTTTGTTATTTTATTGGCCGAAGGCTTTATATTCGATTTTTGTGTTTGTTTTTCAGCATTATCGGGATTTACCGGTTTTCTTAAAACAGGTTTTGTAATCTCAGGCTCCTGTTTGTTTTGCTGATTATTTATTTGAATTGTGTTTTTGTTTTGAGTTTCTGTCACTGGTGTTGTCTGTACAGCAGGTTTTACTTCTTGCTGCTTTACAGCAGGCTCGGGTAATGTGTTTGAAATTCCGTCTATATCATCTCTGATTGAGTCAAACAATTTTTGATTTTGTTTCTTTTTTGTATCTTTTGTTTGGATATTTTGATTTATCGGAGTTAATTTTTTAACCCGAGTATTTTCTATTGTCTGTTCGATTTGATTTGTTTTTTGCAGTTTTTGTTGTTCGAGTGAATGTTTTTTCTCAAGTTTTCTCACATTTTCAATATGTTTTTTCTGTTCATAGTTTTGGCGCATCTGTTTATATTTACGTTTTGTGTTGTCTTTGAGGTTATTAAAGTTTTGTTTTACAACAACACCGTTTACGGCAGGATAATAAACTTTTGTGCCTTCATTTACAAATTTGCTTCTCATTTCTACGGATTTTGGTTCTTTAGGCGGTACAATCCAGGGGTTAACCTGTTTGTCCACTATATTTGTTACATATTCTGACATGTTTCTTGAATATTTTTTTATTTTTGCAAGCTGTGCATAACTTGGAGAAAAATGTACTATACCCAAATCGTAGTTATGAGCTTCGATATCTTTAAGATACATATCCTGCCAGAGTATGCGATAGTTTTTCTTATCAATCAAAGTGATTAGTGTTGCAAGCTGATAGGTAGGTTTTACGGGATCCATTCCCGGAATATTAAGCTTGTTCCACCAGGTATCTTTCAAAAAATTGCTCTGTACATCAAGACCGCTTGTCACAAGCAAAAGATAGTCTGCAGGTATATTTTTTGTAACCCTTTTAAGATTGACAAAATCTATATTGTAGTTGTATTTATAATCGTTTAAGAAAGTCATGTAATAAAGCGGTATATTGGTCTGTGTAATTTTAGACATTGTATCGCCCAGTAAAGGCGCTTTCATTCTGTTAGTCATATTAATTCTGTTGACAAGATCGGTTGCAATGATATCGGATGCCGCACCGCAAATCAAATAGTTTGTGCCATGTCTGTGTCCTGTATCAGTAATGACAGCTACTGTTTTTACAGGATGCGCAGTGCTGAATACCGCTGCTGCATTAATATGCAATGTGAAAATCAAAAGCAAAAAATATACAAAAAACTTTTTCATACCTATCCCCATTATTTATAGTTATAATTATGCTTTATTTTTTTATTATTAATATCCCTTAAATATAGTATTTTTCTGTATTTTTGTTCAAAATTTTTAATTATTGCATTAAAATTAAATTAATGAGAGTAGTATAGGGAAATAACGGAATATGCTGGATAATTTGGAACTTTTAAACTATGCAAAACAAGCCTGTGAAAATGCTTATGTGCCGTATTCAAATTTTCATGTAGGTGCATGTGCGTTATATGACACAGGAAATTATTATGTAGGCTGCAATGTTGAAAATGCAAGTTATGGATTATCTCTTTGCGCAGAGCGAAATGCTATGTCTAATGCAATTGTTGCAGGAGAAAAAGGAAAACTGGTAAAAATAGCAGTATATTCAAAAGACAGAGCAAACTGTATGCCCTGCGGAGCCTGCAGACAATGGATGGCAGAATTCAAAAAAGATGATAATCTACAGATTGTTTTGGAAAGTGAAAATTCTAAATGCGCAGTCTTTACCATTGAAGAGCTTTTGCCATACGGATTTGTTTTGTAATGATGTTATCTTAACTAGACAACACTCATTTATGAATTGTTTAAATACAGATAAAGGCTTTAAGCGTACTTTTTTACATAAAGTCCAATAAATTATATCTAAACCCCCGAAGAGGTAATACGCCTGACAGAAAGTTTTTTGTCAGGTAAATAAAAGAATGTTTGTACAAAACTTACAAATAATGTAAAATAGCAATTAAATAGATTATTACAGACTGACTTACGGGAGAATTGAATACTATGGCAGTAAAAGAAAAAGAAGAAAATGTTGCCGTTTCTGATGAAAAAAACAAAGCACTGAAACTTGCAATTGAAAAAATTGAAAAAGATTTTGGAAAAGGTTCAATAATGAAACTGGGTGACAAAACAGCAGTTGCCTGTGAAGCAATACCTACAGGAGCACTTGCTCTTGATATCGCATTAGGTATAGGCGGTGTGCCCAGAGGCCGTGTTATTGAAATATACGGGCCTGAATCATCAGGTAAAACTACTCTTGCACAGCATATTGTTGCAGAATGCCAGAAAAAGGGCGGTATTGCTGCATTTATAGATGCTGAACATGCACTTGATCCTGAATATGCAAGAGCACTCGGTGTAAATGTTGATGAACTTTTGATTTCACAGCCGGACACAGGTGAGCAGGCTCTTGAAATTGCTGAAGAACTTGTACGTTCCTCAGCTGTTGATGTTGTTGTTATTGACTCAGTTGCTGCTCTTGTACCGAAAGCAGAAATTGAAGGCGCTATGGAAGATCAACAAATGGGGCTTCAGGCTCGTTTGATGAGTAAGGCATTGAGAAAACTCACCGGTATTGTCGGCAAAACAAATACAACAGTTATTTTCATTAACCAGCTTCGCCAGAAAATCGGTGTTATGTACGGAAACCCTGAAACAACAACCGGTGGTAATGCTTTGAAATACTATTCATCAGTTCGTCTTGATATAAGAAGATGCGACTCAATCAAAAAAGATGACAAAGATATCGGAAACAGAGTAAGAGTAAAGGTTGTAAAAAACAAAGTTGCTCCGCCTTTCAAAACCTGCGAATTTGATATAATATTCGGCAAAGGAATATGCAAGCTCGGCTGTATTCTTGATGTGGCTGTAAATATGGATATCGTTAAAAAGGCAGGCGCATGGTTCAGCTATAATGATGAAAAACTCGGTCAGGGACGTGAAAAAGCAAAAGAATACTTTGAAGCACACCCTGAAATTCTTGAAGAAGTCGAAGCAAAAGTAAGAGAAAAACTTGCTGCCGACAAATAAAGGTTCTCACCGGATTTGAGTTTTATTTTCAAATCCGGTGATTTATTCAGACAAATAGGTTTAATAAATATGTTTGATTGGGTAAAAGTTGAAACAGATGAACAAATAAAAGAGCTTTGTGAGCTGGCAAAAAAAATATGGAATGAGTATTCGATTTGTTTTATAAATCAAGAACAAATCGACTATATGCTCGAAAAATTTCAGTCGGAAGATGCTGTCAAAAACCAGATAAATTTTCAAAGATATCAATACTTTTTTCTTGAAGAAGACGGAGAAAATTTCGGCTATTTTGCATTGCAACCGCAAAAAGACAATCTTTTCTTATCAAAAATTTATATAGATAAAGAACACAGAGGCAAAGGCTATGCACGAAAAGCTTTTAATAATGCCATTGTTGAAATTGCAAAGGAAAAAGAACTGCCAAAAATTACTTTGACTGTTAACAAATACAATCTTCCATCTATTGCCGTCTACGAAAAACTTGGATTTCTCAGAACAAAATCTGTGGAAACAGATATTGGAAACGGCTACATAATGGATGATTATATATATGAGTTTGAACTATAGGAAAATAAAATGCAAAAAATTCTGATTATAAGAGAAGGAGCAATAGGTGATGTTGTTCATTCAACAAATGTTTATAGAAGTATAAAAGAAGCATATCCGAACATAAAAATCGATTATGTAACAAGCAAACTTCCTTCTGAATTAATAAAACATGATTCCAGGCTGAACAAAGTTTTTGTACTGGAGAGCAAAAAATATTCTCATATTTTCAAACTGGCTAAAGTGTTGAGAAAAGAAAAATATGACCTTGTACTGAATTTACAGCCTTCTGTAAGATTTAAAATACTAAGTTTTTTGTGCTTTCCATCTAAAATAGTAACCTACAGAAAAACCTTCAAGCTCCACGCTGTCGAAAACTTTTTCCGTACAGCAAAAAAAGTATTGAAAGCCATAGAAAATCCAAATGACCTGAAACTAGAAATCCCTCAGGAGATTATTGAGAAAGTAAAACAAGAAATTCCTATGGATAAAAAACTTGTAATTCTCAATACTGAAACAAGTCCGACCCGTCATGGCAGAAGATGGCCTGCAAAATATTTTAAAGAGCTGGCATTGAGTTTGATTGAAGAATATGACTGCAATATTCTTATCCCGGGGTCAAAAGAAGATGCTGAAAAAGTAAAAATATATGAAAATATTCATCCGAATGTGAAAATTATTGCAGGAAAATATTCAATACTGGAGTCCGCCGCTGTTTTTTCTCTGTGTGATGTATTTGTTTCAAGCGACACAGGACCTTTACATATAGCTTCAGCTGTTGAAAAACCTTATTGTATAGGATTATACGGAGCTGCGCCTGTCGAAAGAACAGGCCCGTGGGGGATAAATCACTTTGCTGTTTCTGCGGATCTCAGCTGTATTCCTTGCAACCACAGAAAATGTAAAATTAAAGAGTATGCAGAAACAGAAATAAATCCTTGCATGAGTGCAATAAAACCGGAGCATATTCTAAGAATTATAAAGGATAATGACCTTTTAGCATGAACGAGCAGATTGACGTTGAAGAAAATTTGTCAAACCGGCAGAATTACACAATGTTTGCACTGAACATTGTAAAATCTCTTGTGACAAAATTCTTTAAAAATGACAAAGCTCTTAATTGTCTGGCAAAATCTGAAAGCTTTCAGGCTGATATATTAAATGTTTTCAATAACTTATTCTATAAAAATATACGGCCCCTGATGTTTCAAGAAACAGCAGAAAGTATAAGCACTTCTGAAACTGATAAAAAAAGACTCGGGATTATTTCTTCTGTTTATTGCGCTTATATAGATATAATGCAAAAAAACAATTATGAAATACCTTTTCCTAAAAAAACAGTAGCATTTAATATCTCAAAATTTTTAGAAAGAACCAAAAATGCAGATATAAAACAGAGGAGCGAATTTCTTACAGATATTTTTTATACAAAACAAAAAAAACAATTCGATTTCAAGAAATCAGAGAATATAAATTACCTTGAATTTTCTGATATACAAAATGAGTGTTTATATGTATGTGAAAAGATAAAATCTCTTGCTGCTTCTAATAAATATAATTACGCTGATTTTGCTGTATTTATTGACAAAACTCAATCAAGACAAAAATTTCTGGATATGCTAAAGGCATACAAAATTCCTGTATCAAGCAGCATATACAATGAAGAATATGAAAATCTTAAGTACAAGATTGATATTTATGAACAAATTTCCGATATTTGTTCTCAGCTATCGATGGAAGAATTTTCATATAATGAATTAAAAAAAGCACTAGACTGTTATCCGTCGAAAGCAAAAAAAGAAATGCTTGTCGAGATACTGGATGAAGCTGTGAAAAACTTGCTGGCAAATATTCTTGATAATAATCTGATTTTATCAAAACTTGCTTTTCAAAAAGAAAATTCGCAGGTTAATAAGTCATTGCTTGAAATAATTTATATTAATGCAGGGAAAAACCTTTTTTCTCAGGATACTATTCAGGCGATGACCACAGAATTTTCAGCATTAAAAAACTTCTATGAAGATTACAAAAAAGAAAATTATTCTCACGCTATCAGTTCGGTAATAAAAAGATATTTAAAACTGTTTGATGACAAAAAATTAAAAGAAGTAATCGCAGGAAAAATAAAAAGTCTTGATGAGCTTCAAAATCTTTATATCAGTGTAATCAAAGAAAAACCAGATTTTTCTTCGTTCAAAGATATTTTGCAGTGGCTTCCAATAGACAAAGAAAACAGCAAAAATGCTGTCAAACTGGCCTCAATTACATCAGATTTAAGACCTGATGATGCATACAGACATATTTTTATATGCGGTCTTACAGAAAATAATTTTCCGGGAACAAATACATTTTATCCGTTTATATCATCTCAAACAGATATCCTGCTGTGCGAGGATTTAAGAAAGAAAAATCCTGACTTCAACTGTTTTTTAAAAACTGATGAAATACATTTTCAGGAACGCTTTTATGCTATTTGTTCTATTTTGGCAATTGCAAGTGAAAATATTACACTGACAACTCACACGTATGAAGCCAAAAAAACAGTTCAGCCTTCAATCTTTTTCAAAATTCTGGCCGACAACGATTCATCAAATTTGAAGATAATAGATGACCGTATTGTAGAAGAACAAACAGGTATAAAAGATTTTCTTTTAAAATCAGAAATTACAAAATCTACAGTTATTGACCAAAACGATATTTTAAACCTGAACCCGTCTTCCATATCAAATTTCCAGCAATGCCCCAGGAAATATTATTACAAAAATCTTTTAAACCTAAAAGAAAGTTCTAATTTTGCCGCAAGTTACGGCAGTATAGTCCATTGTGTTTTTGAACTTTTAAACAGAAAATTTTTGAATTCTTACAACAAGCAAACTGCGATGTCGCTTGCTGAAATTTTGTTTTCAGCAAAATCAAATGAAGAAAATGTTTTGAAAGCAGGCTTTAAGCAAACTGATGCGGATTTGATAAAAGCTACCGATGAACTGTCTTTGAAAGAGATGAAAGACAATTTCCAAAATGCAATTGAAGATTATGATATGATGGGGTATTTTGACAAACCTCCTGTGCAAGCAGTTTGTGAAAAAAGCTTTAGTTTTAGTATTGAAGAGCTGCCAAATGTAATCTTTGACGGGCGAATTGATGCAATATTAACTGAATCTAACGGTTCAAATATTATTATAGACTATAAAACAGGGAAAAATAAGATAAATTCTCTTGCTTATGCAATAAGTGAATACGGTATCAATTTTAAATCCAAAACAGGCAAAGACCCTTCGAACATAGAAACTTTACAAAAAAATTATGATTACCAGATACCTGTTTATTACCTTGCCTGCAAAAATTCTGAGTCATTACAGAAATACAAAAATAACATAAGCAGACTCGGGCTGATTTATGTACGGCCTGCCAATAAACAAGACGGCTGTGATGAAGATTTTATCGATGCGGAAAAATTAGAATTGTACAAAGATAAAATTATACAGAATTTGAAAGAAACAGTTGTAGATAAAATTATAAATGAAACCGAATTTAAACCGGAAAAAAGCTGGAACTGCGAGAACTGTTCATACAAATTCCTCTGTGATGAAGGAGAAGATACCGATGACGAATAATATAACTCTTAAAAAAATCACAGAAGGTTTGAATGAAGCCCAGTCACAGGCTGTGTCAAATCCTCTCAACTCGTGCACAAAAATAGTTGCCGGTGCAGGAACAGGTAAAACAAAAATCATATCAAAACGGTTTCTCAAACTTGTTCTGGATTTGATAGAACAAAATGAAGAAAAACCTCAATCGAAAATTCTTGTCATTACATTTACGGACAAAGCAGCAAATGAAATGAAAGAACGTATTGTAAAAGAACTCGAACAAAACAATATTGAAATCGGGGATGTAAATTCTCTGTGGATTTCTACTTTCCATAGTTTTTGTATAAGAATTTTAAAAAAATATTCTATAGAAGCCGGGCTTTCACCTTCTTTTAAAATGGCAGAAGAAAAACAGCTTAAAGATATTTATGACAATATAATTAAACACATAAAATATGCCGAAGCATCAAACATAGAAAATTTTTCTGAAATTTTGAATAATTCAAATATTGAACCCGAGATTCTTTCTGTTGAAGAAATTTCAAAACTTTCATCCATAGCAGATTTAGACACACTGTTTGAAAACATATATCTGACAATAAAAAAAATAAAATCTCTCGGAATAGACTCAAAAGAATTTCTGGAAACTTCTATAACTGCAGTTCAAAAATTTTCAAATACAGTGGAAACAACCCCTTTTAAATTTGATACAAAAGAAGATTATGCTTTTGCCTGGAGAGAACATTTCAAAAAATATTGCGATGACGGATTGATATTTGATGAAAATATATTTGATGCAATTGCAAAAGAAAAACTTATTCTTGACAAAAACGGAAAAAGAAAAGCTTCAGAATACGGTATGGCTAAAGGCTTTCCTGAAAATACAAAGCCAATTTGCGAAATAGAAATACAATTGATAAAAACAATAGCGTCTATATATGCTCTTTATCAAGCAGAACTTGAAAGACAGGATCTGGCGGATTTTGATGATTTAATAAACAAAACCATCCAAATATTTAAACACAATGAACTCATACGTTCATATTATCAGGAATACTTTAAACAAATAATTGTAGATGAATTTCAAGATACAAACGGTGCGCAGCTCGAACTCATAGAGTTGTTGTTAAATCCGAAATATCCAAATCTGACTTTTGTAGGAGACAGAAAACAGTCTATCTATGCCTTCAGATACGCTCAGATGGAAAATCTTGAAGTACTTCATCAAAATGTTGAAAAACGCTACAATCAAAAATTTGCACCGGTAAATCTTTCTATAAACTACCGCTCAACACCGGAAGTTCTTAATGCGGTGAATTTTGTCACTGAAAAAGAGCTTGGACTTAAAAATGAAAATCTGACAGCAAACCCGAACTTGACATATCCTGATACTTCAAAAGATATAAAAGTTACAATTATTGATGAATTTGAAAATGCGTATGAACAAAGAATAAAAGAAGCACAATATATTTCTTCTGAAATTGAAACTTTACTGAAAAGAGATAATGCTGATTACAAAGATTTTGCAATACTCGTAAAATCACACGCACAGGCTGATATAATAGAAAAAGAATTAAGGAAAAAAAATATTCCTTCGCTAAAAAAGGTTAACACAGGTTTTTTCAAAGAACCTGTAATAAAAAATGTTATAGCAGCATTGAAACTTTTGAAAAATCCTGAAGATGAGCTTGCATTTTTCAGGCTGATGAAGGCTAATTTATCTGATTCTGAAATATATAATTTGAAAAAAGATACAGAAAAAATTCTTAAAGAAACAATGGATAACGATGAAATAAAAAAATTAAATCTTGTCCAAAAATTTTCTTCTTCAAAAGAAAAAAATCCTCATAATAATTCAAAAGCATCAAAATATGCAGAACATATTATTGATACAGTGTCTTCTATTCAAAAAAATAAAATATCTATGACACTTCTGGAAGTTTTTGAAAAAATCAAAAATAGTTTTGTTTTATGTAGTGCGGTAAGTGATTTTGAAATACAAAAAGCAAAAAACAATTTAAAAATTCTGGAAAAAATTATTGACGACTATATACAAAACGGAAATTTTGTAAGCGTGAATAATCTTCTTGATTATTTGGAAAAAATATCAGATGACAGAAATTTTGAACTTCCTTCAATAGAAACAGAAGATATAAATGCAGTACAAATTCTGACAATTCATGCATCAAAAGGACTTGAGTTTCCTTATGTCTTTATCCTGAGCATTGCATCTTCATCAAAAACCGCCGACAAATCCAATATCATTTTTGATATGCAATATGGAGGAAAACCGGGTTTTGGAATAGTCGTAAATAAATACAATGGAAATTCCAATCCGAAAGCTTTGATTTACAAACAACTGTGGCAAAAGCCCAGGGAGCAGCAGGAGGCTTTGAGATTATTTTATGTTGCGGTAAGCCGTGCAAAAAAATATTTGAATGTTTTGAGTTTTGAACCTTATGGCACTGTAAAACCGGTTGATTATATTACAAATTTTTCTGGGTTTTTGAAAATTTAATAATTTTATAAAACAACAAAGAAAAATTTTAGACCTTAGAAAATTTTGTTAAAAAGTTTGTAAAAATTACTACATAATTCCAAATTTTTATTAGATTTTTATATGAATTTTATGCTAGATTATAGTTACCTTAAATCCGTATATAAATAAAAAATTTAATAGCAATTTTTAAAACGTGAAGAGAGTGGATTTTACGTTTGCGTGCGGAGTGATTAAGGAATTAGACAGTTGAAATTTTAGTCAAGGAGATTTATTAATTATGCCGGATTATTTGACCAAAGAAGAAATCAGACAGTGGAGAAGTTCTTTGGAGAGAATTACTTTGGAAGAATACGCCAAAAGATTGGGCAAAGTAATTTCTGAAGAAAAAGAGACAAATGATATGGTTGATATGGTTTACAGACATTCTTCAGAAGTGAGATATGTTTCACAGGAAGAACCGGCAGTAAACAAAAACAATTTCAAAGCAGAAAAAATCAGTTCTCTTGCGCAGCAGTCTTTTGACAGAGAAAAAGAAATTTCTTTAGAAAAGACTGAACGAGAAGCAAGAAAAGCATTAAACCTGAAAAAAACTGCTCAGAATGTTGAAAAAAATAAATTATCAACAAAAGAAATAAAAGCCAAAGATGTCAAAAAGCAACCGGCTAAAAAAGAAATAAAAGATGTGCAGCCAAATGCTGCCGAAGAAATTCAAATTTCTTTTAAGAAGAATTTAACACCACGTGAGCAAGCTGTGTTTGAGCATTTTCTCAACAATAAAAACAGTATAGTTTATGCTAAGGAACTGGCCCAAGTTCTTGATTTGCCAAGAGATTATGTCTACAAATACATAAAAAATCTCAGAGCAAAAATGAATGAAAATGCCCTACAAAATGCTGATAACGGCGGATTTATTCTCGAGGTTAAGTAAAAAAATTCTTATAAAAAAACAGGTTCACAAAACAGGTTTAGATTCCAATTATATGTTCCGATTGTGAGCCTGTTTTTTTATATTAAAATCCAACTAACCGCAATTTGTAAATGCACTAAAAAATTAATCTTCGTTGTTTTCTTCTGCTTGTTTTTTTTCTTCCGCTTCGATTACATCAACAAAAGGTGTTTCTCGATACATTTTTATGCGTGAAATTCTTCTTCCGTCAATTTCCAAAATTGTATAAGTGATATTTTTGTCTTCAATAACATCATTCAATTCCGGTTCACGGCCTAATAAACCGAAAACATATCCGCCGATTGTTTGAAAATCTTCATTTGGAATATCCAAATCAAATCTTTTATTGATATCTTCAATATCCATCTTGCAAGAAACATTCAAAGTATGTTCATCAATTTTTACAACTTCCGGTGTTTCGATTTTGTCGAACTCATCATAGATTTCTCCGACAATTTCTTCAAGAATATCTTCAATAGTAACAATACCTGCAACACCGCCATGTTCGTCCACAACAGCAGCTATCTGATTTTTTGAAGAAGTAAAATCGCTCAACAAATCGGAAATAAATTTGTTTTCAGGAACAATCAAAAGCTCTCGGGAAAGAACTTCTATAGAAAAATTCTCATCTACATGATTATTTTTAATAACTTTTAAAACATCTTTTGCATTTATAACCCCGATTATATTATCTACATTGTCTCTGTATACAGGGATTCTTGTATGACCGGAATTTATAATCAAGTCCGCAAGTTCATTAATATTGCTTTCTGCGTTAATCATGAAAATTTCTGTGCGAGGAATCATGATTTCCTTAACAACAGTATTTGCAAAACCAAAGAAATTTTGAAGCATATTGGCTTCATGATTATCAATGATTTCATTTTTTTCGCCTTCTTTAATAAGCTTTTTAAATTTTTCTTCCCAGTTGTCTTCAACATCATGAGCCTGTAATTCAATTGTTATATGAGTAATATTTTTTATTACTTTTTTGATTTTACGCTCAAGCATGTCGGCAATATCATCGGCATCTTTCATTTGAGTTTCTGGATCAACTTCAATTGTCATATTGATAATTAAACCCGAAGACCCGAGATCAATTGTTTTTAATTCAATTACACCGGTGATGCCATGTATAGTTGAAGCAACCTGTCTGATTTTGTCTTCGACATCAGGCTCAGCTGATTGAACAGTGAGGCTGTTTACGTTGTTTTTCAATAAATATAAAGCCAGAATAAAAAGAATTGTACCGATGATAATAGAAGCAACCGCATCAGGAATATAAGCAAGTTCATAAGGCATAACAAACTTTGCCAAGGTCAAAGCTATAAAAGCAACAACAACACCAGAAAATGCGGCAGTATCTTCATACCAGACAAATTTTGTTGTAGGGCTTTTGATATGACCTATGTATTTTATTGAACGAAAAAACTCTTTAAACGGATTTTTTTCTTCAATACCGACTTCATGCAAAACAGCTTTGGATGCGCTGACGACTGCCCAGGCTTCAAACATAATGCTGAACATAAGAGCAATAGCTATAGCATTGTAATGTAATAATAAATCATCAACGCTTTGAGCTTTTATAAGTTTTTCAAACCCGTGATACAAAGCAACAAAAGTACCGCCGAGCATCAATATTGCTGCAAACATCGCCCAAATATTAGCTTCAAGTCCGTAGCCAAAAGGATGGGCATTATCTGCCGGTCTGGAACCTCTTTTTATACCAACAAGAAGGCATATGCTGTTAAATGAATCAACACCGGAGTGGATTGCTTCTGCAAGCATTGCAGAACTTGATGAAAAGAAAAAGCATATTAATTTAACAAGAGCAATTCCAACATTTGCAGCCAGAGCTTTTATTACTGCCATAAATTTTGAATTGTCTACTTTTTCTTTTTCAATCAAACTACCTTCATTGCTTGAGAAGGTAGCAGTTATAATATCTTTATTCTCCGTAGTTTCTGTATCGTTATGTATTTCTGTATTATTACTGTCAGATGACATTTTTTATCCTTATTTTTTAGCTTTATTATACTTAGAATATCCAAGTTATGCAACATATAACAAAAATTGGTATTTTGTAAATATTTCGTTAATAATCTGGAAAAAATTAGCAAAATCTTTTATGTTTGAACTTAGAAAAATAGATGCATCAATTCAAAAGAATGGAGAGTTATATGGATATTAATGCAATCAGTTCCATCAAAGTTCCTACAATTGCTGTTAATAAACAAGCTGCAGGAACAACACTAACATCTGTACAAAAAACAGATTCTGCAAATGATACACAAAAGTCAGGAATAAATTATAAGAAAGCGGCTCCATATATAGCCGGAGCTGTAATTCTTGCCGGACTGGGTGTTTATTTTGGGAGAAAAAGACTTGTAAAAGGAGTTAAGATAAAGCCGAAAGAACCGGTAAATCCTGCAGGTGAAGTTTCTAAACCGGGAAGTACGGCAAAAGCTCATGCACCTGAAGCATCAAATCCATCTGCATCTTCTGCGCCAAAAGCTCCGGAAAAACCGCAGGCAGCTGAAACCAAACCTGTCGCAGATGTACCAAAAGCTCCGGAAAAACCGCAGGCAGCTGAAACCAAACCTGCCGCAGATGCACCAAAAGCTCCGGAAAAACCGCAGGCAGCTGAAACCAAACCTGCCGCAGATGCACCAAAAGCTCCGGAAAAACCGC
>CALUQG010000008.1 GCA_944322855.1 Candidatus Gastranaerophilales bacterium
GGTCAATATACAAACAAAGATGCTCAAGCATACTTTGCTTATGACTCTAAAAAATCTTTTGGTGTAACTGTTTCTCACTTGAGATTTGGTGACAAACCGATTAAGTCTACCTACTTAATCACAGCACCGGACTTTGTTTCTTGCTCTGCTCACTCTTACATCGGCAGATATGACCTGTTAAAAGGCATCAAAGAAGGCGGTGTATTCCTTCTTAACAGCCCGTGGTCAAAAGAAGAAGCATTCTCTCACTTAACAAGAGATATGCAGGAAACTATCATTAATAAGAAAGTTAAATTCTACAATATTGACGCAGAAGCTCTTATTAAAAAACAACCCGGCTTGCGTGGTAAAGGTGCTAACACTGTAATGATGGTTGCTTACTTCAAAGTATCAGGTATCATTCCTTTTGAACAAGCTTTAGAAGGTATGAGAGAAATGACTAAGAAAACCTTTAAGAAAAAAGGTGACGATGTTGTTAACATGAACTTAGCATTGATTGATGCAGCTGTTGATGCCTGCGAAGAAGTTGTTGTTCCTTCATCATTGGATGGTGTAGAAGCAGCAGCTCCTGTTAAATTCATTTCTGATGACGCAAGCGATTTTGCTAAGAAAATCATTGAACCTTCAATGAGACAAAAAGGCGACGATATTCCTGTATCAGCTATGTCAGTTGACGGTGTAATCCCGACAGGCACATCATGCCTTGAAAAACGTGCAATTGCACCGCGTGTTCCTCACTGGAACTCAGAAGCTTGTATACAGTGCGGTATCTGTGCTTCTGCTTGTCCGCATGCTGCAATCAGAACAAAACTTGTTGAAAAAGAAAATCTCGGCAATGCTCCGGAATCTTTCAACACAGTTGAAGCTAAACCTAACCTCAACGGTGAACACTTCAAAGTTCAGGTTTACTGCAAAGATTGTACAGGTTGCGGTGTTTGCGTTGACCAGTGTCCTGCTAACAAAAATCCTGAAAAACAGGCTCTTACATGGTCTTCTGTAGAAGCAGAAGAAGCAGCAGGTGAATGCGTAAACGAAAAATTCTTTGACGAATTACCTGACAACGTAATGGGTAAAAACACTACAAAAACTATCAAAGGTGCAATGCTCAGAAAACCGTTGTTTGAATTCTCAGGCGCTTGTGCAGGCTGTGGAGAAACTCCTTATGTTAAGCTTGTTTCTCAATTGTTCGGTGAAAACGCTATTGTTGCAAACGCAACAGGTTGTTCTTCAATCTACTCAGGTACTTTCCCAACAATTCCTTACACAACTACAAAAGATGGCAGAGGACCGGCATGGGCTAACTCACTGTTTGAAGATAACGCTGAGTTCGGTTTCGGTATGAGATTGGCTGTTGACCAAAATAGAGATACTTTGAAAACATATGTTGAAAAAGTTATTGAAAATGACAAAACACCGGCTGACCTCAAAGATGCTTTGAATGAAGCAATGTCACACTGGGATAACTCAAAAACAGATGAAGCAGTCGCTGCTCAGGATAAAGCAAAAGCCGCACTTGCTAAATATGCTGATGTTCCTTGTCCTGATATGGCAAAAGTAAGAGAGCTTCAAGATTACTTTACTGACAAATCAGTATGGATTATCGGTGGTGACGGCTGGGCTAACGATATCGGTTACGGCGGTATTGACCACGTTCTTGCTCAAAACAAAAACGTAAATATCCTTGTTCTCGATACTGAGGTTTACTCTAACACAGGCGGTCAGGCTTCTAAGTCTACACCTACAGGTGCTGTTGCTAAATTTGCTACAGGCGGTAAACCTACATACAAGAAAAACATGGGCTTGATGAGCATGTCTTATGGTTACGTTTATGTTGCATCAGTTGCTCTTGGTGCTGACAGAGCTCAAACTCTTAAAGCATTCCAGGAAGCTGAGGCATACAACGGACCTTCTATCATCTTTGCTTATGCTCCTTGTATCGCTCATGGTATTGATATGAGCAAAACCCAGACTGAACAAAAACGTGCTGTTGAAGCAGGATACTATCCGTTGTACAGATACAATCCTGAAAATGAACAACCGTTCACTTGGGATGCTAAAGATCCTAAAGGCAGCTATCAAGAGTTCATCAGAAGTGAAGGACGTTACAAACAGTTGATGAAAACTAATCCTGAACATGCTGAAGCTCTTTATACACAGGCTGAATCAGATGCAGCTAAGAGAATGGCTGTATTCAAATCAGTTGGTGAATTGCTGAAATAGTTGATATAAAAGCATAAAGGCATAATATGAGGCATCTTGAAAAATTTCGAGATGCCTTTTTATTATAATCATTTTAGTTTTTATATAAAAAATTCAGGATTAAAATTTTTTCAAATTAGTATACAGGGAGTCAACAGCTTTTTTTCCCTGTTTTCCAAAGTCGATAACGTACATTTTTGAAGAACCTATTTCTTTAATTTCCTGTATATGCCCTATACCGAATTTGCCATGAAAAACTCTGTCTCCTATAGAGTACTCAGAGGTGTTATTATTTTCTGTTATATTGCTTGCGGAAGCTGCGGCTTCTTTTCTTTTTCGTTCTTCAAGCATTCTTTGTATCGGGTTGTCTTCCAGTAATTTTTTAATTTTTTCTTCGTCATTTGTTTTGTTTTGCGCGCTTTTTACAATAAAAGCTTCCTTTTTAGTAAAATTCACTCCGGATGTTTGTGTCGTATTTTTGTAAGTTGGTTTTGGTTTAACAACTTTGCTTATTTTTTGTGTGGTTTGCCCTGAAATTGGTGCAACAAAGCCTGAGCCAAAAGAATTTGTTTTTTCAACATAACCGGATCTGTCAGATTTGATTTTTGAAACAGCCTGTTTGAATGTTGATGTTTTGTATGTAGAAAGGGCTGTTTCATCACTAATATGACGTTCAGTAAGGCTTTCCGGAATTTCTACGAGAAATCTGCTTGGATTATAATACCTTGTTTCTCCCCACATTTGACGTCTTTTTGCATAAGTAATGAACAATTTCTGTTTTGCTCTTGTGATGCCGACATACATTAGTCTTCGTTCTTCTTCCATTTCAGTGTTGCTGTTTAAAGAACGGCTGTGAGGAAAGATGCCTTCTTCAAGCCCTGCAAGAAAAACCGTATCAAATTCAAGGCCTTTGGCGGCATGAAGCGTCATAAGTGTTACTGCATCATCTGCCTCCGGTGTTTCATCAAGGTCACTTACAAGTGCAACTTGAGCAAGAAATTCTCCCAGTATATTGTCTTCTTCTTCGGGTGAAAAATCACGGGCTACATTGACAAGTTCTTGAAGGTTTTCTATTCTTGTTTGTGCTTCTTCTGTGTCTTCCTGTTTTAATTCTGCAAGATAACCTGTCTGTTCAACGACAAACGCAATAAATTCAGGTAAAGACATTGTATTTCTGTTTTTGTCTAATTTATCAAGTAATTCTTTAAAAGATGTTAGTTTTGCTTTTACTCCTGCTGAAAATTCGTCATATTGCTCAATGTTATCAATAATTTCGTACATTGAATAGTTCATAGAATCTGCAATTTCTTGAATTTTCTTTACTGTTGTGTCTCCGATAGAGCGTTTGGGAACATTGATAATTCTTTTTAAACTCTGAGAATCATGCCTGTTGTACAGTAATTTGAGATATGCGATTATATCTTTGACTTCTTTTCTGTCATAGAATTTTAGTCCACCAACCATTTTGTACGGTATACCCTGTGAGATTAGTGCTTCTTCAATAGGACGTGATTGAGAGTTTGTTCTGTACAATACTGCGCATTCATTGAGATTTGCATTCAAATGCCTTATTTTATTGGCAATGTAATAGGCTTCATTTGCTTCATCCTGAGCTTCATAAATATCTATTTTTTCGCCCTGCCCTTTTGTTGAATACAGGTTTTTGCTTACACGTTCAGTGTTATTTACAATTATTGCATTTGCCGCATCCAGTATGGTTGCAACGGAACGATAATTTTGTTCAAGCTTAATGAGTTTTGAGTTTTTGTAGTCTGTTTGGAAGTTTAATATGATTTTATAGTCAGCGCCTCTCCAGCTATAGATGGATTGGTCAACATCACCTACTACGCAAAGGCTTCTGCCTTTTAATTCTTCGTCTGTTTTTCCGTTTGAATACAGGTGCTTAATCAGCATATACTGGCTTATGTTTGTATCTTGAAACTCATCAACAAGAATGTGTGAAAATCTTTCGTGGTATTTATTTCTAACTTCTTCATTTGTTGAAAGCAGATTTACAGTCAGCAGTAGCATATCATCGAAATCAATTGCATTGTTTGAAAGAAGCTGCTTTTCATATTCCTCATAAACCTCTGAAATTCTTTGAGAACGGTAATCTCTGGCTCTTGTTGAAAAAGTGTATGCGTCTTGCATTTTGCTTTTTGCGTTGCTGATGGCAGCTTTGACGAGTTTGGGTGCAAAGACTTTTTCGTCCATGTTCAGTTTTTTCAAAACATTTTTGATTATTGTATTTGTGTCAGAATCATCATATATGACATAATTTTTGTCCCATTGTTTCCCGTCAGGGCTTTTGTAGTTTTCGATGTCATAACGCAATATGCGTCCGCAGATGTTGTGGAATGTTCCAACCCACATTTTTTTGACAACATCCTCTCCAAGCATTTTTGAAAGACGTTCTTTCATTTCTTTTGCAGCTTTGTTTGTAAATGTAACAGCCAGAATTTTATATGGGTTTATGCCTGATTTGACAAGGTTAACAATACGGGTTGTGAGTACTTTTGTTTTGCCGCTTCCGGCACCTGCCAGAACAAGCAATGCACCTTCTTTTTCTGTTACGGCTTCTTTTTGCTGCTCATTCAAAGATTTTAATAATTCTTCCAAAGTCCCCTTCTTCCCCGTAATATAAATGTTTCGTACTTATTTTGTTTGAGATTTTTATGAAAACCCTTTTATTTTTGTCAATTTATGCTATTATTATGATAATCAAAAAAAAGTTTTTAGTAAATTATTAGTTCAGGATACAATATGTCAGAAGAAAACAAAGAAAATCAGGAACAACAGTCTTCAATAATGGTGCCGATAGACGATTTGGATAAAGTTCCTGAAGACGGAACAAACACGGTTGATCAGCTAGCAATGGAGCTTGCCACTATTCAGCAGTCAGAAAAGCGTATTGCTGTAATCGGCAGCCGTAATTTGCCTATTACTCACCAGCAAATTATTGAAACATTGGCTTATGCTCTTGTCTCTCAAGGAAATACAATTATTACATCAGGCGGTTCATCAGGTACAAATGCTGCTACAATTAGAGGGGCAATGAAGGCAAATCCTGAAAAGTTAAAAGTTATTTTGCCTCAGACAATCGGTCAGCAGCCTTCAGATGTTCAAGACCAGCTTATCGGAGTTCCGAATATTATTGAACATGCTGACAGAGCTATGATGACACTTGCTGATGCAAGCCGTATTTGCAACAGAGAAATTATAGATGACTGCCAGCAGTTGATTTGCTTCCTTTCTCATACTTCAAATACTTTGCATAAAGCAATTGATTATGCGGAAGAATCTCACAAAGTTATTACAGCTTTTTATCTTGATTAATTTTGGTGTATAAAAACTTATAAAAAAGAAACGAAACGCACATCAGGATTTTGTTTCTTTTTCTATTAGTAATACGGACAGGCTCTGTAATATTTGCAATATTTACAGTTGTCAGTTTTGTTACAAAAATAATTAGGGTTGTTGTTTATTTTATTTATTAAATCAAGTATCTGGTTTTTATATTGAATGTATAGATTTTCATCAAACAGAATTTTTACACTGCTTCCTGCTGAAAGATTTATATAATGCAGTGACAGCTGTTCGGGCTTTTTTATATAGTTTTTCGCTTTCAGTATTTCATACATACAAAAAAGATAAAATGTTGTTTGAAATTTTACATTTTCAGGAGTGAATTTTTCACCTGTTTTCCAGTCAAGAATAACGTAATTTTCACCGTTTTGCATCAATGCATCAATACGGCCTGTCAGCCAGTATTCATCTATTTTTAAATTGAAAGTATATTCACTTGCGATATATTTCAGATTTTTAATTTCACTATTTATAAAATTGTTCCACAGTAGTTTTTCATTTTTTGATAACGAAGCAATAAGTTTTGAAATATCCATGCCCTGAAGATAAAAATTAATAAGGTTATGCAGAGTGTTACCTGTTTCTGATGCGCTCAATTTGCTCAAATTCTCGACTATATGGACTTTGTCTATATAACAGAGTTTATATTTTTGAGGGCATTCGTCATACATTTGTAATTTTGCCAGCGTATATGTTTGAACTGTATTTTTGCTATTTTGCATTTTTTTCTCCGTGCTGTAAGGATAGTATATCAAATAGAATAGATGGTTTTGTTGTCGTTATCTTGGCAAATTTTTTGTACTTTTGTGCAGATGTGATGAATAATTTTTTCTTTGCCCTTGTAAATGCAACATACATCAATCGTAGATTTTCTTCAATCTGAATAATTTTTTGTTCATTTTCATTTCTGTATTTGTATTTAGAGTTTAGTGCTTTTATTGCTTCAAGAAAACGTTCTTTTGATTTAATTTTTATGTCTTCTGTTTTCAAAGGTAATATTTTATCAGTTAATTCGGGGAGAAAAACATAATCAAATTCATCTCCTTTTGATTTGTGATAAGTCATTATTTGTACAGCTCCCTGTGCTGTAGTTGTTTCTTTTTCATCTGTAGTAAAAAATCTGTATCTGCTGCCGGCCGGTTTTTGAGAAGCTTCTTGCAGTTTATCAATTAATACGTCTCTATTTTGATATTGGCTTTCATAGTTTTTGAAAAGCAGTGCAGTCAGATAGACATTTGATTTTTCTATTTCCGAAGAGTAGTAATAAAGACCTGCTTTTATGGTGAATTCTTCCAGATTTAATGACGAATTTTCAAGCCAGTAATTTAAATCCCACAGCAATTTGCATAGAGCTTGGGACTCTATATCATCTTGATTTATAGTTATAAAAGGAGTTTTTAAATTTTTTAAAAAATCAATATCTTTTGTATCTAAGTCTAGAAGCTTTTGTTCTGCCATAATCTTTGCACATTCAATAACTGTTTCATTTTGCCAAGGATGGGTACAGAAACACTGCAAAGCAAGAATTAGCGAAAAAATAGGCTGCTGATTTAGAATATCTCCTCTTGTCAGAACGACAAATCCGTAATTTTTTAAAAATTCACTGTATTCAGCTACATTGTAATTGTTTCTGACGAGAATTGCTATAGTTGAGTCAGGTTCAGATGTGAAAATTTTTCTTATTTCTGACAGAAGAAAATTCCTTTCTTCTTTGTAGTTATCAAATATTTCAAAATTTACGGCATTTTTTATTTCCGGATTTTTTCCTTTCACTCCTTGCATCTTTATATCAAAAAAAGCATTTTTATATTCCGGTTGTTTATTTGAGTATTCTATTAAGTTGTTTGCGAGAGTATAGATATCTTTTGTACATCTTTGGGAGTGGTTCATTGTTACATTTTTTGAGCCTTTTATGAAATTTCTGAAACCTTCCATATCGGCATTTGTGAAAGTTGTTGTTATTGCTTGATTTATATCTCCGCAGCGTATAAGATTTTTGTGCTTTTGGCTCAATATATTTAGCAGTTTTTGTTGAATATACGACGAATCCTGTGCTTCATCCTCTATAATGTAATGGCACAATTCTTGATAATATTCTGCAATATCTTTGTTATTTTCAAGTAGTTTTACGGAAAGAACAAGCATATCATCATAATCTATGATATTTTTGCTTTTTAGGTAAAGATTGTAAGTATTGAAGAATTTTAAAAATTTTGAGATTTCACTGTCTTTGGTATAAGGGATTTTTCTTATATCAGAAAGTTTGAGAGACGAAACAGCACTCTGGTATTTTTCGTAATCATCTTGATTATATTGAAGTTTTAGAAGAATTTCTCTCATTATCTTTTGACGTGCGGTATCATCACAAACTTCAAAATTTTCATCAAGCCCTATACGAACAAAGTTAGAATTTTCTTTTAGTATTTTTAATGCCAGCCCGTGTATTGTAGAAATATTGGGCAATTTTTCGATGTTCGGGCAGGCTTTTTTTATTCTTTCTTTAAAATTTCTTGCTGCCGATTCCATATAGGTGAGAACAAAAATGTTTTCGCTTTTTATATTTCTTTTCAAAAGTTTAATCAATAGTGCCAGCAAAATTGTTGTTTTTCCTGCTCCGGGTACTGCTGAAATAGACATATTCCCGTTTTTGTATTCCAGAACAGGTCTCTGGTCATCTCTCGGAGTAAATTTGAAATCATATTTATCCGATAGTTTATCTTTTGTTGCATTTGAAAGTAATAATTCATCGATGCCGCCAAAATTTTCAATCCCCTGTGTATCAAATAAGCTGGAATATGCAAAAATTCGATTTCTAGCAAGGAGTGAAAGCTTTCTGAGCATTTTTTCAGTTTTTATTTTTGATAATTCAATATTGTCTTCATAAGTAAAGCTGTCTTTGTTCCATGATTTTTGAAAGACCCATGCATTATATAATGTGCCGAAATCATCTCTAATCCACTTTGTTGAACTTGTATCAATCCATATCTGGTATTTTGTTTTGATTGAAAAATCAATGATTTTTTGAGCTGTTGAGATTATAACCGCATCATCTTTTATCTCCGGTGAAGTATATGGATTTTCAGATATTATTGAATTTTCAATTTGAGATAAGATTAATTTTTGAAAAGAAATATTTTGTTTTTGTTCCTCAAATACTGTTTCAAAATCCCGTATTTGTTTCATAAAAAAGTTGAGTTTTCCTGTGTCTTTTATTAGTTCATTGTTATCGAGTACTATCTTTGTATAAATATTAAAAATTTTTTCACTCAACAGCATTTGAGAAGCTTTAATGTCTGTTATAGTCTGTATAAGATTTTTTAGTTTACTGTTGTAAATATCATTTTTTAGATTACAAAAATTCAAACATTTGTCTGTCTTGTAATTTTCTACAATTTGCATACAATATTTTAAAGGGATGTTCATAAGTCCATGCAAAATTGCTCTTATGTCATATACATCAACCTCTTCGCCTATAGAAATTTTTAAAATTGAAAGAACATTTTTTACTGTTTTGTTGTAACAAAGTTTTTCACTTCCTGAAAGATATTGATATGATATTTCTTTTGGTTCAAATTTTTCCTGAATCGCAAATTTTAAAATACTGTCAATTTCAGGTGTAATAATAGAAATATCGGACGGGGACATGCCGTTTGAAATTAGTTCTTCTACTGTATTTAATGCTTCTTCTATCATTTCAAGCCGTCTCGTGAAAGATTTTTGCTCCGGAGCTATCGGTGCGGTTTTTATGTCATCTGCAATAAACACTTTTTCTGCTTGAAAAACAGATTCGATATTTTCTATTGTTTTTATGTCTGTATTCAAAAATCCGAGTCTTGATGAACCATATTGGTCATATCCTATAAATATTTGTTCGAGTTGAGGTTTTAAGTATGTAATAAAGTCCAGTTCTGAAGGAGTGGTTTCATCCGCATCATCAACCAAAAGATATTTGATATTTGTGAAACAGTTTTCATTTTTATACAAATAAGAAAAAAGGCTGACCTGTCTCAAATAGTCAAATGCTCTGTATTCAAGAGTCTTTTTTTTGAATAAATCGATAGCACATTTGGCATCTTTATCAAAGACTTCACCCAGTATTTTTGAGCGGTTGTCTATCATTGAATCCGTCAAGTTATTGTTTACAATAAGTGAGTAACGCCGAAAAAGCTGGTGAATTAAATTTATTTTCGAATTGTAATCTTTGAAGCCGACTTCTTTTATTGCCTGCCTGAAAAAAAATTGTGAAACCTCAAGCCCGGTTAAATATGGAGAAACCACAGTAGTTCCAGAGTTTATAAGATTTTCCAAATAAGGCCAGTAATTTTTTATTGTGTTGTAGCATAGTCCGTAAAAAGAGTGAATTTGCTGGTCTTCAAAGTGATTTATTTTTACTCTTTTTTTTACTTCATTTATAAAAAAGTCTTTCTTGAAAGAATTCTGTACGAGCACAAGAATTTCATCAGCCCTGATGCCGTTTTCTATCAGTTCAATATATTTTTTTATTAACAAATCAGTTCTATCTGAAATTGCAGAACCTTTAATAAGCATAATTTTCCCCTGTATATTTAATTTTAACATTACAAAAATTTTTGTGCACGGTAGTGTAACATATTTCCCATGTTTTTTTTCGTGTTGTAAAATATAAAAAAGATTAGGGTTAGGGAGATTTTTTAATGGAATTAGATGTTATAAAAAAAGTTGATAATCAAGTTGCTGAAGCTATTGAAAAAGAACTTGAAAGACAGAGAAACACAATAGAATTGATTGCAAGTGAAAATTTTACTTCTCCTGCAGTAATGGCCGCCTGCGGTTCTGTGTTAACAAATAAGTATGCTGAAGGCAAGCCCCATAAAAGATTTTATAACGGATGTGAAAATGTTGATGTTATAGAAGAACTTGCTCAAAAAAGAGCCTGTGAGCTTTTTCATATGGATCATGCAAATGTTCAGCCTCATAGCGGTGCGCAGGCAAATATGGCAGTTTTTATGTATGCATTGAACATAGGCGATACTGTTCTCGGTATGGATTTGTCAAACGGTGGACACCTGTCTCATGGTTCACCTGTTAATTTTTCCGGTATAAATTACAATATTGTAAGCTATGGAGTAGATGAAAACGGCTCTATTGACTATGATGAAGTAGAAAAACTGGCAAAAGAGCATAAACCGAAACTCATAATTGCCGGTGCAAGTAACTATTCAAAAATCATTGATTTTAAAAGATTTAGAGAAATTGCCGATATGGTAGGTGCTTATTTGATGGCAGATATAGCTCATATTGCTGCACTTGTTGCAGGAGGAGTTCATCCGTCTCCTGCCGGCTATGCGCATTTTGTTACCACAACAACTCATAAAACGCTGAGAGGCCCGAGAGGCGGTATTATTATGTGTGATGAAGAGCATGCAGCTGGTATTGATAAAGCTGTTTTTCCGGGCATGCAAGGCGGCCCTTTGGAACATATTATTGCAGGAAAAGCAATTGCTTTAAAAGAAGCTCTTGAGCCTTCTTTTAAAGAATATGCCGCACAGATTGTCAGAAATGCAAAAGCTCTTGCTAACGGATTAATTGATGAAGGGATGGATATAGTTGGTGGATGTACTGAAAACCATCTTATGACTTTGGATTTGAGAAAGTTTAACAAGACAGGAAAAGATATTGCAAATGTACTTGAAAAAGTTGGAATTACCGCAAATAAAAATACAGTTCCGAATGATCCGCAAAGTCCGTTTGTTACAAGCGGAGTGAGACTTGGTGCTGCTGCTGTAACAACAAGAGGCTTCAAAGAAGACGATATGGTTGAAGTTGCAAAAATTATTGCTGGTGCGGTAATTGCTTCTGATAATGAAATTGCACTTCAAAACTTGAAAGAACGTTCTTTAAAATTGTGTAAGAAATATCCGTTGTATGAAGGGATGCATGTATAATGATATCTTTAAAACTGTCTGATGCACATATTCTTGGCGCTATAATGTCATATTTGCTTGGCTTTTTTATTATGCCATTTGTAATATATTTTGCCAAGAAAAATAATCTGGTTGATAAACCAAATGAAAGAAAAATACATCACGGCCCTATAGCAAGACTCGGCGGAATTGCCATCTGGGCAAGTGTTATGCTTACATTCCTGTTACTGGTTGTATTAAGCTATTATCCTTACGGAAAACTTCTTTCAGGGATTTTGTTGGGCAGTTCTCTTATGTTTCTGCTGGGGTTGATAGATGATATTTATACACTTAATGCAAAGTTTAAACTGATGATACAGCTTGCGATTGCTTCTATTGTCTATTTCCTCGGTATTAATGTAGATTGTATCTATAATCCTTTTGGGGCTCCAATTCATCTAGGTATTGTTGTATCATATATTGTTACTGTTTTGTGGATTGTTGGAATAAGCAATGCATTGAACTTTATTGACGGTGTGGATGGTCTTGCTGGTTCTATTGTTACAATAAGTGCTGTTACACTCGGTCTTACGGCTGTTGCAATGACACCAACTAATGCTATAAGCGCATTAATTGCTTTTATTCTGGCCGGGTCAATGCTTGCATTTTTGACTTATAATTTTCATCCTGCAAAAATCTTTATGGGGGATTCAGGTTCTTTGTTTGCCGGATTTTTGCTCGCAACATTGTCTATTACAGGTGTTATGAAGTCAGCTGCTTTGACGATGTTTGTCCCGTTTTTTATATTGTCGGTTCCAATAATTGATATTACGTTTTCATCTTTGAGACGAATAGCCAAAGGGGTATCACCTTTTACTCCGGATGCAGAACATCTTCATCACAAACTTCTTCATAGAGGTCTGTCTCAAAACCAGACAGTTCTTGTATTAACATCGATTGCAACTGCCTCAGGTGCAATTGCCAGCTTTATAGTCGGTGCATCTCTCAAGTTCTTTATGTATGCGGTTCTTGTGTCTGTAATAATGCTTGTTTTAAGTTTTCTTGCAAGTAAGAACAAAGAATAGAAAATGTGTAAAATTTTATGAAAAAACTGCTTTATTGCTTTAAGTTAAGGCAATTTTTCCAGGAAAAGAGACTTTATATATATGAAAGCTCTCTCTTCTTATTTGAATTTTAGACCCGATAAGGGTCTTTTTTTTAATCAAGCATACTCGACAATTTGTTTAAAACATCTTTCGGAGTAATATTGTGCGCAGCCATAAAGGTTAAAAGCAGATAAGTAAGCTGAGCTGCTTCAGTTTCAAGGCTGCTGTTTTTTTCGTAATTAATTAAGTCAAAAGCCTTTTCCATCAATTTCTTTTTTAGTACAAATTCATCTTCGAAAAGTTTTGTGGTTAGGGCTTTGTCGGGAAGAAGCCGTTTTTTATTAAGTATATCATTATATAAAGAATTTATTTCAATATCTTTTTCTGAAAAACAAGAATATTTTCCATGTCTGCATGCATTTCCGGTTTGCCTTACAAAAAACAGGAGAGCATCTTTGTCGCAATTGTATCTGGCCTTTACAAGGCCTTGGACATTTCCTGATGTTTCTCCTTTGACCCAGATTTTTTTTCGTGAACGGCTAAAATATGTTCCCTTTTGTGTATTTAGTGCCTGTTTTAGAGAGTCAAGGTTTGAATAAGCCAGCATTAATACCTGTTTTGTTTCATAATCCTGAACTATTGTTGGCAGATAACCGTATCTTTTTTCAAAATCCAGGCATTGGCAAAATGCTTCTGTCATTTTTTCTTTATTTTCATAATATTCGCAATCAATAATCACTGAGATATTTTCTTTTTCAAAACGGGAAATATCTGGAATATCAAATTTGGATTCAATTGCAATATTTTTAGCTGTATATGTCCTAATTTCTTCCAGGCTGGTATTTTCTTTATTGGCTAATTTAACGAAAAAAAGATTTGTATAATTGTTGTATCTTTTCAGATTTGTTTCCATGTCTGTTTCAATATAAACAGCTGCTTTATTTTTAGGTAATAAAGCAAGAATATTGTCCTGTGTCCCAGCTTTCAAAACTATTTTTTGTGCGCCGTATGAAATGATTTTCTTTGCCTCTTCCAATGTTGGATTGCTGTTTACAAGCACATTACAGTCTGCGAATTTACAAATTTGTTTCAATACCTCCTCTGATTTTGGCGAATTGTCTGTTTTTACAAAAATTTCACCAAATAATCTCAGATATCTTACAAATTCAGAAATATTTGTATTTTGTATAGTTTCTGAGTTGTTTGAATCAATACGAACCAAATCACCATTTTTTAAATTTATGGTTGATATAATCATTAATTATTTACTCCGCTATTTAATTAAAGGATGCTTTTTAGTAATTCATTGTATACATCAATAGTTATATGACATATCGCCAGCCTTCTGTCAACAAGACTTTTTATAGTTGCTTCGAAACATTTGAACAGTGCTTTATCAAGTCCGTTTTCTTCTTTTAATAATTCAAGACATTGATTTCTGAATTCAGGTTCTCTTGTTCTTGCTTCTATTTTGTCTGCAAGAAATATGATTTTTTCAAACTTGGTCATACCGCAGCGCCCGAGAGTGTGCCATCTGATAGCATCTAAGATTTCACTGTCAGAAATACCAAATTTTTCTTTTGCAAGATAAGCACTCACCGGAGCATGGAGGGTTTTGTAATTTAATAATTCGCATTCTTGAACTTCAGGTATATGTTCATGAATAATCTCCAGAAGCTTTTCATTTGAGAAACATTTAGCCGCATCATGCAATAGACCCGTTAATCTGGCTTTTTCAATATCCATATTAAGCATTGCAGCCAGTTCTGCAGCAGCTTCCATAACTCCTATGGAGTGGATATATCTTTCTTCATAAAGATTTTCTTTCAGCCAGTTTTTTATTTCGTCTATTTTATTTTCTGTATAAGCCATATTTATCAATGTATTTTGCAACTCCGTCAGGTACAAGTGCTTTTATTGGCACACTGTTATGTATATTTTTTCTTATTTGTGTTGATGAAATGTCAACAAACGGCATTTTCATCATTCTATAATTATATCCTTTTTGGCAGAGTTTTTGCAAATATGTTTCATCTGCTTTGAGTGATTGTTCGTCTTCTCTTACAAAAAGAACAAAGTCGACCATTTTTTTTAATTTTTCGGTTTCGTACCAGCTTTCAATATTTTTGAAAGCATCAGTTCCGATAATAAAATTAATCATCCCATCAACTGGATATTTTTCGTATATTTCTTCAACGGTGGGTACTGTATAGGAAATATCATCTCTCTGGTATTCTATGTCGCTGACTTCAATGTAATCAATATCTTTTGCTGCGATTTCAGCCATATTCAGTCTATGAACAGCCGATTCTTCATCAATATTTTTGTGAGGCGGTCTGGCTGCAGGGATAAGTATGATTTTATCGAAATCAAAATGCTTTTTTGCATATTCACATATTTGCAGGTGTGCATTATGAATAGGGTTAAATGTACCTTGAAACAGACAGATTTTCATAATGAAAACTCCTAGCCCGGAAGAACTATGTTATTTTTTCTGTGAAGTTCATGAATTTCTTCAACCAGACAAAGAATTTTATTGATAAATTTTTTGTAAGCTGCTCTGTCAGCTTCTCCGGAAAGTATTATGTCAGCTTTTGCAGCAGTCGGATGAATATGAATTTTTGCTTTTGATGAAGCATTTTCATAAACTTCATCAGCAGAATCTCCTAATCCTCTTGCCTGTGCTCTTTCATAGAATCTGGCTTTTTGAACAGAATGAGACACATCAACATAGATTTTGAAGTCAAATGCATCAACAATTTTTTCAGTTAATGTAAACAAACCTTCTGAGATAATAATTTTTGAAGGTAGCGCTTTTGTTACATTATCTTTTCTTATGGCAGTTCCTGACATATCATATTTGGGCAGATATACAGTATCTCCAAACAATAATTGTTTGATATGTTTTTTCATAAGTTCAAGTTCAAGAGCTTCAGGAACATCTAAATCATAATGTTTTGCAAATTCAGCAAAACTGCCTGCTTTTTTTACCATTTCAGATCTGTCATAATAGTAGTCATCTGTATTTAATCTTGTGATAACATTTTCAAAACAGTATTCAGCAGCAAATGCCTGAATTGTGTTTATTATATCAAATGCGATAGTTGATTTTCCGCTTGCAGTTTCTCCAGCAATACCTATTGCACAGGCTCTTGTAATATGTCCGGAAAGAAATAAAGCCATTTTTCGTATTGCATTGTTGCTTACTTTTTTAAAGATTGACTCAGCTGAATTAATTTCATCAAAGAAAATTTTATTAAGACGTTTTTCAACAAATTGGAGAAGGACAGGATTCCCTGTTTTGTGGGGTGTTGTTTGTTTTGTAACGAATTCCTGTGTTATGATATTTTGCACTTTTGAATTCCTATTATCTTTTTTGAGTAAAATAAAAACCGAACAAAATTATTTTTGCCGGTTTCTTATATTTTTTTTACAATGTTATTTTTATCATCAACCATTACAACAGAGGGCTTAAAGCTTGCTTTTTCTTCAAGAGTCATCATTGCATAAGAAACAATAATAACTTTGTCTCCAACAGCCACTTTTCTGGCGGCGGCACCATTGAGACAAATATCTCTATTGCCTCGTTTACCCTTGATTACATAGGTTTGAAAACGTTCACCATTGTTTACATCCAGGATGTCGACTTTCATACCTTCCAGCAAATTGGCAGCTTCCATCAATTCTTCATCAATAGTGATAGAACCGACGTATTCCAAATTTGCATCTGTAACTGTTGCTCTATGGATTTTGGAGTATAAAAATTCTATCTGCATATTTACCTCAAGAGATATTCTACCAGAAAAAGATAAAGGTGGTGTAAAATTTTTATAAAGATGTTAAAATTGTAAAATATTCTTATATTCAACTGACGTTATCAATTTATATTTTTTCATTTTTTATTTCAGGCGTTTATGTGCATTTTAATTTTTCTCTATTAGATTAGAATTTTATTATGTGCTATTATTATGTTATATTTAGTGGATAATGCTTAGATTATGGATAAAGACAATCAGTTTATCGGGCATATTTTAGCTCTTTTTACTTCGTTCATCTGGGGCACAACTTTTATTTCAACTAAAATTTTGTTAAAACAGTTTCATCCGGTTGAAATATTGTTTTTGAGATTCCTTCTTGCAATAGTTGTTCTTTGGCTTATATGTCCTAAAGAAAAACTTAAAACAACCAAAAAACAAGAGATTATATTTGCATTTGCAGGCTTGAGCGGTATTTGTCTTTATTACTTACTTGAAAATACAGCATTGATTTACACATTAGCAGCTAATGTCGGAGTTATTGGCTGTATTTCTCCATTATTTACTGCCGTTATAGTTTCGATATTTTATAAAGACAGAGAAAAAATTAGCCCGAATTTTTTTGTAGGATTTGTTTTATCAATTGTCGGTATTTCTTTTATAATGTTCAACGGTATGAGTATCCATCTAAATCCGATAGGTGATGCTTTGGCAATTATTGCTGCATTAACGTGGTCTGTTTATTCTATATTAATCAAAAAACTTACAAATTATGGATTTTCTATAATTTATATAACCAAAAAGACTTTTTTATATGGAATTTTATTTATGATACCATTTTTAATCTTTTCTGATTGCCATATCGGTATAACAAGGTTTTTATCTCCTGTTAATGCAGCTAACTTACTCTTTTTGGGGTGCTGCGCATCTGCAATATGTTTTGCGTCATGGTCAAAAGCAATAAAGATATTGGGAGCAATAAAATCAAGTGCATACATTTATTTAATTCCTTTTATAACAATAGTTGCTGCAACTTTGATTTTAAAAGAACCTGTTTCAGTTTTCTTGATAGCAGGAACAGTTTTAACTTTGAGTGGATTGATTATTTCTGAAACTGATAAAAAATCCGGCACTCTTAATATAAAATAAAAAATTTAAGGCTAATTGTTCTATGAAATTTTTCAAATAACAACGCAAAATACTTTATAGCGTGCAGCATTTGTAAGTAGAATCCTTTTGTGCCGGAATTTAATCATTTCATGCTAACATATAAAAGTAGGAGTGATAAAATTTTGTCATAGAAGAATTCTTTATTCTAAAGAATTTATGAGGAAATTGTAAAATGGACTTATATGAAGCTATATACAAAAGAAGAATTACAAGAGATTTCAACGATAAAATAATCCCTGATGAAATTATTGAAAAAATTATAGATGCAGGACTTCAAGCTCCGACTCATGATCATTTAAGAAACTGGGAGTTTGTTATAATAAAAGACCCAAAAGATAAAGAAAATGTTTTGCAGTTTATAAAAAAAGGTGTAGAACCACAGCTGGAGATATTAAAACAAATTCTTACAGAAGGAACTCCACAGCAAAAAATGTACGCTGCAGCAATGCCAAGACAATATTCTATGTTGTACAATGCATCACACATTATTTTACCGTTTTTTAAATCAAATTCCGGTGTTTTTCACCCAAATTCAGTCAGTTCGTTAAACCCGATTTCATCTATATGGTGTGTTATTGAAAATATTTTTTTGGCGGCAACTGCAGAAAATTTGGCTTGTTCAATGAGAATTCCTGTAGGAGAAGAAGGTTTGAATGTAGCAAAAATTGTAAATGCACCTGATGAATATCTTTTGCCTTGCTACATAGGAATAGGCTATCCTGCTGATGAATGCCCTATTGTTGAACAGGTTCAATACACAGCAAAAGAAAAAATGCACTTTGGAAAATGGTAATTAATTACACAAACAGGAGTCTGTATGAAAAAACTATTTCTTATATTTCTGATAATGTTTTCTGTTTCTCTGACGGCATTTGCTGCGAAATACAAAATTAACACCTCGGGGAAAGTTACAGCTCCGGGTGGAAAGACTCAAAACAGCAGTGCCTTATCTAATACACCTAATTTTTACAATAACTACTATTCAGGAAATTATGTATCCTCTAAACAGGTATTGTCTCAAAAAGCAGGAACAATTGATATTGTAATGGATTATTCAGGCAGTATGTATTACTGGATTAATGAGGCAAAAAACTCAATGTCAGCAATAGTTTCGCAGCTGCCAACAAGCACAAAAATCGGGTTCAGAGTTTTCGGGCACGACGGAGGAAACAATCCTTATACACCGGTACTGGCTAAAGTAAAAAGCATTGCAAAAGGAAAAAACGGCAACTACAAAGTTACTGCATCAACAGCTTCGTATCTTGGAAACACGTCAGGCTCCTGCAGTGCAACTACTCAGGTGGCAAAAGTTGTACCTTATAATACATCAGCTCTTTTAAGCGGAATGAATTCTGTAAGCATCGGAGGTTCAACACCGATGACTCTTGCCTTAAAACAAGCTGTAGAATTTGATTTTGCAGGTTTGTCGACAAATTATCCTAAGAAAATTATACTGATTACGGACGGGGGAGAAAACTGCGGAGGTGATCCTTGCCGTTTTGCTGCAAATCTCGTCAGACAAAGAAAAGATATCATTGTTGATGTTGTGTTAGTATCATCAAATTCTACAGAACTCCGATGTCTTTCAGACACAACAGGCGGAAACTTCTATACACCATCAGATCTTTCTTCTTTCACATCATCGCTTATCCAATCAATGAATAATGCTGTACAGAAAGAACCTCAGGAAGTCAAGCAAAAATACGAGTTTGTTGATTAAAACTAATTTAAATCAACCTCAAAATTGCCTCCGTACATTTTTACGGATAGTTTCAGCGTTTCATTTTTGTATGCAGCCGGTGGAGGATTGTATGCAGGTGTCTGCATTACTGCCGCATACACTGCATCGTTCAGGCTGTCGTTGTTTGATAGTTTTGAAAAAGCACGATTAGTTAAAACACCTGAAGGAGAAATTTTAAAAGAAATAACGTTCTGTCCGTCGCCAACAACAGCTGCAAAGTTTATTTTTGAAGCTATTCTATTTCTCAAGGCTATTTTGTAATTTAATAACTCCGCTTTTGAAGCAGCAGTATTTATTTTTGGTTTTTGAATAGATTTCGATTTCTGAATAGCAGAACCTGTATTTTTTCTAGCAGTAGAAGTAGGCGAAGTTTTTTTTACTGCAGGTGTTGTTTGTTTTACCTGTTTATTGGTGTTGTTTTTTTTTACAAGCGATATATTTTTTTGAGGCTGCGGTATTGTTCCAGCATTGTCAGTCACCGGTTCTGATTTGGGACTTTGAGATAAATCTTTTGAAATAGGTGCAGACTCTTGCCACAGAGCGTCAATTGACGGAATATTTTTATTCTTTTTCAAGATTTTTTCTTTTTTGGGCTGGCTATTTTCCTGCAAAGTATTGTCATCTTGATTTTTTGGTGCACCTATAAAGATAACAGACAAAATCGAAAGAATAATACAGAATACAAATATTGCCCATGAAAGTTTTTCTTCATTAGTTTGAGACTTTTTAGGTGTGTGTGAGAACAAAGAAGAAGTCGTATTATTTTCATAATTTGAATAATCCTGTTTCTTATCTTCTTCATGATGAGAAAACATCTCTGCCTGCTCATTTTGTTTTTCTGACACATCTGCGGCTAAGGCTATTTCGTCGAAAATATTGTTTCCGCAATCGCAATAGTCCGGTTTTGATGCAAATTCCTGTCCGCATTCACTACATTTATACATAGATTAATTCCTTATTTTTTCTATATCTTTGTAATCAGCCGGTGTACTGTATTTTGATGTCTGAGAAATTTTCCAGCCGCCTTCAACTGTTGTAACCATTCTGTTAGAGCCGGCAGGAAAATCCAGAATGCTTCTTCCCTGATAGCTTTTTATAACCGGGGCAATATATTGTATTGCATACGGTGTATATTGGGGTGATGTCGACCAGGTTGAAAGATTTGAAATTTTTCCGTACTTATCTACATCAAACTTAAATCTAAAAACAGTTCCCTGCTCAACTATCGGGAGCTTAACATCCGTCATTATCCTGTTTTGCAAATCAGAGCGCCACTTGTTCCAGAGGATAACCTCCTGTTGTTGAGTTGAAGTTGATTTATTAGTTATAGATTGAGGCTGATATTTTTTTACTGATTTTTGTACAACAGGTGTATTAGATGTCTTTTGAGAAACAGTCTTTTTTTGTATGGAAGGTTTTGATGCTTTTTTTTCTATAGTTCTGTTTTGAATTGTTTTTGTTTCTTTTATTTGTTTTGTCGTATTGTTTTTTTGTGGGAGTGATTTTGTTTCACTAATAGATGTATCCTTAACTTCAATTTTGTAATCAGCATCATAGGCAAAAAGCTTTTTATGCATTTGTGGTCTAAAAGTTGCTGCACAAATTGTTGTCAAAGAAAGTAACAATATTAAAACTGTAAAAAATACCTTATACAATTTATTAACAACCGCCTATTCTCTGTCTAATTTTGATATTATGCCGTCGCAGGCATAAGTTTCAAACTTTGTCTGGCTGAGCATATAAGTTTCTGCAATCAATAAAGCTGTAGGGACAAGCGCTGCAACGCTGCTAAGAAACATACCGCCAAGATCTCCGCCAATTTCCTGCATAAAATATGAAATATTCATAGAAAATTCAATAAATATGATACAAAGTCCGATTATAAATGAGCGGCGCATTTCTATATCAAGTTTTTTTACACCTTGAAGACCGTAAATTTCCAGTCCATGCTGCATGTAATTACTAAAGCCGTCATTTTTTATTACATTTGAAGCCTGAATTTTCTTATTTGAAAGAAAAGCATTTACAAAAGCAAAGAATGCAAAAATAATCATACAAGAAGCAAGAACAAGAAATACAGGGCTGAATCTCAAGCCTGAAATTCTAACCCAGCCTGCAGCTTCCGGAAAACACATTGCAAGGGTGTTTGATACACCATAAGCAAGAAACGGCGCTGTCAAAATACCGAGAATAGTTTCGCCGACTGCTTTTATTTGTAATGTAAATAGTTTATCTTTGATATTTCTGATTTTTACAGAGCTTAAATTATTAACAAATCTTTCTATCCAGAGCTGATACTCTTTCACAACCTGCTCAAAGTCCTCTCTGTATTCATATCTGTTAAGGTCTTTAGATATTTCTACATTACTGCTTTTGAAATATCCGCAGCCTATCGCAGCAGTAACACATGCTGCAGTGAAGAACAGAGACATAAATACTGCAAAAAACGGCATTGAACCAGGTGCTAAATAGTATAACATGTTTATTAAATATACACCGGCATAAAATAGCGATGAAGCAACAAGAAGAGCTTTTTCCGCTATTGTGCTGCTGTCATTTTGCTCAAGCCTGTTTTGCAAAAGCAAAAATACCCCCTGTTTCATTATCAAACCTATTCCGTATAAAATAATCGAATAAACAAACAGCAGCTTTAAATTAACAGGCATTTGAATGATACTACCGGCATCTTTAAGCGGCAGACCTGTTAAATAATTTGAAACTCCGAAAGACAGAATCAATGATGCTGCATACAATGCTATATGAAGCACTATGCCTGTTTTAGAATTCATTGAGAGTTTGTGTTTTAAATCATTTATGTGATAAGAAACCTGTTTGATTATAGCAATTCTTGCTTCTTCTATTTCAGATTTTCTTTTCTCTATTTTCAATCTTGCTGCTGTATTAACATCTTTTCCGTATAAATCTTTCAAATCCTGTTCAGTCATTTGTTCAGCAGCAATTTTTACATTGCCTGACACGTCATTTAGTTTTATTGTAATAAATTCATCAGAATCTCTTACCATAATTTTGCAAACTTTTTCTATTTCAAGTTTTTGAGGCAGTGGCTGACCTTTGAATAGAAAGTTCTGACAGTTGAACTGGTTTAGCAAAATACACTTTCCTGCCTGTGCATCAAACTGAACTGTCAGCATAAAGTCAAAACCGGTATTTAGAAAATAGTCAAAACCTTCTTTTGATGAAATATTTACTAATTCATTATTATCAAAAGTTTTTTCATTATTTTTTGTAATTATGGTAAAGCTCATAAATGTCTCCTATCTTCCGATTGCCTCTAAAAGTTTTCGTGACGACTTTTCAGCGGTTTCTTCATTTACTACAATCAATCTTTTCTCTCCCAGCACAGGGGTGAGCTTTGTTTTAACAATATCCAGTTTTTCCGGATGCGCATATGCAAACATCATAGAAATTTCCGGTACATATTTTTTTATATTTTTAACATTTTGAGGCAATGTGTCCCAGTTAATCTGTTTTGATACTTCACCTTCGTTTTCCAAATCACCGATAACAACAATCGCAGGAATATAGCCTTCTTTTTTCATATTCAAGGCATGTTCAAAAGCTTTTTTCAAAGCTTCTCCGTATGCAGTTCCGTATTTTTCACTGTCATATTCTGTGAATTTTTTAAGAGTTTTATTAATGGCAGAATTGTCCATCGGCGATCCTTCATAAATCAAATATGCTGTTTCGGTTACATTCAATATCTTTATACTATCCTCCGGATCAAGCACTGAACAAATTGATTTAAGATATTTTTTCTCTTCTTCAAGCATTGTCTGGTTCGATGCCGATGAATCGACAACAAAAATAACAGACGCAGGATGAAACTCATCTACTTTTATATTTTTAATTCCGACATAAATCAACTTTCCTATAACGGAACATACAAGTATCAATACACCTAAAATTATTAATCTTTTATTCATCTCTTCCTCTAATAACTTAATACTACATTCACAGGCTTATTCAAAACGACTTCCATATCTGTATAAGAAGGTATTTCTGCATCAACACCTTTTTGAATAGCAGATGTGGCAAGAGCGCCTCCTCCTCCTATACTCGCTCCAATAATAGCACCCTGAGCGAGATTTGATGTGTCTCCGGTAAGAGCAGCAATGCCGACTCCCAAAAGAGCTCCTACTGCGGCCATAGCAACTGTATTTGTTATTGTCCTTTTAACTTTGCCTTCGTTTGTTACATCAAAATCAATTTTTTCTGTAGAAATTTCTATCGTTTTATTCTTCGGGGTAACGAGTTTGTTAAACACTATGCTGACAGAACCGTTTCTGGAACCGGCTGTAGCATGATTTGCTTTTGTCAGTGTACCATACAATAGACTCCCCTGAGGTGCCACTGTACATTCTTTATAAATCCAGTCATTTTTTACAACAGCAATGACATTGTCGCCTTTTTTAGCAGTTGCTGTATTTATCGGGTTTTGCAGATACACATTCAGTTTTGTTCCTGCATCAATCTTTCCGACAAAACCTTTTAATGTAGTAGATGTTGTATTTTTTTGCGCTGTTTTAACAGAAGTTTGTTGTTTTTTAGGTTCTTCAAAAGAATAAATCTTTTTCTGACCGGTCATTGTTCTATAGGCAATTTGCGCAAAATTATTCAAATGCTGCTCATTTTCTGATTGTTCGTATACGATATCTGCTTTTTTAAATGTTTTAATGATTTTTTTGTTAAGTTTTTTGTTTTTGTCATTCGATTCATAGTAATAAAACAAATTTTCTCCGCTTTGCTGCAAAACAACAACCGCATAATTTTCCTGTTTCTTTTTAGAAATTGCATAAAACGGATTTTTTTTCTGTATATTATATTCTTCTTCGTTCAATACAGTTTCAACCTGGTTTGAAATTGTTTTTGTGTCAACATTTTTTAGATAATACAATTCACTAAACGCAAAACAGGCATTGGAAGATATAATGTACATAAAACATAGAATTAAAGACCAGAATTTTTTCATTTATTTATCCCTTTTAAATTTGTCGTTGTAATCTGCTTGGTTGTCGTCATAGAACCGTCATTGTTGAATTTTAGTACATATTCAATTATATTCAGCTGAAAAGTTTTGTGCATTTTAGGTTTAACAATACAAAATGAAACGGTAAAAATTATTATCAAAATAACAAAGAGTATTGTAAAATGTTTCATATTCCACCTGATACTGACATTTATTTTTCACTGTATGTTTGCTTAATTATACTATAAAATATAGTTCTTTAACAGTAAAATCTTTATTATTAAAAAAACAATATAAATGTCTTATTCAGAATAATCTAGCAATTTTCAAGCATTACTCTTTTTGAAATCTCAAAGTCAGGAAGATCATTTCCCTCTTTGATATCAAGCGGATTGGGGTTTTTCATCCAAAAATCTATAGAATCTTTATGGATATAGTTTTTGGCTTTTGATGTAATTATATCTATAATTTCTTCTTTTGATTTGTCTTCGTAAGCATCAATTCCGGCGAAATCCAGGACTTTTATAAAATTATTTTTCATAACATAAAAAGCATTTTCCAAGCCACGTGAATTTTTTGCAGCTCTTGTTTCTGCAGGATTAAGAGGCAGACCAGAAGGCTGTTTCATATCAATTTTTTCATCCTGCACTCCATCTTTAAGTTTTTTCACATTTTTATCACCAATTACCGGTGCGAGATCCTCAATGTCATTTGCTGTAAGCAAATAACCGTTATGAAAATTATCCACACTTATCGAAACAGGTCTGTATGAAGTTCTGAAATTTACAGCTGCATTGCAGCCTTGAGCGTCGAGAGAAATATCTATATTCGGTACTTCATATCCATTTTGGAATAAAAGTACTTCTCTAATCGTCAAAGGTTTTGTTTTATCTACTCTGTGCTTGTCCAGATAATACAGAGCATATCTTAAAATATCAACAGTACCTTTCACATCAGAAAAAGCATCATGCGCATTCTCCATATTTTTGCAGAAAAAGTATCTGTACTGGTTTGAAAGCCTTTTGGATGTACCGACATACGGATGTATACGCTGAATAAGTAAAAACGGATCTATTACTTTAAAATATCTTTTGGGTTTCAATTCGTCTGCAGAAAAGCTGTTGTGTTCTTTTATTGCATTGTTTAGCATTGTTATATCAAACTGTGAGTTATAAGCAACAATTATTCCGTTTTTTTTATTTAAATAGTTATTGACAAAAGGCTTAAGCACCTGCTCCATAACAGGTGCATTCTTGACATCCTTATCATAAAGCCCGTGAACAGCTGAAGCCTGTTCCGGAATATGAATTTCCGGGTTAATAAGCTGACTCATTGCCGTTTCTTCTACGATTTTTCCGTTTTTAATCTGTATTGCGCCAATTTGTATAATCTTGTCCAGAGGACGAGACCTGTCAGAGGTATTTGTCCCTGTTGTTTCAGTATCAAAGACTACGGCATCAATGCATAAATGTCCGTTTTTATCAGTTATTGGCTTATCAAGAGACTTGTGCCGTCTTGTATCAAGAAGTTCCTCTAAATTAGATGCAAAGGATTTATCCAGATATATATCTTTTCTTAGTTCTTTAGACGGTGGTTCTTTAACATAACGTGAGTCAATTGAATGTGATGTTGCTAAAGCTTTTTTTCTGTTTGTATAATTAAATCTTCTTACCCAGGAAGACTCATAACCTTCTGCAAGAGCATTGGCCTGTAAAAACACATAAAATTCTCTTGGTGAAGCAGTCTTCCAGTTTAATGGTTCTTTGCTCAAATGCTGCCATCCGACTTTGGAAAAATCATACCACTCAGCAGTTCCTATTTCATTTTTTTCCATAAGCCCGAGGCCCTGATATTTTTTATCCGTAACTTTTCTTGTGAAATTATTCTCAAAATAATCACCCTTGAAACTTGGTATAAATCTGCTCAGAAAAATTGCTCGATAGTCAACAGCTTGAAAAGATTTTTCTTCTGTTTTCGGTTTTGAAACAACAGATGCCGTAACAGGTATCTTATTTTGAATATTTGTATAAAAATTTACGGGTAAAATTTTCATAATTAACCTACCAGATCCAATTTTCTGTTTTCTCCTGCAATTATTGAAGGAGGCTCATAAAGCTTATTTTTGACTCTTTCATATTCTGATTCTGAATGTTTCCAGTCTTTTTCAAACTGCCTTAAAAATACTCTTGCAAGTGAAGGTTTCTCAAAAGCAATTGCTGCTTCGTTATTCCCTCTTTTATATTTTTCTTTAGCATTATTTCTATCAATTATAATTTTGTAGTAGCCTTTAATCGTATTCAAATCCGAACGATCTTTGACCGTAAATTTGTAAATCTTATCCTGCAGCCTTATTTCAGCAGAACCGGTTTCATTTATTTCATTTACAGCTTTTTTTATTTTTCGTCTTCTGAGCATAACTTCCTTGTAGTCAAGTTTTTTTCTGATAAGTGGAGGCAGTCCTATAGCATTTTCATATTTTTCAACTGTCTTCATGTATCCTACAATTTCATTATTAATCTGGTTTGTATACTTTTCGTAGTCTTCTCTTTGACCTTTTTTCAAATTTTGATTCATCGCCATTGCTGACCAGTTCGCCGAGCCTATAAGAATTTCAGAATCATCAAAAACAGCCCATTTCCCGTGCATACGCTGGGTTATGTTTGTATCGGTTTTGTACTGTCGTACTTCTATACCGTTTTCAACAAGTTTTTGATATGCAGTATTACAATAGGGAAACTCCTCAATTATAGAAGGATCAACAATGATTTTTGCGTCCAGTTCACCTTTGTGTACTCTGTCTATAATAGTTTGAATAATTTCCTTGTCGGAGAGAACAAATAATTCCGCACGGATTTTGTTTGCAGTTTTTACTTTATTCATCACATACTGACGGATAGATTCAGAACCGCTTTCACCTATATAAGCAAGTTCTCTTGGCTTTGTTGAAAGAACTTTGATTGCAGGATTTTGAACAGGATTTCTTTGGATAATATCCAGTTTTGAAAGATTTTTTTCGTCATATCGATGTTTATCTATATCATTGTTATACAGCTCACCGACGATTTTCATATATTCAACATTTTCTTCTTTAATTTCCTTGTTCAAGCCTTTATAAAACTGTTGTTCTTCTTCACTCAAAGGCCCTGCAACAATTTTTGTACGGCCGAGTCTCTGCCAGGAGAAAGCCCAGTCTTTGTTGAATATTTCACTTAAAATATTATCAACTTCAGAATTTTTATACTCGCTTCTGGTTTCTAAAGCTACACAGGCATCATGATTTGCAGTGGAATGTGTTCCCCAGTTCATTCCGCCGATAATCAATTTTCTTCCGTCAACTGCGACCAGTTTAACATGCTGCAAAGCTGCACCGTTTTGTGCTGCTCTCGGATACGGAACAACATCTATTCCGTTAGCTCTGAGGTATCTAATCATATCTTGATTATTGTAATGACGTTTTGGAGCACCCGTTCCGTCCATATACCACTTGTGAGCATCTAGTATAATCTGTACTTTAAGATCCGGATTTTCCTTTTTCTTCTTTATAATCATCGGCAAAAGACTGTTGTGCTGTTCAAATCCGGACACAGCTTCCGCACCGTTTGAAGGCCATTTGTTACCATCTATAGACGGGTGCTGAAATTCAAACATCTCTATTTGAATTGAGTCTTTTGCACTTTTTATATAATCAACAGCTTTGTCAAAAATCTGTTCACCGTCAATCAATGTCGTGACATTTGTTCTTCCGACCATTGCGGTTTTAGATGGTTCAGGAATAACCTGCGGTATATATGACAGAGATTTTATATTTTGAATTAAATAATCAGTTCTTGAAAGTCCGAGTTTGTTCGCATTTTCCGCTATCTTTTTTGCTACGAAAAAAGAAATATCATCAAGAGCAACGGGATGCTCTTTTCTCGGAGTTTTCACAACAGGTTTTGGTATCTGTTTTTGATAAGAATCAGACGAATTTGCGGCAAAACTGATATTCTGCCTTTGAAAGACCACAGGTGCAACAACAAGATTACTCTTCATACTCAGAACCTCACAACCAGTTCTTTTTTCATTATGTAAGGTCATGAACTATCAGGCAATAGTTTGTTACGAAAATTTCATATTGCACACAATTTTTCAAAAAAAATGCTATAAAAGAAATATGATATCACCTGTTTCTTTATATTCTTATAATAAAAGAACTGCAGTAAACAATCACAGCAGTCAGCAATACCTGTATAATCCGGTCTACTACAGGAAAAAACAGGATACTGTTGAAATCTCGTTCAAAGGTTCTTCTATAGTTGACAATCTTACTTTCAAATTTAAAAATAAAATCTTTGAAAAAGATGCGATGACACCTGGCAATCCGAATTGGGCAAAAGCTGTTCAAAGATATTCATCAATAGAAACAAAAGAAAATGAAATACGTTCGGATTTTGAAAGAGACAGAAATCGTATAATGCACACGGAAGGCTTTGACAGAATGCGTTTTAAAGCTCAAGTCTTTCCTGTTTGTGAAAATGATATGGTTTCAACAAGAAGCTCACATGTGCTGCAGGTCTCTGATATTGCAAGGAATATCTCTAAAAAATTAGGGCTGAATGAAGAACTTGCTGAAACAATAGCAATGGGGCATGATATCGGTCATTCTCCTTTCGGACACGACGGAGAAAAATCTTTAAAGAATATAACGATCAAAGAAGGACTGCCGCTTTTCTGGCATGAAAAAAACAGTCTCAGAATGGTTGACAAAATTCTTACATTAGAAAACAGCAAAGGGAAATTGAATAATCTGGGACTTACTTACGCTGTTCGTGACGGAATCATCAACCATTGCGGAGAAGTTGATGATAATTTTATTAAACCCAGAAAGAATATCTTAAATCTCGAAGAAATCTCTTCGCCCGGCAAAGTACAGCCATACACCTGGGAAGGCATAATTGTAAAAGTTTCCGATAAAATTGCATACCTTGGCAAGGATATTGAAGATGCAACCAAAATGGGGATTTTTACTAAAAAAAATCATCAGGAACTTAATCAAATTTTGAAAAAATATTTACCTGACACAGATTGCCAGTTAAACAACACGTATCTTATTAATCTTTTTGTAAATGACCTGATAAAAAACTCATCACCGCAAAAAGGTATTGGCTTTTCAAAACCTGTTTATGAATTAATGAAAGAAATAAAAAATTACAACTATGAACATATCTATCACGCAAAAGGAGTGAAAGCTCTTTCGCAAAAGCAGTGTGATGAAATTATTGAAGGCATATTTTATACATACAAATCTATGTATAAAGGGAAAGATACAATAACATACTTGGAGACTTTTAATAATCCATACATTTCAAACTTCAAAAATTGGCTTGTGAAATATTCACAGTCATCTGAGCGTCCTCCTGAATTTTGCAATAAAATTCTTTATGATATTTCAAAGCCCGAAGATTACAAACAGGCAATTGTTGATTATATCTCAGGAATGACTGATAAATATGCTATAAAAACATTTCAAGTACTTACAAAAAGAAATGTTATGCCATAAAATTGAGTTTTTTACCTTTTTGCAGATTTTCTGCCTGAGCTTTTATTGAAGAAGCCTGAGCAGCGACTTTGTAGTCCTGTTCAGAAGGATCTCCAGGAGCAAGTGCAGCCTTTATGACAATATTTGCATGATCAATTGTATGCTGGGGGTTTTGGGGATTAAGCACAGGCATTTTTATCGGTACATGTCCTGAAACAGGTATCCCGTCAGAATTCTTTTCTATGGTAATACTTCCTGCAAAAGAACCGCCTGCTGTTTTATGTGCCAGTTCATGCGCATATATATGGTTATAGTTGCGCTGAATTAGTTCATCTTTTTGTTTTTGCATTTCTCTTATAGGAGTAGAGAAAGCACTTGAATAGCTGCCAATAAACACACTTTTCCCCTGACTTATAACTGCTTCTATTATATTTTACTACATTTGTAGCGTTTTGTAAATCCCAAATATTTAATTTTAAATCAATTCATTTGGAATTGCATAAAGCACCGTTTCGTGAAGATTATAGCTGTAATGCCCGAGATAGAAGGAATAATCCCATAAGTGTTCTTTTAAAAACAAGGGAATTTCAACAAAATCAAAAACGGAATGATAAATAGAAACCGCTATCTGTGGTCTGTCTGACTCAATCGCAGCCAAACCTCCTTCCAATGCGGCAAGTTCAGCCCCTTCTATATCCATTTTTATAAAGTCAATCTTTTTAATATTTTGCTGCTCTTTTATTTCATTAATCGTTGTTGTCTTTATTTTTAGTAAATCTTCATTATTTTTCGCCGAATTTAATCCGTTTGTCCCAAGCACTCTTGAAGCAGCAGGGTGTAATTTATTTTTGCAAAATTCAAGTTCCGTTGAAGCTTTCCAGAGTCCCTTTTCTATAATTTCGGCATAATTTTCTTTTTGTATAAAGGCATCAAATGTTTCATCTTTGAATTCTTCATACATAGGTTCCAGTGCGTATAATATTTTTAAATTCTTAAAATGTTTTTTAAAAGCCAGAGAGTGGATACCATTGCAAAAACCTGCATCAATAACTGTTTTTATTGCATCTCTGTTTAAATGTTCAAGGTACTGTGCATTAAAATTCCTATAGGGCTGGAACACAGAAATTGAATGCTTACGATATACATACTTTTGAATATCCTCGTATGGCTTTCCTTTATATACTTCCCATAGCATATTATAGAGATTTTTGCTTTCTTCGGAAGAAAAAATCTCTAGTGTCTGTTTTTGTTTATCTATATATTCGTATATTTTAGAATACTGTTCAATCTCTCTTGTTACCATCAAAAAAGGAATATCATAAAAGTCAAAAATCTCTGTTAACTCAGAAGCCATAAATCTTGATGTATCAATGAGAATATCAAATTCATTCTTGTATTTCGGCAATTCCTTTAGCGAAATTACTTTCAAACCTTCAATCTGGTCTGTTTGAGGATTTTTATCGGCAAAAAAAACTATCTTCAAATCAGCTCTGTAGTCAGAAATGTATTTTTTTATAAATAATGCGGTCTTTCCTGTATTATACAGGACAATTTTTGAATTTTGTTTTATGTTATTCAAAAAAGTTTTTAACATTGCACCACCTTGTTTTTATTCGAATAAATCATAAAAATGATAAAACTGTAAAGGAGCAATATTTACAAGTTTTTCAAGAAATGCTATATAATCCGTTTGCATTTTGTGAAGATTTTCAGATTTTGATAATCTATCATCAGGAACAAACGGGCTTATATAGATTTTATACCTGTCATTTTTCTCTTTTAATGCGCTGATAAAATAAATGTCACACTCCATAAGCTGAGCCAGCTTGAATGAGCCGGCAGGAAAATTGACTTTTTTATTTAAAAAATCCGCACAAAAAGTAACCACTGATGACCCAGGGGAGAGTCTGTCTCCTGCGATAAAAGCAACATCGCCGTTTTCTATTTTGTCTTTTAGTTCTATTGCTGTATCTATGCCGATATTTTGCACCGGATAAGTTGTTAAATTTGTTTTTGTTTCTATTTTTTTCAAAAATGAATTAAATATTTTACACTGTTCCTCACTCAAAAATATGTCTATATGGGGATTTACAGAAATTTTGGGGTTAGAAACACATATTCTCAAGACCTCAATATTACCTATATGTGAACAGATAAAAATCATCCCCTTTGATGCAGACATTTTTTCAATCAAAACATTCTTTAATGGTTCATCATCAAAATCTATTTTTTGGACATCGAATTTTCTTAAAAATGATTCCATCCTGTCAACAAGGGATAAAGCGTAGTTTGCCGTATTTTTATATTGATTAAAAAATGTCGGCTTTGCTTTTTCATTATGAGTATATTCAAAGATTACAGACAAATTTTTTTTTGTAAATGCTCTGATTTGTTTAGAAAAGCAAAAAGCAAAAAATGAAACACAAAGAGCAATTAATTGAACAACTTTTTTACCAAAAAGTTTGTAAATAAACAAAGACACCATCAAACGTTTTGTTCCTGCAGCCTGTTCTTTCATTTGATACCATTTCATTTTTTGCTGCACTCCAGCAGAGTATAATCGTATTTTCCTATATTTTCATGAATGTAATCAAGCTTCAGCCCTGCTTTTTCTACCAGCTCTTTCATATCTTTTTCTTTATACATTTTACTTTTGCCGTTAGCCATACAGGTAAAATAAAGAGAAATATGACTGAGAGCATAAGCTGCACCCTCAAATTTTTGCTTGTCAATGAAAGGTTCAAGTATAAAAACTTTTGTACTGTTATCAATTGCTTCACATAATTTTTTCAGTATAAATAAAATCTGCTCCTTTGAAAAACAATCAAGAAACTGACTCATAAATACAGCACCGGCTATTTTCGGAAATTTTTCTTCCGAAAGTACATCTATCGGATAAAATTTACATCTTTTTGTATCAAAATTTTTTTCTGCCGCTTTAATGTTCGGAGCAAGATCAAACATTGTAACAACGCAATCGCTGTCAAAATCCAGACAGGCTTTTTCAAATTTACCTGTATTTCCGCCTAAATCAAAAATGTTTTTAGGTTTTTCTTCTTTAAAAGAAGCGTCAAAGATTAATGGCAGCACTTCATCAAAGCAATCATCCGAATAATGATGGTCAAATTCGTACCAGCTTTTTTTCATTTGAGGCGGCATTTGAGTAAGCATAGGATAAATGGTTTTCGCATTATCAAAAAAATATTTTTGCAAACCAGCCGGTCTACTTTCTTCAAATGATTTTTTCAGCTCAGCTGCTCCGAGATAACACACATCTTTCATGAAATTGAAATTTACTCTCGTCATCTCATCATACAAAAAAGCATCAGCAAGTTTTGTCAAAGAATAAAACCCTTCTTCATTAAGTGTAACAAGACCTATACATAAAGAAGCATCAAATAAAGTGTCAACAGTATACTCAGAAAGTCCGCAATGTTTCATAACGTCTTCTTTTGTTGCAGATTTTTCCGACAAGAATTTTAGTATTCCAAAATCAAGCATTGCCGCAACTGCTTGAAAAGCAAAAGGTGCAAAAGCAATTTTTTGGGCTTCAGCCAAGGCCTGAACCATTGAGCCCTTTTTATTTGATTTTCTTTTAACTGTTGATTTCTGTTCCATAATTCTATTATATCACATACAATTTTTGTCTAAAATTTCAATGCATTTCAGGATTTTCCTGTTCAAAATTCTCATCAGATTTTCCTTTACCGGACAGCAAAATTAAGCTAAACACATAAGAACTGCTAAGCCCGAGAGCCAGAACCAGGCCGAGAGAACTGATTAATTTAAAACTTGTAAAAGACAGCAGCAAGAACGAAAACACACTTGTTGCACAAGAAATAAAAACAGCAGTATTAGAAGAGCTGTTTTCTTTAGTACTTTCATATCTGAATATCGAATAATCCAGGCTAAATCCTGTTATTAAAAATATAGAAAGGATATGAAAAAGATTAATACTGTGTTGAAATATTCCAATCAAACCGATTGTAAAAACACACCCAATAAAAGACGGAGCAAGTATTTTCAGTGCATTTTTAGGCTTATAAATGATAGATAAAAGAACAAACAAAATAGCAGCAATAGGCAAAAGCAATGAAATACAAGATTTTCGACATTCAGCAACTTTGTTTGAAATATCATCTTTTAAATTTACATATTTTACATTACTGTTTTCTGACAGTATTTTTTCAATAGTGCTATTTTCAACATCTTGAAGAATAACTACGCTGATATTTTCACCGGCAAAAAATTCTTGCAAATACGGCATCTTAAGTTTGTGTATATTTAAAAAGCCGAGTCTTGGCTGTTCATTTAGAAGTTTGATTTTAATATCCGGACTCAGAAAAGTCGCATAATCATTAAGCTGAGACTTGTATAGTTTTTCTCTTAACAACTTATTTTCTTTCTGCTGTTTTATGGAAGGAAGGAACTTGCTCAATGCAATATACTGTTCCTGTTTTAAATCTTTTGTGGCGCATTCTTCATTTTCCAGCAAATTTTGAATATCATTGCCTTGGACAATCAAAAATGATGTATTTTGTTTCTTTTGAGTCAGTTCAGTATACAACTGTTCCGCTTTCAATAAAGACTGAGTCGGGCGATACATGCCTGTGATATCATCATTAAAATGCAATCTAAAAAGCCCTGCTGCTCCAGCAGCAATACAAATCAGAAGTGCAAATATTTTTTGTTTGTCTGGGATATGAAAATCAAGAATTTCAGACAGGCTGAATGCCGAAACAAAGTCACATTTGAACTTTTGAGGCAAACAAGGATAAAAAAGTACAACAAACAGATATACAGACAACAGACCTGTTGCGGTAAAAACAGCTATCTGCTGCAGAAGAACGATGCCTGAAAACAGAAGAATTAAAAAAGCACACACCGTGGTAAGCATACTGATAGTCAAACTCTTTAATATTGAATTAATATCACTATTATGCGCAAAAAAGTGTAATGAGTAATCAACACATATACCGATTAAAGTTGTGGAAAAAACAAACGTTAATATGTGTATAGAATGGAAAAACACTGATGTGACAAGATATCCTGAAAGAATACCGAGCGCTATACTTACGGCAACTGGCAGAAGTATTTTAAAAGAACGGAAATAAAATCTGCATAGCAAAATTATAAACAATGAAGACAATACACAAATAATATTAATCTCCGTCATAGATTTTGAACTTGCGTAATATGTATGAATAGGAATTCCTGTCAGATAAATTGTTACATCTTTATGATTAGTTTCTATACTATCTTTGATTTTTACGATTTCAGACATTTCTTTGTTTAAAAGAGAAGGTGACAATGCTATTTCATCTTTTAATTTAAGACTGAGTATTTCGTAATATCTTTCATTTTTTTCAATAATACCTGTATTATTTCCGTTTGACAGACTCAAAAGAAAATCACTGAACAGAAGAAAAGGATCTTCCTCAATCGGAAGCAGATTTATTCCTATAGGATTATATAGACGTTCTATTGCCTCCAGTTTTACTATTTCATAATCATAGTGTCTAAGCTTATATTGAGTATTTTTTCCAAGAAGATTTTGTGAATAATAGCTGTATGTAGCAAGAATATCTCGCATATCATTGTTTTGAGAAAAATCAGCCTGAAAATCCTTCTTATCCAGACTCTGTTCAAAACTTTTTTTTGCATTTTCAATTGCATCTATATTTTCAGATTCAAAAATAACATTAAAATGTCCGGAATGTCTCTGGCTCAAGTCAACAAGCAACCTGTCATCAGATTTATCAGACAATATTGCATCAAGAATGTTTGTCTGTGTTTTCGCAGGGTTTATACAAGCAAATACTGCAAGAAAAACTATAACGAAAACAAAGAGTATTCTTAATATATTAATCAATATATTCTTATTCATTTTTATTCACATTCACTAAACTTTATTGTTGTTCTTATATTTTTGGTATCTATAATCAATTTGTTTATTATACCATTTTTATTGTCAGTTCTGCCAAAAATTTGAATATAATTCATCTCGCCGGCTGTCTGTTTTTCCTTTTTGGGTTTCAATCCCATAATCCAACTGTTGTTGTTCTGAACATAAAAAATATCAAAATTCTTTTCTATGTAAGAATAATTTTTATTTGAAATTGAATTTATTATTGAATTTACAATGCGGTTTTGTCCAGAAGTATAAGATGAAGTCGAATGTATAGGATATGTAGTTTCAAAAATAACTCCTTTATTTTTCAGAAAAGTGAAATTGCCGTTGGATTTCAAAGAGCTGTTTGATGTTTTCATCAGTTTCTCCTGCGAAAACTTGCACGAAGCATTTTCAAAAACAGGTATTTTATCAGAAACAGTATCTGCATTAGTCTTGTTCAAAAATACATCAGCAGCATTTAATTTTAGAGGCGAAAAAACTATTAATACAAACAAAACTAAAAGATATCTTATCATCCTTTGTACTCCTCAATCTTTTGCAAAAATCTTTTTGGAGCAGTAAACATTGTCTCCATTGTTTTTATATCAATTCGCATTTGCATGCTTTTTGCTTGAAAAATCTTTTCTCCGGTTTTGTTATCTGTTACAAAATATTTTATTATTAAAGCAGGCTCAACTTCTTCAATCACTGTTTTTATGTTCAATTTTTGCATAAAAGTTGCAGGTTTTATGTATTTCATATCCATTTTTACTATCGGATATGCAGAATTATCCGATTTCATATCATCATATGTGTAACCTATTTTTGAAAGCATATCACATCTGGCTTTTTCCAGATATTTTACGTAATTCCCATGCCAAACAACATTCATCGGGTCAAGGTCATAAAACTCAACATCTATTTTACAATTTGTTTCTATTCTTTTCATTCCAGTGCCTTTTATACAGCCTATATATCTGTCAGTTCAAATATTCCGCTTGAACAGACAATCTCTTTATTTTTGTACTCATACATTATATTTCTATCTGTTAATTTTAAAATTAATTCAATTTTTTCATCAGGTCTAATCAGATGAGAAAATTTAACCTTTTTAGCCGGAGAAGATTTTATATTTCTATCAAAAGCCTTTTGGGCAAACTGATGTGCAAAATAAAGCTGAACAACGCCAGGTAAAATCGGAAAATTTTGGAAATGACCTTCAAAAAAATTGCAGCAAGGTGAAAATATCATTTCATATAAAGCTTCATTGCTGTCTTTTCTGTAATTTAGAACAAGAGGCAGAGAAATATTAGTGTTAAAGATTTCTAATATTTTTTCAATATCAATTTTTCCGTTTTTTGTCTTTGGAATTTCATCAAGAAAACGCCATTTTTGCGGTAATATTTCTGATTTGTCTTTCAGAAAACTTTTTAAAGCTTTAATCAAATTTTGCCTGCCGCCATTTTCTTTATCTATATAATACGCTATGCCATCCTGCGATAAAACTGCTGCGCATGCGAGTTTTTCTCCGTGTTTAAAACAATATGCTCTTTTTACAAAACCAGTAGATTTCAGATAATTTTCGATTTCCTCAGTACTGACTCTTTTTTCCTGAATTTTTACAATCCTGTCTTTTCTTGCTCCAAGAGAAAATCGTTTTTTGTCAATCAACTGTATACTATCTCCAAGAGTAACACTATCACCAATAAAGAAAGGTGATTTTACTACAATTTGCGAATTTTCATCAATATCGACATCAACGCTTCTGTAGCAGCAAAAATAGTCATCCATTGATCTTTTTTGTGCTATCACTCCGGTCTCTGTAGAACCATAAATTTCGCAAATCGGGATATTTATATTCTCAAAATAGCTGAATACATATTTTTCCAGCTTAGCACCTGCAGTAAAAATCATTAAAGGCGAATTATCAGGTTTTATTTGATATCTTTCAAATTTTTCTAAAAATGACGGTGTTGACACAAAAATAGAATTATCAAATCTGGCTCTGTCAGGGTAGAGTATTTCATCTGTATTCAATATAAATTTTTCGATATTATATATCCAGAAAAACAGCCAGCAAGTTAAGCCATACATATGATTTGCGGTTGTAGATGTATCAAGCTGTATTCTTTTTTCATCTTGATTTATTACATCTGCTACATCAAAAAGCATATCTTCTGTCTCTTTTATTAAATTAAAAAGGTTTTTTCTGACTCGCTTTTGACGACCGCTGGAACCTGACGTATAAAGATTTATAAAAGTGTTTTTATAATCAGGAATATAAAAATCAAAGCCAAAATCTTCATTTATCGTATCTGTATTGATATTGTCAGGCAAAATATATTCAACATCAACAAGGAATGTTTTTTTTAAATCAGAAAGCAAAAAAATTTCTTTATTTGTAATTGCCGCAGCAAGAAAATTTATAACAAAATCAAAATTGCTTTCCGACACAATCAAGACATTTTTGCATTTATTTTCTGCAAGACTTTTTGCAGATTTTGCAACCAGCTTTTTTATATCAAGAAGAGAATAATCTTTGCCTTTGTTTTTTAAAACTACAAGATTATTATATTCTGACTCTTTATTTGAAAATGACGAAAAAATATCCATAATTCAAGTTAAAAACTATATCTTATTTCTCTTTTTAAAAATAATTCTGACAATATATTCTATCGTAAAAAAACAGCCAAGGAAAAAATATGACAAAAAACCATTATAAATTATCCAGACTCTGTCAGATAAAAAACAGGTCACAATAGACAAAATCAGTTGAATAAACAAAAATACACACCAGATATAAGTAAGATTTTTGGTATATATTTTTACAGGTTCTTTTAGTTCACCTTCTGAAAGCATTGCAAATTTTTGTATTATAGTTTCTTTTTGAAATAAAGATGAAAAAAACAGACCGAAAATAGCGCTGTTAACTATAACAGGATAAAGCTTTAAAGCTCCGAATTTAGTAAAATGAAACGCAGCAATAACAACTATTGTGAAACAAACTGAAAAAACAAAACTGTATTTTCTGATTAAATTCTTCAAGCTGTTAAACATAATTTTCTTATTTCAAGAGGTTTTCAATAGCATCGACAACATCATTTATTGTCCTGATTTGTTTAAAATTGTCAGGAGAAATTTTTTGTTTTGTATAATCCTGCAGACGAACAGCAAGATCAACAGCATCAATGCTGTCAAAATCCAAATCTTCAAAAAGATTTGCTTCCGGTATAATTTTTGATTCAGCTATTTCAAAATCATTAACCAGAATATTTTTTAATTCTTCTTGTATTTGTTCTCTGCTAAATTTTGCACCCATTGAAATTCCAAACCTTTATTATCTTATAAAAATTTAAGCCTGCTGGCTTCTTATGAAATCAGCCAGTGTTTTAACCGAATAGAAATGCTTTTTATTTTCTTCTTTGTCTGTCCCCATTTTGAGGTTATATTTTTTCTTTAAAGCCATTCCTAACTCAAGAGCATCAATAGAATCAAGCCCGAGTCCGTCGATAAACAAAGCCTCCTCCGTATTGATTTCTTCAGGAGTAATATCCTCCAGTTCCAACACATTTATTATTAATTTTTTTAATTCTTCTTCAAGTGTCATAACCTTAAAATCCTTTATATATTTTATAGCCTAATATAATTTTATAGTCAACTACACAAAGGTATATTAAATCATAGAAACAGAAATATTTTCTTTTATTATTTTATTTAACCTGTTTCTCATCTTTATTTCAGTGAGATTGCTGTTATTCACAAAAAATTCATTAATATTTATCGGATTATTAAAAGTCAGAGTGTATTTTACTGCTTTTTCACCTGCATCATAAATTTTTTGATGTTTCGCCAGAAATTTATAATCACAGTGTATATGAACAGGAATAATATCTGCTTTTGAATGCAATGCCATCATTGCCGCACCTTTGTGAAGTTTCATATCTTCACCTTCTACAGTTCTTGTACCTGTGGGAAAGATTATTATATTGAAACCGTTATTTAAAAGATTTACAGCATCATTTAACAATTTTTCATTGTCTTCATCGTTTATCAAATACAACGACTTAACAATATTCCCCATAAAAAGATTTTTTTTAAGCTCTTTTTTGGCAATGCAAACAGTATTTGGCAAAAGTCCTATTAAAAGCACAATATCTATAAAACTCGGATGGTTAGCAACTATTATTTTCCCATATTTGCTGCTGTCGGAATTTTTTAAGGCATCCGGAAAATTAAGAACATCTATTGAAATAGAACCTGATTTTTGCATTACACTACTAAAAAAATTCCAGGCTTTATGAATAACATCGCAATATAAAAATCTTTGTTTTTCTTTTGGTACAAACACCGATATACAAGGAAAAATCAAAGAATTAATAACCAGTGCACCTGCCCCGAAAAATGCAAACTGCAATACGACAGCCAGTCCTCTAAAAAAAACTACCAGTCGACGTTTACACATATTTTTTCTCCATCCTGTTTATACAAACGTCTGTTTTCATATTTTACATTTGGATTTTTTCCATGCTTAATCAAACAGGAAAAACCCTTTGTATTAGTCTCTGACATCGCATCACAGCAGCAAAAAAGTACATCATTATCTTTTGAAGAAATTACTGCTTCTATTAAACCTGCTTCAAAGGTATTTTCTTCTGCCGAAATAGAATTGTATCCAGCCGTAATTTTATTCAATAAAGAAAACTGCCCCACCACACTATTGTGCACAGAACCGCTGAATGTTGACGGAGATACTTCATTCTCTTCCGTATATTGATATACCAATTTTTTCAGCCTATCCAACTCCCCGTATCTGGAAGCAAAAACTATTTTTAAATCTTTAATTGACTCACTGTCTTTATAACTTGAAATACAGTCATTCATAAGGCATAAAGCTATTTTGTCGAGCAAAGAGAGTTTTCTTCTTGCCATTGGCGGCAAAAAAGAGACATCTATATTTTCAAAAGATCTTTGCGAATATTTTTCTATATAAAATTCCAATGACAGTTATCCTACACTACAAGCTTTTTCGTTTAAAATCCATATTTGTGCTAATATAAATTTTATTATAAATCATTTATTTTATCAAAGTTTTAAAGAACCATGCCAGATAAATCTATAAAAGACATTTATATTAATTCATACAGTGCTATATGTAATCTCGGTGCTAATATAGAACAAATATTTTTAAATACACAAAATAGGGATAAAGATTTTTTCACTCTTGATTCAAATGTAATAAAAGGAGAGCCTTTTTATTTCGGAAAAATTAATTCAAATCTGCCTGAAATAGAAAACAATGAAAAATACAATCTTCGCTGCAACAGGATATTGCTCCACTGTGCGAAGCAAATTGAAAAAGATATAACATCTGCAATTAAAAAATACGGAAGAAATCGTATAGGAATTGTCATAGGAACAACAAATTCAGGCGTGGATGAATATGCAGCATCAAAAGATATTGACCACTCACAGATAGGCAACCCTGCAGGCTTTTTGCAAAAATATCTCGGATTAACAGGATATTACAGCGGAGTTTCAACAGCTTGTACTTCCGGAATTAAAGCATTTTCAACGGCACGAAAACTTATTGAAAACGATATATGCGATGCTGTTATTGCCGGTGCGACAGATGCTCTTTGCAGAATGCCGGTATACGGATTTCATTCTTTAGAAGTGCTTAGTTATGAGCATTCAATTCCTTTTAGCAAAAACAGAAATGGAATAAATATAGGAGAAGGCGGAGCTTTGTTTCTGATTGAAAAAGAAAAAACAAAACAAAGCATAAAAATAGAAGGAATCGGCGAAACCTCCGATGCCTATCACTGTGCAACTCCTGACCCTGATGGCATACAGGCATCTGCAGCAATAAAAGAAGCACTTGAGAAAAGCGGACTCAATCCCAATGATATTTCTTACATAAACCTGCATGGCACCGGTACTTTGAGCAATGACCTGATGGAAGCAAATGCTGTATATCGAATATTCAAGAATAATATTCCCGTCAGTTCAACAAAATCTCTTACTGGACACTGCCTTGGAGCTTCTGCCGGAATAGAAGCCGCCTTGTGCTGTGCAATGCTTGATAGGAGAATTAATCCCGATAAAAAACTTTTGCCACATAAATATGACGGATTATATGACGACATTTTGCCTGAATTGCAACTTACAAATTACGGACAAAAAGTTGAAAGTCTAAATCACGTAATGTGCAATGCTTTTGGATTTGGAGGTTCGAATGCAGTAATTATACTTGGAGTTTCGAATTAATGGAAAATAATTTAGAAAAAATATTACCGCATAATCATCCAATGATATTGATTGATCGTCTTATTGATGTCGATCTCAATAATAATACAGTTTGTGCTGATGTAACAATATCTGAAGACAAAATATTTTACGACAAATCTATCGAAGGAATGTCTCCGCTCGTCGGCATTGAGTTTATGGCACAGACAATCGGCTGTTATGCTTATTACAGAAATGGTGAAAAAGAGCCGAAAATCGGATACTTGCTAGGCAGCAGACAATACAATTGCGGTCTTGAGAAATTTGAAAAGGGCAAAACATATACAATAACTGCAAAAATGGTGTTTTCAGACAACGAGCTTGTTTCGTTTGACTGTTTTATCTATAATAATGATATGGAATGCGCCAGGGCAACAGTAAATGTTTATCAGCCTTATTCTTAAATATATAGAGATTTTTTATGGATAAAAATATTTTAATCACAGGTTCCAGCCGGGGTATCGGAAAAGAAACAGCTCTTTATATCGCAAAAAAGAATAAAGACATAAAAATTGTACTGCATTGTAATAAAAACAAAGAGAAAGCTGAAGCAGTAAAAACAGAAATTGAGTCTTACAATGTCGAAGCAAGAATTTTGCAGTTCGATATAACAAACAGAAAACAGTGTTTTGAAATAATATCAAAAGACATAGAACAAAACGGCGCTTATTACGGTATAGTTTTGAATGCAGGTATTGCAAGAGACAATGTTTTTCCCGTTATGGAAGAAAATGAATGGGATGACGTTTTAAATACAAATCTTGGAGGATTTTATAATGTCTTAAAACCGGCTGTAATGTCCATGATTGAAAACAGAGTAAAAGGCAGAATAATTACTATGTCATCAATTTCAGGATTGGCAGGAAACAGAGGTCAGGTCAATTACAGCGCATCAAAAGCCGGCATAATAGGCGCAACAAAAGCACTAAGTCTTGAACTTGCTAAAAGAGGTATTACCGTAAACTGCGTAGCCCCCGGTGTAATTGAAACTGATATGATAAACGGCATACCTGTTGAAGAAGTGAAAAAAATGATACCGATGAAACGCATTGGAAGACCGGAAGAAGTGGCAAGTCTTGTTAATTATCTGCTCGCTGAAGATGCATCTTATATTACAGGTCAGGTTATCTCCGTTAATGGAGGCATGTATAGGTGAAAAGAGTTGTAATAACAGGCATGGCACTGGCCAGTCCTCTGGGATGTGAGGTTAATACTGCATTTGAAAAACTCAAAACCTTCGAAAACTGTATTGAATACAGTAAGGATCTCGATGAATTTGAAAATATGAACACCCGTCTTGCAGCTCCTGTAAGAGATTTTGTTGTACCCGGGCATTTCAACCGCAAAGTACTCAGAACAATGGGACGTGTCGCCATTTTAAGTACTGCAGTTACGGAAGAAGCTCTGAAAGATGCAGGTTTACTTGGAAATGAAATTATAACAAACGGGCAAACCGGTGTAAGCTACGGTTCTTCATCAGGCTCATTAGAATCAATTATTGATTTTTACACAATGCAGGTTGAAAAGAAGGTAAAATGTGTAAACTCAGGTTCATATATAAAAATGATGCCCCAGACAACCTCAGTAAATATTTCGCTTTATTTCAAAACAAAAGGCAGGCTTATACCTACATCTACAGCATGCACTTCGGGGTCAATGGGTATAGGTTATGCTTATGAAGCAATAAAATACGGCTATCAAACAGTTATGATTGCAGGAGGGGCAGAAGAACTTCATGCCTCACATATTGCGATATTTGATACACTGTATGCCACAAGTTTAAAAAACGATACCCCAAAACTTACGCCATCCCCTTTTGACAGAGACAGAGACGGTCTGGTGCTCGGAGAAGGCGCAGGAACGGTTATTTTAGAAGAATATGAACATGCTAAAAAACGCGGAGCAAAAATTTATGCGGAAATAATAGGATTTGGAACCTCAACGGACGGTACACACATAACAAATCCTTGTCATGAGACCATGGGCTCAGCACTTGCTCTCGCAATCCGGGATGCAGGAATAAATTCTAAAGAAATTGGCTATGTCAATGCACATGGAACAGCAACGCTTCAGGGAGACATTGCAGAGAGCATTGCGACATATGACATTTTTAAACGCCCTGTGCCTATTAGTTCATTAAAGAGTTATACAGGTCACACTCTGGGCGCCTGTGGAGCAATTGAAGCTATTCTTTCAATAAAAATGCTCAATACAAAATGGTTTGCACCAACATTAAATTTAAAAAATATTGATGAAAAATGCGCTCCTCTTGATTATATAACAGGACATGGCAGAAAACTTGAAACAGATATCATAATGTCTAACAACTTTGCTTTCGGAGGCATAAACACATCACTGATTTTCAAAAAAGTTGATTAACGTGATGCTTTCAATAATGAAAGAGAAGCTTTATATTCTCTTTTCAGACACATTTTTTGATTTGTTAAATCTTCAATTTGCTTCTGGTAAGCAAGAATTTTTTGTTTTACTTCTGGATTGTTGCAATAATCCTCACGGGAAAGCTCCTGTATAGCAAGCATTTTCCCTTTGACCTGTGCATTAATAACTTTGTTTTTAATCATTTTCCTGTTATGCAGCATTTTTTTCTGAGTACGGTAACTGCAAGCACAATCTTTTGTAGTACAAACAGACTTTGCCTCGGCAATACCGGACAAAATACAAACTAAAACCAACGTACACAGTATTCTTTTCATTGTAAATCCTCCTTTATTTATAAATACAAATAAAAGAATTTTAAAAAATAATCAATTAGACAGAATAAAACCTGTACGGCTAAGTAGAAAGCTAAAGTTGTTCTATTTGCTTTTTATATTTATAATTATTCAAAGTTTTTTGATTTTTCAAATTAACTATATCGTTTTGATATTGTTTTAAAATTTTGTCTTTTTCTTCGTCAGACATTTTTGTATCATTTGCTACCTGAATTATCCGGGTCATTTTATTATTAATTTGTGTGTCTATAATTTTATTTGTAACATTCTTCTGATTTTTAAGCATATTTTTTTGCAATTGGGTTTCGTCACTAATTGCAAAAACTATACTTGCACTAAAACAAACAATCATAAGCAGTGCTGCTATTTTTATCTCTCTCATAAATAAGACAATCCCTATTCCTTTTGATACAAGATTATACTTAAAATCAATTATTTAGTAAACATACATTAAATAAATGATTAAAATTATTTAAAATTTTCTTATACTAAAATAAAATACGGGGAGATTGTATTATGGGAATTCAAATAAATAATGAAGTGAATTTTCAAAATGAGATATTAAATAATCTCTATACAAAAGTTCAGGGATATACATCACAATTTTTAAATACTGATACCAGAGAATTTGCATCATACTTAAAAGATAATTATGATTCTATAGACAAAGATGCAAACAACGAACTTACAATGGAGGAAGTTTCTGCATCTGTAAAACAGCAGACAAAAAATCAGGAATTACAAAAACTTATTGAAAACAAAAGTCTTGAAAAAATGTTTGCCAATATAGATACGGATGAAAATGGTTCAATTTCTTACAGTGAAGCAAATCCTGACGGAAATTTAAAAGATATTTTTCAATCAGCATATAATCAATACAAGACAAATCCTGACAATTGGGGAAATGCAGCATTGAGTTTGACTCAGAATTTATGCAAAAATTATTATGCATCAGCGGCAATGACCAAGTTAGCAACAAATGCAGTTAGCGCTCTTGTGTAATATCGATTTAAGATTATTGCATATTTTGCTTGAAACAGTTATTATTAAATAACGGTTTATAACACAGGCGAAATTAACAATGATTAATATTAACTCAGTAAAAAAAGATATACTGGCATCAGTTATCGTGTTTTTGGTTGCTATGCCGCTGGCAATAGGTATTTCGATAGCATGCGGCTTGCCGGTTTATTGCGGAATTATCTCAGGAATAATCGGCGGTATTGTAGTAGGTGCCCTTTCTGGAAATTCTCTGCAGGTGTCAGGGCCTGCAGCCGGTCTTATATTGATAGTTGTAGATATTATCAATAATCTCGGGATAGAAAAACTGTTTTTGATAATATTTTTAGTTGGACTTATTCAAATTCTTTTTGGATTTTTGTCACTTGGAAAATGGTTCAGAGCAATATCACCTGCAATTATTCAAGGGATGCTTGCCGGTATTGGTATTTCTATTTTCCTGTCTCAGTTTCATATAATGCTTGATAGTAAACCACAAAATTCATTTATCGAAAATATTCTTGATCTTGGACGAGTTATTTATCATTCTGTTCTTCCGTTGAACGGCTCAAATCATCATCTTGCCAGTATGGTTGGAATTTTAACTATTTCTATCATTATTATCTGGAATGCACTTCCTTATAAAAAGCTCAAAACAATCCCTGCTGCACTGGTAGCTGTTATTGTCGCATCTTTATTTGCAAACCTTATGCACTTTAACATAAATTACATTGAAGTAGGAGACAATTTCTGGTCGTCCGCTACATTTTTCAAACCGGCATTGCTGGCTGAATTATTTGATATAAAAATCATAATAAGTGCACTTGTTATAACATTTATCGCCAGCGCTGAAACTTTGTTGACATCAACCGCAATTGACAAAATGAGTGATAAATCAAAAACAGATTACAATAAGGAAATTATAGCGCAGGGTGTTGGCAACTCTATTTCAGGGCTTGCCGGAGGACTGCCGATAACAGGTGTTATTGTAAGAAGTGCGGCAAATATTAATGCAGATGCGCAGACCAGATTTTCTGCAATTATGCATGGTGTCTGGATATTACTTTTTGTAAGCATTTTCCCTGCAGTTTTAAACTATATCCCAATATCTGCTCTGGCTGCCATACTAGTCTATACGGGATACAAACTTGTTGATGTTCAAGCAGCAAAGCATATTTTCAAATTAAGCAAAGGGGAATTTGCAATTTATATAATTACTCTTGTTGCTATTTTATTTACAAATCTGTTTGAAGGAATACTTGTCGGATTTTTCTGTGCTCTTGTAAAAAGTGCTTATAAAGTTCTAAAAGTTGATATTGATACAGAATTTAGCGAAGAAACAAATACGGTTACAGCAAAAATCCATGGGAATATTACTTTTATTCAGCTTCCGACACTTATTGAAGCTCTGGAGAGTCTTCCAAGAGACAAAAATATTACACTATGCGCAGAAAGACTTCATTATATAGATCATGCCTGCATTGATTTTATAAAAGAGTGGGAAAAAGAACGTCAATCAGAAATTACTGAGAAAAATCTGGATTATGACGTGCATGTTTCTTGGGAGCAAATGAAAGAAACATACCCGTCTTTTAAATGGTGTCATTTTCACAGGCATGCCGAAGAAAATAAGAATTCAAACTCTCAGCATTAAAGAATTCAAAGTTTTTCAATAACTTCAATTTCATTACCGTCCGGATCTTTTATGAATGCGATTTTGGATGAAGCTTCTTCAAGAATGAACGGCTCATACAGATATTCATAACCTAAGTTTTTTATTTTTTTATCAAATTCATTCATATTTTTTGTTTCGACTGCAAAATGTCCGAAGGCATTGCCATTTTGATAGCCGTTTTCAGGAATATCAAAGTTTTGCGTCAATTCAATTTCAAAGTCACTGTCTTTGTCTTTCAAGAAATGCAAAATGCTGTCTTCCAATTTAATTTCATGTGTCTTTTCAAGCCCGAGAAGTTCTGTATAAAACTTCATTGATGCATCAATATCTTTGACTCTTATCATTGCGTGTAAAATTTTCATTATGGTCTCCTGTATAAAATCACTCTTATGATTTAATCATATCATGGCATTGTATTTTTTTGTGGTGTTGATATATAGTAGATGATATAAAACGGACTTGCCGGAGAGAATATGATACAAGAATTGCAACAAACTATCCTTTTTGTAATTGATGATTTAGAGCTAAAATATTTTGAATTTAATGACCTTGTAACCAATTTCTGGTTAATAAAAGAGTTTTTGGAACGTAATTTTGAAGTTTTTATTACTGTAAAAAGTGGATTGATGACAGAAGGTTGTATTGCAAAAACAATTTGTTATGAAGCTTATCTGAAAGACAACAACATTTTTTACAAAAAAGATGAGGCAAAAAAATATCCTGTTAATGATTTTGATATTGTATTTTTCCGCCCTGATCCTCCGGTAGATACAGATTACATCAATGCTTGCAATGTTTTTGATTATGTTAATTCTGAAAAAACAATTGTCATCAACAATCCTGTTGCCGTAAAGAACTTTAATGAAAAATTTCACCTGAACTATTTTCCGCAATTTGCGCCTGAAAATATTGTCACAGCCAATTCTGACGAAATTAAGAACTTTGTCAGGGAACATAAAAAAGCAATAATCAAACCGCTTAACAGATGCTTTGGAAGTGGTATATATTATCTGGATACGAATGAAAGAAATATTAACACCATAATAAAAAGCCTTACAAATGAAGGTAAAACAATGGTTATGGTTCAAAAATATCTTGAAGGCGCTGTAAAAGGGGACAAAAGAATACTGATACTTGGCGAACATGTCTTTGATGAATGTATAACTAAACTCCCCGGAAAAGATGATTTTAAATTTAGTGAACATTCCGACAAATATTTTGAAACAGCCAAAATAACAGAAGAAGAAAAAACAATGGCTTTAAAAGTTGCCAAACAATTGAATTCTGTTGAACTTTATATGGTAGGGCTTGACGTAATTGACGGTAAAATTACAGAAATAAATGTAACAAGTCCTTGTTATTTTATAAGAGAAATAAATATGCACAACAATGAACGTTTTCAAGATATCCTTATGGAAAAACTAATAGAACTTATTGAACTTAAACAGGGGAAAATACCTGCATCTGTATGCTGAAACATATTCCAACAAATAAAGAAGAAAATTTACTAACCGGAAAAACTCAACTGGTTGAGTTCTTTTATTCGGGGTTTAAAGATTGTAAAGAAAAGAAAACAGGGCTTGAGTTCGAAAAGCTTCCGGTTTTGAAAGAGTCATTTAAATCGGCGCCGTATGTTGATGTTGTCAAATTTTTAAATGAATATAGAAAAGAAAATTGGCAAAGTATTGTTGAAAACAATTCTATTCTCGGACTAAAAAATCAAGAAGGAACAATTACTCTTGAGCCGGGTTCACAAACAGAATTGAGCTTGGAACCGTCAGAAAATTTGTTCAATATAAAACAATACATAGATATCTATAATACCAAAACAGCACAAATTGCTGATAAATTTGGAATTTTATGGCTGGGCTGCGGCATACAGCCTGTTTCTACTTACAAAAGTATAAATATTATTCCTAAAAAACGCTATGAATATATGACAAGGTATCTTCCTACAGTTGCTAAAAAACCTCTTGTTATGATGAGAGAGACAGCAGGTATTCAATCAAGCTTTGACTATAAAAATGAAGAAGATGCAATGAAAAAGTTTTCAATAGCACTGAAATTGTCACCGATTGTAAGTGCTGCATTTTCAAATTCTCCGGTGAGAAACGGACATCTGACAAAATTTAAATCTTACAGAGCAAGCAGCTGGCTGGACACTGACAATGCAAGATGCGGACTTGTCAGTTCAAAAGCTTTTACTCAGGAATGTTTTTCTTTTGAAAATTATGTAGAAATTCTTCTGGATGTACCTATGATTTTTATTGAAAGAGAAATTGACAGTACAACAAATGAAAAAACGGCTATAAAAATTGAGAATACTACTTTCAGACAGTTTTTAAGACACGGGTATCATGGCTTGTATCCAACAAAAGCTGATTGGGAACTGCATTTAAGCCTTTATTTCCCTGATGTAAGATTTAAAAATTACATAGAAATAAGAAATCATGACAACCAGAAAAAAGATAATATAATGGCTGTTCCTGCTTTTTGGAAGGGAATTATATACAATGACGAAGCCATAAATGCAGTTAATGAACTGCTAAAGTCTTTCTCATATTTTGATTTTGAATATATAAGAAGAAAAACTCCGCAAAAAGGGCTTGATATAAAAATCAAGAACTACAAATTATCAGAACTTGCAAAAGAAATTTTTAATATTTCATTTCAAAGTCTCAAATCATATAAAGATGGTGAAGAAGTTCTTCTTGAACCCTTCAAAACGATAATTGACAGCGGAAAAACTCCGGCTGACATAATTATTGAAAACTGGGAAAAAGACTGGCATTGTGATATTTCTGAACTGATTAAATATTCACAGCTTTATTAAAATTTTTATAACTAATTAAGCATGTTTTTAAGATATTGTCCTGTGTAGGACTGCGGACAGTTGATTATTTCTTCCGGTGTACCTTCAAAAACAATATTTCCACCGCCATTACCGCCTTCTGGGCCAAGATCAATTATATGGTCTGCAATTTTTATCAAATCCATATTGTGTTCAATAATCAAAATGGTATTTCCGTTGTCAGCAAGTTTATTGATTATTTTTATTAATTTATCCAAATCATACCAGTGCAGACCGACAGAAGGTTCATCAAGAAGATATAAGGTTTTTCCTGTAGCTTTTTTGTTAAGTTCCGAAGCCAGCTTTATTCTCTGAGCCTCGCCGCCTGAGAGTGTTGTAGCACTCTGTCCGAGTTTTATATACCCCAAACCAACATCATATAGGGTTTTTAGCCTGCTTTTGATTTTTGGAATATTTTCAAAAAATACATATGCTTCAGCAACTGTCATATTCAAAACATCAGAGATAGTCGCACCTTTGTATTTTACCTCAAGGGTTTCTCTGTTATATCTTTTGCCTTTGCAGACATCACATTTGACATAAACATCCGAGAGAAAATTCATCTCGATTTTAATAAGACCGTCTCCTTTACAGGCTTCACACCTGCCGCCTTTGACGTTAAAACTGAAACGTCCGGGTTTGTATCCTCTGACTTTTGCTTCGTTTGTCATTGAATAGAGTTCTCTGATGTAAGTAAAAACATCCGTATATGTAGCAGGATTGGAACGAGGGGTTCTGCCTATCGGAGACTGGTCTATGTCTATGATTTTGTCGATGTGTTCAAACCCTAAAATTTCATCCACACCTTGAGGTTTAGGCTTGTTACCCCTGAGCTTATGTAAAGCATATTCGTGTATCAAATCCTGCATCAAAGTTGATTTCCCTGAACCGGAAACTCCTGTGAGCGCTACGATTTTGCCGAGCGGTATATCGACATTGATGTTTTTTAAGTTGTTCAAATGAGCGTTTCTTACCCTTAAAAATTCGCCGTTGCCTTCTCTTCTTTTAGATGGCACAGATATTTTCTTGGCACCGCTTAAATATTGTCCTGTTATAGATTCTTTTACGGATTTTATTTCCTCAAGGGTTCCTTTTGCAACTACTTTTCCGCCATGCACACCGGCTCTGGGGCCAATATCAACTATATAATCGGCATTTTTCATCGTATCTTCGTCATGTTCTACAACAATGAGCGTATTTCCGAGATTTCTTAAACGAAGAAGGGTTTTAATCAGCATATCGTTATCTCTTTGATGAAGTCCGATAGAAGGTTCATCAAGAACATATAATACTCCTGTTAAGCCGCTTCCGATTTGAGTTGCCAGCCTTATACGCTGAGCTTCACCGCCGGAAAGAGTCAAAGACATTCTGCTTAAATTCAAATAACCAAGCCCAACATCAAGCAAAAATTTAAGCCTGTCCCGGACTTCGTCCAGAATTTGTTTGGCTATTTTCATTTGATAATCGCTTAGTTCCAAAAACAGATTTGAAAAGAATTGAAAACACTCTGTAATCGGCATTTCACAAACTTCATTAATATTCTTTCCGTTGATTGTGACGGCAAGAATATACGGTTTTAATCTTGCACCATGGCAGTCTTTACATGGAGTCATTTTCATATATTTTTGGATTTCTTCTCTCCAGTACTCTCCGCCTGCTTCGTTATAGCGTTTTTCAAGAAACGGAATAACACCCCAGAACTTCATCTTATGGTTTTCATATCTGTTAGTGCCGAAATGTTTAACCTTTATATTTATAAGCTCATTTCCGCCATACAAAATTATATCCTGTTCTTTTGGGGGCAACTCTTCAAATGGTTTGTCCAAATCAATTTTATAATGTGAAGCTACAGAATTTAAAACATCAGTATAATACGTAGTCGTAGTTTTACTCCAGGGGTATATAGCACCGTCTTTTATCGATTTTTTTCTGTCAGGAATAACCAGATCAGGATCTATAACAAAATCATAGCCAAGTCCGGAACATGTAGGACAGGCGCCATATGGACTGTTGAAGCTGAAACTTCTTGGGGAAAGTTCTTCAAAGCTCAAACCGCACTTGGGGCAAGCTAACTTTTCTGAAAAAATTAGTTCCTTATCTCCGATAACATCTACCGTCATCAGTCCGTTTGCTCTTTTCAAAGCAATCTGAGCGCTATCCGCCAATCTTGATTTTGCTGATTCTTTTATAACTATCCTGTCGACTATTACATCTATATCGTGTTTTTTTGTCTTCTCGAGTTTAATATCTTCAATATCTGTCTCGTCGAGGTTGTATGTTTCTTTGTCAATTTTTACACGTATAAATCCATCCTGCTTGAGCTCATTTATCAAAGATGAATATTCACCCTTTTTCCCTCTTACAATAGGTGCAACAATTTGAATTTTTGTGCCTTCAGGCAGTTTCATTATTTTATCAACAATTTCATCAATACTCTGAGGCTTAATTTCATCACCGCATTCAGGGCAATGTGGTGTGCCTATTCTTGCAAACAAGAGTCTCAGATAATCATAAATTTCCGTAACAGTCCCAACCGTAGAACGGGGGTTATTTGAAGTTGATTTTTGGTCAATTGAAATAGCAGGGGATAGACCTTCAATGCTTTCAACATCCGGTTTGTCCATTTGTCCGAGAAACTGGCGGGCATATGTTGAGAGACTTTCTACATATCTTCTTTGTCCTTCTGCAAATATAGTATCAAAAGCAAGGGAGCTTTTCCCCGAACCGGAGACTCCCGTAAATACAATTAGTTCGTTTTTGGGAAGCTCAAGATCTATATTACGCAAATTATGCTGGTTAGCACCTTTTATGATAATTTTATCATTCATAATAAAAAATTAATGTCCCCATAATCAATCTACAAGGACATTATTTCACAATATAAAAAGTTATTCAATTAATGTCCAGAAGGAAAACAAGTCTCTTTTCAAAAATCTTTCAATTACTTTTTCAGGTAAATTCTTTTCTATAATTTTATTATTTTTGGAATACATTAAGGAGGCTTCTGTTTTTCCGTAATAGCTGTCATCATTTGTTTTAAAAACATATTTTGCAAACATATCGTAATATTGCACATCAGGATCCTTTTCACTATCTTTAATACCGCTCAATTTTATTTGAATAGTATCGGAATCTGTGCCTATTCGTTTTCCTACAAATTTAAAATATTTTTTATCTTCTTCTGATAAAAGATTTCGCCCGAGCTGCCAATAATCCAAGACACCTGCCCAACAGCATCCAAAAATCACGATTCAGGATGACAGTGAGAGAGTCTGTTGGTTGTGGAATGGAAACAAAGCGAACGAAGTTTTTATCTCATTTTATTTAATCTTTTTTAAAAGTGAATAAAATGAGTTTTCTATATCTTTATAATTTGCTCCAATAGTTGAAACTTTAGGGATTATAATAAAAGACATATATTTGTTTAGATTTTCAAGAGTGTTATTTTTTATTCCGAGTCTGCAGACTTCTCTCAATAATCGTCTTATTCTATTTCTCTTAACTGCCCTTTTATGATATTTTTTGCTTGTAACAAATCCGATTTTTGTTGCTGTTTCAATATCTTTTTTTTCTTTGCCCAGATATATAGTCAGCATAGAATTTGAAACCACCTTGTGGTTTCGATAAGTTGCATCAAAAGCCTTTTTAGATTTCAGCCGGTATCTTTTTTTGAGCATATTTCTTACCTTATAAAAATAAAAGGTCTGCAAAACAATTAACAGCAGACCCTTTATTTTTAGTTTAAAACTTAAATACTAAGCTCTTTTTTTAGCCTGAATAGCAAGTCTGTGACGACCTTTTGCTCTTCTTCTGTTTAAGACTGTTCTTCCGCCGGGTGTAGCCATTCTGGCTCTAAAACCGCTGACGTTTTGTCTTTTTCTTTTTGTTCCTTCTAATGTACGTCTCATTTTATTGCTCCTTGAATTAATTTTTTTGCGTTATATCATGATAAAAAAGACATAAGTTATTGTCAAATACGGATAACATTTGAATTAATAAAGGTTTACACAAATAGGATTTATAAATATGGATAAAACAATAGGTTTTATTGGCGCCGGCAAGATGGCTACTGCTATTATAAAAGGCTTGTTGCGCTCTGAACTTGTAGAAAAGAACAGAATAATAGCTTCTGAACCAAACAAGGATTATGCCCATAAGATTGAAAAAGAATTGGGTATAAAAATGGTTCACAATAATCGTGAAGCTGCTGCAGAAGCTGACATAATTATCCTTGCTGTTAAACCTTTTGTTGTAAAAGATGTACTGACAGAAATAGAAGACAGAATTGATAATTCCAAACTTATTGTAACTATTGCGGCCGGAATTTCTTCAAAAAGAGTTGAGGAAATTCTTGAAAAACATGCAAAAGTTGTAAAAGTTATGCCAAATACCCCTGCGCTTCTTGCTGAGGGAATGAGTGCTGTTTGTAAGGGCGAACACGCTACGGACGAAGATTTTGAAAATGTAATCAAAATTTTTGAAAGTGTAGGCAGGGTAATTAAAGCTAAAGAAGAAGATATTGATGCAATTACCGGTGTAAGCGGTTCCGGGCCTGCTTTTTATTACTATATAATTGATGCAATAGCAAAAGCAGGTGAAAAACTTGGGCTGGATTACAAAACAGCTTTGCTATTATCGGCTCAGACGGCTTTAGGGTCTGCTAAAATGATACTTGAATCTGGTGTTGATCCCGAGCAGCTTATTACAAATGTAACCACTCCCGGCGGTACAACGGCAGAAGGCAACAAGGTTTTAAACGAGAGTGATATTTCTGAAATTTTGTTTAATACAGTAAAAAAGACGGCTGAAAAATCACACTTGATGGGTAAGCAGCTGTAAATATATTGAATGACTTTTTTATATTTTGTCGGTATTGCAGCAACAGTACCGGCAATTTTTTTGGGGGGCTAATCATAATAGATAACAACTTTTTTCAAATTCTAGCATTTCTGATAATAAAATCTTGGATATTTTCGTTTATTCTTTACATAAATCTAATCTTTAGATTTTATGGAAATTAATGAGAAAGGTAAAAAAATGAGTTTTAATCCGCTAGAAGAAAAAGGTATTCCTATAGAAAAACAGCATAGAAGCTGGCATGAAATAACAAAAAAGCCGTTTAATAAAAACGAGGTTGACTGCTATTCCAGGACAAGACAAATTTTGATGAACGGTATTGAAGTCGAAGCTTGGAATTTTAAACATAATTTTTCAAGAAACTGTGCTGATTCTGAGATAAATAAACTGATTGCACAAACAAGACGTGTAGAAGATATGCAGCAAACGACAGTAAACTGGCTCACACCTGCTGACCAATCTGTTTTGGAAACTACACTCGGCTATGAACAGGTCGCTGTAGATTTGACAGCATGGATGGCACAAAATGAGCCGGATGACTATGTGAGGGAAACATTTAACTTTGGTCTGCTTGAAGATTTTGACCATCTTTACCGCTACAGCCAGTGGGCATATTTTGAACATGGCATAAGCCCTAATGATATTGTACAGGGTCAGACAGATATTATGCTGAGCCGTCCGACTCAAAATCACCATAACGACAATAGAATAAGGCTTAGAAAACCTTATGACAAATTCAGTGCTGACCCACAAACAAAAGTAAATATTTACACACTTGTATCCGGTGAACAGCAGACGCATAATTATTATGCAGAGCACGGTATGGAATATGGGAACCAGTGTATAAGAGAAACGTATGCGGAAATTAAGGATGTGGAAGAAGAACACGTTACTATGTATGAATCCTTGATTGACCCGACAGAATCGTGGTTTGAAAAATTACTACTGCACGAATTTACTGAGGTCTGCAATTACTATAACTGTATGGAAGATGAGACAGATGAACGTCTTAAAAAAATCTGGGAGATGTTTATGGAATATGAAATAGGACATTTGCATATTGCTGTTGATTTGTTCCAAAAACATGAAAAAAGAGATGCAGAAGAAGTTATCGGAAACAAAGTAGTACTTCCCTGCAGATTTATGTCTCAAAAAGAATATGTAACTAATATTTTGGAAAATGAAATTCAAAAAAGATTGGGAACAAATATGGATTATACCGAAATTGATAAACTTCCGAAAGATTGGCCGAGTTATCAATTGCAGGAGGATGTTAATAAAGACGGCTCTCCGACAGAAATGGTTATTCAGATTATGGCTGCAGCAAAAGGCAGAGATCTTACTGTTGCAGACAGCAAACTTAAAAAGAAAGAGTTGTCACTGCTTGAAAAAGGGCTTGAAGAAAAAGTACAGGCTCCTGACACTGTTTCAACGGAAATGCTTTCTAAAATGCTAAAAGAAAAAGAAATTGAGCATGAATGTTAGTATCTAAAAAATAGGAGCCTGAGATTTCAGACTCCTATTTTTTATGACTTTCTATACTGAAATTTTGTCTTTTGCTTCTTCTAGATATTTTACGGAAAAACATCCGGCAATAGCACCGTCTGCTGCTGCTGTGATAACCTGTCTCAGGGGGGTTGTCCTTACATCGCCTATTGCAAAAACACCATCCAAAGAAGTATGCATAGTTTCATCAGTTACTATAAAACCTGCTGCATCTTGCTGTAATTGGGCATTAAAGAGCTCAACATTCGGGCTGAAACCTATATAAGGGAATATTCCGTCAACTTGCAGATTTGTTATTTCGTTTGTTTTTACATTTTTTATGACAATGTTTTCAACATTTTCAGTCCCTTGGATTTCAAGCGGTATAGTATCATAGATAAATTCTACTTTGTCGTTTTTAAATGCTCTTTCCTGAACAATTTTGTCTGCTCTGAGAGTGTCACGTCTGTGGATTATGTAGACTTTTTTAGCAAATTTTGTTAAATAACAGCCTTCTTCTACAGCAGCATTCCCACCTCCGACAACTGCAACGACTTTGTCCTTATAAAATGCGCCGTCACACACAGCGCAATAGCTGACACCTCTTCCGATAAGTTCTTTTTCGTTTGGAATACCGAGTTTTTTCGCCTGTGCTCCTGTTGCTATAATTACGGTTTTTGCTTCAAACAAAGAGTCAGTTGTCTCAATGATTTTTGGTGTTGATGCAAGTTCAATCTTTGTTATTTCTTGCATCGGATATTTGTCAATTTGGAACATATCAGCATGTTCTTCAAATTTTTCCATCATATCGTATCCGCCAATTTTTCCCAATCCCGGATAATTTTCCAGTTCAAGGTAGTTTGACGGTTGTCCGCCGAACATGGATATATCAATAACAGCAGTCTTTGCTGCACCTCTCGAGGTGTAAATAGCCGCTGACAATCCTGCCGGGCCTCCTCCAAGAATAATTACATCGTAGGTTATTTTCTTTTTCTCACTCATTCTCTTCTCTCTTTATGTATTATATACTAATTTGTACTCATAAATATAGTTCTGGCTGAATTTCCGGAGAGTTTTTTTGCTGTTATTTTATAAATAACTACATCTTCACTAATTTTTTCTCCGTTTTTGAATTTTTCAATTACTATTTTATCAGTTCCAGAAAAATTTTCACCATTTAATGTCAAAGTCGGTGTTTCTGTCATTGTTGCATTTTTCCCTCTGGTAACGTGTGTAAATTTTATCCTGTTACCTTTAACATCTTCAATATTAACAGATGCTTCCGCTCCAGAAACCGGATTGCTGAGAGTAATGACGTCATTTTCTTTTGATAAGTTCCAGTAGTCAGTTGTAATTTCGTTAAAAATTTTTGAATTGTTGCTGTATGTCATAACAGATATAATTTTCCACGAACCGAAAAATCCTTTAGGCACCTGATCTGATAATGATATGCCTGTTTTCAACAGAGTTTGTGCATGACTGTATCCTGTAGGCAGCCAGAAAATTAATATAAGAAATAACATTAAAAATTTTTTCATAATTTTATATATAATAATTAACTTTGAATAATCAATTTGTTCTATTTATGTTATTCTTAACTTATGGAAAAGATTTTTACATTCATCTCTAACAGCTTAAGTGATACAGAAAACATTGCAGAAAAATTTGCAAAAGCAGTTGAAAAAAACGGTGCTTTTGTCTGTTTATACGGTGATATCGGTGCCGGTAAAACAGCATTTACAAAACTTGTTGCAAAACATCTCGACGTAAAAGAAAAAGTGACAAGTCCCAGTTTTGTTATAATAAATGAATATCTATCAGGAAAACTGCCTGTTTATCATTTTGATTTGTACAGGCTTGAAAAAGAAGGCGTAAAAACTATTATAGACGAGTTGATTGAATATTCAAGACCCGGAGTTCTTGCTATGGTTGAATGGGCTGAATTTTCGGATGTTGAACTCCCTTTTGATCGTATAGAAATTCGTATAGAGTATCTTGATGAAACCGAACGAAAATTTGATTTTTATGCATCGGGTAATATTTATAAAAATATCTTAGAAGGATTAAAATCTTGAAAACTTTAACTTTTGATACAAGTTTAGATAAAACTTTTGTAACTCTTTTTGATGATGAAAAGATGCTTGCATCTGAAATAATTGAAAATCACAACGAAAAATATCACTCAGCCTATTTGATACCTGCCATAGTTGAAATTTTGAAAAAAAACAATTTAACAATGAAAGATATTAATGTAATTGGTACAAATGTAGGCCCCGGTAGCTTTACCGGTATCAGAGCCTGCGTGACTGTAGCAAGAGTTATTGCGCAGCAGCTTGAAATACCTCTTGTCGGAATCAGTTCTCTAGAAATTCTATCAAAAATTAACAAAACTGATAAAAAAACTATAACTGTTCTTGATGCTAGAAAAAATCAGTATTACACAGCTGTTTTTGAAAAAGACAATGTAATTCAGCAGCCGGTGTTAACTGATGCTCAGGATGTTTTAAAATATGATTTTACGGATGCAATTGTTATTGCTGATAAAGCAAGTGAGGAATTTTTAAACAGCAATGGAATTTCTTCAATTTTGTATAACAGCGTAAAAGAAGATTTGGGAGTTATTTTAAATAATATTGTAAGAAAAAGATTAAAAACTGCTGCAAATGACGAGTATTACTGGTCAAAGCTAAAACCCCTTTATCTGCAGGCACCGCCTGTTACGATTTCTCAAAAGTCAAAGTAAAAGCCAATATAAGTTAAATAAAGGATTTCAAAAATAAGAATTTAATATTTAATTAAAGATAATAACAAAATCGGAGATTAGTATGGATTTTACATCATTAGTAGGTGTATTTTTCGGAATAGTGTGTATCCTGATTGGTCAGGCGCTTGAAGGCGGTAATGTTGGACAGCTTTTACAGATTACAGCTGCATTCATTGTATTTGGCGGTACCGGCGGCGCTGTTTTGTTAAGCTTTTCGGTTGAAGAACTTAAAAACGCACTTTTGTTATTAAAAGATGTCTTCTTTGGAGAAAAGGTTGATTTTGAGGAACTCATTGCTGAAATTATAAAATTTGCAACAAAAGCCAGAAGAGAAGGGGCTATTTCTCTTGAAAAAGAAGCAAGAAACGCTTCTGATACTCTTATGGTAATGGGGCTTGAAGCTGTTGCTGACGGTACAGACCCTGCACTTGTTCGACAAATGATGGAAACTCAGATTGCGGTGCTTGAAGAAAAAGTCGGAGGCGCTGCAAAAGTTTGGGAATCCGCAGGCGGTTTTTCTCCTACAATCGGTATTATCGGTGCGGTTTTGGGGTTAATTCAGGTTATGCAAAACCTTTCTGACCCATCGAAACTAGGTGCAGGTATTGCTGTTGCATTTGTTGCAACTGTTTATGGTGTTGGTGCTGCAAACTTGATATTTATTCCGTTTTCTACAAAGTTGAAAACTAAATATAAAAAAGTATTTCTTAAAAAAGAAGTTATTGTTGAAGGAATACTTTCTATACAGGCAGGCGAATCTCCTGCATTGATTGAACGTAAATTAATGTCGTATATTCTTGATAGTCACATGAGAGAAGAAACTTTGTAGGCATAATAAAATATGGCTAGAAAAAAGAAACCTGAAGAACATGAAAATTTGGAACGCTGGCTTGTGTCATATGCTGATTTTATGACACTTTTGTTTGCGACTTTTGTTGTTCTTTATGCTCTTTCTCAAATAAACGTTAATGAATTTAAGAAAGTTGAAGAATCATTGAAAAAAGCATTTAGTGTACAATCAATTCTTGATGGCGGCAGTGGTGTGATGTCATCAGGAAACTCCGTAATGGACACCAGTGCCGCAGATTCTGTTATTGACAATCTTTTAATGGAATATATAAGTCCCAGATATGAGCAGGAGTCTTATGAAAAAATAAAAAAAGAAGTAGAAGACCTTGCAAAATCAGGTGAAATGGATGGTGTTAGCGCAACTATTGATGAAAGAGGTCTGGTTATTATTATAACAGATAAAAATATACTTTTTGCTTCTGCGTCAGCGGAGTTAAACGCTAATGCCAAAAAGCTTCTTGATAAAATAGGAAAATTAATTATTGAGAAATTTGCTATGCATTCGATTCGTGTGGAAGGTCATACGGACAGTCTGCCAATCAGCGGCGGAAAATATCCTTCTAACTGGGAATTGTCATCAGCAAGAGCTTCTTCTATTGTTAGATATTTGATTGACAGATTTCATATTCTGCCTGATTTGATGTCTGCTGTCGGCTATGCTGATACAAGACCTGTTGATACAGCAAAAACACCTGAAGCTCTTGCTAAAAACAGAAGAGTTGAAATTGTCGTTCAAAGAAATCAATACAAAAATCTTGATCATTACCAAAATACATATATTAAATTAGGCAAAACCGAGCAGCAAAGAAGACGTAATGAACAAATAAAGATAATAAAAGAGATTGAAAATAACGAAATTGAATCGCTCGGTGATGATATTCATCATTCTTCGGAAATGTCAGAGTATTCTAATGATTTTCTTGAGGAATCAAGAAGAATTGAAAAACTCTCAGGTTCAAAATAGCATTAGTTTTGAAAATTGTATGTTTATTTTATAATACTATTGTCCGGTAAATGTTTATTTTATGAGGAAGACTTTTGCAAAACATTAAACTTACAAGATATATTCTCATATCGCTTATTCTTGGTATTTTTACCGGTGTTTTAGTTCCTGATTTTGCTGTTAAATTATCTCCTCTTGCTGTCATGTTTTTAAACATGGTCAAAATGATAATTGCTCCGTTGCTTTTTGCAACACTTGTTATAGGTATAGCAGGACACGGTGATATAAAAAGCCTCGGTAAAATCGGGTTTAAAACTATTATATACTTTGAAGTTGTTACTATTGCGGCATTATTTATCGGTCTTGGTATCGGACATGTTATGCAGCCGGGCGCCGGGGTTAGTGCACCTGCTGATGTGTCTTCGACTTATATGCAGACTGTTGCTCAAATGGGAGAAACAGCTTCTCATTCGTCTTTGACTCATCTTGTGATTGATATATTTCCTTCAAGTGTGGTCAAGGCTATGGCTGAAGGTAATTTGCTTCAAATCGTTGTATTCAGTTTGTTTTTTGCACTTGCTATTTGTGCGGTAGGTCAAAAAGCAAAACCGATTATGGATTTTCTAAATTCCTTATCAGAAGTAATGTTTAAATTTACCGAATATGTTATGTGGTTTGCTCCGGTCGGAGTTTTTGCCGCTATTGCAAGTACTATAGGAAACAGCGGAATAGGTATATTGAAAAACTATGTCAAAATAGTTTTTTCTTTGTATTTTGCATTGTTTGTTTTTCTTGTTTTTATAATTGTTCTTGTCTGTAAAGTTGTAAAAATCCCGGTTATAGGATTGATTAAAACGTTGAAAGATCCTGCTTTGCTTGCTTTTTCTACTGCAAGTTCTGAAGCGGCTTTGCCCAAAGCAATGGAAAAAATGGAAAAATTTGGTGTTCCCAAAAATATTGTCGGATTTGTAATGCCGACAGGATATACATTTAACCTTGACGGTAGTACTTTATATTTGTCTATGGCTGTATTGTTTGCAACCCAGCTTGTCGGTATTGACCTGTCTTTTCAACATCAGCTTGTGATTATGTTTGCTTTGATGTTTACAAGCAAAGGGGTTGCAGGGGTGCCAAGGGCTGCTCTTGTTGTTCTGGCCGGAACATTGTCCAGTTTACATTATCCTTTAATAGGTGTTGCAATTTTGCTGGGTATAGACCAGATTCTTGATATGGGACGTACTACTGTTAATCTCATCGGAAACTGTATTGCTACTATTTTTATTGCAAGATGGGAAAACGAATTTGACTATGAAAAAATGAATGAATATCTTGCCTCAAAGGAAATATAGTTTATTTTTTTATTAGTATTGTTATAAATGAATTCGGTTCAATTATTGAATCTGCATATTTTGTTTGTATTTGTTCCATTGCATCAGTTATATAAACAGCTTTATTTTGTAGTTTTGTAGTGAATTTAAGTTTTTGTTTTAAATTTGATGTGTTAAGAAATCTGATTATTAAATCATTTTCAGTGTTGGTTTTAATTGTTGTTAATATTATATTTTTGTTTCCTGAATTGAATAAATCAATTTGCGCTAAATTGGCTTGCAGCAACATTGCTGCATCATAAAATTTTTCAACACTAGGTTGAATGTTTTGAATTTTTTCAGAGAAACATATTGCAAATCTGGCAGAATTGTCTCCAATCATTTGTAAATCAGGTGTCGGCAAAGGAGGCCCTGCAGGGGTGCCACGTGTTGGGTTGTGAGGATTTGATATTGTCCCGGTTGCTCTGAGCAAGGTTAAGCGCAGCTCATTTTTCCAAATCTCGTATTCTTGCAAGCCTTCTGTAATAATTCCGATATTTTGTGTCCAGAGGCATTTTTGCAGGGGGGCGGTGTTGTGTTTTAGCTCTATTCCTCTTGGCGCAGGCAACAGGTCATAGATATTATAATCAGGATTAAATTTTCGTTTTATAAATCCGGCAAGATCGTCAGAATATGTCTCTGTAACAGGGTTTTCCATATTTAATTTTGCCTGTAGAATGTGATTTAATGATTTGTTATTCCAGTTTAACTTAAATTCAATGAAATCATTTTGATTTTCAAGGATAGCATCGAGATTTAGAATATGTTTTTTTGTTTTCGATGCTCTTTTTCTGTTTGTAGATGTTTCTGGAATATCAATGGTGAATGTTATATTAAGAATATTTCTTATTCTTCCTGTTTCTTTAATCTTAGTTTTTAAAATTTTAGCTTCAAGCGCTTTATCATTTTTCAGTGCACCGAAATTATAGCTGTCTCCTATATCGGCTCTGTCAATGAAATTAATAAAATCAGGATATTTTTTCCTTCTTATTTTATCTTCAACCAAAATTTTGTTATTTTTAACTTCAAGTTTTATGTATTCATTTTCAATTGATTTTGCTGTTATTTTTAGATTTGATTTTGTGTTTATATCTGCAGCTGTAATTGTTTTTAAAGAAAATGGTTTTATCTTTTTTAAATCAATTAAATATTCATAAATATCAGTATAGTCTTCGGTTACAGGAATTTCATTTATTCTGTATAACCTTGTCAGAGGGAAGCCTCTGGTTTTTGATATCAACTGTGCATTATAAATTGTATCAAGTTTTTGTGTTGTTTTTATTTTTAAGGCACCGTTTAGTTCAAAATTTGAAAGATTAAAGACGGAGATATTTTTTTCATCGTAAATATCTCTCGCAATTGAGCATAAAACAGCATGAGAAGCTTCTTCTATTTTTTTGAACCTCATAATATTTTCCGAATGCACATTATCAATACTGCAGCCGTAAATGCTGTCATGCGGTTGGTTCTGGATTAAAAGTTTGTGAATGTAATTTGTTTCAGGTTGAAAATTTTTAGTTAATCCAATAAATGACGTTAGAGCTTGAAGCGGCTGTAATATTCTTGAAATTTGCCATTGAGCTTTTGCGTTTTTTTGTTTTATGTCAATTCTTGAAGAATTAACACCCGGTAGGATAAAGTTTCTTGTTGTATCACGAAACTCGTGATTGACTGATTTTTTGTAATTGTTTTTTATCTTTTCAAAATAATCAAACGGTGTAGCCAGAACAATTTCATAGTCATCAAGTAATTTATTTACCTCTTTTATTTGTTCTTTTATATTGTCTGCTACAGCCAGATGATCTGCGCCTAAAGGCAGAAGAAGATTATCTGATGAGTATTTTGCAATCCTGTCCAGAGTCTTTTTCAGCATCTTTGCTTTTTGCTCATAAGATACATTTGCACTGAAATAGTCATGGAAATAGCCTTCAATCAGGTATGTTGAGTTTAATTTATTAAATTCGAATTCAGAACATAAATCCCCTAATCCTCTCCAGAAAACTGCATTTTTTATACCAAAATATTTTATTATCCGGGGAATATGTGCGCTATGACCGAATGTATCTGCATGGTATGCAGTAAAATCATTGCAGCCAAATTTTGTTGAATAATTAAGACCAAGCTGTAAATTTTTTATTAAAGATTCACTGTCTACAAGAAAGCTGTCTGTAGAACAATAGTACGGGCCGATGAAAAGACGTTTTTCTTTTATTAGAGATTTTATTAGATTTTCTTTTTCCGGTCTTATTTCCAGATAATCTTCTAATGCGCTTGTTTGTCCGTCAAAATAGAATGATGGAATTTCTTTTTTTTCAAGCTTGTTAAGCATATCATCCACAACTTCAATAAGCCGGATACGAAATTCTTCATATTCTCTGTACCACTCTCTGTCCCAGTGTGTGTGAAGATATGCAAAAACTTTTTTCTTCTTTTTGAGACTGTTTTTCATAAGTTTATTTTAATTCATAACTTTTGGTATGCCAAAATATTAAACTAAATTTACTTAATTATTATTTGATTTTATAATCTGTTTTATGAAAAAGCTTACAATATTTTCGTTAATCTTATTATGTGTTTTGATTTGTTATTTTTCTGTTTCGAAAAATGACGGATTTTCGGTGATAAAGATATTGTCAGCTTCTGATTTCTATATTGATTTTAATAAAAATAATGTTGCCGATGTAAATGAATTAGTCCAGCTTTTTGATTTAATTCCTGATGATACAAAGTTGAGTAAGACAGATACTGAAAAATTAAACTATCTCGGACAGGAGTTTGCTATAAAAACATTGTTAGGTAAGAAAGTCAGATTGATTAAAGATGATAACCAAAATGTCTCTGTCGTTTTAGCAGACGGAAAAAACTATAAAAATTTGTTGATTGAAAAAGGTTTTTTCTTAACACCTCAAAATTATAATCTTGTTCGAAAAAATTTGGATAGTCTGGATGAAAACAAGCTTGTGAGCTACAATCCCTATTCGAAAAAATATCACAAATTTAATTGTCCTCATGCCTTCTCTTCTATGAATTACAAAATTCTGTCAAAAGATGAACTTCCAAAAGATGCAAAGCCATGCAAATTTTGTCATACGGATTTAATAAAAATTTCGGAAAATAAAGAGCAAGAAAAAAATTATAATTATCCTAAAGATGTGTATGAAAAATATTCACCGCTCTATAAAGATAAGTATATGGAGTTTTATGTCACTGATTTTACAAAATATTATTATCCTTCATCAAAATGCCTGACGACTGCCTGTCAATCTTTGTTAAAAGAAATAAATTCAGCAAGAAAAACAATTGATTTTGCAATATACGGAATAGACAACCAGGCGGAAATAACAAATGCACTAAAATCTGCACAAAAACGTGGTGTAAAAATACGCTGGATTTATGACACAGATAAAAAAGGAAACACAATATACAGTGAGACTTTTATATTAAAGAAAGTATTATCGAATGCAAAATCAGATATCGATTATTCTTCTGAAATACGTTTACATAACAGCAATATTAAAGATGCAATAATGCATAACAAGTTCTTTATCATTGATAAACAAAAAGTTTGGACAGGGTCAGCCAATATCTCTCATACAGACTTATCAGGATTTAATGCGAATTCGGCAGTGTTAATTAATTCTTCCGATATTGCTGAAATTTACCAAAGAGAGTTTGAACAGTTCTTTTCAGGTAAATTTCACTCATTAAAAAATAAAACTTTTCCAAACGAAACTGTTCTTGCCTCGTCTACTGTTTCTGTCTATTTTTCGCCGCAGGATAAAGTTATTGAAAAACAAATTATTCCGATTATAAATAATTCAAAAAAATATGTATATATACCTGTTTTTGTTATTACCCACAAAAATTTGAATACAGCACTGATAAATGCAAAAAACAGAGGTGTTGATGTAAGGATTATAGTAGATGCAACATCTGCTGCTTCCAGATATTCTTCTGTAAAATTGCTAAGAAGCAGCGGTATAAAAGTGAAAACAGAAAATAGTGCAGGTAAAATGCATATGAAATCAGCAATAATTGATGACAAATACGTAATAGTCGGTTCAATGAACTTTACCAAAAGCGGAGAAGCCTATAATGATGAAAATATATTAATTATAAAAAATACTCAACTGGCAAAAGCTTTTAAACAGAAATTTCTGTATTTTTACACTGCAATACCTGACAAATGGCTGTATAAAAATCCACAGGCTGAATCTGAAAATTCTATAAACTCTTGTCATGATGGAATTGACAATGATTTTGACGGTGATGTTGATATGAAAGATTCTTCCTGCCGTTATAGCGTAAAAAAATACCCGGCTAAAAAGATTTAACCGGATATTTTTTTTGTTTTTTTAATTTGTTTAATAAGCACCCGGTATAAGTTTTTCATAGTCATCAACAGTACCGTTGTCCATACAGCAAAGTATTATAGCTTTGCCAAGCGGATGAAGGTCTGATTTTAAATAGAGCTGTAATTCTTTTTTGAAAAACTCTTCAAGCATTTTTGCCCCTTTGTCATAGCCTTCTTCTTCAATTTGAGGCTGTTTTGTGACATCAAAGAATTTCTTTGAAAGAGGTGTTCCTTCAACATGGATATTTTCGGGTATGTATCCGCCAAGAGGATGCCTTGCAGGTTTCAAGTTAAGTTTTCTAAATGAGGCCTGACCTCTTCTTGCAAGGTATTCTCTTATTACCCACTCTGCCATAAAACCGACTTCCCAGGAACCTATGTGCTGATTCGGGATAAGTATATTTCTGGTTTTTGTTGTATTCATAAACTGTTCAAGTAATATATTGGCAAGATCGACTCTTTTGCCTGTTGCAAAAGGCCAGAAAGAACCTACGCCTTCGCTTTCAAGTTTGAATGCATCTTTGCCTGTGCTTGTAATACTCGGGTTCCCAAATCCTCTCGGAGCGACAAGTCTCCACAACCATGCCAGAGCCGGCGGTAATATATGAAGCATTCCAAAAATTCCATATGACGGGTGTTCTTTTGTACATGGCGGAGTTCTTAAGCCAAAACTTCTATAGTCAATTTCAATCGGGCCGTCTTGAATATTTTTTATCTGATCTCTCGGAATTATTATTCTCGGATTAGGGCATTTTTTCCCGGGCGCATCTTCTGTATGTTCCCATATCAAGCATGTTGCATCAGGATGTGCTTCCAGATTAAAGAAAATTAGAGGTTCTTTTGGGTTTGTTGTAACCAATTCCAAATTCGGGTCTGTTCCGTATTTTTTGATGTGGTCAATTCTTACGAACCAGGAATTTTCAGCATCTGCAACGGTAAGTTTGCCGTTACCTTTTTGGAAACTTGTATGGCAAAGCGCCATGTCATCTGTAACCGGCTGGAGTTTACATCCCTGCTGGAGTGCAAGATATTTTTCTTCTCCGGTTACAACATTTCTTCCGAGAAGAAGTCTTCCATCTTCTTCACGGTGAGCGTATTCAAGCATTTCACTTTTTCCGCTACCTGATGCACCTTCGTGCAATATGCTGATGTCGTTGTCATAAGGTGTTGTAATATTTACAGTAGAAGCATGGACTGTTACAAAATCTTCTTTTAAGCCTAAAGCAAGAAGTACACCGTAAACACCTTTTTTAGCACTTGGACCAGGATATAGGTTGTAAGAAAATACTTCATGGACATTTCCCTGCTGGTTGTGCACAACAACCTGTTTCCCCTCAAACAATATGTGTCTGAACGGCGGTGCAACGTATATTACAGCTCTTGGCTCAAAATCTTTTCGTAGTCTGTCATTTGGTATTACACCTTGAAGATCATATATACTTGCGGCAAAAAATGCTGCGTTTTTTGGTGCAACCATTAATGCCGGATATCCGTATTCTTGACCGCCGGCCATAAATGGTATTAATATCAATTCATTTTTAGAAAGCCACTCAAAGGTCTGGTTTCTGACCTGTTCAAAATCGTTTTTAAATCTTTCTTTATATGTGATTTTGTCTGTCATTTCTATATTATTGACAACCATACAATTAGGGTCACGTCTTCGCATATACGGGTCAGGATAGTTAATTGCAATGCCGTTTTTGCATCTTACAACGTCTGCTTCGACAACAAAACCTTTTCCTTCTATTTCATATCCGACCTTATATGTTTTATTGCCTTTGCCGCCTACTGAGAGGTCAATTAGTTCGTCTCTTGTGTCAGGCAGGATAACATTTGAGCTTTTTTCAAAAAGAGCTTTCAAATCATCACTAATGTGCCAGTGCTTCCATTCTTTTTCCTGTATTATTATATTTTCCATTTTTCACCTATGTTTAGTAAGACTCTTTTACGATTATAGTATAAAGTCCTTGTTTTACATAAGAAAATCCGTATATTGTAAATTAATCTCAATATATATATTTCTTTGTAACAAAATAATGCATTTCAGAAATAAATTATAAAGTTTTAACATAAAAAATCCGATATAGCTTTTGTAAAAATTATCAATAGAAGGAGTAAAATAATGGTAGATTCTATTAAGCCTACTTCTGCTTCTGGAGTTCAATCAGCAGGAACAACAGGTTTAAGTGAAGAAGAAAAACAGAAAAAAGCTCAAGAAGAAGGTGAACTTTTTGAGTTTAACGCTAATGAAACCGTCACTTCCGGTGCTCAGCTTGATGAAGATACTGCAAGGACAACAGTTCAGTCATATATTTCGAGTTTGAAAGCACAATATCCGAAACTCGCAGCAAAACTTGATTCATATTATTCTCATCTGGATTTTGAAGCTCTTCTTGCGGATGCAGCATCGACATCAGATGTAAAGGCATATATTTATAACGAAACACAAAGTTTGCTTGAATAAAAAAGAGGCATTATGCCTCTTTTTTCTCTTTAAATTTTTGGTAAAATTCTTCTTTTTCTCTGACAAAAATCAAGTCAGGATAACCGTCTCTTTTATATAAAACCATAGTTTGATGATCGTTTGCATTTGTACAATTAATAACGTCATCTCTGAGCATTTCATATGTATCGCCTGTTTTTAGATGTAAAAATTTTTTTGTCATTATTTTACTTTCTTATTTAACAAAAGCGGATGACGGGACTCGAACCCGCCGCGTCAACCTTGGGAAGGTTGCATTCTACCACTGAATTACATCCGCATAACTCTATATTTATGATAGCACTAAATTTTAGAAGCGAGAAATTTTTTTGGAACACTTTTTCTATAATTGTTGTATAATTGTTTTGTATTATAGTTTGCGCTGATTGGAGGTTCTATGCTTCAGATTTTTAAAACCATGGAAGATAAAACCTTAAAAGAACTTTCAATAAACGAATTTGAACAGGGTTCATGGTTTAACTTGATTAAACCTACTGCTGATGAAATTAAAGATGTAGCAAATGCGTTGAATATAGACGCTGATTTTTTAAGAGATTCTCTTGACTCTGAAGAGAGATCCCGTATAGAACTTGATGATGACAAACTTTTAATCATCACGAATATCCCTTTAATGGAAGATGAAAACAGTTTTGATACACTGCCTCTCGGTGTGATTATGACACCGCACAACATTGTAACTGTTTCATTAAAAGAGAACAGGATTATTTCATTTTTTAATCAGGATACAGCAAAACTTTTTAATACTGCTGACAGGTCAAGATTTTTGTTCCAAATCCTTTTCAGAGCTACAAAATTTTACTTGAGATATTTGGAACATATCAATCGCCATACGGAAAAAATTGAAGTTGATTTAAAACGTACTATGAAAAATAAAGCACTTTTTCAGCTTCTTGATGTACAAAAGTCTCTGGTGTATTTTACTACTGCGCTTAAAGATAACGGACGTGTTCTTGAAAAGCTAAGCAGATTTAAAAAACTTGCAGGGTTTTCCAATTTTATGGAATATAACGAAGAAGTCGAAGATTTGATGGAAGATGTCATTATTGAAAACAAACAGGCTATAGAAATGGTAGAAATGCACAGAAACATTCTTGAAAGTATGATGGATGCATTTGCTTCAATTATTTCCAATAATTTGAACATCGTGATGAAGTTTTTAACATCTGTGACAATTATCCTTGCTATACCTACTATGGTTGCGAGTTTCTGGGGAATGAATGTAGAAGTTCCTATGGCTCATATGCATTATGCATTTCTCGGAATTTTACTTTTTGCACTTGTCTTTGCCGGTATAATTGCAATTATTCTTGCAAGAAAAGGGCTTTTTTAATCACGATTTTTCTTTCTTAACTTAATGTAACAATCTGAAAAATATTCAGGGCATGATTAGCAAATTTTTTTCTGTTTCATCTTAAATAGAATAGTCAGTGTTTAATGAGGTCTAAATTGTGAATATCGATGGTTTGAATTCAAGCGGCAGTGTAAAAATTACAAATTCTTATACAAAGAAAAAGTCTGAAAATTTTCACTCAAAACCCAGTTTTTCCGGTCAAATTTTGACTCAAGATAACAGGGGGAATGATATTTACAAATTTAACCTGCCAAATGCACCGCAGGGCACAAAGATACAGTTTGCTGTATTAACTAAAGACAAAGACGGATATTTTAGGTCTCATCAGGGAACAGAAACATATGACATGCCTAAAGGTTTTGAAAGTTATGTTGTAAGAGCTTCAAAATTTGGCCTTGATGAGAACAATATACTTGGTTACAAATTTATTGTTAACGGAAAAGAATATACTGATAAAGGAGTAAAGGGAGATAAAAACTTCACACTGGCTGTACCTGTTACAAATGCTAATTCAGCAAGACCGAGACAAATGGAACATGTTCTTGTTGATTCATTTAATGTGCCTAATCCTGCAGCTCATAAAAGAAATCACTTTAATATGCTCGGTGGAACACTAAACTCTGTATATGAGAAACTTCCTGAATTTAAGGAATTTGGGATAAGAAATATTCTTGGAACCCCCATCTTTGGTCAGGATAACAAATCCAGCCATGGATATTGGACAACTAACCCTTATCAAATAACAGACAATCTCGGGAATTTCAAAGATTTTCGTAATTTGATGATAGGTCTGTATCAAAACGGTATGTCTTGGACTGCCGACGGTGCTTTTGTCAATGAAGGTATGGAAGGTATTCATATCAAAGATATAATGAATTGGGGTGTTGAAAGTCCGTTTCTTGCAATGTTTGAGACCAAAGATTTGAAAAATGTGCCGATTAGATTTGGTATTTTGTCAAAAAATGCTGATGTTAACAAACATATCCATATAAAACTTGTAAATGCTCCATATAAAATACTTTTTGAAAAAGACGGAGAATATTATAAAGAAGCAAAAGTTGTAAGAAACAGCGTCGATGTATCACGTCCGACTTATATACAGGTATTTGATGACAGGCTTGCTTCAGAAGAGCAAATGAATAATGATGAAATCTTCAATGTCTATGATAACAAAGAAGCAAAAGACAAATATGAAATAGCAAATTACAAAGATTCTGTCCAGGCATATCACTTTAGAGTTACACCTGCTGCTGTTCAGGATAATTATAAAAAATATAAAGAAATAAAATGGCATGACAAATCAGTTGAATTTAAACAGGCTTTGACTAACTGGCCTCATTTCAGCATAGTTAATTCGAACAAAGACGGAGGAGTTTCTCTTTGGGTCGGTAATAGTGATATTTCAAAAAAACGTTTTGTTTTGCCTGATTCAACATTAAAATCTTTAAAACTTTCAGGAGATGAAAAAGCACAAGTCATTGCTGCACAGTATCAGGTACAGGATGACACCGTTCAGATAGGTAAGTTCTGGACAGGCGAAGTTGCAAGACTTCTTACAGAATATACAGCAAAAGAACTTAGCTCAAAACTGGGGTCTGCTCGCAGTGCTGATGCTTATAAAGCAGCAATAGAGTCTTTGATTAACGAAAACAAACTTCCGGAAGGCGCTAAAGAATTACTTGAAAAAGAAGACGGAAAAGCTTCTCCTCTTGAAAATATTCTTTCTTACAGCCCTGTCAGCGGAAAAAGAAAATATCAATTGAAACCTGTTGTAATGGCTGAAAATATTACTGACGGAATAATGTCTTATCCGTTTGATGCAATAGAGTTTTCACCGGATTTAGCCGGAGTTTTGGCATATCCGTTTATAAAAAATCTGGCAGTAACTGAAGATACAATAGGAATGTCGAGATACGAAATGTATCAGATGGGTGATGAATATTATAACAAAATGCCTGAAAGATACAGAAAAATATATAAAGAAACAGATAATCTTCTTGCCAATGAAATGACGGATGCCGCTGTTTCTATATTAAAAAGTGTTGAAAAAGAAACCGGGAGATCTTTTTTCTGCGGAGATGAATTAAATCAAGAAGGAAAAGAAATATATACATTACTCGCTTCTGATATTACAAAATTTTTAATAGTTTCTTCTTTAGCTCCTGAAATAAAACAACAATCTAATCAGAACATGCTTGAATATGATGTAAAAGAGCTGCAGAAAATTGATTTGAATAAACTCAATCTGCAATATGAAACATCTCCTGAAGAAGTTTCTGAAGAGCTGATTAAAAAGATAAAAACTGGTCTTGAAAATATACCTGAAGATAATAAAAAAGCTTTTGTACAACATCTTGCATCCAGAGTAAACAGTTTGAATTCTGATTCAATAAATGTTGCAAAATTAATAATTGAAAAAACAGAATCCGGTCTTGATTGGAGAATTGATGCTGCAAAAGATGTAGGAGACTGGGAAGCTCAAGAAACCGGAAAATTCCCTTATGATGCTAACGAAAAAGCAATAAACGCTTTTTGGAATAAATTTAACTCAAAAGGTGTAAAACCATATAATCCAAGACGCTATGCAATAGGCGAGTTGACAGACTGGCAGATACCAAAATCGCAATTTGTTCAAAGAGCTGATTTTACCACTGTTTCTGACTATGAATACTGGTATTCTACGCTGCCTTCCATCTATGGTCAAAACAGTGATGGTAAAAGAGACGAAGGCGGCTCTATTACAAAAATTTTCGGAAAAATGTTCGGCGACGGCGGATATTTTGACAGCGGAACAAGTGATAACTTTAATTTTGCTCACAGATTTGTAGGAAATCAGGACAAGCCAAGAATACTTCATTTACTGGCAATGGATGTAGCGAATTTCAATAAAGACAAAGGAAAAGAAGTAGAAAATGTCTTAATTAGAGGATTCGAAAAAACCGAAGAATACAAAAATCTTCCTGAACATCACAAACAGGTAATTAAAAACGCTATAACAAAATTGAAAAAGGGTGAACATACAGTAGACGGTCAAACCAAGAAATTTGATCCGGAAAATTTTGGTGTACGTCCGTTTGATATGACAATAGCTGATGTTATAGAAGAAGCTGCAGTAGAAAGCGGTTCTTTCAGAGATTATTGCCTTAATAACAAAGAAACAATTGAAAAATTAAAAGCAAATACTCTAAAAAATATATTAGAGCCTGCAATGAAAAAATATCGTTCAATTTTATTTGCAATGGTAGGGCTGCCCGGTACTCCCACAAATTATGCCGGAGATGAGTTCGGAATGACAGGTTGGGAAACTTTTGCAAAAAATGAAAAACAAGAAAACAGAAATGCAATAAGATGGGATTGGCTTAATAACGAAAATTATAAATTTATTAAAGATTACCGTGATGAGCTTTCTTATGTTATGAAAATAAGAAATAAAGAAGCTGCATCAGCTCTTGTAAATGGTTCAACACAACCTTTACATAATCAGAAAATAAACGGCGGTGGCGAAGCTGTTGCTTTCTATAGATACAATGACAAAACTGATGCAGTGGTTGTCTTGCATGCAAACGGCTATGATGGAAATCCTGAACATTGCGGCATAGATGCATATCTTGACGAGATTAAACTCGATGGACTCGGGTTTGAACTTCCTGAAGGAACAATGTACTCAGACGCACTTGATAGAAATAAGCAGTACAAAGTCTTTAGCGGAAATGTCATAAAGCGTGTAGACAAGGATGGAAATCCATCAGGAAATGTTGAACTTGGTAATGTAGGATTAATTTTGTTGAGACAAAAGGATTTCAAAGGCAGAGAAATGTCGTTTAAAGGCCGTATCGAAAATCCTAATGTAAAACTGGCAAATACTAAATATAATTTAAGTTATATGAAGAAATAGAATTGCATTGCCTGATATTTATTTTTAGGTTAATATATTATAGCCGTGCTCCACGGGGACTTTGCGGATCTCTTGACCCGAACGCATATGCGGGGTGCAGAGCCTGCTGTGAGGCTTGTGTGAGTGCAATGAGTTACATGTTTATTTATGATTGCTCAAAATCTTTTGGCAAAAGCAATCGAACCGTGTCAGATCGGGAACGAAGCAGCACTAAGATTTAACTTTTGGGTAAGAGGTGTTTGAGAGGGAGATAAATATGATAATGAGTTGTATTTATATTGGTCGATAGGCAGTGGCACGGCTTTTTATTTTTTTGAATTTTTGGTTTTTGATTGCGAAAAAATATTATTAAGTTTGTAAAAAAATTTTTTGTCCACTTGTATTAGGGGGCATGGTCAATTGTAAATCTTATTTTACAAAATATGTGTTGATACTAATTATTTATCTTAGTATGATTATCTTACTGGGAGCCCGAAGGGATGAAAGGAGTGATGGCCAGTTCCGGGGATTATTGATAATCATGGAAGATTAAAAAGGTTTAGACTATTGAATTAGGAAGAAAAAGTTTTTGTTTTAGAGGTTTGGCTACTAGCCGTGGGGATTTAGAGAAATTTAGGAAGAGATTTGGATTTACAGTTCTGTCTTGTTGGCAGAACTTTTTGCATACAGATAGAATTATAAATTTTTTTAAATATATGGTTAAATTTTTTTATTCTTGTATTAGAATATTTGTATATTCACGAAAAAGTTGAATATCTATGATAATAAAATTTTGAAAGATATCGGATTAGAGTTTACATATCGGGACACTCTGCCGAGCAAACAAGACTAAATGTCTTGTTTGAGAGAGGAAGCAGCGAAGCTGCGCAAGTCCCAATAAAATTGAAAATTTA
>CALUQG010000009.1 GCA_944322855.1 Candidatus Gastranaerophilales bacterium
CCTGAATTGTTCTGGTTCAAAATCAATCTTGTAACCGAAGTTGCATATTGCTTGTTAAGATTTGCAATAGCTTCGTTGACAAAGTTGTATTGTTCTTCAAGTTTTTCGAGATATTCAGAAAGTCCTGCAGTACCGTTATCCCCTGAGACAGCGAGCTTGAGTTCGTTCAAATCGAATGTAGTTTGAGTAATTTCACGTTTAAGTTGTTTTTGAATAGCTTCGAGCTGTCTGGGGACTTTGTTGAAGTAACCGTTTTTGTTGTTGACTTCCGGGAATAGAACGTTGTTTAATCTTGTGAGAACACCGTCTTCAACACCGATAGCGGTTTCTTTTCCAACGAGAAGGTCAAGGACGTGCTGCGAGTCTGCGTAGAACGCATCTGTATATTTTTCTTTGTCGAGATAGAGTCTGACAGTACCCATGTTGGAGTTCATACCGCCTCTGATGTCGACAGTGATACCGATGTCAGCGAGCTGCTGCTGTATTTTTCTCATGTCTGCAACATCGTTTGTAAGAGCTTCTTTGATGTTGGTGATAAGTTTTGCAAACTCGGTGTCATCAGAGAGGATTTCGTTTTCAGACGCAATCATTGCTTTGTTGAAGTTGCCGATAAACTTGTTCAATTCGATGATGCTGGCATCAAGGAGGTTTTTACCGAGAGTGATGACAGTTTCCCCGGTTTGTTTGAGTTCTATGGTAATAGCGGCATTGTTTGCGCTGGAGACAACATTTCCGGAGGCATCGAGATAGATGAGGTTGTTGCCGTTATAGATGTTGTCGTTGGTTATATCGTTGAGGTCAAGAGCGAGACTAAAGTCTTTTCCGACTTCATCATCACCGATTTTTATGTTAAACTCGGCATTTTGACCCATATCAACAACATTGTCACGAGAGCCGATGTCTGTGAAACCGACGACTTCCGTAAAGTTGGTTGAGCCGGATTCAATAGTAATTCTTGCGTTGGACGAAGCATCTTTGGTCGTTATGACAATTTGATTGTTTTTGAATTCTGCATAAACGGCAATATCTTTGTATGCCGCATCGTTGAATACAGTGTTAATACGGCCGATAACATCTTCAATTGTGTCAGTTGATGATATCGATATTTCAACACCGTTGATTTTGAAGGAGCCTTCTGTAACCCCGAGAGAAGCCATGGTGGCTTTGCCGGAGACAGAGAGCTTGTTACTGACGAGAACGGTGTGCGTAGCGGCTTCACCGTCGAGAGTTGTTCCGTTGTAGATACCGCCTGAGGTAAATCCGAATATGGTAGTGAAATCGGAAGAACCTTTCTTGAGGGTGATAGAGCCTTCACCGGTGTCAGCGTCTTTTGTGATAACAAGCTTGTTACTTGCATTGAGAGAAGCTGTGACACCTGCATCAGCTGCGTTAATCTTGTCAATTATGTCATAAATACTGTCAGAAGCGGAAACGTCTATAGTCGTTTCACGTATAGTTCCATTGTCGTCAATAGAGATGATGAAATCACCTTCTGAGAATTTTTGAGAAGTGCTAATCGGGTTAACGGATGTGAGAACGGATTGAGAGCCGTATTCCGTAGCCGGAGCCTGATAACCGCCGGATGTGAAGCCTATTTTGTTTGTAAAATCGGATGAACCTTTTGAAACAAGGATGCCGCCGGCTTCTTCCGAGGAGTTTCTCTGCAAGACTAACTTGCCGGAATCATTGACTGTTGCAGTGATACCGAGACCTGAGTTGTTGATTTTGCCGATGATTGAGGCAATGTCTTCGTTTTCCGAAATGTCAATTTTTGCGGTGTCAGTGATGTTGCCGTCTGCGTCGGTGAGGTGTATGTAGAAATCACCTGCGGAAATACCGAGGTTTTCGGCTGTTTCAACAGTGTTTTGAGATGTGTAAGTGGCAAGCTCGCCTTTAACAACAGAGACAATCTGGTCACCGCCGGAGGTGACAAAACCTGCTAATTCAACAAAGTTGCTGGTACCGTCTTGAATAGACAGATTGACATTGCCGCCTGTTGTGGCAGTGAGAACAACTTTTCCGTTTTGAATGCTGGCAGAAACACCGACATCGGAAGCGGTGATTTTGTTGAGAACAGAGGTGATTGTCTCGCCTTCTGCAACGTGGAAGGTTTCTGTTTTACCGCCAGCTGTTATAGAGAAATCGCCTTCTGAGAATGTCATATCAGTGTTGACAATCGCACCGCCTGTTAACGTAGAATAGCTGTCGCTTGTACCGAGTTGTAAATCACCCTGAACATTTGACGTACCGCCGCCGGACAAACCGAGATAGGACTGCAGATTGCTTGTACCGCCGAAGGTAATGTCTGTCATACCGTCTTTGAGCGCAGTGATTACGACTTTGTTTTCACTGTTGAAGGCTGCACTGTAGAGGCCTGATGCATTGATTTTATCGAACAACTGCTTGATAGTCATGCCTGATGTTATGTTGACAGAGAATGTGTCGCCTGTCGAAGCCGTGCTGATAGTGAAGGTTTTTCCCGAACCGGAATTTGCGGCAGGGATGACTTTGTCATTGACAGTACCGGCTGTGAATGCGGTGCCTGTGACAGAGACAAAGTTGCTGGAGCCGGCTTTGATGTTCAAACCGTCAGTTCTGCCGTCTTTGTATCTGAATACAACTTTGTTGTTTTCGATTGAAGCAACAACACCTGTTGTGCCGGTTTTTGCGTTGATTTGGGCTATGGCATCATCAATGCTGCCGGCAGAGATTGAGATATTTGTGCCGTTTATGCTGATAGTACCGGCTGTGACCTGAGTCTTTGTATCTTTGAGATCAATGAGTGTCGGGCCGTTTGATGTGAATTCCCAGATATTGGATGAATAATTTTTGAAATTGGAAGCACTGCTAAACTGCGATGATGTCAAACCTGATAAAGAATATGAACTAATACCATAACCAAAGAGATAAGTACCATAGCCTTTTGATAATCCTGACGTAGTAGTGTTCCAGTAACAATCCTGTGCTCTTATAGCATCTGAATTATTAATTAATCCCAAGAATCCTCCACAATTATTGTCCCCTGTAACTTTACCTGAAGACCAGCAGTTTTGAAGTATAAATGTATCATTGTCATAATTCGTAAGTGCAGCACCGATAAAGCCGCCGGCTGACTTAGCGAGTCCACCATTAACATTTGCTGTAGAATAGGAATTTAGAATTATACTATCTCCAATTTGACCTACAAGCCCTCCAACATGAACAGATTCGTAGTTACCTTTGTATGTTACAGTTCCTGCTGAATATGATTCTTTAATTGTTCCGGCAAATTCGCCAAATAATCCTCCAACATTATTATATCCGTTAATATTAGCTGGTGAATAACAACTAACATTAGCTGTTGAATAACAATTTTCTATAAGAACATCTTCAGCGTTTCCATAAGATTTAACATTTCCAATTAACCCTCCTACAGAACCTTTAGTAGCAGAAATTGAACCGCCGATAACTGCAACATTTTTAATTGTAACTGAGTCTGCACATCCTGCTAATGCACCTGCATTTACATTGTCTCCACTGATATTGGCATTTTTTATTGTCAAATTTCTAATTTCTGCACCGCCATTTATGTATGCAAAAAGTCCACCGTCATAATCAGTGTCGCTTTGTTTACCGGTTATTTTTAAATTAGAAATTGTATATCCGTTACCATCAAAAATTCCTTTAAAAGCACCCCAACTATATGAATTGCCTATTCCGTTCCAATTTGAATAGCCGGAAAGGTCGATGTCATTGACGAGCATATATCTGCCTGACAGATTGTTTTCAATATTCAAAAGATCCTGAGCGGTTTTGATTATTGTGTAGCCCTGAGAAATTGCCTGTTCTTCAGAAATGTGGGGAGTGGAGATGATTGTATTCGTACCGGTTTGGACACCGTTGTTTGTATCGGGTGTGAGGCCGACTGTACCTGTAACCTGAATGTGTCCCTGTGCACCGAGAGACTCTGTGAGGCTGCCTGTGAAGGTGCCTGCTGTGAGGCCGAGGATTTCGTCTATATTAACAGCGTTTGAGGTATCGATTTTTATTGCTTCTGTGCTTTCGTGTTTTGACTGGATGTAGAAGTGTCCTGATGCATCAAGACCTGCTTCAAAATCAGCTGTCGCATTGATTTTGTTAATCAATGCAAGCACAGTATCAGTGCTGCTTACAGAAATTGTCTGAGTGTGGCTGCCCTGAGACAGAACAAGGTTTCCGTCTTTGACACCGCCTAATATGTCGCCGTTTTCAAGTCCTGATACAGAACCTGTGACTCTGACAAAGCCATCTGATGCTCCAATTGAAATTCCGTAACCATTGAATATTGTCGCAGTCTCAGACAGACCTGATAATTTGAGGAAGTTTGATGTCGATGCATTTTCGTCAAACGAGAGTTCTTTTGTTGACTCGATTATGACTTTTCCATCTTTTACGTAAGCGTCTGTTATAATTCCGCCAAGAGCTTCTGTCATCTTGTCGAGTACATCGTTGACGGTGTCAGTGCTGCTGACATTTACTGTGTAGGAGTTTCCGTCTTCGTCTTTTATTACAACGGTTCCGTCAGTCAAACCAAAGAGCTGTGTTCCGCCTTTGAGTCCTGAAACCTCGGCACCTGTATAGGTGTAACCGCCGCCTGATGTGCTGCTGCCGATTGTCATTTCGTAATCAGGGCTTCCGCTGCTGCCGATTAAGCCGACATCCTGCGCAAAGCTTGATGTACCTTCAAATTTTACATCCTCAGGAACACCGTTGATAACAATGTGTCCGTCAATAAGCTGTGCGTCAATGCCTTTGTCTTGCAGTTTGGCAAGGATTGTGTCCACCGTGTCATCTGCTGTGATATCAATCGTCACAGAGCCTGACGGTGTTTCGGGTGCAGGTGTCTCTTGCATAGCAAACTTCAATTGAGGCATTTCACCCGAGAAATCCCAGATGTCAGTATCCCAAACTTGTGAGAAATCGGATTTTATTTGAGACATGTTGGTAACTTCTGTCACATCTGATGTGTCAACAAACGCAGCATCATCTCCATCAACAATAGGCACAGATGAACCGTCGTTATTTAGTACGTATGAATTTGTTATTATGACGTCTACTGTATCTGCATTGTCAGCATATCCTATTAAACTTCCTGTATGTACGTCTTTCTCAAAAGAACCAGCAAAGAATACGTTTTGGAGTTCCAGTATGTCAGTGGAACTAGACCTACCAACAAGTCCGCCAGAAGTTTGTGAAGTAATGTTACCGGTTGCATAACTGTTTTCAATTGAACCGTGTGCAACCCCTGCAAGTCCGCCGGCTGTATCGGTACTAGTGACATTACCTGTCGCATAGCAGTTGTCAATACTTCCGTCATTTATATAGCCAACTATACCGCCTGCAAGATTTGTTGCATAACCATTCCTTGTGGTAGCAGTGATATCTCCGGTTGAATATGAATTTGTAATTTTGAAATAACCACCACCACCACCATATCCAACAAGACCACCAACTCTAAAGAGCCCTGAGACATCAGCTTCAGAATATGAATTTTCAATAGAACCACGGTTTATTTCACCAACAAGACCACCAGCATCGTCGTCACTAATTACAGAACCTTTTGTATAAGAATTAATAATATCTCCATTTACAGAAGCAGCAAGGCCGCCGACTGTACCTTTGCCCTCAACAGTACCTTCGAATGAAGAATTTTCTATCATCTCTGCAGTTGTTGCCAGACCGCCGATATTTCCGGAAACAGAATGGACAGAACCTGTCGCATGGACATTGGACAGAGTATCAACTCTTCCGAATATACCGTTGTCAGTGATATCGACATTTGTGAAGTTGATATTTCTTACTGTGCCGGCCTGATAGATAAGAGACTTATTAAGATTTTTGATAGTATAGCCGTTGCCGTCTAATGTGCCTGTGAATGTGTCTATCGTAGTCCAGTCAACACCTGACATATCAATGTTGTTCATAAGTATGTATTTCTTGGACGAATCACCGCTGATATTCTTTAGGTCATCGGCAGTTTTGATTATCGTATAACCCTGAGCGATTGCCTCTGATTCTGACAATCTTTGTACAGAAGCCATAGGATCAGCTCCAACTTTTTCAATTCCTGCGACGTCGAGGAAGTCGCTTGTGCAAGACTCGATTACAATCTGTTTGTTAGAACCGTCTGCGTTTTGGAGTACGACATTGCCGTTTTCGTTAATCGATGCAGTTACACCTGTTGTTGAAGAGACGGCATTGATTGCAGCGATGGCATTTGAGATATCGCCGGCTTCGATGTTGATTGACTGGCCGTTTATATTTATCATACCGGCAGAAACATCTTTGTATCCGTATCCGATATTGTTTTTGAGTACAGGTGTTGAACCCGAGAGATCCCAGATGCTGCTGTCCAATTCTATAATCTGTTGATATAAGCCGGACTGTATCTGCGAAGTTGTAAATCCTTCTGTATTATCTTCCGTATATGATATATTTACAATATCATCTGCTTCATCAACGTTCGCTCCGACAGCTTTATCGGTATTCAAGCTGTTGGCATCTTTGTTCCAGAAGGAGTTTTCTATATTTACATCGTAAACAACTGAACCAGAAACACCTAAACAGCCTATAAGCTGTCCGTAGTTATTGAATTTGTCGTTTGTATGTGAAATCGAGGCATAAGAATTTGAAACATTTGTATCGTCATATGCTATACCAATAAGTCCTCCGGCATAGCTTGTACTTGTATCAGCTGAACCTCCAACATTGACACCTGTAAATGTTCCGGTTGCATACGAATCCGTAATATTTATGTCGGCTGTAACGCCTGCAATACCGCCAATTATCATACCACTAAGTTCTACATCAGCAGAAGATTGGCTGACGTTTATATTACCTGCTTGACCGAACAAACCGCCAACACCAGCGTATGCATACATAGTTCCGGTATTCCAGGAAGAAGAAACACTTCCGCTCACGTGAACATTTTGGACGGTTGTATTACCTGCAAGTCCTGCAAGTATTCCGCCCATAAAGTTTGTGTCAATGTCAGCATTTTCGATATTGAGGTTTCTGAATGTTGCACCGTCTGCAAATGCAAACAAGCCTGCGAATGAAGCTTCAGAAATATCATTTTCTGCAGAAGGAACAGTAATGTTCAGGTTGGATATAGTGAATCCGTTACCATTCAATTCGCCGGAGAATGCTTCAGCAGTGTCACTATTGCTACTTATATTTATATTGCAAACACCAATCGAAGTCCAGTCAACACCTGACAGATCGATATTGTTCATCAGGATATATTTTCCGTTCAGGTTATTGTTTATATTTTGCAAATCTTGAGCGGTTTTTATGACTGTATAGCCGAGTTTTTGGGCCTCTTCTTCGGTGATTTTTCCGGTCTGCTCAAGTCCTGTGACTTCTGCAAAGTTGCCTGAATTGTTGAAGAAATAGATATTGTCAGTTGAGCCGTCTTGATTCTTCAAGATGAATTTTCCGCCTTCAATTGAGGCGACAACACCGGTTTGGGCAGTTTTTGAGTTAATTGTAGAAAGAGCTGTCGTAACAGAAGATGCTGAAAGTGATATATCAACTCCGTTGATATTGATTTCACTGGCTGAGATATCTGCAACTGACATTACAGGAGTATTGCTTGTTTCTGCAATGCCTACTGCAGCAAGGAATGTTCCGCTGACATTTTTTATGTCAATACCTTCTGTATCGCTGTTTACAGTTTCAAGTACAAATTTGCCGTTTTTAATTGATGCTTTTACACCTGTTGTGGAAGTTTTTGCATTAATGCTGTTTATTGCCTGATCAATAGTAGAACCGTAATTTGTACCTGTAATATTGATATCTGTTCCGTTGATATTGATTGTACTGGTTGTGTAACTCGGTTTTCTTATAATTGTCTTGATTTGAGGTGTTGAGCTTGAAAAATCCCATACAGATGTGTTCCATCCGGAGAAGCTTGAGCTGTTGCCGAATTGATCATTTGATAAAAGCTCAACCTGACTTGAATTGGCCTGTACATTAGGATTTCCTATTGCACCAAAGCCGGATACTGTGTTACGTGCTTTGTTGTTACTCAACATAGATGACGGGTTATGTGCATTTCCTGCAAAGCTGCCTATATAAGTCGAACCCGTAGAATAATTTACATTGCTTGTAGTATATGAATTTGAAACTTTACCGCCTGCAATATTGCCTATAAAACCGCCTATATTTACAGTAGTAGTAGGATCGCTGGAGCCATTTGCGTTTACTGTACCTGTAGAATATGAATTGGTAATACTACCGTTGTTCATAGAACCGGCAAATCCGCCGACATAGCCTTTATTAGCAGTAACAGGGCCTGTAGCATAAGAACTGCTGATACTGCCTGAGGTCATGAGTCCGACAAGTCCGCCTGCTGTAGTATTAGATGTCCAGACTGTTGCAGTTGAATAGCTGTTGGTCATTGTACCGCTGAAGCATCCGACCAAACCGCCGACAACTGTACCGCCTTGCGAAGAAACTGTTCCGCCTGTGACATAACAATTTGAAATAGTAGTATTCTGAGCCATACCGGCCAGAGCACCTATATATCCTCCGCTGCTGTTAATACTGTTAAGCTGTATTCCGAGGTTTTTAATAGTAGCACCTTTTGTGCGTCCCAACAAAGATGCATAAGAGCTGCTGTTTGTACTGCTGCTATAATCGACTTTCAGGTTTTTAATCTTATAGCCGTTGCCGTCTAAAGTACCGGTAAACTCTTTATTCAAAAACAGCGGTGTCCATGTGGTGCCTGACAAATCTATATCGTTTACAAGCATGTACTTGCCGCTTGTAGACATATTTTTCAAATCAGCAGCAGTTTTGATGATTGCATACCCCTGGGCTTTTGCCTCTGCTTCTGTGAGGTGGGTTGTGACTATCGAATTACTGCCGGTCAGAGTATTACTCAACTCAGGCACTGCTGTTCCCTGAACAGTATTGCCGCCTGTTATTACACCGTTGTTTGAATTAGGCTCGAATACATTTGTGTCGCCAGTAATCAGGCCATTGTTGCCCGAACCGCCTGTACCGCCGGTGCCCCCTGTGCCGTCTGTTCCGAGAACGATAGTGAATGAGCCTTCTGTAAATCCGCCGTCAGTGCCTTCTATGCCGCCTACAGAGCCCGTGATTGTAGAACCTGTTGAGGTCTGTACAGTTGTTGTGGACATTGCGCCTGAGGCCTCTGTCCAGTTCCAGTCAGTTTGTGTTTCTCGTAGTCCGTAGTATCCGGCAAAATCACCTGTAGAATTGACTTTGATGTCGGAAACACTGCCAGTAGTACCGGCAAAGACTAGTTTTCCGTTCTGAATGGAAACTTTTATGTCGGATTGAGCATTATTAATCGCATCCATTACATCATTGAGTGCGGCGCCTGATTGTATCTCGATGTTTTTTGTAGTTTCAACACCGTTTTTTGTATATGTAATCATGACTGTTTCTGTCGGGTCTGATGACGAAGATATATAGCCATTTGTCATATGGTTGACAGTGATATTGGTTGAACCGGTGAGAGTTGAAACTGTTGCTGACGATGCAGAGTTTTCTTTGAGGGTCGGCATTGCGCCTGACAAATCCCAGATGTCTTCTGTAAAACCGGCTCCTTTAAAGAGTGTTTGGTTTGTAGAGGATGATGCATAGTTGTCAAAGTCAAATTTCTGGTTATTTGAAGCAACGGCTGTAGAGTCAGATGATGCATAAGCATCGTCAGCACCTGACCAGAAATTGTTTTTGATGGTAGCTGATGTTATTGCATCACCTGCGATGCCGTGATATCCTTCGCTAAGTTGAGTTTGGAAGCTTCCTGCAAAAATTGTATTTGTGATAACAGTGTTTAGCTTAGCCCCGCCGACTATACCGCCAATTTTGCTTGAAGATGTGGCAGTTGAATAAGTAGCAATAGTAGCGTTGCTATATGAATGTTTTATCTCTGCACCATTTGTTGCCATTCCGACAAGACCGCCAACAAGATTGTTACCAATCACAACACCACTGCTTGAAGAATATGATATCGAACCTCCGGTCATTTCACCAACAAGACCACCAATAAATACTGCTCTTGTACCATACGTGCCGATAACCCCTGAAACACTGGAATATGAAATGTTTGTGTTTATTGCTGTTTTTACCAGGGCTCCGGTTGGGCTAACACCCTCGACTGCAATATTGACGTCTTCAAGTTTAATATTTGTTAGTGTAGCCCCTTCTGTTGAATTGAACAGGCAGGTATTCAGGTTCTTTATTTTAAATCCGTTACCATCTAAAGTACCGGAGAATGTTGCCTGGATATATGAATTACTGATGGAAGCAGGAGTGTAATCGCTGGCATCGATATCTGCCATCAGGATATATTTTCCGTCAGGAGCAATTGAGGCAAGCTGTTCAGCTGTAGTGATGACTGTGTATCCTGCATTGATTGCATCTTCGTAACTCATTTTTGCTACGGACTGACCGCCTGTGACTGTGGCTTCGAATGTCAGACCCGGAGTCTTTGTCTGGTCTGTTACATACCAGTTTGATGAGCCGAGTGCGGCGAATGTGCTCTCACTGTGGAAAGCAGAATCATTCAGACCTCGAATTTCTGTTGTACTAATAGAATCACTATTGTAACCAACAGCGTCTTCTGAAACTTTTGAAGAATTGAATATTACATTAGAAATCTGATCAGCAGTTGTATTATGTAATTCGCCGAACGCAGCGCCTTTATAACGGAAATTGCCTGAAATTGTACCGCCAAAATATGCGTTTTCAATAGTGACAGTCATAATATCACCAATAAGGCCTCCAACACTTGCACCTTGAGTTGTGGTTGTTGCATTGGACGATATATCAGAATCAGAATATGCATTGGTGATAATTGTATCATTTACACTTCCAAACAATCCGCCTGCACTCTGACCAACGTTATTACTTGTATTAGATTTGACAGTACCGGATGAGTAAATATTGTAAAATGTAGAATCAGATGTTTGACCTGCTATACCTCCTGTATTATAGGCGTCATTTGAAATTACGTCAGCATTTACATAGGCATTGTTGACTGTTGAATAATTACTTATGTCGCCTGCAATACCACCAACTCTCCCTTCAAGAGCCGTTACTTTTACATTGTCTATTCTGATATTGGTGAGTTCAGAACGGTTTATTATTGCAGCTAATCCGCCTCCGTCGTATTTATTAGCTGTTATAACAGAATTTACAATAGAGACATTGGAGATTGTAGAACCGTAAATTGTTGTACCGAACAAACCGCCTTCAACTGAATTAATATGCGCATTTGAGAAGGTGATATCAGTTATAGTTGCGTTTTCTACGCTCCTGAACAAACCGCCGCCAACATCAATGTCACTTGAACGATTTGAGAAGAAGTTTGCTACAGTATAGCCGTTACCGTTCAAGGTGCCTTCGAAATCAACACCCTGCATCAATGATGACCAGTCTAACGCATAAGTCGACATGTCGATGTCGTTCATCAAGATATATTTTCCCGACGGATCTGATTTGATAGCTGTCACAAATTGTTCACCGGAAGTGATAATTGTATATCCCATATCTATTGCTTGTTCTTTTGTGATACGGGTGTTTTCCGTGATTATTCCTGCAACGGCAAAGAAGTCTGATGTGCCAGATTTAACCTCAAGAGCGCCGTCGCTTTCGAGTACCACATTTCCGTTTTCGTTAATAGAGGCTGTGACTCCTGTTTCGTCTGAATAAGAGTTTATTTTAGAGATTGCAGAATAAATAGCTCCTGCTGACAGGTTGATTGTTGTACCGTTGATGACTATGGAGCCTGCGCTTATATTTGCAGATGTGGGAGGTATCAAAGTTGGCATGTCGCCTGAAAAATCCCAGCTGCTAGTGCTAAATCCGGCATTTGTGAATGTTTCAGGATTTGCAAAATCAGAATCAACAAGACCTGCACTTTGACCGGACGGCATGGTTACGGTTGAAGATGAGGAATCGAATGATTCAAAGTCTTGAGAAGCTTTGTTAGAATTATAAAAACTGTTTTTTATTGTACTGTCTTGAACGCTTGCAGCAATACCGCCGCCAAGACCGTCTACAGTTCCGTTATGGAATGAGTTTTCGATAGTAGAGCCTGAATCGACATGGCCGGCTATGCCGCCTATCCAGTTTCCTATTAAATCTACCGTTGAATAGGAGTTGTAAATTGTTGAATTATCAAGTACCTGACCTGCAAGTCCGCCATAATTGCCCTGGCTTAATGAAGAATTTGCTTTAGATTCAATGGTTCCGCCTACAGTAGAAGAATAACCAATTCTTGAGCCTGATTTCAAAAGTCCGGCAATACCGCCTACATATGCGTTTGTCGAAATACCGTTTTCACCGAAATCGACATTGACTGAGACTATCAAAGTGTCTTCTGCTACACCTACAAGTGCACCGGCTGTAGCACATATTCCTGTAATATTAACATCTTTAAAATTAACACTAGCTATCGTAGCGCCTTTTGTATATTCAAACAAACCGACATCTCCGGGTTTGGCATTTATTGTCATGTTCGATATAGTATAGCCGTTGCCGATGAATTGGCCGGTGAATGTACCTGTAATCACAGCACCGGTAAAGTTATAACCCGAAAGGTCAATATCGTCCATCAGGACATAGTTGCCGGAGAGGTTGTTTTTGATATTTATCAAATCTTGAGCTGTTTTGATGACAGTGTAGCCCATAGCTTCAAACTCTTCTTCTGTTTCGTGGACATGGGTAACATCAAAAGAGCCTGTGAGCTGAGAGCCGCCCTGAGGAGTGCTGGCAGAAGGTGTTTGAACCCCCTGAACACCTGCACCCGTAGAATAAGCGCCCAAACCTACAACACGTGCAAAGTCACCGTTTGTTGATACGGTGAATTTTGATGCGTCAGCTGTAGAAGCGGTTTTTGAGAGGCTGAATGTCTGATAAGAATCGCCGTTGTTGTCTACTGCAGAGGTGAGAGTTGCAGTGACCCCCAAACCGGCAGCATTTATCTCGTCGACAACCTGCTGGAGAGTCTTTCCGGCAGCATTGATTTTTGTACCGTCAATAGTGATACTGCCTCCTGTGAAAGTTTTTGTGCTGTCAGCCTGATAGATATAATAGTTTGACTTGATAGTGGTTTTGTATCCAGGCTGGTCAGAGAAAGTCGGGCCTGCTGCAAATGAAGAAGCCAGCCCTGTCAAGGCACCGAAATTGCCTTTTGATACACTGATATAAATGTTGTCTGCGCCTGCGGTGGTGGATCTTATCTGCATATACTGCTTGCCGTCTTTGTTGACAAGAGAAGCAATAATTCCGCTGTCAGAAGCGTTAATCGCATCCACAACATCCTGTGCTGTTGAGTTTGCGTCAATGTCGACAACAATATTCTGACCGTTTTTGTTGATGGTGATTTGACCTTCGTTGAAAACAGCATCCGTCACATCACGTCCGCCCGTGAGGGTTGTATATGCACCGGCCAATTCAGCTTGTTCCTGAATACCTGCAACATCAAGAAGGTTGCTTGTTCCTTCTTTTATTACAATATGGTCAGTGCTGCCGTCATCGTTTTTGAACACAAGCTGGTTGTTTGAATTCAATGAAGCAACAACACCTGTCTTTCCTGACTGGCTGTTAATCTGGCTGATAACATCGTCAATGCTTCCGCCGGCAATGTCTATCGTCTGCCCGTTCAATGTCACCGTACCGGCTGATATGCTCTGAGATGACGAACCACCCGAAGATGCAGAAGTCATAATGTTTTTCAACACAGGCATTGAACCCGAGAAATCCCAGATGTCAGTGTCCCATCCGGTGAAGTTTGAGCTGTCCGCGAACTGCTCAGCTGTTAAACCTTTAGGGAAGTGAAAACTTATAGAACCGGGATCTATAGATCCTATTGAACCGCCTACAGGGGCTTCTGTTGTTGAGCCAAATTCGAATCCTACAGCTGTATTTGTACTACTGTTAGCATCTTTGTTCCAGAATGAATTGGAGATACTATATTCTCCAACATCTACAACATATCCGATAATTTGACCATATTGAGGAATTTCAACACCCTGGATCTCTATCGAAGCATAAGAATTGGATATATTGGTAGTTCCAATTCTTAATAAACCAATTATACCACCAATATGATTGAGATGTCTAAGAGTGGTAGTACCTGCATTTGTATCATCAAAACCCTCAACTGTACCGGTAGCATATGAATTTGTAATGTTGTTTCCGCCAATGCTTGTACCAACTAGTCCGCCTACTGTTCCACCGGATAATTCTACATCAGCAGAAGAAGTACTGATATTATAATTTCCAGCCCTTCCGAACAAGCCGCCAACTATTGGTGATTTAGCATTATTACCCAAACCGTCAATAACACCGCTGACATGAACATTTTGAACAATAACATCAGTCGCCGAGGCTGCAAGAATACCGGCTTTCCCTTCTGTAATTATGGAAGCATTTTTAATATTAAGGTTTTTGATGGTTGCGTCTTCAACAGCTTCAAACAAGCCGCCAGTCTGTTTTTGGTTTGTAACGTTCATATTCCAGATGGAATAACCGTTACCGTTGAGTTCGCCGGTAAACGCTTCTGCTACACCTATCGGAGTCCAATCTAAACCCGACAGGTCGATGTCGTTCATCAGGATGTATTTGCCGGAACGATTATTTTCTATATTCTTAAGATCGTTTGCTGTTTTAATTATTGTATAGCCCTGAGCAATTGCCTCTGATTCTGACAATCTTTGTGTAGATGCTATAGTTTCAATTCCTGCGACGTCGAGGAAGTTGCTGGTGCAAGACTCGATTACAATCTGTTTATCAGAACCGTCAGCGTTTTGAAGCACGACATTGCCGTTTTCGTTTATGCTTGCGACAACACCTGTTGTTGAATAGGCTGCGTTGATGGCATTGACAGCTGCAACAATCCCCCCTGCAGATATGCTGATAGTTTCGCCGTTTATTACGATATTTCCTGCAGAAACATTTGCATACATTTCTGATTGAATATTGACTGGAGAAATACCGCTTTCACTCTCACTCCAAACAGAGCTGTCAAATCCGGTGAAATTAGAAATATCTTTCATCTGATTTGTTGTGAGAGCTGTGGCAGAAATACTGCCAAATACCTCATCAGCAGTTGGTGCACCTATTAAAGATAAACCTGTATTTTTTGTAGAATTATAATATATATTGTTATAACTGAAATCTATAGGAATATCTTCATATGATACACCGCCGATTAAGATGCCGTCTGTAGCATATTCACTTGTATTGACTTTGTTTATGTCTGAATTAAAGACTATATTATCTAAAGAAAGTTCTATACCTGGATTTGTAGCATTATAAATAAAACCAATCAGACCGGCAGTATTACTGTGTTTTAAGTCATTGATTGAACCATCTATATAAATATTACTAAGACTGGCACTTGTGTAACCACTTATGCTGCCGGCAAATCCTCCTGTTGAAACATTTGTGAATGTATCATTACTGGAAGAAATATCAGCATTAATATAAATATTATTAAAAGTGTTATTTGTACCACCGTGAAAGTGACTGGTGACACCGCCAATATCATGAATACCGCTAATTGTACCTTGAACAGACACATTTTCTATAGTTGTGTTAGCATATATCTGAGCGCTAATACCGCCAATATTAGTGGAACCAGATATATTCCCTGTAAATGATGAGTTTTTTATACTACTATTATTAGACAAATAAGCAATACCTGAAACCTGCCCTTGATTCATGTCATCAGAAAGATCAGTAACATTTCCTGTAAAATGTACATTATCATAATGTACATTACCGGCGTTTGAATATGCAACTAATCCTGCAGCATTGTTCCTAATAGAAGTTACAGATCCGCTGACATATACATTTTTAATGTTTACGGCATTTGCTTGTCCTGCTAAAGCTGCAGCAGTGGTATTAGCTTGAATATCTACATTTTCTATACGTAAATTTTGTATTGTTTGAGTATGATCTGCGCTAATCATTCCACCCACATTTGCAAATAAACCAGCATACTGATTTGGCATTCCATCTGGAGCGTCAATTGTCAGATTTTTGATAGCATATCCATTACCGTCAAAATCTGCTTGAAATGCATTATTCCGATCACCAATCGGATCCCAATTTATACCGGATAAATCAATGTCATTCATCAAGATGTACTTTCTTCTAAATGACATATCATTTTCCATATTTCTTAGGTCATTGACAGTTTTGATGATAGTGTAGCCTTGAGCGAGTGCTTCTTCTTCAGTTATTCTGTCTATAGTTAAAACAGAATTGCTGCCTGTGATTTCGCCGTTATTTGACCCTATGATACCTGCGCTCTGGTTAAACTCTGTGGAGCCTGTGACAAATCCGTTATTTCCTCCCTGAACTCCGCCCGTTCCGGGAGTGCCTGTTGAACCGGCTGCAGAGCCGATTGTATATGAGCCGATACCGGCTACGTATCCAAAGTTGCCTTTTCCTGAGTATGAAACGTTCAGTGTCTGCATAGGGTCAAGTGCTGAGATAACAAATCTTCCGTTATCATCCAATGAAGCTGTAACACCTATTTTGGCAGAGTTTATTGCATTGATAACACCATTAATTGATGAAATTCCGTCAAGAGAAATATCGTGACCATTGATTGTCAGTGTACCGCCGCCGATTATCTCTGTATTGAGTTCCAGGCCTGTTGTGCCGCCGTGCATTGATGCCGGTGTTCTATCCACCTGCGATGATGAGCCGGCTGTTGTTGTTGATGAAGCAGCGCCTATTACCCTTGTGAAATCGCCTGATAAGCTTACAAAGTTTATTCCTTTTGAGCCTGTATTAACGTTCTGGAACACAAATCTGCCCTGGTCGTCAAGGTATGCTTCTACCCCTGTAAAACCTGAGTTTGCGTTAATTGTATTTATTGCAGATTTCAAAGTGCCGGATAGTGTCATTTTCTGTCCGTTGATTGATATAACAGATTCGCCTATTACGTCTGTTTCTTTCAATCCCGTTGCGGCTGCTGTCAATGTTGTTTTTGAGGCGCCTATTATTTCCTGTGTACCGGCCTGTGACTGGTATGCTGCTATACCTGTAACCTGCGCAATATTTGAGGTACCGGCTGATGCTGTAATGTTTACTGCGCCGTTTTCTGTGCTTGTAAGTACAAATTTTCCGTTTGATATTGATGCGGTTACTTTTGTATCGGAGCTGTGTTTATTTATCTCTGTGATTGCATCCTTTAATGAGCCTGCATTGAGGTTGATTGTATACCCGTTGATAACTATTGAACCGGCTGTTATCATTGAGCTTTCCGTAATATTATATGCGCCGGTCAATGTTGATTTTGAACCGTTCTGCCCGATTGTTGCCGCTGCAGCAGTCTCTGTCTTTGTCAAAAATCCTGCAACCGTGCCAATGTTCGATGTTCCGCCTTCAATATACAATGTATGGTCAGGCCCTGTTTCATTTGCCTGCAGGACAAGATGTCCGTCTTTTAGAAATGCGTTTACACCTGTCTGGTCTTTATATGCATTGATATCATCTATTGCAGAGCTTATTGTTCCGTCATTGATATTAATTGTAATGCCGTTTATTTTGAATGTTCCGCCGCTCACCGAGGTATTTTCATCAACTTCAGCAGAACCGGTCAATGAAGTATACTGCAAATCTGTTGAGCCGGGTGACAGCACGCCTGTGCTGATTATGTCTGTTGTCAAGCCTGCTTTGTATGTAAAGTCTGTTCCGCCGGCTTCAATTTTTATATCAAAATCAACTCCGGAGTTATTCTGTTCAATTTTGAAAAAGCCGTCTTCTGTTACGCTTGCGGTCAGCCCTATTCCGGCATCGGTGATTTTCTGTGCAATACTTTCCGCTGTATCTCCGGCTTCGACTGTGATTGTTGCGGTAACCATTTCAAACAGTGCTGTTTTTCCGTCATCAGAAACTTTATTTGTTGAAATAGTGAAAGAACCTTCACTAAATCCGCTGGCAGGAACTTTGACAGACCCGAGGACATAAGAATTTTCAGCATCTTTTGATGTCTGAGCATTTATTGCAGAAGTCATTCCGACGTAGTTTGTGAAATTTGAAGAGCCTGCTTCTACTGATATCGAAAATTCAGCACCTTTTTGAAGCTGACGTATCTGGAAATGACCGTCAACTACAGCCGCAGTAAGTCCTGTCTGGACTGTTTTACCTTCTTCATCTACGTATGAGCCCTTTGTCTGGTCTTCTATTTTTTGAATTATAGACTCGATTGTATCGTCTTCTGTTACCTCGATTATTACTTTTGTCAGGGTATCAGACACATTGCCGTGCTCATCAACCTCGTTGTAATACACATTGAAGTTTCCGGCTGTGAATTTTCCGTTCGCAACAGAATCTGTCGATGAAATTCCGTCTTTTGTACCTGTCAGGGTTACAAATGAACCGTCAGTACCCATAACAAGGTTTGTTGTATTCATCACGCCGCCTACGGTAAAACCGATTGCGTTTGTGAAGTTTGATGTGCCTTTTTCTACATTGATGTCTACTTCGCCTGTTTCTGATGCAACAAAAACAAGTTTTCCGTTTTCAAGTTTTGCACCGACATTATCGGCAGATGCTGCATTTATGTCATTTATCAATGAGCCGAGAGTCGTTGTGTCTGTAATATTGAATTCTGCGCCGTTTATATAGAAGTTGCCCTCTGAAACAGTCAGGCCCATTTGTGAAGCAAAGTTTGTTGTTTGTGATGTAATTGCAATGGATTTGCCGTCAGCACCTGAAATCATAAAGCTTCCGACTGCTTCGCCGTTGCTGTCAAATTCTTTTGTTACTATCTGTGCGTTGTAGCCGGCGTCTTTGATTTTTTGGATTACCGAGCCGATTGTATCAGTGTCAGCGTCGATAGTAATCTTTGATGAACCGATGTTGAAAGAACCGCTTGTTATCCCTAATTCAGAAAGTTTGAGGCTCTCTTTTATATCCTGTCTGTTGGTTGTGATAGAATTCTTTGTTTCATCATAAAGTCCGGCAAATAAGTCGGTTATCAATGTGTTTTCAGACACATTGCCGCCAATCAGGACATTACTGAACAGTTTTGATGTTGTCGCAAGCTGGGTTACGTTCAATGTAATTTCCTGAATATTGGTGTCTTTGTCGTTGACTGTGACATTGACCTTGTCGTTGGAGGAAACTTTGTTTCCGTCAAGATAAATATCAAGGTCTTTGCCTGCGTTGTTTGGATTTTTTAAGCTCTCAAGATATTTATCCAATGAGGTAACAGTGCTGTTGTAGCTCTTTTTAAGACTGTTGATAGTTGTGATTTTATTGGCATTGAGTGTGTATTGTTCATTAAGCCTGTCAATTGTGTCTTGAAGGCTGGCGATTTGTGAGCTGTATGAGTTGTTTAAAGACCCTATCCCCAATCCGCCGCTTTGTAATGCAGCAAGTGTGTTTTCAATAGATGACTTTTGCTCCAAAAGAGAATTCAAAGATTGTGTTCTTTTGGACACCAGTTGTGATATTAATTCATTTACGGAAGGGTTGGAACCTCCAAGGTTACCAATAGATATATTCATTTCGGCTTACAAAGTCCTATCAACTACAACACACATAAACAGTATATCATATTGATATCTGGAATTCAAGCATGGTAAATATTATATTATATAATTTTTTGTCATTTTTTATCAAATTTGTTAATTTTTTTATCATTTTATTTTATTTAAAAGTCAATTTTTCTTGTTTTTAAGCGTATTTTTGACACTTCAATTTTTTTTATTTCAATTGTGAAATTCTGTAAGAAAAAATTTACATTTTGATAATTTTTATATTTTAAGGTTATAATTTTTATAAGGAAGTATTTAGAGATAGGAATCCAACAATTTCAGTTGTTAAACATAAACTAGCTATTATTACACTTTTGTCCTTTGGTATACTCTTTTTTCAGGTATATCCTGCAAATGCTGCCTGGGATGTAAAAGGTTTCTGGAACAAAAACGTTAAATCAAAATTCAAAAAAAATCAGCCGAAGCAAGAAATTCCTGAAGATACCCAGCAGGATTCTCTATGGGATAAAATTCAGCCCGATGACACACAAAATCTTCAAGCTGAAAAAACAAGTACTACTTCCGATATAACAATTGAATCTGTTGAAATTACAGGCAACAACTTGATTTCTACAGAAGAAATTATGCAGCATGTTAACATTCAGCCCGATGACCCGTACAGCGTTGATGCTGTACAGCAAAATCTCAAGTCTATCTATGAGATGGGCTATTTTACTTCTCATATGAGAGCTATTCCCCAAAAAACTTCCGACAAAAAGATTAAGCTAAAAATAATTGTTCAGGAAAATGTTCCTATTACTGATTTTACTATTACCGGCAACAATTCTATTGCTACCGGCGATTTGCTTCAAATTTTGGAATCACTTTTAAACAAGCCTCAAAATATTATAAAAGTAAATGAAGCCATTGAGGAAATCCAACAGTACTACGCAAGCCAGGGATACATCCTTGCCCGTGTCGTCAGTGTAAGTGATGATCCGGACGGAACCGTAAATATTGTTATTGATGAAGGCAAAATCGGTTCTATTATTATAGAAGGTAATAAGAAGACTAAAGAATTTGTTGTCAGACGTAATATTTTGACCCAGCCGGGAACAATATACAACGAAAACCTTATAAAACAGGATTTGATGCGTTTATACGGTACTCAGGCTTTTAAAGATGTAAAAAGAACTATTGAAAGAGATGAAGAAAATCCTGAAGTTTATGATGTAACAATACATCTTGAAGAGCAAAGAACCGGTACAATTTCTATCGGCGGCGGTCTTGATACGGCTACAGGTTTATTCGGTACAGCCGGATTTACTGATAACAACTTTAGAGGTATGGGGCAGAGAGTTTCTATTACGGGTTTGGCCGGTACCGGTATTGTTATGGCCGACAGTTCTATGCTGAACAGAGCAAACTTGCAGGCTGAAATCAGCTGGTTTGAGCCGAAATTGAAAGGTACAGACAACGCTTTAATGGTCAAGGCTTTCGGTCGTGATTTTGCCAGCTATCAGATACCTCTTGCAGTTGAACAAAGGTTCGGTATTGAATCTACAATCTCACGTGCTTTTAGAAACTATCCTCATTTGACAGGAGCTTTCAGCGTAGGGCTTGAGAACGTTCATGTTAAAGAGGGTGACGGCTCACAAATTGCAGGACTTTATGCAGCGCACAATATTCCTATCTCTGAGCGTGCAAAGCAATTGCAAGGTGGCTTATTCCTGTCTTTGTCACCCAGTTTGATTTACGATACGCGTGACAATTCCACACTTCCGAGAAACGGGGTTTTTGCTAATGTAAGGTTTGACGAAATGTTTGCATTAGACGGGTTTGACAACACATTTGGAAAACTCAGCGGAAGCATCAAGAGATATTATCCTGTCGGAAAGAAATCTGCGGTTTCACTTGCCTTCAGAGCAGGAGGAAAAATTCATGGCGACATGCCTGAAGTTATGGCCTATCGTTTAGGCGGCCCATACACAGTAAGAGGTTTCAGAATGAGCGGTATCGGTACAGGTACCGGATTTATGATGGGTTCAGCAGAGTTCCAGACTCCTATTCCTTTCATAGACAGGATTACAGATGCGAAATTCCTCGACAACATAAGAATTGCAGCATTTGTTGATGCCGGTCAAATCTATGGCTCTACCGTTACAAACGAAATTTACAACAGACCGATTCATGCTATTACTGCAGGTGTCGGAGTCAGAGTATTTATCCCAGGAGTTGGCCCTCTCAGTATAGACTGGGGTTATCCGCTCACTGGTATTCCGGACGGAAACTCAAAAGGTGCCTTCACATTTGGTGTAGGGGAATTTTACTAGACTTATTTGAACAATTTTTATTAAAGTTCGTTGAATTAGTATATAACAGAATAAATGGAGGTTAATATGTATAACAAAAAAGCAAAAAAAGTCGTTTCAACACTCATTATTGCATCAATGTTAACTGTTGCTGCCGGCTCGTTTGAGACATTTAAACAATCATCTGCTAACGCAGCACAGCAGACAGCGCCTCTTCAAGGAAAAGTAGTTATGATTCCTTCTGGAACATCAATCCCTGCAACAGCTACGATGGAACTTTCTTCTGAAAATCTTAGCCTTGGTCAAGGTGTAAGTGTAGCTATTTCAAACAATTTTTACTATAACAACAATCTTGTAGCTCCGGTAGGAAGTTCTGTAAACGGAACTGTTATTCAGGTGAAAAAAGCCGGAAGAGCAGGCATTAATGGACAGTTGATGGTTAAATTTACAAATATTATAACTCCTTACGGGCAAATGATTCCCATATCAGGGAAAATACAAACTGATGACGGTACAGGCTTAATAAAAGGCGGAACAAAAATGGACTCTGCTACTGACTATGCCAAAGACATTGCAATAGGGACTGCCGCAGGTGCGGTCGCCGGAGTTATAATGGGCCCGTTGTCAGGCGGTGAAGTAGGAAAAGGTGCAGCATACGGTACAGCTGTAGGCGCCGGAGCAGGACTTGCTAAATCGCTCTGGGATAAAGGTACTCCAGCTACAATACCGGCTGGCACGATTATCAATATTGTTCTTGACCAGCAGGCTACATTTACTCCGCAGCAAGGTTACCAATATTAATAAGTCGTGTGGGCTATTTGTTTTACAGAACTTCTTTTGATAAACTAGTGTCAAAAGAAATTTGGGGATAAGATGACATTACTAGGTGACATTAATATTTACGAAGAAGACGAAGAACAACAACAGGATACAAAATATACTTACGGTATCTACAAAAAATACGATTCTAATGATATACCAATGATGAAGTGTTTTGTTTTATCGGCAATACTTCATCCTGTAGTCGTTGGATTAATATCTTTGACTTTATTTGTTTTAACTTTGTTTGGCATTGTAATGCCAAAGTTTGACAAACCTGATATGAAGCCTAAAGATATTGAATTCGTGCTGGTGAATAAAGAAGCCACTCCAATAAACAAAAACACAAAATTCAGGGCAGACAGAAATTCTCGTGCTGGAGGAATTCATGATCCCAATAGACCTGTGTCGCTTCCAGTATCTTCTTCTGCACCAAGCAAACCCCAGCAGGCTGCAGCACCGGCAAGAAAAGTACAACAAAAAACACAACAGCAGCAAAGGTCTGTTCAAAAACAGCAGCCTAAAAAACAGGCGCCTAAAAAGCCTCAGCAATCATCAATGCAGCTGCCATGGGCTCCGAAAAAGACAACAAAGCCTCCTACACCTCAAGGTGTGCCTAAAGCTCCGACAGCAGCTCCGAGACCTGCTGTAAAACCAAGTGCTCCGAAAGTTAATAAGCCTAAAGGAAGTTTTAATATACCTGCACCAAAAGCTGCAGCTCCAAAAGTTGCGGGCCCGTCAGGCGGCCCTATTACCGGTTCAAAAGCCGGTTCAGGCTCAAAAAGCGGAAGTTCTGCAGGTACAGGCAGAGCTCCGGCACCGAGTTTTTCTCCTAGCAGAGGAAGCTCTTCAGGCGGCAGATTTTCACCAGGAAGTTCTGGTAGAAGTGGAAATATTGGAAATCCCGGCCCGGGAAATCCCAAAGGAGTACCCGGAATTGATGCACTCAAAGAACCGGATTTCGGGCCTTATATGAGAGAGCTTCAAAGAAGAATTAAAATGAACTGGGAGCCTCCAAAAGGAAATGAAAGTAAACGTGTCGTTCTTCTTTTCAAAATAGCAAGAGACGGCAGACTTATTTCCCACAGAGTATACAAATCATCAGGCCTGCCTGCTGCAGACAGAGCAGCTATGCATGCAGTAGAATTGACGGCTCCTTTCAAGCCGTTGCCTCCCGAATATAAAGGTGACAGTGTTGATATTCAATTTACATTTGATTACAACGTATTCGGCGCAACATCATACTAGTTATAAATGAATAATAATAAATAGAAAGAGGATTACAAATGGATTTATTACTTAAAGCGGCAATAGAAGATCTGTGGATTATCGCACCGATTATTCTCTGTTCAATTCTTACAGTTATGGTGGCAATAAACAGATTTTACTATTACAACAAGAACAAAAGAAATGTTGTACAGTTTATACAAAAGCTCCAAAAAGAGCTTGTCAGAAATAATCTTGACGGTGCACAGAGCTTAAGTGTGCAGCTTGGCGGTGTTATTGGCGAAGTTTCGGAAGAAGCCGTAAGAATTTTTTCAGAGCAAAGAAATGGTTTTTCCCGTTCTTTTGATATTGCTTCCAGCCTTGCAACAAGAAAACTTGAATCTCATCTGACTATTTTAGGTACAATCGGCGGTGTTTGTCCGTTTCTCGGGTTGTTCGGTACCGTTGTGAGAATATTGTATACATTTCAGGATCTTGCAACCCAAGGCAATCAATCTGCAGCAGTTGCATCAGGTATTGCTTCTGCCTTGATAGCTACAGCACTTGGGTTAGGTGTTGCTATTGTTGCGGTTGTTTTATACAACTATTTCCAATCTATGGTAAAAAGATTTGAAGACGATTTTCAGCTTATTAAACTGCTGTTTTTGAGTTTTGTGGACAGCAATGACGAAGTCGTTATTAATCAACCAACAAATATAGCTTTATAAATTGGTATCTCGTATTTAAGGAACACAAAATGGCTTTCAAAACAGCAAAAGGGAAAGATGCTCTTTTTACAGAAATAAATATTACTCCATTAACAGATATTTTTCTTGTTCTGTTAATAATAATGATGGTTATTGCACCGACATTTCAATCCAATGACAGTAGTATTAAAATGCCGGAAATAAATAGCGGTTTGACCGTTGAACAAAAAAATGCAACAATCTCGGTAACAAAAGACGGGCAATTCTTTATAAATGGCGCTGCTGTCAGTGAAGATGCTATATACAATCAGTTAATAGCATTAAAACCTCAACTTGAGAAAAAAGAAATTGTTGTGAAAGCTGATGAAAGCGTAAAAAGCCGAGAGATAATGAAGATTATGAAAGCTGCTCAGGATGCGGAATTTGAAAAATTAGTGGTTGCAGGCGAACCTCTTTCTAAAAAGGAGCAGAAAAAACTACAAAGTAATGCTAATAAACCTGCCCCTGAAAAACAAAATGCAGATACATCTGACAGCTATAATGATTACAGAGCTACTGTAGGTGAAATACCAGCAGAAGAATAAGGATACAGAAAATGTCAAGAAGAGAACGAGACAGTTTTAACGAAATAAATATTACACCGCTTACGGACATATTTCTTGTTTTGTTGATTATTATGATGGTTATAGCTCCATTACTTGATCAACAGGGGCTTAATCTTGCTGTGCCCAACAATGTTGAGGTTCAAGATATAAAAAATGAAAACAAACTGATTTCAATAACAGTTAGTGATGATGACAGATATTATATAGACAGTCAGGAAATAACTGCATCTGAACTCGAAAATGTAATAAAAGAAAAATCAAAAGAACTGCCTGAAGGGCTATTAATTCTGGCACAGCCTGATGCAACTCATGGAGCTGTAGTAAAACTTATGGATAAAGCTAGAGATGCTGGAGTAACAAATATTTCTGTTTCAGAGACTTAGTTTAATCTATTCCATTTATTGTATCTTTGTGTAAAACACTTTACCAGGAATGAAAATAACAATATAATAAATATCTGGATGATATTCGAAAAAAAAGAATAGTTATATGAGCGAAGAGTTAACAACAAAATTTTTAAAACAGGCTTTTCAATTGCAGGCAGATAAACACTACAAGCAGGCAATTGAAGCGTTATACAAAGCCTTATGCATTGAAAGCGAGAATATAGAAATTCTTTCTCAAATTTCGCATTTGTACTTTTTGATGAATAACTTTGAACGCTCACTTGAATATGCAGAAAAAATTCTTGAAATCAATCCCGAGCACATAGATACATTAAAAACAGTAGTTAACATTAATAAAATAAATAAAAAATATGCAAAAGCGCTTAGTTATGCAGAAAAGTTATACAAACTTGCGCCTGATATAAACAATTTTGTTACATATCTGGAGATTTTAACTGAATGCAATCAGTACAACACAATTCTTTCTGAAATAGAGAATGCAAAATTTAATTACGAAGAAAGAAAAAATGAAAAACTACTGTTGATTGAAGGTTATGCTAGACTTAAACTCAATCAGGTATTTAAGGCTATAGGTGTTTTTCAGGAAATAATAAAGATGTATCCTGATAACACTGATGCTAGATTTTATCTCGGGGTAATTTATTATCAAAAACATCAGGAAAACGATGCGGAAAAGCTTTTCTTAAGCGTGTTAGATAAAGTACAGTGCGATAGAACATACAACTATCTTGGAATGCTTAAACTCGACCAGCATAAAGTTGCAGATGCAATAAATTATTTTCAATTTGCGATAAAAATTGAGCCGAATAATGCCTTTTATCATTACAACCTTGCAACGGCATATTCTTTAAACGGCTGGCTGAATGAAGCAGAAAATTCTTTCAAAACTGCTGTTTCATTAGAACCTCAAAATATTATTTATAATTATGCACTTGCATATTTATATTATGAAAGACATGATTACCCAAAAGCGTATGAGAGTATTGAAAATGTTTTAAAAATTGATGCAAACTATGTAGAAGCATTAATCTTAAAAGCAATGATAGATGCTAAAAACGGCAAGCTAATTGATGCAAAAAAACAGCTTGAAAAACTCAATGAAACAGAAAAGAAAAATGATTTCTTATATTATGCAATAGCAAAAATTTACAAAGAAATACCTATGTACAACGAGGCTATTGAGGCTTTGCAGCAGGCTCTTTTTATAAAACCCGAATCTCTTGAATATTTGAGTGAACTGGCTGATTGCTATTGTGAATTAGAAAATTACAGTACAGCACAGGACATTGCAACAAAAGTTTTATATTTGAACAACAGATTTATCTATGCTCATTTGCTTATGGCAAAAATCAATCTAAGGCAAAAAAAATATGATCAAGCAGCAAAGATTGTTGAAAATACAATAAAATTAGACAACAGCTGCGCTGAAGCATATAAATATAAGGCAATGATTTTTGCAGCACAGGGATTGAAATATCGATCAATAGAAAATGCAAAAATTGCTGTTTCTTTAAATCCGTCTGATCACAAATATTATGCATTTCTGGCTAAACTATACTTTGATGCACAGGAATACGAAGATGCTTTCTTGTACTACAAAGAAGCATCTATGCTGGATGAGTTGAATGTTGATTATTTGTACAACGCAGCACAATCTGCAGATAAAAATAATGATTACTTCAATGCAGCCAATTATTACTCCTACGCATTGAGACTGGATCCATATAATAATTTGATTATATACGAATATGTGGACTTGTTGAAAAGAAACGGAAAAATTAAGCTGGCATTAGATCTTTTGAAATCAAAAATAGAAACCGTTGAATCGGAAAATATAGAAAATCTGCTTAAACAAAAATACAACGAGCTTAAAGCTGAAGAAGAGCAGCCGCTTGGTGAAAAGATAAAAAGCTTTTTTAATAAATTAAAAAGAAACTAAAATTACCAGTATTTTGCTCCGTATTTTTCCCAGGGTTTTATTTTCTCTTTAATAAAATCAATAAGCTCTGATGCTGTCATATTTTTGTTTTCAATAACAGTGTCAGGAGAAAGCAGCTCCAGTTCAAGAATATATTCTTTGAGTTTTCTTACAGTTGATTTTACTCTTTCTTTTTGCTGAAACTGCCATCCTTTGAAACCGCATCCTGGCGGAAAAAGAGACCAGCCGTTTCTCGGGGCGCGTCTGCAGCAGTCAGGTCTTGTTGCGTGAATAGAACATTTGTTGTCAGAAGTCAAATGTGGACAGTGGTAAAAAGAGACTTTTGTCTCATCCAAATCAGGATTGTTTTTTCTTAACTGGTTTAAAATATTTTCAACGTGGTCAGGAACAGCTTTTTTCGCCTCTTCTACAGACGGATATCTTTCAAAAATTTCAACAAATACTTTTGCTTCTTCCTGCCCCTCTTTAGCGAGCTGCACAAGTTCTTCATGTGTATAAGGTGTTGTAATAGCTTTGCAGCATTTGCCGCACATATTACAAAGATGCTGTGGAAAATCCTGATGATATATAACCGGTTCTTTTGAAATCTCGATATCCATAAGTCAATTATAGATAAATGTAAATAATTTTACAAATCCGTATTAGAACAAATAGCAGGGATATGATGTCCCTGCTATTTTTATGGCGATGGCATCCTGCCATAAGTTTTATTTTTGTTCTTCTTCTTTTTTTACTTCTTCAGTTTTTCCTGCATTTGAATTGGCATAAAGGGTGTTAAACTCATCAAAGAATTTATTTGCAAGGTCATTTGTTGTTACACGATATATCTTTATTCGACTTAATAATCCTGTATTTCTAAGAGGATCTGTTTGGATAGAGTCAACAACATTGAATATTGCCTGTTCAACCAGTGAATTTATTAAACTTGAATCATATTCACTACCGAGTTCTTGTTTGAGTTTTACTTTTAATTCATTAGCAATGATATTAAGCTGCGTTTTTGCTTCCAGTTTTGCTTCTGACAGATTATTTGTTGAATATATTTTTCCTGACTTGTCCTGATAAGCATCTGCAAGGCTTGTATCTTTCATTACTTCTTCAACACTGACAGGATTCTGGGATTTATCAGTTTGACCTGCTTCACCGGCAGAAATTTCCTGGAATTTTGTCATAAACGCATCAACAATTTGTTTAATATTGACTGTACCGCGTTTTCTTAGCAATCCTGATCTTTTCGTACCAAAGCCTGATTCTGAAAAATCATTGACTGTCTGATAAATTGCATCATCTAACATACTATTGATTTTTGCTTCATCATAGTCTGCACCCATTTGCTCTTTGAGCATAGCCATAAGCTGTGGTTTGAGAGCAGTGAGTTGTTGTTTTGCAAGATCTTGGATTGCGTTTTTGGCACTTGAGGTATTACGATATCTGCCTGTTTCCCAGCTACCGTTATTGTCATATCCCGGTATTGATGAAGTAAATTGTTCATAATCTACATCAGAGAATGTAATAGCCGGCATTTTCTTATTGTTTACACCATCTGCAATTTTATTACCGCCTATTTCTGTAAACATTTCCGTCAAAAGCTGTTTTGCTTTTTCAAGGTCTTCTTTCGGAGTAGCAGAAGTTTTAATACCGTCAATCAAATTCTTAGCTTCAACATATTTTTCATTTGAAGCATAATCAGGAGATATCTGCTCCAGCAGAGATATATCGCTTATGCCTTGACCGAGTTGGTTGATAACAAATTCTGTTGTTTTAGCAATAATTTGTTCTTCTTCGGCATCACTTACATATGTACCTGTTTTTCCGACAGCGTCTTTGAGTTCTTGATATTTGTCAGCAGAGTCTGTAGCTGTAATTTCATTCAACTCAGCCATAACTGTATCAGATTCTCTCATTACTTGATTAACATATGAATTGAATGCATTTTTAATATTAGAGCCGTCGCCGTCATATTGCTCAAGGAAAGCGTCCATTATATTATTTAATTTTGTTTCGTACTGTTGAACATCATCAGCTGACGGAGTTCTACTGAAAAATCCGCTTCTGGTTTTTGTATTTGAATATGTTTCAACAAGCTGGTCAACAACACTTGATAATGTTTCTTTTTGTTCAGCAATTTTTTCAGCCTCTGCTTTTGCAATATCAGCTTCTTTTTTTGTATTTATTGCACTATTAAGTTTTGAGGTTCCATCGGCATTTTGTGTACCCAGGAAATTACCCAGAGCATTTTCAGCTTCTGTCAACAATTCTTGAATTCTTGCCGGGTCTGTTTCTGTTTTAAGCTCTTCGACAGCTTTCAGAGCAGTTTGATAGTTCTTGTTGTTTGCATAGTCTTTATCAAAATTATTCATAAAGTCTGCATCAACTTCACCGTTCATCATGGCGCTCATGATGTAGGAAACTGTTTGATCTTTCATTTCATTAAATTCAGAGCCTGTAACATAATCATCATCAGCTTTATCTGCATATTCAGCTACATCTTCAAAAGATGTTTCATTTGATTTAATACCGTCAAGAGTTTCTTGCGCATCTGCTGCTTCAGCTGCTCTTGTTGTAATAGCTTCATCAAGTGTTGATATAAGCTCTGCGGCCAATGCTTTTGTATCAAAACTTGCAGTTTTTTGCTGTGCTACTTTATTTATAAATTCGTTACCTGTTGTTTTAACAAAAGTGACCAGAGAAGATTTTGCTGCATCACTCATTCCCGGATTATTCTGCATGTATGTTTCAATAAATTCATCCTGAATAGAAGTCAGATACTGTTTGATTTCTTCAGGAGTTGATGCTGTATCTTTTACATTTGCTGCATCATATATTTTTACACCGTTTTCATCAAGCTGGGCTGCAGGGGCAGATGTTTCTGCTTCATTTGTTTCTGCAGGTGTGGTTGCAGTTTCTGTTGTTTCGGCAGTCGTTGTTTTATTAGTAGTGGAAGTCGTTTCTGATTTGTTATCTTCAATTGCTACTTCACCCTCTTCATCAGCAGCGTGCTGCTCTGAAAGCCAGGACATGTTTTCTGCTAATTCTTCACTTGAAACAATTCCGTCTTTGTTTGTATCAATTTTATTGATTTCGTCTGTTGAAAATACTTTTCCTGAAAACGGATTAAAATTTACACCATCAACCATACTTATGCTCCTTTTCATTATTGTTATTAATTAATGTTTCCTAATCTAACAGCTATTTATTTTTTGAATTTTTTATCAAAATTCATATCAATATTGTCTAAATTTACGAGACCTTCTTCATCTTGCCCCTGAGACATATTAAGTTCTACCGGAGAAAGATCTATATCCGGAAATCTTAAGCTTTTTCTTCGATCTTGTATTTGTTCAAGATTTTGTGTTCCGCCAACCCCTTGAAACGGATTAAATTTAATTGGACCTGTCATAATTACTCCTTTATTTTTTTCCCTGTAGTCAACTATTCGGTATTTGTTTATTAAAACTTTAGGTTAATAAGAAAAATGTTAATTTTTTGTTACATAAATTTTAAAAAATAGCATTTATACAAAAATAAATGCGTTTATATAAATACAGGAAGTGTAAGGTAAAAGTATGCAAAATTATTCAGTAGGTTATCCAAATACACAAACACAGACCCAAACAGTGACTCCTGCAGCACAGCAGAATACAAGCGGTGCTACTTTTAATATCGGAACAGGCACACCGGGTTCAATTCCTGTCGGGGCAAGCGGAGTAACAATAAATATTCTTGGTGCTTCTGTAAATCCAAACGGAGCAAATATAAATAATACATATGCATCAACAGGAGCTCCGGGACAGGCTTATGACAAGAGTTATTATATAAACAACATGGCAGCTCAGCCGCAAATGCAGCATACAACACCGACTGTACCTGTCGGAGCACAAACAATTCAAAATACAAAAAATGAAAAAGATTTACCTAAAAAAGATATAGTTCTTTTGACAGATGATTACATAAAAACACTGGAAAACTACATAAGAAATGACAATCCTGATATAAAACTTATGGGTGCAAAAGAACTTATGAAAAGATTTAGAGAAGATGAATCCAGAAAAAATGATCCTGCTTTGACAAGCCTCTTGAATTTGACACTTCAAAGCAAATATTCTCCTGTAAAAATGGTCGGTCTTGGAATATTGCAAGGCGGCTGGGCTCAAGGTGATGCTTTGACACAGCAGCTTCTTGCACAAATTCAACAGTCAAACAGCGGCTATGGATTGGATGCATTAGATGCGGCAAACGCTGCATTGAAAACAGCAGGGAAAACAATTAAAGTTGTTGATAACAACCCACCAAAACCAAAAGAAAACACAACAAAAAACTCACAAAACTAGGGAATAGTGAAAGACTTATACTATGAATAAATGGAATGTAGCTTCAAAAATAGCAGGCGGTATTGCAGCAGGATGCGTATTATACAATGCGCATCACTCAGGTGTAAGAGTTTCTGAAGAACATGTGAAAGAAAAAGCAGCAAACAGGCTTTCTTATTTATATGTAAATTCCAGAAGAATGGAAGACGGAAGTACAATTACAAGCCGTCTTAAAGATAAGTATTTTAAGACAAATGCTGATTGGAATTTCCCTGACAAAATAAATGCTTTTACAGGCTATATAAGCGGTGCTTTCAACCAGATGGCATATGATGTTGTACCTGCAATTCTCGCCACAGGTGCATTGATTTCTAAAAAATACTCAAAGGTATTTGGCGCAGGTCTTCTTGCTTATGGCATCAAATATCTTTTCTGCGATGTTTTAGATTTTGGGCGGCCTGATCACTTAAGATCTGAGTAGCAGTAGTTTTAAATATGGAATTTTCAGTAATTACATAATCTGTAGGTTTGTCCCAGATATCATGTTGAATGTCTTCAATGACATATTTGGAATAAACAGGGACTGCTTTTATGGCTTTTGTGCATTTTTCAAAAAATCTGTCATAGTAGCCTTTTCCATAACCTATTCTATAACCTTCAAGACTCACAGCGAGTGCAGGTGTTAACACCAAATCTATTATGGAAAAATCCGTCAAGTATTTTCCGGAAGGAACAGGAATATTATATTGCCCGTTTTGGAAAGCATTATTTGCATTATAAATAACAGGAAATATATCATCACCTTTTATTAACGGAAAATAAAAGTTTTTTGAGGAATTCTCCAAAAGTTTTAAAAGGGAAATTTCATTTTTGACAGGATAATACAGCATGATATTTTTAGCACAACAGTATATATCCCAGCTTTCAATGTTTTTTACAATCAAAGAAGATATATTTTTTAAAAAACTGCTATCTAAAGAGCTGCGTAAAGTTTTTGTGCGATATCGTATTTCTTCTTTTTGTGCCATATTACAATTATAGAAGAAAAATCAAAAGTTATGTAATTCTTTACATGCAACCAAAATGTAATTATAATAATTTCAATTAATCGTGTTATATACCGATATAAACAGAACAGATTTATTAATGATGAAAACAGACGACAATAACAAGCTTTATAATCCGGAATTTTCTAAACACGGTTATATACAGGTTTACACAGGTGATGGAAAAGGCAAAACTACAGCATCTCTCGGATTAGCTATGCGTGCACTCGGCAGAGGGTGGAGCGTTCTTATTGTGATGTTTACCAAAGGCGGAAACGATTATGGTGAACTTATATCATTCTCACAACTATGCCCGGGAATGAAAGACAAAGTCAAAATCGTTCAAGCAGGACTGGATAGAATAGTGTATTCATCTAATATCTCTCAAAATGATAAAAAACAGATACAAGACGGTTGGGAAATTGCAAAAAATGCAATAAAAAATGACCAATATCAACTGATTATTCTTGATGAAGCAAATATTGCCATAGATTTAGGATTAATTAATCTGGATGAAATCCTTGATGTATTAAAAAATAAACCCGAGGATATGGAAATTGTTTTGACCGGAAGAAATGCAAAAAAAGAGATTATAGACATTGCGCATCTTGTTTCAGAAATAAAACCAATAAAACATTATTGGAATATAGGCATAAAAGCGAGAAAAGGTATAGAATTTTAGAAAATAAATAAAAAAATAAATTTCATTTACTATTTTGTACTTTTTGACTAAAATTAGTATAATAGTAGAGGATCGAAGGAGAAATTAAATATGGCACAACAATTTCCGCAGCAGCAATTCAAAACAAGACTGGCTTTGCTTGTATTTTTGAAAGGTACCGCAGCTCCTATAGTGCTATATTTTGACGACCCCAAAGCTGTATATGACGAAATTCTTTCTGCAATGCGAATGCAATCAAACGTAGGAAAACTTATTGAAAAAGAACCTAACGGGCCTATAAAAAAAATATCAATCATGTCTAACCAAATTGCAAGTGTTGCATTGCAAGAAGAGGTATGCCAGCAATAATTAATAAGAAACATTTATAACAAGCGGATTTTTTAATGAAGTTAGTTGAAATAAAAAATAGTTTAGCAAAATTGTATTATGAACCGGCAGATTTTCCGCTGGTTCTGTCTGATTTTTTGACAATAGACGACGGAAACCAAAAAATTCTCTCTCAAGTTGTTTCAATTGAGTCAACAAGCAAGGATACAACAAATTGTGCGATATTAAAATTTTCTCTTGATTTGAATGCTGACAATACACACTGCACTTATAGCGGATATGTTCCGCCTCTTGATGCAATTGTTTCAAGAACAAAACCGGAAATTATTTCAAAAATATTTTCAGATAATAAAAATGGTATTTATATAGGAGACTTGTCGGCTTCTTCTATACAGATTAATGCCAACTCGGATATAACAGAAAACTTCCTGTATATACAGTCTGACAGATATGAACAATCAAAAGATTTCATCAAAAAATTGATTGAACTCAATTATATCTCAGCAAGAAAGACTCTCGTATTGGATTTTGACGGTATTGCTGAGTATGAAAATGCAAATATAATTAAACTCGGAAAAGATTTTAAACTTCCTGTTGACAATTCAATTCTTGATTATATATACGAAAATGACCTTACAGGTTTAACTCTTGAACAAAAAACAATTGTTCAGGATATTATTATTGATATTCAAGATTACATAGAAACTCTGGATGACGGATATATTCCGTTTAACACTCTACTTGGTGTAGTAAACCAGATTTATGAAACAGATAAGTCAGTCGGTGTAATCTTATTAAGAAATAAGCTTTTAAAATACAAACAGTATAATATATTTGCCTCAGAAGAAAATGAAATTACATCAATTAGTAAATCTCTCGATGAGAATGTCGTTACAGTTCTAAAAGTTGACAATGCAAAGCTTAACTGGCAAAAAGAAACTCTTGATTTTATAATAAAGTTTTTGCAGACAGGTTATTACCTTATTATGGATATTAAAGATGAGTGCATAGATAAAAGTATTTTGAATAAAATATACAAAGCTGAAAACATAAAACCGGTAATTGCCTCGAAATATGATTCTGAGTTTTGTTCGATATTAAAATCTTTTGCAAAAAATCTCGTATTATTTAAGCCGCTATCACAACAGCGTGCTTTTGCTACATATAATTCATTTTTGAATAAATTATCCGAAAAAGAATACATTTTATCAGGAGAAGCTTCTTATTATACACCTTTGATAATCAAACAATCTCCGGACAGATTTGAACAAAAATCAGAAATAGCAAACGAAGAACCGGAACAAATTATAGAAGAAGTATCCGCTGAAACGACAGGTGCAAATCCTCATCCTGAAGAAGCAGAATTAATAGACGCAGGAGAATCAGAAAATTTGGAAGATAACATAGAAGAGTTACAAACCGATGAACCTGCAACTATATCTGACGATATAGATGTAATATCACCTTTAGAAGAAATTGAACCACTTGAAGAAACAGAAGAAGAAAGCGAACTCAAAACAATTTTTGAAGAATCTCTGGAACAAGAAATTGCTAAAGATGTAGACAAAATGTTTTATGCAGAAGCTGCAATTCAACATATTGATGAAAATGTAGAACCTGCACCAATTGAAGAAAATACTGTAATTGAAGAATTACCGGAACAATCACAGGATATTCAAACTGAAGAAACAGCTAATTATGATGAACTGTTATCGGATGATGATCTTGATCTGCTTGATGAAATAAATATGCCGCAGGATACTGAAGAAATAAACGAAATTTCTGAAAATGAAACAGAAAATCAGAAGCCGGAAACTAATATCAATGCAGATGAAGACATTGTACCTGCTATCCAAGAAGAAAACCTTACTGATGCACATCAAGAACAAACAGTTATTTCAAATGACAATAATGACCTTGATGATTTGGGTTCATTAGCAGACTTAGGTGATCTTGATGAGCTGCCTGATTTGAATACCAATCCGGAAAATATTGAAGCAGTTTCTGAAGTACAAACAGATTTGCCTGAATTAAAAGAGCAAGCGGAGCCTGAAGAAAACCACATTCAGAATGATAATATTGAAAGCATACCCGTATATTCAACCGAAATAGATGAAGCATTCAATAATAATGACGATAAAATCAATATTGCTGAAGGCAATATTGTATACCATGAAAAATACGGAAGAGGCGTTGTTGAACAGCTTATAACATATGGAAATAAGACACTTTGTTCAATACAATTTGACAATGTAGGAAGAAGACTTTTGGATCCAAAACTTGCTGACTTAAAACAAATGTAGGCTATTTAATTTATAGACTTCAAATGATTAATATGATAAATTGATATTGAGGTTGCCATGAATCCATATCTAAAACAATATCAGCAAACACAGATTAATACCACACCCAAAGAGCAGATACTATTAATGCTCTATGATGGTGCTGTTAGGTTTTTGAAACAGGCCAAAGAGGGATTTGCTGAAAAAAATATTGAAAAAATTCATAACAATATAATTAAGGTTCAAAACATACTAATTGAGTTTGAAACCTCTCTTGATATGGAAAACGGCGGTGATTTTGCAAAAAATTTATTCGGCTTATATGAATTTATGAGCCAGCAGCTTTCTATTGCAAATATAAAGAAAAAAGAAGAAAGCCTTGATATTGTCTTAAAACATATGACCGAACTTCGTGATACCTGGAGAGAAGCTGTTAAAAAATTCAAATCTGAAGGAAATACATTGCTGGAAAACGATGTGGACAGATACAACAAAACTGGCAGTATTGATGAAAATACCAGAGACATCGGGGAATATATATAATGACAACTGCATCAAATCTGGAAACATTAGAGCTGATATATAATAAATTATATGAATTATCTGTACAAATGGGGCAGTTAATTGACAGAAAGCTCTATTCAGAAATCATAACCTTTATGACTAAAAAAGAAAAATTGTTAAAAGAAGCGGAAGTTGTAGTTCAAAAATTGCAGAATCAAGAGCTGCAAACAGAAAAGTTAGTGGAGATATGTAAAAAATACCAGGCACAGGAGCAGGCGAATATTGCAGCACTAACGATAGTTAGAGATGATATAAAAAAAGAACTCAGTAAAGCGAGTAAAGATGCAAAGCTTCTAAAAGCATATTCAGCAAATCAAGAATTAAAACAGGGGAATATTCTGGATTTCAGGCAATAGTAAGATGGAAAATATATTAAAAAATAAAAAATTAGCTGCGTCACTATCTATACTGTCTAATTTAACACTAATAATTCTTAAACTAATAACAGGCTTTTTATCCGGAAGTGTCAGCATAATATCCGAAGCAATACACTCCGGAAGCGATTTTATTGCATCATTGATAGCTTTTATTGCAGTGCACAAATCCGAAAAACCGGCTGACAGCGACCATCAGTACGGACATGGAAAATATGAAGATGTTGCAGGATACATCGAAGGTTGTCTTATAATTCTTGCCTCACTTTACATTATATTTGAGGCAGGAAGAAAACTGGCAGGTTTCACAGAGCCAATGGATGATTCTTCTGCCGGTATAATTGTTATGTTTATTTCTGTTATAACAAATATTTTTGTAAGCTGGTATCTGTTTAAAGTTGCCAAAGCTACAGATTCTATTGCGATTTTCTCTGATGCAGAGCATCTGAGAACTGATATATTTTCATCATTCACTGTATTTGCCGGATTATTGATTATAAAGTTTACAGGACTGCATGTGCTTGATTCTATCATAGCAATTATAGTTGCAATGATAATAATGCATGCCGGATACAAAATTTGTAAAACAACAATGAATGATCTTCTTGACGGGTCTTTGCCTGACGAAGATATTGACATAATAAAAACTATAGTAAGCAAACATACACCAGATGGCATACATTCAATAAAAAATCTTAAAACAAGAAAAGCTGGAAAAGACAAGGAAATTTTGTTAACCATTCATGTTGACGGCAATATGACTGTAAGTTTTGCTCATCAATTATGCGACAAACTAGAAACTGAGATTGAAAACGCACTTGGAAACACTAAAATTACAATACACACTGAACCGTTTTGTGAAAATTGTGCAGCTTGCCAAAAATAATGCATATTAGTAAAATTATTATATGAGTAACAGGAAATTAGCTGTATTATTTATATTTTCATTTTTGTGTGTCATTTTTACATTAAACAATTTTTGTTTTAAATATATTGATAATAAAATCGATACAGTTTTTATTGAACAAAAATTCCATACAGATGACTACAAAGTTATTAGCTCTAAAATAGCCGGAAATAAAGTAGTGATTGCAAATGAAAACGCTCGCCTTGTGTGTTCACTTGCTGTCGGGTGTTTATTTTTAATTGTATTTTCTTGCTTTAGCCAGCTACAGGCCGTAATTTTTCTCATTATTTTTATTATTGCATATTTTATAGCCTATAAAATATTTTTAGACAATTTCATATTTATCAGCCTATCTTCAACAATATTTTCCATTGCGAGCGCAAAGATCTTTGCAAACGCATATATAAAAACATTCAAAGAAAATGTAGACAAAAAAATAGAAAATGTACTTGGAAAATATATTTCAAAAGATATAAAAAATAAAATTTTAAAAAACAATACAGATGTAAAGCTTGGTGGAAAAAGAGCTGAAATAACCGTTATGTTTGCTGACATAAGAGGCTTCACGTCTTTGTCTGAAACAAGAAAAGCAGAAGAAGTTTCTTCTTTGTTAAATGAATATTTTACTGAGCTGGAACCAGTTATCACTAAATACAACGGTGTCATAAATAAATTTATCGGTGATGCTGTTCTTGTAGTCTTTGGAGATCCTGAAAAAGATAAATTACATGCAAAAAATGCGGTAAAATGTGCATATGAATTAAGAAAAAAAGTAAAAACAATAAAAGAACGCTGGGTTACAGAAGGGAAACCTAAAATAGATATAGGCATTGGAATAAACACCGGTGAAGCTTTTATTGGTAATGTCGGAACAAATGACAGGTTTGAATACACAGTTATCGGCGATACGGTTAATATTGCCAGCAGGATTGAAGATTACAACAAAATTTATAAAACCCACATACTTATAAGTGAAAACACTTATAATAAAATCTCTCAAATTGTGGATGTAATAAAAATAAGAGAAGTGTCTATAAAGGGTAAATCAAAAAAAATTAATATATATGAAGTTCTCAGAATTACGGAATAATGATTGATAATATTGAACAAATAAGACAGGCTATCGAAATAGAACAAAAACATTCATATATCGATATAAAGGGGCGCAGTGACAGCTTTTCCGGTTTTATATTAAAACAACTTCACAGCCTTTATAAAAAATCCAAAAGAAATCCAAAATGGCTCTTGCTGACCAAAGAATTTGAGACATACTCTATTTCAACAATGCCAACAAGAAGAAAAGCAGTCCAAAGGCTGGTTAAAACACTGCGTGATGAAATAAATCCAAACGGCGAAATAAAGAAAACAGACTTGAAAATAATTGAAAAATCTCCGTCCAATACTGATGTTGTGTATATAAAAGGAGTCGGACCCAAGGTAGGTAATCTGCTAAACAAACTCGGTATATTTACTGCTAAAGACCTTTTGTTTTACTTTCCTAAAAGACATATTGACTACTCCTCAAGAACTTTTATAAAAGATTTGAAAGAAGGTATCGATTGTACTGTTATCGGAACAATAAAATCAATAAGTGCTTATAACTCAAAAAACAATTTGGGTATAATATCTGTAACAATTACGGACGAAACAGGGATAATGAAATTAAGCTTTTTTTATGCCAAAGCAAACAGATATATGCTTGAAAGATACAAAGCCCAGTTTGTCAAAGGTTCAAATATAATAGTTTCCGGCAAAGCAAAAATCGATAAATATTCAGGTGTTTACACAATAGACAAACCTGAATTTCAAATTTTATCCGGTGAATTTGAAAGTGGGAAAAACCTCAACCTTGCACGCATAGTCCCGGTCTATCAGCTTGTTGAAGGTTTGAACATTAAAACTCTAAGAAAAGCTATTCACAATGCAATAGAACAGTTTGAACCCGTAATTGATAATGTTATACCAGAAGATATAATGCAAAGGCACAATCTGCTTGACAGAAAAATCGCTATAAAAGAAATTCATTTTCCTCAAAGTGGAGAAATGTTTGAAAAAGCAAGATACACAATAGTTTTTGAAGAATTTTTTCTATTGCAGCTTAAACTTGCTCTTTTGAGAGAAGAAAACGCAAAACGCTTTAAAGCAATTCCTTTGAAAATAAAAAAAGACGGTCTTGTAAATAAATTTATAAAAAGCCTGCCTTTTGAATTGACAAACGGGCAGCAAAAAGCATTAAAAGAAATACTGAATGATGTAGCATCAGAAACTCCTATGCAAAGGCTGCTGCAAGGAGATGTAGGAAGTGGAAAAACAGTAGTTGCCTGTGCAATGCTTCTTTCTGCGGTAGAAAATGGCTATCAAGGGGCACTGATGGCGCCTACTGAAATTCTTGCACAGCAGCATTTCAATAATTTTGTTAAATGGCTGACACCCCTTGGTCTTAGTGCAGGACTATTTACCGGTACAAACGGAGTAAAAGTACGTAAAAAACTGGAAACTGACCTAAAAAATGCACAGATAAACATTGCCATTGGAACACACGCATTAATACAAAATAATGTAGAATTTGCAAATCTCGGAGCTATTGTAATTGATGAACAGCACCGCTTCGGTGTAAAACAACGTTCTGCATTAATGACAAAGGGTAAAAATCCGCAGGTTCTCACAATGACAGCAACACCTATCCCCAGAACACTTGCCCTCTCAACCCAGGGTGATTTGGATTTTTCTCTTATTGATGAAATGCCTAAAAACAGAAAACCTATAAAAACATATATTATAAAACCATCCCAACGAAAACAGGCATATAAACTAATATCATCAGAAATTGCAAACGGACATCAATGCTATATTGTTTACCCGTTGATTGATGAAAGTGAAACACTTTCTGCAAAAGCAGCAACCATTGAAGCCGAACGTCTTAAAACAGAAGTATTCCCCGATCTAAACATTGGCTTACTTCACGGTAAACTATCAAATGCTGAAAAAGATGAGGTGATGGAAAAATTCAAAAATAAAGAATACGATATTCTCGTCAGTACAACAGTAGTTGAAGTCGGGGTAGATGTGCCAAATTCAACTGTAATGATGATTGAAAATGCTGAACGCTTCGGGCTGTCTCAGCTTCATCAGCTCAGAGGACGTGTCGGACGTTCTGATTTGCAGTCTTATTGTTTGCTTGTACCTGCAAACTCAAACCAGACAACTATTGAACGTCTTCAAATTATGGAGCAAACAAACAATGGATTCATCATTTCTGAAAAGGATTTAGAACTAAGAGGCCCCGGCGAGTTTCTGGGAACCCGACAAAGCGGAATGGTTAACTTTGCTCTGGCTGACCTGATTAAAGATACAAAAATTCTTGAAATCGCACGAAATGAAGCTTTCAAGCTTGTAGACGAACTTGAAAAATACAATGATAATGTGTGTGTGTCGGCTAGATTAAACAAGAAACTTGCTGAGGAATTAAATGAAAAATTTAAAACAGTCCAAGATCTCTCAACACTTGATTAGAACGAGATGCAGATGAGCTGTTTATGGAGTCTTTCATTTGTACTATGTATTCAGCATCAGCATATTTTTGCTTTGCTCTGACATAGTTTTCTGCGTTGTTTCGAGGTAACAAGCTTCGTAAGCGGAAACTTACGTCAATGTTGTTAATTTTCATTTTCTTTCTCCAGGGGATCACCCAATCTAGATTTTGGTGTGGTATTTTTCTGGTGTATAATAATATACATCATAAAAAACAAAATACAAGTGGAGATTGCTAAAAATGGCTGAAAAAATTATAGTATTATCAGGAAAACAGTACAGCGGCAAAGATACAGTCGCAAAAATTCTTTTAGAAAACTTAACAAACTTTAAAAGAATTGGTCTAGGTGATGCTATAAAATTAGAATATTCTGAAAAAACTAATATACCTTTTGAAGAAATCGAAAAAAACAAACATCTTTACAGACAGGATTTAATTAACCTTGGAAATAAAAGAAGAAGCGAAGATAAAGATTACTGGATAAAAAAAGTAATTTCCCAACCAGGCAATATTATTGTTCCTGACGTTAGAGTAAAAAGAGAACTGGAGTTTTTCAAAGCTGAAAATGCATTCACTATTAGAGTAGAAGCATCAAGAGAAACAAGAAGTCAAAGAGGCAAGCTGGTAGGCGAAACAGATGTCACTGAGGTTGATCTCGATGACGTAAAAGATTGGAACTATGTAATTTCGAATAACTCTACATATGAAAATTTGCAAGCTGAATCACTCAAACTTGCAAATGAAATAAAGAGTTTCTTGAACAAATAGAATTTTTAATATCTCAGCTAGATATACTGTTTCAAATAGTCACTTAGAGCATAATCACCATATTTAAATGTATACGGCTGATTATTATATTCCGGTGTTTTGTAAATATTATTGCTGGCTATCATGAAAATTTTGTTATGTGAAAAGAGAAATGAATTCATTTCTGAGTATTCACACATCAATTCTTCCAGATTATTTACGCCTTCAACAATTTTTTCTAACACTACACACATCCTTATCTAAAAACTTTCATCCACAACATTTATATCGGCAGGGTTTATTTTCAACTTTAGTATTTAACTTAAATTATTAACATAATTTTACATTATAATATTGTATAATTTGATTTGTAGACGGAGATTTAAAGTAATGACTAAAATAATTATAGGCAGTGATCATGCCGGTTTTGACCTAAAAAGCAAAATAATTGATTTCCTAAAAGAAAAAGGCTATGAAGTATGTGACACAGGTACATATAATAAAAACTCATGCGACTATCCTGTAATAGCCCATAATGTAGCGACTCAAATAGCGCAAAATAAAGAATGCAAAGGTATACTCATCTGCGGTACAGGCATAGGCATGTCAATTGCTGCAAATAAAGTAAAAGGTATTCGAGCAGCAGTTGTTTCTGATACTTGTTCTGCCAAAATGTCAAGAATGCATAATAATGCCAATATCCTTTGTCTGGGGGAGAGAATTGTCGGCGAAGAATTAGCAAAAGATATCGTCGAAATCTGGCTCTCCTCAGAATTCCTAGGAGAAAGGCATTCAAGACGTGTTGAAATGATAGAAGATTAGTCAGAAATCTTACTAACAGCTGCATCAACAGTTGAAAAAGTCGGTATCAAAGTATCAAGAAAAGCATCAGCAAGCGCATTTCTTACGGAATCAGATATTTTCACAAGCATGAATTGACCTTGCTTTTCTTTACACATTTTATATAGCTCTGTAAAAACACCTGTGTATTCATCATCGAAGATTTTTATGTTTTCCATATTAAAGATGATATTGACAATACCTGTATAAAGACTTGTGTTCACGTCTTTGAGCAAATTATCTATATGTCTTTTGCTGTTAAATTTATTTATTGTATAACAGCAAATGTTTTCATTAATAGAATATTTGAAGAAATCTTCATGCTCATTTTTGGTAGTGAGTGATGTTGTTATAAATTTCAAAATCTGGTCATGCCAGTTGCTGCTTTTCGGTACAAACTCATCTATACCCAGTTTATAGCATTTTTCTATCAAATCCTTGTCATCAGTGCCTGACATTACAATAATTTTGTTTGTTCTTTTAGCTTCTCTGAGCTTTATACATTCATCAATTAACTCAATACCATCCTCTGCATCGGGCAAAAACAAATCTACAACAATAAAATCAAACTTTTTCTTCTTCAATTCAGCCAGAGCTTCAATTTTGTTTCTTGCAACAGTCGGAACTATGCCAACTTTTTTTAACAGTTGATTAAATTGATATATAGATAACTCAAGGTCATCAACAATAAGAATATTAAATTCAGCAGGAACACCCGACGCATCCGCGGAAAAAGAAACGAGTTTACGCTCAATATTAATCAAAGCTTTATTAATATCGTCAGGCACAACATTTTCTATTTCAATATTTAAACCTGCCAAATCAATTAGTTTTTTCAACTGTTCATTATTTATATCCATAAAACAAAATACCTAAGCTAATAACAATAATATATTACAGTTTAAATGATTTTTTGACCTCATTTAAAAGTTTTAAATCTTCCTTATTATTGCAGTTTTTTTGGAATTTATCAAATAAATCACGTCTTTTTTTATATGTCGTAATAATTTGCTGCTTACGTCTCCATTTATTTATCTCAGAGTGATTGCCGTTAAGCAGCACTTCCGGCACCGGCATTCCTTTGTAATCTCTTGGTTTTGTATACTGAGGGTATTCAAGCAATCCATCCGAAAAAGAATCATAATGAGCCGAATCAATTTTTCCGAGAAACCCATCAATATTTCTTGCTATAGAATCAATCATACATAAAGCAGGAAGCTCTCCTCCGGTCAAAACAAAATCACCGATTGAAACTTCTCTTGCGGCTGTATAAATTTTGATTCTTTCATCGAATCCTTCATAATGACCGCAAATAAAAATTATATGCTTTTTTTTAGACAATTCCACACTCATATCTTGATTAAAGGTTTCTCCCTGAGGAGAAAGAAGAATTACTTCTGTATTATCATTTTTTGGAATTGCATCAAAACAGTCGAAATAAGGCTGACACATTAAAACCATGCCTGCTCCGCCGCCAAATGGAGTGTCATCAACTTTTTTATGTTTGTCTTTTGTATAGTCTCTCGGATTAATTGCATTGATAGATATAACACCGTTTTCTAGACCCCTGGAGACAATACTGTGAGAACAGGCCTGATTAATCATATCAGGAAAAAGAGTCATTACATCAAATTTTATCATTTTCATTTTGTTCCTGATTTACGGTTGTATCAATACCATTCTCCATTTTTATTACAATTTTGTTATTTTCTAAATCAACAACCGGCACCCATTCTTTTACAAATGGAACCATAAAGCATAAACCGTTAGTTTTTTGAATTTGTAATAAATCTGAAGCTTTATTTTCTCCCATATCAACTACAGTACCGATTTTTTGATTTTCAGTATCAAAAACATCAGCACCTATTAAGTCATTTATCAAAAATTCATCATTTTGAAGTTTTGATTTGAAAATATTTTCTTCAATATGAACTAGCAGACCTTTAATTGGCATTACTTCGTTTATTGAATTTATCTGTTTAAACTTAACAATTGCAAAATTTTTATGAAAACGAATACTTACAATGTCTAAAGGTATCTTCACATTGTTTTGAAAGACAAAAACCTGTTTTAAGGATTTAATCAAATTTTCATTACCAGCAGTAAAGCCCATTTTGACTTCACCTTTTATACCATGAAAATTCAATATTTTACCTATTGAAATAAGTTTACTCATCTTTTTCTGAAGTTTCGGGAGCATCAGCAGTTTCTGCTGATTTTTTTCTTCCACGTGTCTTTTTTACAGGCTTTTCTTCAATAGTTTCTTCTGCCTCTGATATATTATTTTCCGGTTTTACTTTAAACTCTTCAGGAGCATCAGCTCTTTCAGGATTCCATCTGTCAAGACCCATTTGCTTTCTGATTAACCCGATACCGACATGTACTCTCCACTCATCAATTTTCAGTTGTGCTGCAATTATCTTGTGGCAGCCTATAGGAGGCAGCGGCAATAAAGGTTCATACAGCATTTTTATCGCAGTAAGCTGATCAGGAGATACTGCAAGTTTTCTTTTCGGGAATGCAAGCTTCGGAAGCATCATCTTTTGTCTAATAAGATTGATACCAAAGAAAACTTTTCTTGCTTCCAGACCAATTTGTTCACCTATAACCTCATGGGCATCAGGATTAGGCAAAGGAAGCATTTTTTTATATAATTCCTCAATTTGAGCGAGCTGCTCTTTATTGACCAACAGCTGTTTGGGCGGTTTTTGGGGTCTATTTCCCATTGGTCTTCTATTCTGCTGAGGTCTTCCGCCTTGCGGACGTTGAAATCCGCCTTGCTGGGGACGTCTCTGGAAGCCGCCCTGCTGAGGTCGCTGATAACCGCCCTGCTGTGGACGTCTGTATCCGCCTTGCTGGGGTCTCTGATAACCGCCGTCATGCCTGTCATACGGTCTAGGGGTTCTTTGTCTGTCATATCCGCCGGCATTATAGCTGTTTTGTCTTTGATAACCGCCCTGAGATGAATAGCTGTTTCTTCTGTCTTGATTATACGGGCGATCATTTCTTTGCTGATAGCCGTCTGATGAATATGAATCAGTACTGTAAGAATTTTGTCTTTCACCGGAATATCCATCATGTGATGATTGTTCTTTTGGCTGTGATGAATCATCACTATCCAGTGACATTTTTTTATCGGGGTATAAACAATTAGGACAAATCACTCTTTTAGGGTTCTTTGTTTCAAATTCCGCTCCACATTTGGTACACTTATTTACATACATTTTTAACAATCCTTTTGAAGTAAAAAGGAGAAAGGCTATTTAACTTTTAGCTCCTCGACATTTTAATTTTAAATAATAATTACAAATTGTGATATCTTTTAATATTTTAAATGCAAATATAATATATGGCAAGCTTTTTTGCAAATAATCATACTATTATTTGGTTAGAACAAAGGTAACAGGCCCGTCGTTACATAGTGAAATCTGCATCATTGCAGCAAATACACCGGTTTCTACTTTTAATTTCGACTCCTTTAGCTTATTAACAAATTTTTCATACATTTCTCGGGCTATCTGCGGTTTTTCAGCATTATCAAAACCCGGTCTTGTTCCTTTTTTGCAATCTGCAGCAAGCGTAAACTGTGAAACCACAAGAATTTCACCTTTTATGTCCTCTACAGAAAAATTCATTTTCTCATTTTCATCTTCAAATATACGCATTGATAACATTTTTTTTGCCATCCAGTCAATTTTATCTTCCGTATCACCTTTTTCAACGCAAAATAAAACGAGCATGCCTTGATTTATTGAAGAATAGATTTTTCCATCTATTTCGACAGATGCATTTTTAACTCTTTGTACTACTGCTTTCATTGTTGATTTTTTCCAAATTTTCTACTACCAAACCTAAAACGTATATGAACCATCTGAATTTTTTTTCAACCTTTGTGTAGTACTCAACAAATGCTTCACAAAATTCAGATGCTGTTTCAAAATCTAAATTGCTTCCAAGAGTATTTTCTTTCATCAAATAAGCTATTTCGCTATGTTCCTTGAGAGAAAGCATTCTTAAAAGTTTGCTCTGTGATGTTATTCTGTTTGTCAATTGTACATACAGTTCAGAAGCTTTCGACATGTTCTTTTTAGCATCCTGTGTATAAGTTTTACGAAGATTTAATTCTTTTTGGGTTCTTTCTATAAACTTATACCCGTCTTTATATATTGGAAGCAAAGTCTGCATTAAAGAGATTTCACGCTTTATATTATCTTTAGCCTGATTAATATTAATATCTGCTTTAAAGTCATCACATTTCAATACCTGTTCTTTGTCAATAACTCCGCTGCAATGCATTGAAAGAGCATTCTCCAAAGTTGTGTTTTCAAAACCATCAATTTGCGCACCGCCGGTTGAACAATTCAGCAGTTTTTTTTCATTGTTATATTTTTTTGCAAATTCTTTAATATATTCTATAAACAGAGAATATGCAGCAGATGTCGGCAATTTTTTACCATCCTGTCCGTCAACTGTAACCAGTTCTGCATTAAATTTTTGCAATGCTTTATTTAACAGTGCATCTTTTTCTTCATTACTCAAATTGGTCAACGGAGCATAATATGCATCACGATATTTTTCAAAGTTTTTAGGATAAATTCTATATTTATTTAATTTCTCATCAAATATACACTGCAAATCTTCAAATGCAGAGCCTTTTGCATAGCAATTTCCATCAGAGTATGCCAGATCCTGCCCTATTAATATAATCGGATTACATCCCAGGTACATTGCACTATAAAGAGCATGGTATGAAACCGTTCCTTTAGTTTCAAATTCAACAGGCTCTTTTCCTGCCATATCCATAAACCATCTGCCGGCGTCAGTTTCTTGAGAGGCTGTAACAAATATTTTTCTGAAAGGAAAATCAAAAATAGTACTGTTTGTATAAGGCTCACAAACAAGTATCATATCTTTTGTTTCAGGTACATTATAATGAACAACAGTGTTCAAGGTTTCGATTACATGTAAAAAATCAGGAATTATGCCATTTTTCAGCAGTGTTTTTAAAGCTGTTCCAACACAAAAGATATAGACTTCATCCCTGCATTTTTTCAAAACATCGATGTTCTTTGCAAGTGACGGCCCTGCCGATACAATAACAGCCGGTTTATCTTTCAACAAGTCCTTATAATCCGTCAACATCGGACATTCAAGTTTTTTATCCATATTGTATGCTGTATGCTTTAAAAAAGAAACAATTCTATTAACCTGAAAAGAATAGTTTTGATCATACATTGAAAATAATCGAAAAACTTCTTTTTTAAAAAACTCAAAATCTTCTTTATAATGAATTTTGTAAAAATCAAGCACTGAAAGAGAAACTCTTGAACGATACCTCAAAACATGTTCAAATACTGAACGGTACTCTGTATAATCAGAAACAAAATAAGAGTTTTCTTTTGAGAATGACTCAGAAAAATCAACAATTTCAAGAACCATTCTCAACAATTCTATGTTTGGTTCATAGACAATTATTGAGCCTGAATTATTTTGTACAAATTCATCATATAAGTACCCGAGTCCCAATCCATATATAACGTGAATTGAGTTTCTTGAATTGTGAGGAATATTTTTTACAATTTCTTTTGCTTCTGACTGTGCTCCGGCAACAGAATGTACAGCCATTCCGTCTATTAGAATGTTGTATTCACCTGCAAGATTAGTGTTTAGCTGTATATCTTTTGTAATTGTATCTACAGCAAGTATTTTTTCGCAAAGCGAATTATTATATTTTTTTATAAAACTTAAATTCTTTGCTAATATATCGGTCATGCCTGTCTACCTGCCATATTTAAAAGTATTATACAGTCTAACAGTACAATTATACTGAAAATCCAACAAGAAATTAACCACATGGGTTAGATAATTAAATCTTGAGATTAATAACATTTAAACAAAATATTTTTAAAATATAAAAGTAAATGTTAATTTTATCAGGGAGCAATTTTGGGGATAAAGTATAAAAGCACAGTACAGGGACTTGAAGGTTTGACTGTTAAAGCAAGAAATTATATAACCACACCGGCTTACAGATTATTTATAAAAGCTGATGCGCTGCGCCTTGCAAACCATTTTAAAGAGTCTATAAAGCATTATCTTAATTCTATCTTTTTAGAAAGAGACAATTATAGAGCATATTTGGGGCTAGGGATTTCATACAAATCTCAAAATGAATACGAAAAAGCAATAAATGCTTTAGAAAAAGCTAAAAAGCTTTCTTCTTTTACATCCCAAATACATTATGAACTAGGCCTATGTTATCTTATGACGGGAAGTTTTTGCGAAGCAATAAAATGTTTCCACCATACAATATCGCTTGATAGAACAAATATCAATGCACAATTGCAGCTTGCTGTTGCTCATGAATTTATCGAAGAGTATGACATGGCTCTGCTGATATACCACACAATTATTGAAAAAAATCCTGATTTTATCCCTGCATATAACCATTTGTCGGCACTCTATATGAATTTGGGAGAATTTAAGGCTGCAGGTTCTGTATTTTCACAAATATTAAAAGTTAATCCGGATTTCCACAAAGCATATCTCGGACTGGCAATCTGTTTTGACAAAATGTCTAACAAATCAAGAGCTATTCACTACTACAGAACTTTTCTGGATAGAAAGCCTCATTCTCATCACAGTGAAAAAATTAAAAAGAGAATTGAAAAACTTAAAAATAGTAGAACTTCAGAAGATTACAATAGAAATTTTGCAATTTTGTAAAATGTAAAACTGGGATTATTCTCCATTATTTTTCATAAATTCTTCATTCTGTTTTGTTATGTAGTCCTGTTTTATTTTATTAATTCTGTTTTGTATCCGGATATTTGCTTCTTTTTGTTTTTTTATAAGTCTGTATATTTTCGCAATGTCAACTATTTTATCCAAATTTGCATAATGTTTTTCGCAATTAGTTTCTAACTCTTTAACCGTATTATCAAAAATAATATTACAGTTATTTTTGATTTTAGAATATTCTGATTTTATATCATCGGAATTTAATGACAATGGATTTTTTTCATTTTTTTGAATAAAAGTATTCATATCCTTTATATTTTGATTAAAGAAATCGGATGATTCTGCAATTTTATCTGCTTTTAATCTTAAATTTTCAATATCTTTTAATGCATCATATAAAGGCACATTGTTGCTGTTGATATTTTTCTTTATTTCATTCCTTTTTTCAATGATTTTTGCTGAGTCACCGTATGGAGAAACAAGCATAAAATATTGAGCCTCAGAAAGCTGTTCTTTTAAATTTTCTCTTCTTTTATACAGCTCTATATTTGTATTAGATAGATTAATTCTGTCCAATTTATTGCTTAGTGTTTCATATGCTATGTCAAAAGATTTTTCAAGAGCAAGTATACTATCCGTTTGTATTGTTGGGGTATAAAGTTTTTCTGCAGAAGAAATACTCTCAAGAATTTCAGGTTTAGCATAAATAGGAAGTTCTGCCATTTTTTTTAAAGATTTTAACTGCCTGAAATTGTTATTATAGTCATAGGCACAATTTATATATCTCCTGTATTTTTTCACAATTTCATTATTACCTTTATCTTGAAGTTTCAATTTGTGAAACATTAGTGATTTTTCTTCTTCTGAAAAGACTTTTAAAGTTTCCTGTGCATTATATCCAATTTTCCCTATAGCAATCCAAAAATCTTTGCTCTTTTGCATAGCAGGAATTACATCTTTTTCTATAACCTCATCCAGCTCTTCAAGATTCATCTGTACAATATTTTTTGTAGATCCAAAGCTTACACTATCTTTAGATATATTATTTAAAATGTATGCAGTGTTATTTTTATTGTTATTTTTTCTGTAGGATAAATTTTGATAAATTGGTGAAATTTTCATAACAGGCATGAACTATTCTTTCATTTTGTATTTATTGCTTAGCTGACCGCAGGCTGCATCTATATCTGAACCGCGCTCAAGTCTTATTGTAACTTTTTTCCCTGATTGTTCCAATATGTATTTAAACTTTTGAATAGCTGTTTTTTCAGGTTTTTCAAAAGTATCAACGTCATTCGGATTATAAATTATCAAATTAATATTTGCCTTTAAATCGATTAAGAGTTTTGCAAGAGCTTTAGCACAATCGATAGAATCATTAAAGCCTTTTATCAGCGTATATTCTATAGTAATGCGCCTTCCTGTTTCACCAACGTACTCTTTCAAAGTTTTCATAAGATCGTCTATCTGATATTTCTTTTCAACAGGCATAAGCTCTTCTCTAAGCTCATGATACGGAGCATGTAATGACACTGCAAGCGTAGGTTGAAAATCGATATCAGCAAGTTTTTTGATTTGAGGAATAATGCCGCATGTAGATACAGTCAAACGTCTTATACCAATTACAAATTCTTTATTAAACAAATCTATTGCTTTAAGCACATTGTCAAGGTTAAGCAATGGTTCACCCTGTCCCATAAATACAATATTGGTAACTTTCAGCCCCGTATCTCTTTGGATTGTCAACACCTGTTCAATAATTTCGACAGGTGTTAAATTCCTGATAAATCCGAGTTTTGCTGTTGCACAAAACTTGCAATTGCAAGCACATCCGACCTGTGAACTTACACAGGCAGTGAGATTAGCCCTGTTGTCAAAACGCATAAGAACTGTTTCTACACAATTTCCGTCGGGAAATTCTATCAAATATTTGATTGTTCCATCAGTGCTAACCTGTTTATTTTTTATTTTTACATCTGTAACCTGAGCAATTTCATTTATAGTTTCTCTTGTTTTTTTAGAGATGTCTGTCATTTCATCAACTGATGAAACAGATTTTAAATAAATCCAATTATGAATTTGTTTTGCACGATATTTTGATTCACCGATTGAATCGGTGAACTTTGTTAATTCATCTAAATCCATTCCTGACAAAACGACTTTGCTCATACAATAATAATATCAGAAAAAATATTATGTTTACATATTATATAAAGTTCTGGTTAATAAGTTAGCTACACAGCAAATTTTATATTATAATTTAAAGTGAATTATGGATAATTTATATGGAGAAAATTAATGGATAAAGTTGAAAGACAGCATCCTGTAGAACAGGATCCTCAAATAAGAAGAACAAATTTTGACGCAGTAGAAAGCAATTTTACAGATGAACAGGCATCACTTGAAGCATCAAGATGTCTTCACTGTAAAAATGCAAAATGCGTAAAAGGATGTCCTGTTAATATACAGATACCCGATTTCATCGCTGCTATAAAAGAAAATGATATCGAAAAAGCAGGGGACATTATACGTCAAACCAGCATGCTTCCGTCAGTTTGCGGCCGTGTATGCCCTCAGGAAAGGCAATGTGAAGGCAACTGTGTTTTGGGTATCAAAGGAAAACCTGTTGCAATCGGTGCACTGGAAAGGTATGTTGGCGATAAAACAAACGCAAAAATCGGTGAAATAAAAGACAACGGTAAAAAAGTTGCAATTGTCGGCTCTGGTTGTGCCGGTATTACTGCTGCAGCTGATTTAAGAAAAGCAGGATATGATGTTACTGTTTTTGAAGCTCTCCATGAACTCGGCGGTGTATTGAGATACGGAATTCCTCCGTTCAGGCTCCCAAGAACAGTTCTTGATAGAGAAATTACCGGTCTGAAAAATATTGGGGTAAAATTTGAGAAAAACGTCATTGTAGGAAAATCAATTACTATTAATCAGCTTAAAGAAGATGGATTTGATGCAATATTCCTATGTTCCGGAGCCGGTTTACCCAAAATGATGCACATCCCCGGTGAAAATCTTAACGGTGTATACAGTGCTAACGAATTTTTGACACGTGTAAATCTTATGCATGCAAATGAAGCAGCTACACCAACACCGCTTAAAGTAGGTCAAAAGGTTGCAATCATAGGCGGAGGCAATGTTGCAATGGATGCAGCAAGAACCGCAGTCAGAGTCGGATACAAAGATGTATTTATTGCGTACAGAAGAACTGAAGCAGAACTTCCTGCCCGTCTTGAGGAAATCAGACACGCAAAAGAAGAAGGCGTTGTATTTAAGTTCTTACACGCTCCATCAGAGATTATTGGTGAAGACGGCTATGTAAAAGCTATGAAATTTGACTTGATGGAACTTGGGGAACCGGATGCATCAGGAAGAAGAAGACCTGTCCCGACAGGAAAATCTGAAACAATTGAACTTGACGCTGTTATTGTTGCACTCGGAACAGGCCCGAACCCGATTATTCAAAAATCAGCTGAAAAAGAAGGCCTTGATTTGGAAACAAACAACCGTGGTTATATTATTGTAAATGAAGAAACGGGAGAAACTTCTATACCCGGTGTTTATGCCGGCGGAGATGTCGCTCCGACAGGTGAATCAAATGCCATTAATGCAATGGGCGCTGGAAAACGTGCAGCTAAAGCAATGGATGAATACTTAAAAGCTGTTCATGTATAAATATGGGTAAAGCAAAAAAGAGAAATTTTCACAGTTGCATAAAAACAGGCGGTAGCAAATTGCCGCCTGCTTTTTCACGTTCAGAAGCTATAAATATGGTAATCAGTAATATCAAAGCAAAAAATTACGGCGAAGATACAAAAGATATAATTTCGCTCTTCGGTATAACGGCAGAAGAGCTCGCAGAAGCCGGAGCGGCCTATGAGGATCTTGTTGCTCTAAAGACAGCTTTTATTTAACAATTTGTCTGGTCTAAAGTTATATTTCAAGAAAACTGTTTGTATAAACTTTTTTGTTAAGCAAAATTTCTGCAGTTTTAAAAAGTTTAACCTGTTCTTCATTATTTTTATCATATTTGATTGTTTCAATATCTTCAAAATTCTGCATCATATTAAATAAAGAGATATAAAGATTATCATAATCAGTTTTCGGCTGTTGATTTTCTATAACTGAATTTAAGCGTAAAAGCTCACTGTCAAAAGAATCAGCAATTGCGCTATCCAGACCGCAGCCCATAGCCAGAACCATAAACACTCTGTTAATTAAACCTCGAAGTTCCTTAGGACAGCCGTTGGATACATTTGAAAGACCTATTGTTGTATTTATCTGCGGCTCAAAGCTTTCTTTCAGCATTCTGATTGTATTCAAAGCCTCAACAGCTTGAGACTGATCTACGCAAACCGGCAAAATTAGCGGATCAAAATAAATTTTGTTGTTGTCAATGCCTTTTTCTGTCGTAACCTCTATAATCTCAAAAGCAAGTTCAAGTCTTTTGTCAGAGTCTTTAGGAATACCTATTTCAGCATTCATAGTCAGTGCTATAAGAGAACATCCATAGTTTGACGCTAAATCAGATATTTTGTTTAATCTTTCATAATCAGCACTTGTGCTGTTTATAATACATTCCTGAGGTTTAAGTATATTTGCGAGCCCTGTAGAAATTTCTTCGGTATTAGTACTGTCAAAAGAAATCGGGATATCAGTCATGTCCTTCACTATATCAACAAGCCATTTCATTGCACCGGAAAAGGCTCCTTTTGCAGGGCCGATATTCAAATCTATCCAATCAGGATTTGTTTGAATTTGACGTTGCAAAAGAGCTTTTATATATTTTTCATCTCTATTTAAAACAGCTTCTTTTGTTGCTTTAGATATAATATGAAGATTTTCAGATATTATTTTCATTATATTTCTCCTGAATGTTTAAATTTGATAAAATACCGGATACAGAATAAGCCTTATTAAGTGTATAAAAATGGAGACCTTTCACACCGTTTGACAACAACTCTTCGCACTGTTTTGAAGCATATTCAATACCGTATTGTTTGATATAATCTTTGTCTTCAGAATGTTTTTGCAATGTTTCTGTCATTTTAGCAGGAATTTTTACCTTGCACATTTGAGCCATCTTCTCAAGCTGTTTATATCCCGTAACAGGGAGAATACCGGGAATTACTGGTACAGAAATACCTGTTAATTTGCATTTTTCCACAAATGAAAAGAAAAAGCTGTTATCAAAAAACAGTTGTGTATATATTACATCAGCGCCCAGCTCTACCTTTTGTTTTAAAAATTCAACGTCATCTTTTAACGAAATTGCCTCTTTATGCCCTTCAGGATAACCGGCAACCGCAATAGAAAGAGAACTCACTTTTTTTATATACGCAACCAGTTCTGATGCGTATCTGAAATCGTGGCATATATTGCCATCCGCCGGTATGTCCCCCCTCAATGCAAGAATATTTTCAATACCTAGATTATCCAGAGTTGCAAGGTATTTTTTTATATCTTTTTCACTCGTTGAAACACACGTAAAATGCGGCATAGGAGTAATATGAAGATTGTTTTTTATACGTTTAATTATCTCAACAGATTCATTTTGATTAGAGCCGCCTGCGCCGTATGTAACTGAAATCAACGAAGGATTGTAATTTTTTAGTTTATTGAGTTCAACAAATAGTGCTTCTATCTTTTCGCCATCAGTATCCTCTTTGGGAGGAAATACCTCATAAGAGATTACAGGCTTATTGGGATTTGAATATATTTCTTTTAATTTCATATTTCTATTCTGTTAATTATTAATTGAAAAGTAAACCTCTTTTAGTCGTTTTTTGCTGACATGCGTATACAATTGGGTTGTAGAGACATCACTGTGCCCCAGCAATTCCTGAACGACTCTTAAATCGGCACCGTTTTCGAGCATATGAGTAGCAAAGCTGTGTCTCAAAGTGTGTGGAGATATATGCTTTTTCAGCAATTCTCCCTGCTTTCTAATAAAAACATAAACATCCTGACGTGTCACCGGATGTCCGTTTTCTTTTAAGAAAAGCTGTTTTGTCTCAAGCCGGCAGCGTTTAACAATAAGCTCTCTTTCCTTCAAGTATTTTAAAACTGCTTTTTGTGCTTTTTCACCTATAGGGATAATGCGCTCCTTAGATCCTTTTCCAATACATCTGACATACCTTGCTTTTAGTTCTATATTGTTTAATTCTAAACCTGCAAGTTCCGAGACCCTAAGCCCTGCTCCGTATAAAAGTTCCAATACTGCTGTTTCGATAGTTGTAAGATTATTTTTTAATATTGTTTCTATCTCGGAAACAGACATCACTTTGGGCAGTCTTTTAGTCAGTTTCGGTAATTCCACTCCCAAACTCGGATCTTGAGAAATAACATCTATTGAAAAAAGCCATCTAAACCAGCCTCTGATTGCTGCAATCTTCCTCGTAACGCTTGTCATGCTGTAATTCTTGTCATGAAGTTCTTTTATAAAAGAATTTATATAAATTCTTTTAATACTCTCAAAGTCATCTATACTATATGTCGTACACAAATAATCGCAAAAATCCGTCAAATCTCTTCTGTAAGCATCGATTGTATTTTGCGCCAGGCCTCTTTCTGCCTGCAAATATTCTAAATATTCTGCAATGTATTGTATAAGCATAAAGCAATTATACAACTTTTTTTATATTTTTTGTCAAAATCTAATCTTTATTGTCAGCAAGTATTTTGACTATAGAAACAAGAGACAAAATTACACACAATCCGCAAAACATTATGAAAAAGCTATCAAGAACTCTCAAATGTATATGGAAAAGTTTCATGCCTGCATAAGCAATCGCAGCAACAATATACATATAAACGAGATATTCCATCTTCATAATTTTCAAACCCTCAGTATCATATAATGCAGTAATAATTAAAAAAATTATACAACTATTTTTATTAATTGTATATAAGTTGTTTTGCAAAATTAAGTGAATCTTCGTTAATTTCGCCTGCTGCCAGCACAGCTATAGCTTTTACTTTATTCTTTTCATCAAGGGTGTATACTTTAACATTTGTTTTCTCATCCTGAGTTTTTGCTACATAAAAATGTCTGTCGGATTTTGCAGCAATAATAGGCTGATGTGTAATAGAAATAATCTGATGAGACTTGGCAAGCCTTGTAATAGTTTGAGCAACAGCCTGACAGGCATTGCCTGATATACCTGTATCTATTTCATCAAAAATTATAGTGTCTATGTTGTCAGTCTGAGCAAATATAGCTTTTATAGCTAGCATAACACGGGAAATTTCACCTCCGGATGCTATTTTAGCCAAAGGTTTCGGTTCTTCGGAAATATTTGTTGATATCAAAAACTCAATATCATCACATCCGTATTGATTGTATTCGCAAGGTTTTATACTTATTTCAAAACGGACTTTCGGCATATCAAGATGCTCCAGCTCTTTTGTTATCAATTCACCCAGAGTTTTTCCTATATTTTTTCTTGATACAGAAAGCTCATCAGCCATTTCTGCAAGCAATTGTTCCAATTCTGTTTTTCTAAGTTCAAGTCGTTCAATCTCTTCCTGAGAAAACTCAATTGAATTGTACTCGTTTTGGAAATTTTCATAGTTTTCAAGCACCTGTTCGAGTGTGTTTCCGTATTTTCTTTTTATTTTTTCGAGTACGTCTATTCTTTGCTGAACCTCATCAAGACGCTGTTCATCCAATTCCAGAGCCTCTGAATAATTTCTCAATGATGAAGAAATTTCTCTCAAACTCTCTTGAGCATTTATTATTTCCGTTTCATAATCTCCAAGTGCATTATCCATTTCAGCAGCTTTGGAAATATTAGTTTTAACTTTCCCTATAGCATCAAGGATGCACCCGTCATCACCATACAGTGTCCAATATGCTGAATATGTCAGTTCTTTGAGCCTTTCAACATTTGATAATATGTTTAGTTCATTTTCAAGTTTGTTGTCTTCTTCTATATCTTCAATTTGTGCAGCTTCTATTTCATCAATCTGGAATTTTAAAAATTCTACCTGCTGCTGTGATTTCATCGACACATCTTTTACAGTTTGAAGTCTACTCAGCACATTTTTATACTCATCAAAAGTATCTTTATAAGAACAGAGAAGGTTTTGATGTGAGTTATCACCATAGCTGTCTAACAATGTAATATGATATTTTGGCTGAATATAGGTATAAGTCATATGTTGGTTGCTGATATCAATAACCATTTCTCTTAACGATTTAATGATGTCTTGAGTGACAAGTGTTCCGTTAATCCTTGAACGACTGCTGTTTTCGGCTATTTCTCTTGTAACAACAAGTTCATCACCAAAATTTTCAATACCGTTATTTTCAAAAAATGATTTTGGAAATTTATCATCAATACAGAGAGAAAGCTCAATCATTGCTCTGTTTTTGTCTGACTTGATAACTTCCTTGCTGGCTCTGGCACCAAATGCCAAATCAATTGCATTGATAATAATACTTTTTCCGGCACCTGTTTCGCCTGTTATAACATTAAAGCCTTTATCAAATTCCAGCTTTAAATCATCAATTATAATAAAATCTTTTATAGAAAGAGTCTTTATCATATCAACGCTCCGGAGCAACCCCCCACTGCAATTTTCTTCTGAGAACAGAATAAAAATCACTGTTTTCTTTTTCGAGTATAACGAGCTTCGCTCTTATACTGCTCTTTTTTATGACTACTGTATCTTCGCCGTTTATATCAATTGTATCCTGACCATCAGCTGACAGTTTCAGTTTATTGCACGTTTTACAACTGGCAATTGTAATCTCCTCATCAGCAGGTATAACAAGAGGTCTTGAAGTCAGTGTATGAGGACAAATCGGAACAATTACAACAGCATTTAAATCAGGTGCGAGAACAGGGCCGCCGGCTGAAAGAGTATAAGCGGTTGAACCTGTAGGAGTGGATATTATTATTCCGTCTGCAAGATAATCACAAACAACTCTGCCGTTAATTGATAAAAATAGTTTTGATGTTCTGGAAAAAGTATCACCTTTAATTACGATATCATTCAATGCAAGAAGGTTTCCACCAAAGGCTGATAACATCATTCTGTCGTCAATTCTATATTTACCCTCAAGCAATCTGTCAACTGATAAAACAATTTCATCAGGGTTTACCTGTGCCAAAAAACCAAGTCTGCCCAAATTAATACCGAGTATAGGGACATTTTTAGGCGCATAATATCTTGAAGCCTTTAGCAGTGTACCGTCTCCACCAACTGTTATTGCAAAATCAGCATGTTCGTCAAAACAATCTGATTTTATTTCATTTGCATTTAAACCTCTGGCTTTCAGAACACCGGCTGTGTATTTAGCAACTTTCAAAGATTCTTCAACATCTTTGTTATAAATTACCGAAATGTTATTAAATGACAACTCTTTATCAATACTTTCCATAAGGAAATTATACTATAACAGAGAAAAACGAACTATATATTTTATATTTGTTTAACGAATTCTTTCATTAAAAGCTGCACTTGCTCCGCAGCATGCCTTTTCATAAGCATCATTTGCACCTTGAGCTAGTAAAAGCTCATAAGCATCATCACCGCTTTTTACAGCTGCTGCAGCAAGCTTGGGATTATTCAAAAATGCATCTACAGAATCTTTGACACATTGTACCATTTCAGGATTATCAATTTTTCCGGCTTGTTTTACAAGTACACGGCCGTAAGATTCAGCAGCTTTGGTTCCGTCTTCTATTGTTTCGGAAGAATTACCTTCAAAAGTAATTTGCGGCTTCGGCTCTTCTTCGCTTTTCAAATTCGGTGCATAAGAAGCACTGCGCACATTATTCAAATTCAATTTATTATTCAAATCTGTCATATTACACTCTCCGTGTTTTCTGTTTTATTCTTCTTCGTGTATTTCATCATGCTTTAAAACACAAAGAAAATTTTTTTTGCTAGTTTAATGAAAATTTTTTTATTTAGTATATACAAATTTTTTAAAAGTTTATACTTTTTTCGACGGAAAGTCAAGTATATTAAAAAAAATGCTTTTAAGTGTACAGTATATACTTTATTAACAAAAGTTAATAATTAGAATTGTTAACTTTGTAAATAAAATATTTATATTTGAAATTTACTACACAAAAAAAACTTAATAAATATATGAGCAGATGAGTAAGAGTATTACTATGGGTGATTTAGAAATAAAATTCTTTACAACAAATGAACTCTCAAAAAATGAGGGATATACAACAACGCCCAATAACTCAAACAAAATAGCAATCTGGGGAAATAAAATAATAGAAGAAAAAGAAAAACCCAAAGACAAAAACACAGTGGCAAAAGAACTGGGTTACAAAAGTTCTGTTAACTCGGATATATATTACAACGAAAAAGACAAAACTTATTATAAATGGGATAACAATAAAAAAACTTTTATGCTACTCATTAATGCAGTTGAAATATACCCAAACGGTTCATACAAAACAGAAAGTGGTACATTAGTAAGCTACAAAGGAGAATCGAGCTATTTAAACAGAAAAGGAGAAAGAATCTTTAGAACTGCCTATGGGGCAAAAATGAAAGATGAATCTCAAATAAGAAACTATATGTGCGATATAAAAGGACTGGAATCAACGAGAAGAAGAGGTATATATTTCGACAAAAACTCTAATAGCTACTACCAATGGGATAGCGAAAAAAAAGACTTTGTAAAGTCAGAAATCCAAGATGTAAGCCAATATGGAGACTACAAAAAGAACAACAAATATTATGCAAGCAATAATAAAGAAATGTCAGAAAAAGAGTATAAAGCAATAAGATCAAATATTGCACCAACTTCTGAGCCTGGTATATACATGAATTACTCAACCCAAAAATACTACCGATGGAACGATACAACAAAGAATTTTGAACAATTCGATCCTGATGCAAAGAAAAAAGAATTTTCAAAACAAAAACCAGACGGAATAATAGAGTCTTTCAGCCAAGGCAAACAGGGGGATTGCTGGTTACTTGCATCACTAATGTCCATAAACTCATCGCAAAAAGGAAAAGAACTGTTAAAAGAAATAATAAAACTTGAGGAAAATGGAAACATAACAATTAGTTTAAAAGGAGCAAATAAGGTTTATACAATAACAGAAGAAGAAATAAATGCAGCAGTTAAAAAAGGTACGTATGCCTTTGGAGATAAAGATGTAGTAGCCATTGAACTTGCTGTTGAAAAATACAGAACAGAATGTGCAGAAAATACTGATTCAAGAAATCCATACAGCTTAGATTACGTGGGTTCATATAGTCCTGGCATGATGTTATATGGAGGAAGAACAAGAAATGCATTAGAACTTCTGACAGGAAAAAAAGCAACTCAAATACAAAGAGTAAATGACGATAATCTAATTATGATTGACAACAAAGCAATAATCGGAAAAATGGATGAAAATACGTTAAAGAAATATTTTGACAACCCCAATAATGTTATAACAGTTTCTTTATACACAGATTTGAATGGAGCATCAGGACATGCGAGTCAATTTGTTAAATATGATGAAAAAAATGTCTACCTAAAAGATCCTGAAAGCGAAAATGATGAACTAATTAGTATACCTAAAGAAGAGTTTTATAAGAATCTTTATAACATATCATACAGCAATCTGTCTGAACCAATAGACAAAAAGCTTTCTATGTCCAGATATGTAAAATACATAATGTCTGATGAAGCAAGAAAATACTTAGAATCTAAAAAACAATAAAAAGTTAGCAAAATACATCATAGTGTTAATAAGTTTCATTTGTAAAGAAATGTAACAGTATATACTCATGTCTGCAATTTTTAATTTTGTATATACTTTATATATATGTAAGCATTAAATAAACAAAATCGAGAAAACAAATAAATAATTTCGAATAAGACGAGACTTTCACACTATCAAACACTAACCTACCTAACTTCCTAACCTTCCCTTCCTATTAAAAGTATTGCTCTAAGTTAAATTAGAGCTTTTTTTTTGCTTTATTTTGATTATTGATTAGAAATAAAAATTAAAGTTTAGCTAAAAGCTGTCGATATACAGCATGTGAATGAAGATAATAAACAAGTCTTAACGTAGTATATGATTATGGATATGTATGATATCGAGCTAGAAGATAAAGAATTAAAAGAAGTAGGTTTGGAACTAATGTTTCTGACTCCTGAAAAGTGCAGCCACGAAGACGGCATTACAGCTGTCGAGCTTAGCCGTCATTTGAATATGCCGCTTGAGACAGTTAAGAAAAAGCTAAAAATACTTTTTGACAAAGGGATTGTTCAGGTCAAAGGGATAAACCCAAAGATATGGAAGTTCAATGAGTACAATTTTCAAAGGATGGATGAAGAAGACGAGGTTTATCTGCTTTTATGCAGTTTTGATGATGTAGATTTTGATAAATATTTTTCTTACTGATTTAAAAAATTATCAAGAATTGTTTTGGTATCTTCAAATACCTTTTCAATATTGTTATCAGCATTCACTATCTTTACTCTTGTGGGGTCGTTTTTAGCAATTTCTAGATATCCGTCCCGGACTTTTTTATGGAATTCCACACCGGCTGCTTCCATTCTATCTTTTTCGCTGCCTACTCTTTTCTGAGCAACATCAGTAGAGACATCAAACACAAAAGTTAAATCAGGTTTTATGTCGCCCGTAGCAAGATTATTCAAATATTTTAACTGATTGATATCTTCTCCACGTCCATAGCCCTGATATGCAATAGTTGAATCGGTATGTCTGTCACAGACAACAATTTTTCCTTGAGCCACCGCAGGTTTAATCAAATGTTCTATATGCTGAGCCCTGTCAGCAAGAAAAAGAAAAGCCTCACACATAGGCGCAACATCTCCATCGTAATGTAAAAGAAGCTCTCTTATTTTCTGACCAAGACCGGCAGAACCCGGTTCTCTTGTCCAAATCACATCATAACCGCAATCTTCTATATATTTTTGAACAAGCCTGGATTGTGTGGTCTTGCCGCAACCGTCTGCGCCTTCAAATGTAATAAAATAGCCTTTCTTAAGTTTTTTCACTATAAAAAACCTATATTCTGTCAAAGCCTGTATATTTTTGAAGAACTTCAGGAATAAGGATAGTTCCGTCTTCTTGCTGGAAGTTTTCAACAATAGCTGCAAAAGTTCTTCCTACAGCCAGCCCGGAACCGTTCATTGTATAACAATAGTTAACTTTTCCTGTTTCTTTGCTTCTGTATTTCAAACCTGCACGACGGGCTTGGAAATCGCCAAAGACTGAACAGCTAGAAATCTCTTTATAATCATTGTATGAAGGCATCCATACTTCAAGATCATAGCATTTTCTTGCAGAAAATCCTATATCACCTGTACTTAGTTCTACCCTTCTATATGGAAGATTGAGCATTTCCAACATTTCTTCTGCATCTCGTGTAAGTTTTTCATGTTCTTCCGGTGCTTGTTCCGGGGTTGTCAATTTAACAAGTTCAACTTTGTTAAACTGATGCACTCTAATCAAGCCCCTGGTATCTTTACCTGCAGAGCCTGCTTCTCTTCTGAAACAAGGTGTATAAGCCGTCATACATTTTGGCAGGTCATCTTCTGAAAGTATTTCGTTACAATAAATATTTGTAACCGGTACCTCTGCAGTAGGAATGAGGTACAAATCTTCATCAACACACTTATACATATCTTCTTTAAACTTTGGCAGCTGTCCTGTACCTGTCATAGCAGCGCCGTTCACAAGGACAGGAGGCAAAATTTCTTCATAGCCATGTTTTGTTGTATGAACATCAAGGAAAAAGTTAATAATAGCTCTTTCGAGTCGAGCCCCTTTTCCTTTGTAAATGTAAAATCTGGATTGAGAAATCTTTACCCCTCTTTCAAAATCAACGAGATTTTTTTCCACAGTCAAATCCCAGTGCGGTTTCTGTTCGAAAGACGGTTTTACCACTTCTCCTACAACTTTTTTAACAACATTAAAAGAATCATCAGCACCGATTGGTGAGGTTTCGCAAGGCATATTAGGAATACTCAAAAGCAGATTTTTCTGTTTTTCATTGAGTTCAAGCTCTTTTTCTTCAAGTTGTTTTATTTCGTCGCCGAGTTTTCTTACTTCTTCTTGAATAGCATCGGTATTTTCACCATTTTTTTTCATCATACCGATTTTTTGAGACTCCGATTTTCTCTTTGCTCTCAATTCATCAGCTTGGGTTTGAACTTTTCTTCTTTCAACATCAATTTCTAACACACCGTCAATACTGAGATCAGGATTTCTTCTTTTCAAAAGTTCATTAACTTTATCAGGATTTTCTCTGATGATTTTGATATCTAACATAAAACAACTCTTTCTAATTCTACTTGCATGTGCCTTAATTCTATAAAAAACTAATTGAAAAATCCAGAAAATTAATTAAAATAAATGTATGAAAAAGTTTATAATTTACATAATGATAATGTTTTTGTCAGTTGTGATGTTCCAATCAACAGCGAACTCTGAAACTGAACTCAGAAACTATAAACCCATAAATCTGGCAAAAGGGGCATTTCTCAAAGCGATAAGTCTGAGAGATATTTCGACTTCTCTCGTAAAAGCCGGAGATATACAGTATTTTATAAATCCCGAAGATGTATTTGTCGGAGAATCTAACATTATACCCAAAAACTCGATATATCTTGGTGAAGTAGAAGAAGTAATTGAAGCAGTTGAAGGCATCAATGCAGCAATGAAAATAAAGATATATAAAGTTATCACCCCTGACAAACGAGAATTTTCAATGGATGCTTACATCTATAGAAACGGCTCAATAATGATAGGCGGTGATCTTGCAGAAGTTGCTTATTATACCAGAATGGCTCATTATCCTGGCACCTGGAAATACGGTGCATTGCAGTTTGTTCCTACCTCAATTAGAGCACAAGGGCGGCCAACTGTTATAAAAACAGGAGATGAAGTCACTATAATTATTAACAGTGATATGAGTATATTTGCCCCTGTTAAATAAAATCCAATAACAGAGCAAAAAAAATGCTTGAGCATTTTGTCAAGCATTAAATAAACACGAGGATATTAAGAGAGAGAGTATATGGATAAAACTTATATCTTTTTATTTAATATTTGTAAGTATTAATTTTAATTGTTTAATGTATTATCAATTCTTCCTTTAAAGTTTTGATTTCCCTTACTCTTATATAAAGTATTTTTTATTTTTGAAATTGCCTTATGTAAAAGAAATATTTTATTCTTTGTAATATTTGTTTACATTTTCATTCTTCTAATTTTTTAACGTGACTAATTAAGCACTATTCAGTGTTTATTTATCTGGTCACATTAAATTCAGAAAGGTAAAAAGATGACATTAGTAGAACCAATCAGAAAAAAGAAAGACATTCGCAAAGTTGAAGCTGTTTTAAAAAAACAAAATTTCAGAAATCTTTTGTTATTCACTATAGGAACAAATTGTGGATTGAGAATTTCTGATATACTTTCTCTCAATGTATGTGATGTTAGAGGAAAAAGTTATATCTGTCTCATTGAAAAAAAGACAGGAAAATACAAGAAGTTTCCAATAAACAATAAATTGAAACCAATGCTGGAAACATTTACAAAAAACAAAAAATCTTGTAGTCCGTTATTCGAAAGTGTTTTTAATAACAGGCTCGAAAGGTATGCTGCTTATCACATAATAAAAAATGCTTGTGAATTGGCAGGGCTGGAAGAAAAAGTAGGAACTCATACAATGAGAAAAACTTTCGGATATCATCATTATAAAAAATATAAAGATGTCGCTATGCTGCAGAAAATATTTAACCATTCAAATCCTCAAACAACATTGCGCTATATCGGAATTGAGCAGGAACAAATTTATGAAAGCTACAGGAATTTTATTTTATGAAATAGAAAAATTTTTTCTTTTTTACATATATAAATTTTAACGCATTGTAAAAGCTTTGTGTTTTTTGTACATTAAAATCGGAAAGTATAAAGAGAAGGAACAAAAAATTGCTTAGAGCAGGGATTGTAGGACTGCCGAATGTCGGCAAATCAACACTTTTTAACGCATTAACTTCAACGGCAAACGCACAGAGCGCAAATTATCCTTTTTGCACAATTGAGCCTAACATAGGTGTTGTTAGCGTACCTGATGAAAGATTATCGGTATTGCAGCCTATGGTAAAGGCGGCAAAAATTGTTCCTACAGCAATTGAATTTGTTGATATTGCAGGTTTGGTTAAAGGTGCAAGTAAAGGCGAGGGACTTGGAAACCAATTTCTTGCAAATATAAGAGAAACCGATGCAATCATAGAAGTTGTAAGATGTTTTGATGACCCGAATACAATCCATGTAACAGGCAAAGTTGATCCGATTGATGATATTGAAACAATAAACACAGAGCTGGCACTTGCGGATATGGCAAGTCTTGAAAAACGTCAGCAAAGATTGTCTAAAGTAGCAAAAACAGGTGACAAAGAAGCAATAGCAGAACTGGCTGTAGTTGAAAAGCTTTTAAAATTGTTAGAGGATGGCAAATTTATCAATGTAAAAGATAATTTTGACGAGGATGAACAGCATTTCATTAAGTTTATGCATTTAATGACAACAAAACCGGTTATTTATGCAGCAAATGTTTCAGAATCAGACCTAGCTTCAGGTAATACTTATGTAGAGAAGGTTAGAGATTATGCAAAAACTCACAATGCTGATGTTGTTGTAATTTCTGCAAAAATTGAAGCTGAACTTTCTGAACTCGGAGAAGATGAGAAAAAAGATTACCTCGCAGCACTTGGGGTTGAAAGTTCCGGTATTGAAAGAATGATTAAGTCTGTTTATCATTTGCTTGATTTAAGAACATTCCTTACAGCAGGAGAAATAGAGGTTAGAGCATGGACAATTCCTGCAGGAGCAAAAGCTCCACAAGCTGCTGGAGTTATCCACACAGACTTTGAAAAAGGATTTATTCGTGCCGAAGTAACAAGTTATGATGACTTTGTTTCTTGCGGCTCTTATGCTGCTGCAAAAGAAAAAGGATTGACTCGTCTTGAAGGAAAAGATTACGTAATGCAAGACGGTGATATTGTTCATTTCAGATTTGCTGTCTAGATTTTTAATTTTTAATCAACAGCTACTTCTTTTTCAGGTGATTTTAACATATTCTCAAAATAAGCCAGTCTATCAACAAGGTTATTTTGTGCTTCTTTAGTATTTTTGTTTTCTGTTACCATTTTAGATATAACAGGACGTCTTAATTCTTCAGGCATGTTCAGTGCAACGCTATCTACGTTTGGATCTCCAGGTTTCCATTCAAGCGCTTTATAATAATCTTCTTTATAGGATTTTTTCAATCTTAATTTCCAATTGTTTGGATTCTGTGTTCCTGCATAGTTATAAGCTTTGTCGAGACCAAAAACATCCATAAAAGTGAGTTGAATTTTTTCTGCATATCTAAGCATTTCAGCGAACTTTAATTTGACTCTTAGACGTCTGTCCCATTTTAATTGTTCCATAATATGCGCACGCTGTTCATTTGTTTTTTCAGGGTAAAGACTGCCAACAATATAATTTTGTTCATATATTCCGTTAGGACAGTTTTTTTGTGCATAAAAATTATTGTCGCATACATGCGAAAAAGGCGGATGGTCATGGCATCCCAATATTACAGTATCTTCTTTATGTCTTGGATCAGCAAGCCGTTTTTGAATTTGCCACTCATATGCAGATGTAATTTCAGGAAGATATTTTCCGTTTCTATTTTTGTCAAAAATCTCTCTGAATTTCTGCGTATCGCATCCGAGTGTTTCCCAAGCCATATCAGCAGGATCAACACCCTTCTCTTTGAACAACGGAAGTAAAATTTCATCTATAATTTTGGCATAGTCTCCATCAGGATCAACATCAGGCATGTTTTTTATATCTTCATTAATCTGATTTGTAATGTTGTGATCCCATCCTTTGTCATAACCGAAAACATGGTCTTTATGCATCATACTTATATTTGCGCCATGTGCATTTCTGTATATGACATGTTCGGGAACATTAGGATCTTCATCAGGATAACGACCGATTTTCACTTCAACCCTGTTTTTGTTGTAAATCCACGGGTCAATAAGACCTATTGCATGATCTATTCTGATATTTTCATATGTATCGAGTAATTTCTCAAATTTGGCTCTAACCAGTTTGCCTGCTATACCAAGGCCGACTATGTTACCGTTTTCATCCTTGATAAATAGTTTTTTAGGGTCAACAAGCGGAATATCCCATGTCTGATTATTTCCCCATTGAGAACCATTACCTATTGCTCTACCGTCACCGCCATAAGGAGTACCGACTCTGAACCCGGGAAGAAATGCGTCTTTATGGGCATAATAATCCATCATATGGAATCCTATTATTGCATCGGTGCTGTATGGTAATTTGCCATGTTCTTTTTGAAATTCGTGTTCTTGTTTATCAATAATAAATTGTTTAAATTTATAAATATCAAGTTCTTTTTTGTACTTTTTATTCAAATGGCGGTAATAATCCACTGCTTCATCATGAAACGGTGAATTCTTGTCTTCTTTATATTCAAAAAGATTTCTGCACATATCAGGCCATTCAAAGAAATTGTCATCCATGCGCAAGAGATTTCTTAGCAGAATAAACACAGAGTCTCTTTCCAGCCAGCCATTTTGTATTTTTTTGTATTGCAAAAATTCTTTATTCAGTCTTATTGCATCTGCATCGCCTGATTTAACTTTAGATTGAAGATTTGTATAAGCTTTGTCATACAGTTTGTCTACAACGTAAAAAGCTTTGTTAAAATTTGTCTGATCAGAAGTTTCAGTATATTTACCGTCTTTGTTAACTCTTTTAATAACTTCAGCAATGTCGTCTTGAGTTTCATTTACTGTAAGAAGATTTGCGTATTCTTTAGTTGCAAATTTTTCCAAATCAGTATAGAGATAATTCTTAGAATTTATAGATGATTGGTAAGGAGAAAGCTTCGTCAGTCCCGGAGGCCCGAGTTGTATAGAATCGAAGCCATGGAATTTTAGAAATTTATTAAGCTCCAATGCTTTGTCATTAATATGAGATCCGATAAACAAATCCCGGTCTTTAACAGGGAATGAAGACTGATGCAATATTAATGCAAGATTTTTTATACCTAAGTAATCTTTTGCATCTTGTATTGCTTTTGGATATTCTTCTACCTCAGACTTGCCGTTCCAGGGAACTTGGACATCTTCTCTGGGGGCTCTTTTGAATGTAGGTGCAGTATAATAGGTGTTTGTTAAATTTGAAATACGCATATATTATTTTTACCCAGACTTTTATTTATTAAACCGCTAAAATACTAATTTGAAAAGTATATAACAAAAATGTTACAAATTTGATTTGTTTTTTTTGTAAATTGGTACTGGAAATTTAAAATTGTTCTGGTAAAATAAAACATGCCGTTGTGATGAATTGACCGTAGCGGAGCGAAGAAAATTCCAATTAAAACTACCAATTTCATCACAAAGGGATTGAAAATTTAATAATAATTTTGCCGTTGTGATGAACTGACCGTAGCGGAGCGGAGAAAATTCCAATTAAAACTACCAATTTCATCACAAAGGAATTGAAAATTTAATAATAATTTTGCCGTTGTGATGAAATTGGTAGACGTGCTAGACTCAAAATCTTGTGTGGGCAACCACGTGCCGGTTCGACTCCGGCCAACGGCAATTTAAATAAAAAAACACCTCTTTGTGGGTGTTTTTTTGTGCCGGTTCTACCTCTCGTAAAACAAGACATTTAGTCTTGTTTTCCTCGGCAGAGTGGCCAACGGCAATTTTAATAAAAAAAACACCTCTTTGTGGGTGTTTTTTTGTGCCGGTTCTACCTCTCGCAAAACAAGACATTTAGTCTTGTTTTCCTCGGCAGAGTGGCCAACGGCAATTTTTTTATTAAGACACATTTTGGAGGA
>CALUQG010000010.1 GCA_944322855.1 Candidatus Gastranaerophilales bacterium
AAAGTCGAGGGGGGTAGACTTCAACGGACACTTCGTGGACTTTTCAAGTAATTTGGTTTGATTATTTTCGGACACTTTCGGCAGGTTGAAACCTAAACACAAAGCCACTTTTCAGCCAATAATCATTTTAACCGTACACGATTGAAATGTCTGCACAAATACAATACACATACACAAAGTACTAATTTTATTACAATTATTAAAAGCCCAAATCATTAAGATTTGGGCTTTTAAATGGAGGAGGAGGTGGGATTCGAACCCACGGTACGCTACAAACGTACGACAGTTTTCAAGACTGCTCCAATCAACCGCTCTGGCACTCCTCCAAAGAGTTAATATTATATTTAATTTGAGTAAGAATATATTAATAAAAAAAATATTAAAAGTAAAGCTTTTTCTTATTAAAAAATTCTGTTGCATGAAAAAATTTATATGATATAAATATTTTATAACTTTAATACAATATTAATGCGTCCGTAGCTCAGCTGGATAGAGCATCTGCCTTCTAAGCAGAGGGTCGCGCGTTCGAATCGCGCCGGGCGTATTTTTTGTTGTCATGTTTTTAGTATATTAGTGTTTATGCATTAATTTTTTGTGTCTACATATTTGGCATATTTAATCATGAGTACAAGTTTTTGGGCACATGTTTAAAATAATTTCATCCTTTTGTTTTTATTGAGAATTCTTTCGGTATTATATTTAGGTGTTTTATTCTGGTTTTATGCTAAATAACGCTAAACTTAACGAAAAAGTTTTTGACAATGCATTTTGTCTAAAATACAATAGAAAAACCATGAAGATTTCTATTGATGATATAAAAAACTCCCAAAATCAGTCGTTAAAAATAGAATATAATAATGAAGTCAAGGGTCTTGATACACAAGGTCCTGTTGAAGCTGAAATTATTTTCAGTGCATACGGTTCATATATAAATGCAAAAGGAACAATTGTTGCAAATGTTAAGCTAAATTGTGATAGGTGTTTAAAAAGTTTTATACAAAAAATTAAAGTCGATGTGGATGAAACGTATATTCTCGGACACCTGAAACCTTCCTCTGATATGCATAGCGGCCAAGAAATTGAGCTTCGAGAAGGTGATTTTATTACAGAACTCAATGGTGATGAAGTTGATGTAGAAGATTTAATTTATCAATCTGTAACATTAAACATCCCAAATCCTTGTGTTTGTGATATAAATTGTGTAGGTGACTCTGAAATGGAAAAATATATAAAAAAAGAAATTTCAGATCCGAGATTAGAAATTTTTAAGACTATAAAGATAAAAGAAGAAGGAAAATAAAAATGGCAGTACCAAAGAAAAGAACAGGTGCATCAGCACAAGGACACAGAAGATCAAATTGGAAAGCTACAGTTCCTGAAACAACAGTTTGCCCGAATTGCGGTGAATTGGTTCTGGCTCACACTGTATGTACAGCTTGCGGTCAGTATAAAGGTAAAGTTGTTTCAAGAAAAGCAGACGGCTTTGTAGAAGAAGTCAAAGCAGAGCCTAAAAAAACTGCAAAAGCAAAAAAAGCTCCAGCAAAAAGAACTAAAAAAGCAGCAGAAGAAACAGCTCAGGTTGAAGAAGTAAAAGCTGAAGAAGCTAAAACAGAAGAAGTAAAACCTGAAGCAGAATCTGCAGAAGAAGTTAAAGAAGAAAAAACTTCTGAAGAATAAAAAATTAATTCGGTGCGCTAACTAACAGCGCACCGGTTTCAAAGTTTGGTAATTAAATTAAGAAAGTTTATAGGGAGAAGAGTTTTAGTATGACAAGGATAGCTATAGATGCAATGGGTGGCGATCACGCCCCGAAAGAAATTGTTGCCGGTGCACTGTGGGCTGCAGAAGAATACAATGTTGCTATTGAACTTGTCGGCAAAGAAGATGAAATCAATGCTGTAATAGACAGTATAAGACGTGACGGCTTCAGGACAAATAATATCAATTCTCCCAAATCAAGAATTAGAGTTGATATAGACAAGCTGGATATAAAAATTACTCCGGCATCAGAAGTTATAGAAATGGGCGAAGCTCCCGGGGCTGCAATCAGAAAGAAGAAAGATTCTTCTATTGTTCTTGCCGTGAAGGCTGTTGCAACCGGAAGCTCTCAGGCTGTAGTTGCTGCAGGTTCAACAGGTGCAGCAATGGCTTCCAGCTTATTTGGATTGGGACGTTTGCCGGGTATTGAAAGACCTGCAATTGCTACTACTTTGCCTACAATGAAGAAGCCTGTTGTTATGATTGACTCTGGTGCAAACAGCAATTGTACTCCCGAGATGTTGTATCAGTTTGCAATAATGGGCTCTGCTTTTTCAAAAAATGTTTTAGGCAATGATAAACCGAGAATTGGGGTTTTAAATATCGGAGAAGAAGCTGGAAAAGGTAATGAACTTGCTCAGGCTGCTTATAAACTTCTGGAAGAAAATAAAGACGGCTTGAATTTTATAGGTAATGTTGAGGGGAAAGAAATATTCCTCGGTGACTGCGATGTTGTTGTTTGTGACGGATTTGTAGGCAACGTCGCTTTGAAGAGCATAGAAGGTGCTTCTTCTATGTTGTTTAAGATGATAATGCAGGAATTCAAAAGAGACCCTATTTCTATGGTTATAGGATTACTTGCTAAGTCTGCAATGAAAAGAATTTTCAAGAGAATTAACTATGAAGAATTCGGCGGAGCCCTTCTTTTAGGTGTTAAAGGAATAACTGTTATATCACATGGCAGAAGCATGGCTTATGCTATAAAAAATGCAGTTAGGGTTGCAAAAGAAGCTGTTGAGTCAGAAGTTAATAAAAAGATATCAGAATTTTACGAAGGATAATTTTATGACATTAAATTTAATTCCTGTAATGATTGCAGGTGTAGGTTACGGTGTTCCTGAACATGTTATTACAAATGATGATTTAACCAAACTCGTTGATACCAGTGATGAATGGATTACAACAAGAACAGGTATTAAAGAAAGACGTGTGGTTTCCGGTGAAGAAAATGCTGTTACACTTGGTATTACCGCTGCAAAGAATGCACTTGCCAAAGCTAAAATGGATGCAAAAGACATTGATATGATTATTGCTGCAGCATCTGTACCTGCTCATCCTTATCCTTCAACAGCATGTGAAATTCAGGCTGCAATCGGTGCTGATAATGCGGCTGCTTATGACATCACAGCTGCATGTACAGGCATGATTTATGCAATGAATATTGCAAAAGCTTTTATTTCATCCGGTATTTATAAAAATATTTTGCTGGTTGCTACTGATGCAAATTCAAAATTTATTGACTGGTATGACAGAACAAGCTGTGTACTGTTTGGAGACGGTGCCGGTGCAATAGTTATGAAAGAGTCTGTTGATGGTGTTGATGACATTATCGCAATGGATATGCATTCAAACGGCAAAGACGGGGATTTCATCAAAATGCCTTTAAATGGCGAAAACTGTCCGCTTGTTGAGCCTTGTCAGCCGCAAAAACAAAAAATTGTTATGCTGGGAAAAGAGGTTTATAAATTTGTTGTTACAACTATGCCCGAGTCTATCAGTAATTGTCTTGAAAAAGCCGGATTGACTCCGGATGATGTTGATTATTTGATACCTCATCAGGCAAATTACAGAATTATTGAAGCCATGGCTTCAAGATTAAATTATAGCGATGACAAAATTATCGTTAATTTACAAAAATACGGCAATACTTCTGCTGCTTCAATACCGCTTGCTATGGCTGAAGGAATTGAAGAAGGAAAAATAAAATTGCCTTGCAAAGCTATCTTGAGCGGATTTGGTGCAGGTTTAACATGGGGTACTGTTATTGTAAGACTCAGAGAAGGCATTGCATAACGTTAAACATTCAGTTACAGATTTGAATAGAGATAAGTTTATTAAGAGGAAATAATATGGGAAAAATAGCGTTCGTATTACCCGGACAGGGTTCACAATCAGTCGGGATGGGTAAATCTTTATACGAGTCATCATATGCTGCAAAAAAAATATTTGAAAAAGCTGATGAAGTTTTGGGAAGAAGTATTTCAAAATTGTGCTTTGAAGGCCCGGAAGAAGAGCTTAAACTGACAATAAACACTCAGCCGGCAATTCTGGTAACATCAATAGCTGCATTAGAAGCTTTAAAAGAAAAATTGAATATTACACCGGATTGCGTTGCCGGACATTCATTGGGCGAATACGGTGCTTATTATGCTTCAGGTTCAATTGATTTTTCAACAGCAATGAAATTGATTGACAAACGTGCAAAAGAAATGAATAATGCCGCACTTGCTACGAAAGGAGCAATGTCTGCAATTATCGGTATGGACAAAGATGCTATTCTTGATGTAATTTCCAAAATTGACGGAATGGTATCAGTAGCAAATTACAATTCACCTGTACAAATTGTTATAACAGGTGAAGCTGATGCTGTTGAAAAAGCAAATGCAGCTTTGAAAGAAGCAGGAGCAAAACGAGTTGTACCGCTTCCTGTCTCAGGAGGTTTTCATTCAAAACTTATGGAAGAAGCCAGCGTAAAATTCTCGGAAATACTAGATGACTGTGAAATAAAAGATGCAGAAATACCTGTATATACAAATGTAGATGCAGAACCTACAACATCCGCAATCAGATTTAAAGCAAAAATGACTGCACAGATTTATTCATCTGTAATGTGGACTCAAACAATACAAAGAATGGCTGCTGACGGAGTTGATACGATTGTAGAAATCGGCCCGGGCAAAGTTCTCGCAGGATTAATCAAAAAAACAGATGCTTCAATCAATGTATTGAATATTTTTGATGAGGAGTCTTTGAATAATGCAGTTAGTGTATTAAATGAAAAATTCGAGGTGAAATGTCTATAAAACTTTTTGAAAAAGGCTTGATAAAACAAAAAAAGTTTAAAATAGCAAAAATAAATTCACCCGGGTTTTACCGTCAACATCCTGACCTTGCGCCGAGGAACATTTATCTGCAAGAAGACAGAGTTATAACAAGGAAGGATATGGACAAAGCAATAAGAAGATTGGATATGATATATAAAATTGAAGATTTCGTTCATAATATTCAATCCAAAATTAGTTTATTTTTTAAAAAGATAACAAATAGGAGTAAATAAATAATGGAAAAAAAAACAGCACTGGTTACCGGTGCATCAAGAGGAATTGGTAAAGCATGCGCAATAGAGCTTGCAAAAGCAGGATATGATGTTGCAGTTAGCTATGCAGGTAATGAAGAAGCAGCAAACAAGACTGTTGCCGAATTGAAAGATTTGGGTGTAAGTGCAAAAGCATACAAGTTCGATGTTTCTGATAAAGATGCATGTGCAAAGGCTGTTGAAGAAGTTCTTTCGGATTTCGGCAAACTTGATGTACTTGTTAACAATGCAGGCATTACCCGTGACGGGTTGTTTATGCGAATGAGTGCAGACAATTGGGAAGCTGTTATCAATACAAACCTGAATAGTGCATTTTATATGACAAGTCCTGTTATAAAAACCATGATTAAACAAAGAAGCGGATGCATTATTAATATGTCAAGCATAGTAGGTGTTATGGGTAATGCAGGTCAGGCAAATTACTCTGCTGCCAAAGCCGGCTTAATAGGATTTACAAAATCACTGGCAAAAGAACTCGGTTCAAGAAATATCAGAGTAAATGCAATTGCTCCCGGATTTATCCAGACTGATATGACAAAGGATTTGGATACTGAAAAAATTGCCGAACACATTCCTTTAAAAAGACTCGGTCAGCCGGAAGATATTGCAAAAACAGTTAAGTTCCTTGCTGAAGATGCTCCGTATATAACCGGTCAGGTTATCGGTGTCGACGGCGGTCTGGTTGTGTAGAACGATTATAAATTTAAATATTAAAAAGAAGAAAGGGGCTCGTCGCCCCTTTCCATTCTAAATGAACATAATTCAGTATTTTTAACTGATGTATATATAAAGTTTTTTTTTCGGGTGTAATTTCAAAAATCAAAAATTTTGTAATAAAACTTTACTTTAATACATTATTATAGAATTTTATTTCTCATTAAAAATTTTTCAATCCAGCCCAAGAGCTCTGGGTATCTTTTCAAATTGTGTCCCATTTTAACCATTTCGGCTTTGTTTGAAAGAAAATCGCCAATGTGATTGAATTGCTTGTAAATCAGAGAATACATTCCAGTCCGGTCAGCACCGGCTTTGCAGTGGATATGGATTTTCCCGTTTGACTTTTTGACTGTGTCTATGATGTTTAAAAATTCGGATATATTTTTTTCATCAGGAATTTTTGTGTATGACGGTATGTTATGGTATTTCATATTGTAGGAGTTTACAACTGACTTTTCATCAAAATCAATGCCTGAAACAGCCATTGTCCTAAAATTGATAATATCAGTTATACCTTGATTTTTTAACCAAGCGAAATCACTGGAGGAAGGCTGTGCAGAGCGTGAAACATAATCATCAATTTTTGAATAGTTTGGCGGTTTGCCTTTAAACGAAACAATCTTTACTACATTCATAATAAGAATTGTAATTCATTTATTATAAATATTCAAATCCTATTCTAATTTGAGTCAAATTTTTTTTGAAAATCTAAAAACAGGAATGTTAAAAACCTTTATAATTTTATGTTTTTCAAAGCCTTTTTTGTAAGTCAGCATCTGCAGAACAAACGGCAGCCCTTGTTTTTTGTAGCAGGCACCGTTTTTTGCTACGTCAATAACATCCGGCAGTACTTTTTTAGTGTCTAAGTTTTTTAGAAGTTTTTCTTCGTTTTCACGTGTAAGCTTGTTGAAAAGAGACATTCTCTCATTGTTTTTTATTGCATTTGAATTGTGCCATCTGTAAGAAAACAAAATCTCGTCAATATATTTCATTCTTGAATATTTTGATATTTGCAGCATCATATACCAGTCTTCAAGCGGTGCATCATTGCTAAACGGCGGAAAAAGTGAAAAGATTGACTTTCTGACAAGATATCCGTTTGGAATGTAATTTGAATAATAAAGCGTTTCGTATGTTCCAAACTTGTCCGATAGAAAACTAAATCCACGCTTTACTTTCAAAAAGTCAACAAAGGTTTTGTATTTTGCCTTAGATTTCTCATAAATAATTTTTCTGTCCTTGTCCCAGTAGCAGGCTTTACCCTCAAAATCAATGATTTCATTGTTGCCGACAACAAGCGCAAAGTCGGGATTCTGGTTCAAAAATTCAACTTCTTTTTCAATTGCCTGTGGTTTTGCAAGATCATCTGACGCAATAAAATAGATGTATTCGCCTTGAGCTTTTTCAAGCAGGCGGTTAATAGTGATACAACTTCCCTCATTTTCTTTTGTTTCAAAATAGACATTGCAAAAGCGCTGTTCACATTCAGGTTTCATTTCTTGAATTTTTTGCCATGTTGAATCTACAGAGCCATCATCAATGATAATGAGTTCAATATTTTTGTAAGTCTGGGCGATGAGAGATTTTATTGTGTCTTGAATGTAGTTCTCATGGTTGTATGCTGATATTATTGCGGATACAAGAGGTTTTTGCATGTAATTTATTCAATCCTATTTTTGCCTAATGTCAAATGAAGTCTGATACCGAAAAGATAGAGTTTTGTGTAAAAAATTGTGTTAACCTGCGGCAGAAGGCAGATAGAAAGCCCTTTCTTGAGTTTTGATATACAAAGTATATACGGGGGGGGGGTAGGATTTTCTTGAATGCCCAGTGCAATACGCTGGTTCTCAAAAAACAACTGAGACAGCTTTAAGTTATCCAGAAAATTCCAGTTGAAATTAGTCCATGTGTAGTCATAAACATTTTCTTTTCTTTTATATCTGGCAATCTTCAGATGCGGAAGTTCTATATATTCATCTTTTTCACAATCAAAAGCTTGAAAATATATATTAATCTCACAATCCGGATATACCTCTTGAATTGTATTAAGTAAACTTTTTACAGCATCTGTCGGCAGATCGCAAATTACAGATAGTATAAACAGAACTTTCTTTGAATTTTTAAGGAAAAAATCAAGCCTGTCACATCTTTTTCTGAATAAAGCAATTACTCTGTCAATTTCTGCCTCTTCATCTTCAGTTTTATAAAAATGATTGTAGTATTTGAAGTTTGTTGCTTTATCAAGAAACTGTATTCTGTCAGAGTGCCAGCTTGAATATTTTTTGCCTTCCAATTTTTCAAGATTTTCTTTTTTCATAAAGTCAGAAAAATTATTTTTAAATCCTGCAGCTAAGCAATTCAGTGCATCAACAGAATTAAACCATGTCCAGTCAAAAGGAAGTGCAATTTGTCTCAGTCCTCTTAATTTTAACTCGTTTGATGCGGAGCAATTTGCACCGAGAGAACAGATTAAATCATATTCAATTGTATCCATTCAAAACCTCCACGACTTGTTGTATTTCAGTATCAGTCATAACAGGTGATATCGGGATACTGATAATAGTATTGTGAATTTCTTCTGTAATAGGAAAACTCAAATTGTTCCACTCTTTGTAAGCTTCCTGCTTGTGGGGCGGAGTCGGATAGTGGATAATTGTTTGAATTTCGTTTTGGGTTAAATACTGTTGAAAACCGTCTCTGTCTTTGGTTCTTACGGCAAAAACATGCCAGACATGAGCTTTTTCATCATAAGCTTCCGGCAAAATGAGTTTCGGGTTTTTAATATTTTCACGGTAGTATTTTGCTATTTGTCTTCTTTTTTCATTGTCCATATCCAGATGAGGGAGCTTTACGTCGAGTATTGCAGCCTGAATTTCGTCAAGACGTGAGTTAAGCCCCTTGTAGAGATTGCAGTATTTTTTGTGACTGCCGTAGTTTGCGAGAGCTCTGATTTTTTGTGCAAGCTCATCATCATTTGTTGTAACGGCACCGCCATCACCCATGCAGCCGAGGTTCTTTCCGGGGTAAAAAGAAAATCCGCTTGCATCTGAAAGATTGCCGGTTCTTTTACCTTGATAAACTGCACCATGAGCTTGTGCAGAGTCTTCGATAATTTTCAGATTGTGTTTTTTGGCTATTTGCCAGATCTTTTCCATCTGAACAGCCTGCCCGTATAGATGCACAACCATTATGGCTCTGGTTTTTTCTGTAATTTTTTCTTCAATCAAATCAGGATTTATGTTGTAAGTATTTATGTCAGGTTCAACAAGAACCGGAGTACATCCGTTTTCTGATATGGCAAGAATGGAGGCAATGTATGTGTTAGCCGGAACAATGATTTCATCGCCTTTTGAAAATCCGTATGCTCTGATTATCAAAGTAAGTGCCTCAAGCCCGTTTGCGCATCCGATACAGTGCTTGACACCGCAATAATCAGCAAAATTCTTTTCAAAAGCCTTGTCCTGATTTCCGAGCAGATACCATCCGCTGTCGAGAACTTCTTTTATTTTTTCATCGATTTCTTTTCTGAACCGCTCATTTATCTTATGTAAATCCAAGAATTTTATCATTGTATTTCTCCGCTATTTTTGCAATTTTTTACTGAATATATTTGGAAATCTGTATCTGCCTACAGATGTGCTTGTTGCTATTGTAAACAGACCGAATAGTTTGTATTTTCTGTTATAAAGATTATAATTTTTTATTTTTAATAGCCTTATTCCAAAGACTTTGTAAATTGTATTTGAGCCTTTTCTTATTATATGGATAACAGGAATTCCCAAAAATTTGTAATATTGATTTATTACCTTGTTATAAGGCATAAATTTGAATAAATTATTTAATTTTTTATAAGTTAATGTTGAGTTGTTTATATTTTCAAAAAGTATGTTAATATCACGTTCAATGTTAGAATGATTAAACTTATAATATTCATAGCATTTCGAAGCAATTTCACTCTTTTTATTCTGTACGTATATTTCATCTAAAATAGTTTGCAAAGAAACTGCTTTAGGGTTTATTTTGTTTATTTTTTTAAGTTTGTCAGGCAAACCAAGTTGAAGACCTTTTTCATCATATAGCCAGATAAATCTGTCAAGGTTCAACTTGTGATTTGAGGTTTCGCTCACTCCTGCAACAGGAAGCGATATAGATGCACCATTCAGCATTGATGTTCCCATTGCAAAAAGTATATCAACATTGTTAGTCAAAAAGCTGTTAAGCTCATTTCCTGTCAAAACTCCTTTAAATATAATATCGACATTCAAATCATTGATTTTTTCAATATCTTTTATCAATTCTTTTTTATACAGTCCGTCGCCTATTATGTGTATCCGTTTTGTTTTTGAAGTATTTATTTGGTTAAAATGTTTAATTAAGTTTAATAAACTAAAGCACTTTGTATCAGATAATCTGCCAAGCCAGGCAATATTAATTTCATTTTCATTGATAATATTGTTATTTGGTTCTACAGTAGACTGTGAGTTATGAAAATATAATGGAAGATAAGAGTCTTTAAATTTTCTTTTGAGCTGATTTTCACAGGCAAACTGACAGCCGGCATCCAGAAACATCAAAGAATCTGTATTAAAAAGTAGGTCAGCATATTTTTTTAATATATGATTGGGGTATAAAAGTTCCCAGCCAACCATTGTCTCCCAAAGTATTGTAATTACTTTTACCGATGTATTATATTCTTTCTTTACAAGCGGTTTTAATAGACACAATCTTTCTACGGGGCAGAATATTACGGATTCGGGTTCAATATCCCATTTGTCTTCTTCATAATCAACAAAATCAATATTTCTGTCAATGAGGCTTTCTCTCATGTAGCCGTCTTTAAAATCGATTAAACCGACAGGTATAATAGAGTTATCCAGCAAAAACCTGATAATTTCGAGCATAAAATTTGCTCCGCCTCTTACACCATATCCATTATCAAAAAAATAGATTTTATTGACATTTTTTAATGCTGTTATCATTTAGCCAAGTATCCCCATTATTTTTGCTTTATTTTTTTCAAAATCTTCTTTCGAGAGTTCAAAAAAGTAGTCTATATCATTTTCATCGACTATTTTTGCTCCGCAGAGTTTGTGAAATCTGACGACTTTTTTGTTCTCTTTTCGCACATCAAAACAGTTCTTTTTAAAGCCAAGGACATCAAAAGAATATTCCTTCATCAAAAAATCACCTTCAACTGTCTGCTGTGCTGATGCTCCGTCTATCATAAGCCAGCTGCCGCCTGTATATTTTTCACCTTCGACATCATAAATTCTGACAGTGCCAAGCGGCTTGTGGTTTTTGTCTTCAATGATAAAATACCATTCGTTATCAAGAGTCAGATAGCGTTTTATGTAATCAATTTGTTTTTGCAGGTTGTTTTCTGTTTTGTGAAGAAATCTGGATTTTTTTTCATCACACCGGAGGTCTAAAACAAACTGAGCATCGTCAACCGTGATTTCTCTGAGATTTATATATTTCCCCTGCAGTTTTTCTTTTTGCGGAAGTTTTGCCACTAGAACACCCCTCCGTCCATTACATAGTTTTGGCCTGTTATCCAGCGTGCTTTGTCTGAAAGAAGGTAAACTGCCATATTTGCAACATCTTCCGGTTTGCCTATGCCAAGAGGGTAGTCTTCTATATTTGTACCGATATTTTCAAGGTTTTTGAAATACATAGGTGTTTCTACATAAGCAGGAGAAATAGAATTAACCCTAACTCCTTTTGGTGCTAATTCTTTGCTTATGGATTTCATAGATGCAATCAAAGCCGCTTTTGATGCTGCATAAATTGTTTGCCCTTTGTCAGGGTAAACTCCTGCACTTGATGCAATGAAAACAATTCCTGCATTTTGCGTTCTGTTCCGTTTATCAGCAAAACCTTTAGCGAGAAAAACAGGAGCAAAATAATTTATGTCAAAAACTTCTCTGGACATTTGTTCTTCTATAATTTGCAAAGCTCTTGGATTGTCCACACCTGCAGCACAGACAAGGCCTTTTAGTTTTCCGTATTTTTCTTTAAGCTCTTTTACATAAACAGGAAGAGATTCTATATTTTCCGTAAGCTCTTTTACCTCACAAAAAATGCAGCCGGAACCGGAGGCTTCTGACTTTAGGGCATTCAATCTGTCTTGGTTTCTTCCGATTGCAATAACCGATGCCCCCTGCTCATTTAACATCAGAGCTATTGCTTTTCCTATACCTGAGCTTGCTCCGGTTACGAGAAAAATATCTTCTTTGCAAAATTCTGTCATCTATATACCTGCCTTTTTTGCAATGTCTTCTATTGTTTTAATGCTTTCAAAATCAGAAAATGTTGTTTTTACGCCGAAATTTGAATCAAGAAAAGCTACTGTAGCCATCTTTGAAAGTGAATCCCACTCTTCAAGATCATCCAAATTCATATCAAAACTCAATTCTTCATCTGTCTGCAAAATATCCTGCATTTGTGTCAAAAATTCATTTCTGTCCATTTTATTCTCCTTTAAAATGTTTTATCCAATTTTCTATCATATCTTCTCTTGAGGGCAGGTTCTTATCTTTCATGAAACGAATACCAAGGTTATTTAATTCACTGATATTCACAATAGCATTACCCCACGACAACCCGACCCCGAAAGCTTCAAGCATTATGTAATTAGAAGTTTTGTCTTTTAATTTGTCGCAAACCACTGTTGCAACAGAGTTTGTAGAATTGTTTCCGTATTTTGAAAAGACTTCCGATGTAGTTTTTTCTTTTGGAATACCGGATTTGGCTATAATCGTGTCTACAATTTGTTTGTTTGCCTGATGGATTGAAAAATAATCTATGTCGTCAATGCTTTTTCCTGAATATTCAAGTGCTTCCAACATATTTTGCGGTGCAACTTCCATAGTGAAGTTGAAAACGTCAATTCCTTTTAAAATCTCATCATACAAATGCCATTTGTTGCCGCTGTTATCGGTTATTTCAAGGCCGGAAATATCTTCTCTGACAGGAAGCCTGCGTCCTGTTGCCGGAGCAACTATTTTATCCCATCCGGAACCCCTTGTTCCCATTACAAAATAAGCGGTGTTTTCTTCATCAGTATGTTCAATTAGAGTTGCACTGGCGGCATCGCCAAACAATGGATTTGATATTCTGTTTTCTCTGCAAGAATGCGTGCTTGCATCATCTCCTGCAAGAAGAAGCACTTTCTTGGATGCACCGCTTGATACTAATGAATGAGCCAGCCACAAACCGTAAACATACCCCGAGCATCCCAGTCCGACATCAAATGCAGCACAATTTTCACCCAGCCCTAATCTGCCGTGCAAGATACACGATGAAGCAGGATACAGGTAGTCAGGACTCTGAGTTACAAGTATCAAAGTGTCAATTGTGTTTTTGTCTTCTTTTAATTCTTCGATGAGTATTTCGGCGGCTTCCTGAGCCATATCAACAACCGTCATATTTTCAGAAACAACGTATCTGCTGCCAAATCCTACCATTTTTTTTGCACGGTCAAGTTTTTTTTGATTGTTGTCAAAATACCCGATTTCATCATCTATATCAATCCTGTTTTGCGGCAGTACCGTTACAATTCCTTTTATTTTAACATTATTAAATCTGGATTTCATCTGCGCCTCCGTATATTTCAGGCTGCAGGCAGACTGTGTCTTTCATGTCAAGAACACAGGCACCCCAGGACAGGCCTATTCCAAACCCCTGCATCAAAACTTTTTTTGCTCTGTCATTAAATTTGTCTCTCAAATCTTCACAGATTGCAGAAGGAATAGAGGCAGAATTCTGGTTTCCGTATTTTGCAAAAATCTTTGAAGGAGCTTTTTCGAGCGGTATTTTGGCTTTTTTCAAAATTGTTTCTACAATATAAACATTTGCCTGATGCAGAACAAAATAATCGATATCTTCTTTCGTGGTATTTGAAAACTCTAGTATTTCATTCATCAGTTTGGGTTGTTCGCTCAATGTAAAATTAAATATCTCAAAGCCGTTCATATATATATTTTCCTGACTTCTGATATTTCCGTTTTTGTCTGCAATCTCTTTTCTTGTTTCGTCAGTAGATGGAGTTCTATAAGCCCCTGCAGGCTGCAGCATTGACTCTATGCCGTTTCCGTCAGATTTGAGCATAAAGTAAGAAGCACCGGCGTTCTCATTGTATTCAATCACTGTTGCACTGCCGGAATCCCCGAACAATGGCGCCTCTGTCCTGTCTTTTTTGTTTGCTGATTTTGACAATGTGTCTCCGGTCAAAAGCAATACTCTTTTTAATCCGGAATTTATCATCATAAAAGCTGTCCACAAACCGTAAACATATCCAGAACAACCAAATTCCATATCAAATGCGGCCGTCTCTTTCGGGAATTCAAGGTCTCTGTGTATAACGTGGGCATTGCCTGGCATGTAATAATCAGGAGTCTGCGTGACTGAAATTATTGCATCGACTGAATTTTTATCAATATTCAGTTTCTCAAGCAGATTTTTTGCAGCCTGTCTGCATAAATCAGCAGTGGTTGTTTCCGGTTTTGACCAGTAACGTGTATCAAAGCCTATCATCTTTTTCAGCTTTGCAAGCTGTTCTTCATCATTGTTGTAATATTCAGGCTCATTCGCAAAGACTCTTTTTTCTTCGCCAAGCACAATTGATAAACCTTTTATCGATATATTTTTGAATATACTCTTAGCCATTTTCAGATATCCTCAACTGAACAAGCTCTACTATCATCATATTTGGAAGCACCATAAAACATATTTTTTCAAAATACCGAGCCTTTGTGACCGGTACAATTACTTTGGCTCTCAATTTTTCCGTAAAATATTTCAAGTCGTTTTCTATATCTTTTGTCTCGTAAGCAAAATGATAAAACTTGTTGCCTTTTAAAAGATGAGACTTTATCGGATTGTTTTCTTCAATTCCTTCAAGCAGCTCCAGGCATGGCTGATTTGGCGCTTGAATAAAGAGACCTTTTATTTTTTGGATTTCATCACAAAAGATTTCTGAACATTTGCTGTAGCCGAGTTTTTCAAAGGTTTTAAATTCTTTTTCAATATTCCTTGCAGCCACACCTATATGATGGAATTTTAAATTTATTTTATTTTCTGTTTCTTTATCCATAACTTATTCCTGTACAAAAATTCTGCTGTTATACAGTCTCTTCCTCTTTATTTAACAATCCTTCTTTTTGAACATGCTTGCCCAGTCCGGAACAGTGTTTGCAAGGGTCTTTTGTATAAAAGGTTTTTGCCCATTCTCTGTACTTTTTGCCATGCCAGAGCTGTGCAATAGATTTGTTTTTTATATTTCCGAATGTCGGTTCAAGGTGCCAGTTTATACAGCAGGTCGCAAGATTGCCTTTAAAATCAAAATTAATTAAATTGTTAGGCTGTTCGCATTTTTTTGCTGTTTGTTCATCATTTCTTGATTCAACTACACCTGCAAAAGAATGAACTCTTGTGTAATTAAGCCTGTCAACTCCAAGCTCTTTGAAAAATTTTTCAAAATCAGGATACTGTCCCATATTCAGTTCATTTTCCGTAAATCTTACAAATATCTCTGCTCTGCATCCGTTTGTTTTTTTGTATTCAATTAAGCTTTTGATATTTTCTATAACTACTGGCAGAAAATCTTTTGAACCGTGTATTTTCCCGTAAGTCTCAGGATCAATACTGTCAACCGAAATAGAGAATTCATCCATTGAGTTTAATAATCTTGATATATCCCTCTTGTTGATTGCAAGCCCGTTTGTATTTAAAGAAATCCATTTGAAATGGTTCTTTTTTGCTGCATATTCATAAAAATCTTCGATATGGTCATTTAGCAGCGGTTCTCCCATCGGTCCACATAATGATAACCAGATTATGCTTTTATATTTAACTGCATTGTCTATGATTTTTTTATATGTTTCAAAAGACATTGTGTGGTTGTTTTTGTAAGTTTCAAGAATATTTTTTAAGTATTCAGGATTGTTTTTTCTCCAGCAAAAATCACAGTTGTTATTACATTTTACGGTTGTATCAACAATAAGACCGTATGGATTGTGTTTCAGAAATCTTCTAGAATCAAAAAATTTCATCTTCAATCCAAGAATTGTCAAAACTCTGTGAGCATCTGAATTTTTTACTGAAAAAATATTTTCCCAAAAGCTGTTAGACATTGTATTCCACTCCATTCTCTTTAAAAAACTCTCCTCTAAGTTTGATTAGATAGTCTATAGCCTCTTCAATCTCACACCTGCTGTTTGTTTCCGGGTTGACCCAGTGCGTGTAAACGATATAGGTTATATAAAATATCTCTTCCAGTGAACGTTTGTTTGTTCGTCTCGGGCATTTTTGCAAATCTTGTGTCAAACCCCATCCTGCATAAAAAGGCATCCCGTATACTTTTACGTCTTTGCCGCACATAAGTGCCTCAAATCCAAACTGCGAAGTGCAGACATATACTTTGTCGCAATATTTTAAAAGCGATATCGGATTAATCAAATCAGTCATCGGATAGACATTGTCATGCTGTTTTAGTCCCGTAAAGTATCCTCCTGCTCCTGTTTTTGTGTCGGGATGAGTCTTTACGATAATATCAGCATCGGGATTTTCTGCTATTGCATCTTGAAGCATTTGCTCAAATGTACTATCAGAAGCCAAACCATAACGTATTGAAGCATCTTTGTAAGTCTGATCAATTACAAGTACCTTTTTTACACCGTCTCTGCCTATTTTAGGAGTATATACAGGCTGGTTGTTGTATTTTGAAAGATAGTTGTCCACTATTTTTTTTATACATTTTCTTGCACGTTCAAGCTGTTCGTCCGTGACAACAAAATCAGGATTGTTTAGCATTTCTTCAAGATAGTTTGTTTTTCTGGCATCAAAAAATGTTCCTTTATTATCAAAAATAAATCCTATCATTGAGTTGAATTCTTTTGCTTTTTTAGGTGAGTTTATGCCGCTTGCAATATACTGTATAGTTGATAAAAATGCTTGCTCAGTTATCACAATGGGGGTGTTGAATACAGTGGCATTGTACATTGCTGTTATACCACCATCGTTAGCCTGAGTACCAAACATAATAACTTTGTCTGAAATATAGTCATTTGGTTTTGAAGTTATTTTAATTTTACTGTTCGGAAAAAGTATTTTATAATTCTTCAGTGCATGAATAAAACCTTCATTAGGAACTGTGCATAAAATATTTTTTGTCCTAAACAAGTCTTCAATAAACTCTTGATAAGTCTGATTGTTGTCTTTTAAACGTGAGTTCAAAAAATTTTCAAAAGCCAGTCCGTTCAAGCTCAAAAGCCAATCTCTATGCACAAGTGATGAGGCATAACTCTCATCAACTCTTTTTGATATTAAAAATTTAAACTTTATGCCGAGTATTGTAAAAACCTTGTGTGCATCTTTGTTTTGCACTGATATTATACTTGTGCAAAACTTCTTAAATGACATTGCAAAACTCCTTTATATTAAGTCCAAAAGTTTTTATTTCTGCAGGCAATGTGTAGCTTACAGTGCCTTTTTCTTTCAATTCCTCTTTTACAAAATTGGTTAGCCAGTTCAATGCCGGAGTGTTTCTCGGACCTTTTTGGTAATCTATCTTTATATCACCTGTTGTTTTTAAATAATCCGCAGACATCTTGAGCATTTTGGAAATGACTATATCTTCAATATTTCTGCCAAGTGCTCTGCAGGAAAATGTTAACTCATCAACAACTGCTGTTACTCTGTCTTTTCGTGCTATTAAAATTGCTATAATCCCACTGTCAGAGAGTTTATCAGACATTCTGGCCGTCACTATGCACGCATCTTTTGAACTAAGCAACTCTTCTACCTGTGAAAGGTTATATCTCCTGTATGACAGTATAAACTGATTTGTTTTATTCAACAGTTCCGTAATGCGGTTGATATTCTCTCTGTCATTCAATGTCAACTCTATTTTCATTTCCAGCTTTTTGAAATATTCTTCTTTGGAAAGTTTTTTTGATAGTTCCGCACGTTCTTTGTTTGCTTTCAAATCATCAGAACGCAGCGCATCTTCCTTTGATATACTTTTTTTCATTAAGCCCGGATAAAGATTTAAATACCTCAAAACATCATCTTCCGATGTTGCCAGTATTGTTTTTATATCGGGTATAGAGGCTTTTACGCTTTCTATTTCCGCAATATTGTCATCTATAAAGAGCATTGCATCTACACCGATATTCAAATCTCCGGCAATTTTTTCAATATTATCGGCTTTTGAATTCCAGTTTATTCTTACAGATGTAAAATCTTGCCATTTTAAAACAAAATCCTTGCGTTTTTCAAACAGAGCTTTTGCGTCTTGTTCTTCATTTTTTGAAGCAATACAAAGCAAAAATCCCTGTTCTTTGAATTCTATAAGCTTTTTTTGAAGCTTGTTGTTTGCAGAGACATTTTCTATTCCGTCTTCACCGATAATTCCTTTGTACAATGTATTATCAAGGTCAACGACAATTGCCTTTAAAGACGGTTTCAAAACAGAAGGTATTATTTTGAGTCCAAGATATTGTGCTATTTTCACAGAAGCTTTTGCAGAAAGTCTTGTACCGGAGACAGGTTCTTTTTCTATATCAAATGCTTTTTCTCCAAGCGGTGCAACAATATCATCAATACTAACCGTATACACATCCGTTGTATTAATTTTTATATCATTGTTTTTTAAACCGAGCAAAGCAAGCAATACAGGTGATTTTGTCAATGTACGCAGTTCTGCAGTTTTTTCCTGCACAAAATCAGTGACTCGATTTTTATCATATCTTTCCAAATCCAGCCATAAAATATGCAAATCAGCATCTTCCATGTCATTTGTGAAAGTCAGACTATCGTCATAGCTGCTATAAATAAAATCCGCTTCTATATCTGAAAAGTTTAGAAAAGCGTTAATGACATTGCCCGTCATTTCAAACGAATGATTGCGGTGTACATATATTTTTGTGTTTTTATCTATATTTTTCTTACAAGATAACGCTTTTATGCGTGTTATATCATCATTAAATAAAATCAACTCTACCTCATAAACATTTTTCTACAGCTTCCGCCAACAGTTGGAAAGAAGTCAATTTCGGGATGTCTTCAATCGGCAGGCTTATATCAAATTCTTCCTCAATTGTTGAAATAATTTCAATATGTTTCATAGAATCCCAAATCTCACAATTATCCATAGATACACTGCTGTCAGCTTTTATATCCTGCCCCAGCAGCAGTGTCATAATCTGTGCTAATTTTTCTTTTGTTTGCATTTTTAACCTCGTTTAAAAATTCCTCATAGTCTCTTATATATTCTTTTTCATCGTACAAAGTACTTGCCAGAACTACTAATTTACATCCGTAAGAAAAATGTCTCATTTCTCTCCACATGTTAGGTCCTATATAAAGCCCTACATCAGGACGGTTAAGCCATATTTTTTCTCTTTTTTCTCCGTCATCAAGTACAAATTGACATGAACCGTCTATTGCAATGATTATCTGTTCTAAGTCTTTATGAGCATGCTTTCCTCTTTCAAAATCAGGTATTGTGTCGTAAATGTAGTAGACTCTTTTTATTTCAAACGGAATATTCTTGTTGCTTTCTAAAGATATAAGCTTTCCTCGTTCATCGCCAAAGATATTCATATGCACAAGTTTATAATTCATATTCTCCCCCTTATGCAACCATACCATATGGCTGAAAATCAGTCAGAGATAGGGTTTTACCCCCCCCCTAAGTCTGGGGTGGCTGCTCTGAGATATTCGTTATAATCTCGAATGTATTCTTTTTCGTCGTATAAAGTGTTTGTTAGAACAAGCAAAATTGCATTGTATGAAAAATCAAACATTTCTTTCCATAACATTTTGTCGAGATACAGAGCTTTGTGAGGATCACTCAGTTTTACTGTCTCCGATGAAGAACCATCATCAATTCTGACTTTACAGCTTCCGCTTATCGGAATAAGCATGAACTCGGAGTTTCTGTTTGCGTGAGCGCCTCTGGCTATTCCCGGTTTTGTGTCGAAGATATAAAATGCTCTTTTCACCTCAAAAGGACAATTGTTTCCTTTTTCTAAGGAAATCAAATGACCTCTTTCATCACCAAAAACCTTCATGTCTATCAACTTGTAGTTCATCAATACTCCATAAAAATCTCAATGCCTAACTTTACATATTATATATAATGTAATGTAACGCTTTTAAAATTTTAGCATAAATAAAAATTTTTCCATATTTTATATATATAAGATTTAGTTTTGTAACATCATATTTAGGGTTTAAAAAATACTAATTTTATAAAATGTTGTATTAAAGTTTTCGTTTATATATTGCTGTAGACGTATAACGCCATAATGTTTTAATTATTCTCTCTCCGACGGGAAACACAGGTGAGGGCTGGAGTGAGGGGCAGCCTGTAGTGTCGTCGGTTGGGCATACTTGCCCAACAACATCATCAACAGCATTAATAAGTATGAGATTTATTTTCAAATGCAGGGGGGGGGCGGCACGTCCCTGACAGCGTAGTTTATGGATTAGAGCTTTTTAGCATTTGAAGAAAATTTACTCAGTCCTGTTCTGAGAAATTTCCGCACTAAGGTTTTAAAAGCTCTTTGGATATAGCGCCGCTTTCTCTTTTTTGTGATACTTTTTTCTCTTTGCCTGCAAGATACAAAGAGAAAAAAGTATCAGAGAAAATGAGGATTTTTTTGTTAATAACAAAGAAATTATTGTCTTCACCCTAAAATTCAAAGATCCTGAACACACCGGTCTAAAACATTAATTCCCAAAATCACGCTTCAGGATGACAGGAAGATAATCGGTTTGCTGTTGGGTAGGTATGCCCAACCTACTTTGTGTCAGCATGAAATCCGTGTCTTGGATTATTGGCAGTTCGGTCGGAGTAACGTCCGCCCTCACAGGACGTGCTCGCTCCCTACGGTCGACTCCGCACTAACCAAAATCCGCTATGCCCAACCTACGACTAGCTAGCTTCTTGGCGAGTGTGAAACACAACTCAACCTCGAAGAGGTAATACGGCTTTGCCGTTGTGACTTTGGTTAAACACTGTTGATTTTCAGTATGAATTTTGACAGACCGAAACATTAGTGTAGTGGATGCAAAATTTATGATGAAAATTTACAGTGTTTTTTAGAAGCGTAAGTTTCTTTCTTTTGAGATACTTTTCTTTCTTTGCACACGCAACTCAAAGAAAGAAAAGTATCAAAGAAACAAAAATAATTGTATTTACACTAAATTCTAAGATCCTGAACACACCGGTCTAAAACATTAATTCCCAAAATCACGCTTCAGGATGACAGGAAGATAATCGGTTTGCTGTTGGGTAGGTATGCCCAACCTACTTTGTGTCAGCATGAAATCCGTGTCTTGGATTATTGGCAGTTCGGTCGGAGTAACGTCCGCCCTCACAGGACGTGCTCGCTCTACAAGGACTTTATCTATGTTGTTGGGCAAGTATGCCCAACCGACGCCCCCTACTCGTTGATTACGTTATTAGGGGGACACTTCATACTTGCCCAACCGACGACCGCATCTTGTATTTCCTTCACGCTCAGATAGTCTTTGCATAAGCCGGCTCAATGTCCTCGCTCCCAGGGTTTTACCCGTCAAAAAATCCGCTAATACATTAGAGGTAAATCAGCTTCCTCTCTGTCCTCCTCAAATTAACCATAGTGCTGCAATTAGAAGCGATTGGAATTTATATGGATAGCCTTTTTATTAAATTATTAATTTTTTAAAAACTTAACAATCTTATAAAGAATTGGTCATATTTATTTTTTTTAAATATAATAAAAATTGATTTGAGCAGTATAAGGGAAAATTCGATGATAAATTCAGTTGTAGTAGTAGGCAGGGCAGGACAGGATCCTGAGATGAAGTATTTTGAATCAGGTAAAGTTAAAACAACTTTTTCAGTCGCAGTAGGAAGATGGGATTCGAAAACTAAAGCAGAGGTTACAGACTGGTTTAATATTGAATTATGGGATAAGCTTGCTGAAGTTGCAGGTGAGTATGTAAAAAAAGGTAAACTTGTCGCAATTGACGGAAGATTGGCTTCCAGCAAATGGACAGATGCCTCTGGTTCACAAAGGGAAAGATTTTTTATTAGAGCTTCAAATCTTAGACTTCTTTCAGCAGGCAGAGCTGATCAACAACAGGTATAGAATATGTTTATTTCAAATAATATCGGGATAGTTGCGGATGATTTGACGGGTGCAGATGATACGGCTTTGCAGTTTCATTTGAGAGGGGCAAATACCCAAATTTTACTTGATTATTCTATGTTTCCTGAAAATAAAGCTAATACTCAGGTGTGGGCTATCCCTACAGAAACAAGAAATACTGACGCTCCGACTGCTTATGAAAAAGTAAAACAGGCAACAAAAGTTCTTCTTGAAAATTTGAATGTTGAATATTTTTACAAAAAAATTGATTCAACTATCCGTGGGCATATTGCTGTTGAAGCACTCGCTATGTTAGATGTATTGGATTGGGATGCTGCTGTTATTTTGCCTGCTTTTCCGCAAGAGGGCAGAACGACAATCGGCGGTTATCATCTATTAAAAGGCATTCCGATAGAAAGAACTGAATATGCCAGAGATCCAAGATTTCCGATTTATGAGTCTCATATCCCGACTGTGCTTAGAACTGAATTGCAAAATGAACAGGATGATCTTGTTGATTTAATTGAACTTCGTACCGTAATAAAGGGTGCCGGGCCTATTTTAAAAAAGATGAATGAACTTATCGATAAAGGTGTGAAGTTAATTGTTGTTGATGCAATATCTGTTACTGATATCGAGCAGGTTGTTCTTGCAATGGAAAAAAGTTCATATAAAATTTTGCCTTGCGGTTCTGCCGGATGTGCACAGGTGCTTGGAAATATCTGGCTTCCGGAAAAGGAAACTCATCAGCAGGAAAAAACTATTCCTCCATTACCGAAACTTATTGTTTCAGGCAGTGCTACTCAGGTTACTGCTTCTCAAATTCAAAAACTTCAAGACGACGAGGATATTGATAATATTTACTCCATTGATTTAAAAATGGAAGATATTCTTGAAGGAGTTAATGATGAGATTATAAATCGTGTTTCTGAAAATCTCGTTAAAGACAATGTTGTTGTAGTTCATACATCAGATTTAACGGTAGATTCAAAAATTATTTCCCAGCTACTGTTTGATAATGAGTTATCTAAAAATCAGTTTATATCAAAAATCGGAGAATACCTTGCGGCTTTAACAAAAAGGGTATTGTTTAACAGAGATGCTATATTGATTTCTGTCGGCGGCGAAACATCTTTTAAATGCTGTAAAGCAATAAACAGTAATAATTTACAGATTATTGATGCAATATGCCCGGCAATTCCTTTGTGTCTTGACTCTAAGGCTCAGTGGATTGTTACTAAGTCAGGAAATCTGGGTAATTCTAATACTTTGATTGATATAATTAAATATTTTGAACATCATGAATAAAAGAATTGCAATAACCTCAGGCGATTTTAACGGTATTGGGCCTGAAATAATTATTAAATCACTGAACAAATTAAAATTGAGTGCTGATAATATCGTTTTGATTGGCTCTAAGGCTTTGTTTCCTGATATTAGTAACGATTTTGAAATAGTAGAAATTCCTTTTAATAAAGAATGGATAAATTACGGCAAAGAAACCAAAGAAGCCGGTGAATTTTCTTATCAATGTCTTTTAAAAGCCTGTGAAATGGCAAACAATAGACAGATAAATGCAATTGTAACGGCACCTGTTTCTAAAAATACGCTTTATATGGCAGGGCACAACTTTTCAGGGCAAACAGAGGTTATTGAAAAAAATCTTGTGAAAACTTCTCCTTTGCAAAAAGCAGAAATGTTGTTTGTATCTGATGATTTTAGAATATTACTTTTAACAAGACATTTGCCTTTAAAAGATGTAAAAATAACAAAAGAACTGCTGATTGATAAAATAACAAGGATAAACAATGTACTTATTCATAATTTTGGGATTAATAACCCTAAAATTGCTCTGTGTTCGTTAAATCCTCATGCCGGCGAAAACGGAATACTCGGTAAAGAAGAAATTGAGGAATTTGAACCTGCTGTTACAAGTTTGAGAAATACTGGAATTGATGTAACATTTCCAATGCCTGCTGATACTTTATTTGCGAAAGCTGCTAAAAAATTTTTGAATGGGGAAAAACAGAATTTTGACGTATATTGTGCATGTTACCATGACCAGGGACTTATACCGATTAAAGTTCTCGCAATGGACAAAACTGTTAATATGACAGTCGGATTGAATGTAATAAGAACTTCGCCTGCACATGGCACTGCCTATGATATTGCAGGAAAAAATTCCGCTGATGAAAGTAGTATGATTTGTGCAATAAAGCAGGCTCTTAAATTTTTAGATACATAATATGTAATATGCTTAGCGAGTATAATTTTATATTTAATACAGGTATTTGATATTTTTGAGTATGTTGTAATAATAATTATTATTATATTTAAGTCATTTTGCAGGAATATTTTATGAATATCAATGATTTTTTAAATTATATGAATACACAAAAACCTGTATGTTCGGGTACGGAGGTTTTTGAAATGTTTGATAAACTTGCTCAGGAGGCCTTGAAAGTGACAATGGAAATAAACAACAAATACCATACACCTGAAGAACTTGTTGAGCTTTTTTCAAAACTAACAGGGAAACAGGTGCATAGTTCATTCCGCTTATTTCCGCCCTTTTATACAGATTGCGGTAAAAATATTACTGTCGGAAAAAATGTTTTTATAAATGCTTGCTGTAAATTTCAAGACCAGGGTGGCATTACCATAGGAGATAACTGTCTCATTGGGCATAATGTTACACTTGCGACATTAAATCATCATTTTAATCCGAAACTGAGGGCCAATTTGTATCCTTCTCCGATAAAAATAGGCAATAATGTTTGGATAGGCTCGGATGTAACTGTTCTTCCAGGGGTTACAATCGGTGACGGAGCGATTATAGGTGCAGGAAGTATCGTTACAAAAGATATAGCTGCAAATACAGTTTCAGCAGGTAATCCTTGTAAATTCATAAAATTTATCGATATAAAAGAATCCTGACTAGTCTAAAATATATTTTTTCATTTTAAAAAGCTCTTTAAACTCACCGTTTTTTATTACAATTTCAATTGTTTCTAATATTTTAGATAAATCATCATCAGAAACTTTTTTAATTCTTTCCGGAAGTTTAATGTCTGCTGTTGTTTTTGCATTGACAAGAAAATTGTTTATAATTAGAAACTCTTTATATACGTCCATTACAAGCGACCAATCATCAGGCAGGTTGCAATTTTTGCCAAGATAATATTTACAGTCTTTTTTTAGTTTGTCTATATATTTAATTGCGTAGTTAACTTCAAATAACATATTTTCTTCATCAACCTGTTTGTCCAGATAATCATTATCGAGAATATCTTTTGGTTCTATAGAAAATTTATTTGTAATAAAAGTCGCCCATAGCAGGCATCCAAGGTAAAAAGATACAGTATGTTCCAGAAGTTTTAATAACTGCGGATATACAAGCTGAAATTTGAATTTTCTTTGGTGAGGTGATTTTATTGAAAACAAAACATTGTATGCTGCGTCTATATTTTGTGAAAACGCAAGAGTATATTTACTATATCCGGGATCAAATAAAACACCTCTTGAAAAATCCATTATTATCTCCAATATTGTCTGACTAGTTGATTATATCTTTTTATCTTATAAAAATAAAGTTTTATAACACAATCCAAAAATAATTTGAACTTGGTTTTTGTTTAAATTATATTAAAAATAAGATTTTAAGAGAGGTAGAAATGGCACTTAATGTATATTTAGGGATTGATGTCGGTTCTGTTACAACAAAGCTTGCGCTTGTTGATGAGGCAGGAAAATATGTCGACAGTTATATGCTGAGAACAGCAGGCAAGCCTGTAATAGCTGTTCAAACAGGTATGAGAGAACTGCAGAAACAGGCTTTATGTGAATATAATATTTGTGGTGTCGGAACTACAGGAAGCGGAAGAAACCTCGCAGGTGCTCTTGTTGGTGCGGATGTTATAAAAAATGAGATAACAGCCCATGCTGTTGCTGCCAGTACTTATGTCCCGGGGGTTCAAACTATCTTGGAAATAGGCGGTCAGGATAGTAAAATCATTATTTTAAGAGATGGTATTGTTACAGATTTCGCAATGAATACCGTATGTGCTGCCGGTACAGGCAGTTTTCTTGATCAGCAGGCAAATAGATTGAATGTTCCGATTGAAAATTTTGGTGAAACTGCTTTAAAATCAACAAATCCGGCCAGAATTGCAGGAAGATGCGGAGTATTTGCAGAAAGCGATCTTATTCACAAACAGCAGCTCGGGTATCCTGTAGAAGACCTCTTATATGGTCTTTGTCAAGCACTTGTAAGAAATTACCTGAGCAATCTCGCATTGGGTAAGGAACTATTGCCGATTGTTACATTCCAGGGCGGTGTTGCTACAAATTCAGGCATGGTTAAGGCTTTTGAAGAGGCGCTTAATACCAAAATAGTAGTTCCTGATAATCATCAGACTATGGGCGCAATAGGTGCTGCATTGCTGGCTATGGAAAATCATCAATATACTGAAAATCTAACTAAATTTAAAGGCTGGGAAGTTGGCAATATGCACTTTAATTCCATAACAAATCAGTGCAACGGATGTTCTAACAATTGCGAGGTTATTACTATCGTTGAGGGGGATATTCCTGATGAACATCCTAAAGATATTAAAGATATAAAGGGAAATATCATTGCTCGCTGGGGCGGCACCTGCGGAAAATGGGATATTTCATAATTAAAAATTTCAAAACAGGGTTTTGGTTATTCCAAGGCCCTGTTTTCTTAAGAAATCATTGCAGATTATTTTGTAAAAAAAAAGTAATAAACTAACAAATTAAATATATTAAAAGGTTTAAATAAGCATTATGAAGATATCTTCAACATATTTTAATAATTATCCAAAAGGGAACTTATACGCTGCCGGTAAAATTTATAACAGCGGAATTGATTATAACTTGCAATTGAATTATTTAAAAGACTATCAATGTGATTCTGTTAGTTTTAAACGAATTCCTGATACCACTTTTATAAATGATTTGCGCGAATTGCCTAATTTAACATGCGGCTGCTGTGGTATTAAAATGCTAAAAAACTCGGTGGTTAATGACTTTTTAAACAGAAAAATATATTATCCGGCATCTATTGCTTTGAAAAGGATAAAGTCTGAAAACTATTTTAATGAAAGTCATGCTTCTGATGAAATGAAAACTGCATATGCTTTTTTGAAGAATTTTGCAGATAGAAATCCCAAACTTACAATGCAGGATATTCTGGCTAAAAAGGCTGTAAAGGCAAAAAGACAAACTTTTCCTAAAGAAGTCAGTGCTGCTTGTGAAACAATCAGGGATATGACAAAACTTGTTGCTCATAATTCTAAGTATATGATTGATGAAATCTCAAAACTCAATCCTAAATTTCATAAAACCGAGAAAAAAGTTTTCAAAGAACTGCAGATGCTTGCCAAAGAATATCCTCAAGAAACATTCTATGATATTCTTAACAAATCTGAAGTCAATAAATATTACCTGACAAGACTGCAGAAGAAACAAATTGATATACTGGACAATGTTGTTGGCGCAGTTGAAGATGCTCCTGAAAATATAAAAACTATGGTTCTTGATGTTACGGAAAAAGCCAGAGATATTTTTGAAAAAGAAAGTGTTGAAATACTTCATAAAAGAGGTAGGGTAATATCTCATTATCAATCTTTGCTTAATGATTATAAAGATGATAGTTGTGTTCAAAAAGTATTAGAAATTATAAACGAGCTACCTGATTCAAAAACAGATTCCGATGCTTTTTTGATTAAAGGTGCTCAAAAAAGCTCAAATGCTATCGTGGAAATTTTACTAAGCCGTGTTAGAAGTACATTTGAACATGTAAAGCCGCATAAAAGAGAAGGCGACAACGGTCCGAGTAATATTTTTAACTATATTGCGCTTTGCGGTAAATGTAATTCCGAAAGACAAAGAACAGGATACGATATATTTACCAAAGCTCATCCTGAGATGATTGAAAATGAACAAATCCAGATTAATAAAATTATACATTTTATTAATCATGGAATACTTGCAGGGTATGATGAGTACCCTGTAAAAATAAAAAAAGCTCTGGATATCGAATCAAAAGGAGCAATAAAGATTAATATTAATAAACTTAATTTGCTACAGGCCAAAAACAACAGAAAACTCCGTCAGAAGAAAATAATTGAAAAAAAGAAAAGTCTTAACGGCAGTAAAGCAATCTATAAATTTGGCAAAGGATTGTTTAAAAGAAATGTAATGGGAAAGAATGATAAGTGATGAGGATACTGCCTGTTTACACTCCAAATAGAAAATATACAAGTATAAATTCTCAAAATAACCGGAATTTTACCCGTTATAACAACTCTTTGTCTGATTTTAAATCTATTGATACAGTTTCGTTTAAATCAAGGGTCAAACTTATTACGGATTTAAGAAATATACCTGATATCCCTTGTGCTTGTTGTGGTGTAACTACAATTCCAAATGGTGTCATTGACAAATTTATGGAAGAAAAAATTTATTATTCTGCAAGAAAAGCTATGGATGTTATAGAATCGAGCGGCATATTTTGTAAAAGTAAACTTAATCCTCATCAGCTGCAAGCATATAAATTTTGCAAAATGATTTCCCGTCTTTATGAAGGTACGCTCTCTTCTATACTTGACAGGCCTGCTGTTGTTCATAAGATGGGTGAATTATCGAAAGATGTTGTAGCTGACATAAAACTAATTGAAAAAATGACAAAAAGAGTCTTCCATGATTCATCATATCTTATAAAAGAATTGGAACAATTTGAGCCGAAGATGAATAAAGTGGAAAAAGAAGCATTTAATATACTAAGAAAGTATTCCAAAATTTATCCTAAAAAATCGTTTACAGAAATATTTAATGAGCCTAAATTATTCAACAAACATTTATTAAAGCTTGAAAGGAAACAGGGAAATATTCTGTGGCAGATTGACTGTATCGCAGAAAATATGTCTACTCCATCAAAACAAAAAATTCGCAGGCTTGTGAAAAAATCTTATAACATTATTTTGAAAGAATCTTTTTTAATAAAAAATAAAAGAAGCCGAATTATTGAAATGTTTGAAAATATTGATGAAAAAATTCCTGAAAGAGAACTTATGCAGGAGATTCTTTTTCTTGTAAACCAGCTTCCGAGTTCAAAAAATAGTGTAAGTGCATTTATAGTAAAATATCGGGATTACAATCCGAATAAAATTGCTGAAAGAATTTTAAGAGGTTCAGCCGCTACAATTGAACATGTTAAGCCTGCCAGAAGAGTTAATGACCCGGGTGAGAATGAAATAAAAAATTATATAGTTCTTTGTGCAAATTGCAATTCCGAGCGAGGACAAATTCCGTATTCTGAATTTATAAAGACACATCGTGATATGCCTCATAACATTCAAAAATATATAGAAAAAGTCATTGAATATATAAATAACGGCAGGCTGAACGGATATGGTCAATATCCTCAGCTTATAAGACAGAGAGTAATCGACGAATCTGAAGGTAAGATAAAACTTGATATATCAAGTTTAAATTTAAGAAATTACGTTCAAAAAAATAAAAATAGAAAATGATATATGGTTATGAAAATTCAAACAACATTTTTTAAATATAATATAAACAATCAAACAGGAGCTAATGCTTCAAGCATTAGTGTTATTCCTAAAAATACAGGAATAACAAAAGATGTTGTTAGTTTTTCTTCAGCAAACGTTGACAAAGAGGATGCATATAACTTGAGAAATCTGCCGGGGCTGACCTGTGCCTGCTGTGGTAAAAAGATGATAAATGAGGCAGATTATCGTCGTTTGAAAACAAAAGATTTTCAAGGCCCTGCATATCCGGTTTTGAAAAAGCTGAAACCTTTTGTTCCTTTTATGAAGCCTACAGAAAAAACTGTTTATAATTTATTAAAACGTGCATCAAGTAAAGATCCGAATGCTGATTTGAATACTCTTTTAAGAAAAAGATACTATTATCATCTCGGACGTCTTGAAGTAAAGCAGCTTGGTATAATTAATAAAGCAATTTCTCAAAAACTTGAGTTGAGCAGTGAATCTCAGGCTGAATTAGACAAAACTATGCAAAAAGTAAGAGAAATTTTATTTGTAGAGCCTAAACATTCAAGACAGAAAAGGGAACGTGTTATCAATGAGTTTGTTAAACTGAAACAAATTTGTCCTGAAAAAAATGAAATAGATAAAATTATAAAAGTTGTTCAAACTTTGCCAAACTCAAAAGATGATGTTGATTCTTTTATAATAAAATATACGCAGCGAGGCAACAGGGAAATCGGACAAAGACTCTTATCTCCGTCTTTACCCACTTTAGATCATATAAAACCAGCCTCAAAAAGCGGACATGATGATTTTTCTAATCTTATTGTCATGTGTGAAAAATGTAATAGCGCAAGAGGCTCCATCCATTATCAAGAATGGTTTAAAATCCATCCGGAAATGCCTGAAAATATACAAAAAAATATCAATAAGATAATTAAAGCAATTAATACAAAAAAGCTGCAGAATTTTGATACTTATCCGCTTGATATAAAAGAAACACTGGAAAAAGAAACAAACGGGCAGATTATTCTTAATATAGATGATTATCATGCCCCGGTGAGAGAGTTGATGGTGTTAGATGATTTAGATTCCGCTTCATCGACAATAAATTTTGGTGTGTAATCTTTCAGTATAAGCATTTTGTTTATTTCTGTACTCAAACCTGCAAAAGAAAGTGCTATTTGAGAAGGCTTTTTGGAATTTCTTTCTTCAATAAACCCGATTACAGTATCCAGAATTTCAAGAAGCATTGCCCTGTTAATATGTGCAAATTCAAAATCTTCAAACACTTCCATTAAAAAAGGATATGCATCTTTTGCGTTGTAAGCATTAATCTTTTTTATTTTTATACGAATATCTCCGTCAGAGATATCAGCGAATGTAATTTTTCTGTAATATACAGAATATCTGAATATATTTTTTATGATTATTTCTTTATCTTGAAAACGGGAGGCTTTTTGATAAAAATCCACAAAATTTGCAAATAGATTTTCTTTTTTTGTGATAATTCCGTTATTTTGGATGGTCAAATAATCAATAAAAAATTTTTCTAACAAATTTTTATTGACTTTTTCACCAGCCTCAAGATATGCGTTTTCCATATCAAGCCAGTATGTCGTATAAACATCAAGCAATCCTGAGTTTATAAGTTCGGCTGATATAAATTTTCTTATTCTGGATATATTGCTTAAATTATTCATCGTAATACCCTATTACAATAATAGGGTAAATAAAATGAAAATACAAAAATATTAAGATTTACTAATAATTAAACTTCAAATAATTTGTAAAGCCTGTATCGAATATCTTCATCGTCCAGATCATTAGTTATTGCGTTTAAATCAAGAGCCTGCTGAAAGTATTTAGCGGCTTTTGTATTTTCTTTGAGAATTGCGTAAGCTCTACCGAGATTGAAATAAGCCAGTGTGTAATGGCTGTTGTTTTCCACTGCGTGTTCAAAAAGCTCTATTGCTTCTTTAATATTTCCTATATCATCAAGATAAATGACACCAAGATTATTGTATGCAATTGCATAATCAGGATTTAGTTCAATTGCTTTGTGATAAGCAACAATTGCTTCTTCCGTGTAATCTTTTTCCCATAACGCCATTGCGCATTTGCAATAAGATTTTGCATTTTCTGGATTGATTTTGATTGCGTCACAGTAAGCTTTTATAGCATTGTCATAATCATCCAGAGAAAAATATGTATCGCCGACGGCAATATGGCTTTCTTCTGAATCCGGATTTAATACTGCGGCTGTTTGATATAATACTATCGCTGCTTCGGGATTTTCTTTGATTTCTAAATAAACTGAACCTAAGGCCTGGCATACTATTGATGTCCAGTATGGGTCAGGGTTGATATTTATTGCTTTTTGATAATGATCAATTGCATCATCATACTGTTCCAGTTGTACAAGAGCAAATGCCATGCTGTTGTGATAAAACGGATTTTCTTCATCTTTTTCTAAAGCCATAGAAAAAGCATTTACTGCGGATAAACTTTCATTTTTTTGCAGATAAAGGTGCCCCAGTTCATAATATACTTTGTCATTTTCCGGTTCTATTTCTAATAACTTTGTATAACAATCTATTGCATCGTCTTGTTTTTCCGGAAAATATGTCTGAATCAGTGTAGCAAATTTAATTAGTGCAGTTCTGTCATAAGGATTTGCTTCAAGAACTTTTTTGTATGCATCAAGAGCAATCTCAGGAGCATGTTCTTTAATGCAAATGTCTCCTATACGGTTATAGAAATATTCATCCCGTCCTGTATTCTCTGCTGCAGAGTCATACGTAGCAATAGCAAGAGAGCTATTTTTAATTTTTTCTAAAAATCCACCGTAAGATTTATACATGAATACAAGTGCATCATCGCTTATATTCTTATACATCATTTTTAAAGATGCAAAATCCCATAAAACAGTTAGACATCCGGAACAAGCATAATACATCATTCTTAGAAAATCTATAAAAGACGGTTTTACTTTATTGATTTTTTCATACAGCATTGCTGCTAAAATAATTCGAGGGCGAGCCGATTTCAAAGGGTTAAGAGATATTGCACTTTGAAATTCTTTTTCTGCTGAATCAAAATCTCTGGCTAATTTCAGAAAATATCCGGTGTATAGATGTGCATTAGTATTTTTCGGATCTATATTTATTGCCATTTTGCATTGTTCAATTGCAGAATCCAATGATATTTGACCGTTTTCAAACATGAGACTTGCCAGCCTGTAGTAGGTTTCTGGTATTTGAGGGTTTTGCTTAATTGCTTGTATGTAATAGTTTACAGCAGTTTCTAAATCGGAACTGTTGCTCCTTAGCAAATATTTTTCATGATAAATTCTTGCTTGCTCGAGCGTTTTATATACTAAAGACTTTCTGTCTTGCTCTGTTTTAATATTGTCTATTTCTATATTTTTATTACTATTCATGTGTTGTTCTAGCATGCCTACCTCAGTCTCATGTCTTTATATGCGTCGACAAGCTGTTATGAAAATTAAAATTTTTATAAAGAAATCATCCTTTTATACCAAATTTGAAATTTGAAATTAAAGTTTTTTTAGAGCTTATTTTATTTATTTGTTTTTTATGATTAGTTTTTATTATTTGAAATTTATTGTGAAATATTAAGAGTTTAGAAATGATAATTTTATTTGTTAAAATAATTATTAACTAGACAAAGGAAGATGGTATTTATATGGAAAGAAAAATAAAATCAATAATTCTTGCTGCTGGCAAAGGTACAAGAATGAAATCAGAAAAATCTAAAGTTTTGCATACTATTTTTAATAAAGAACTATTGGGCTATGTTCTTGATGCAGTGAATAATACCGGTATGGCTGAAGAAAATTTTGTGATTGTTGGACACCAGTCAGAAGCTGTAGAAGAATTTGTCAAGAATAATTATGCAAATGCAAAGTGTCGTCTTCAATCACCCCAGCTGGGTACAGGCCACGCTGCTTTTCAAGCTTATGATGACTTAAAAGATTTTGATGGTGAAGTCTTGATTTTGTGTGGAGATACTCCGCTTTTGACTTCGGAAACGCTAACAAAATTTATTAATGCGCATAGAGAAGGACAGGCCGCTTTAACGGTAATGTCAGCTATTTTTGATGATCCAACAAATTACGGCAGAATAGTCAGAGATGAAAACGGAAATCTCAAGGCAATTGTTGAAGAAAAAGATGCTCAAGACGCTCAGAAAAAAATCAAAGAGATTAATACAGGTGTTTATCTACTCGATTGGAAAAGAGTTTCGCCGTCTTTTCTGGAAATGAATGCAGATAACGCACAGCACGAGTATTATTTGACAGATATCGTTAAATGGACTATAAAAAATGGCTTAAAAGCGCAGTCTTATGTATTAGAAAATAATGAAGAATCTTTTGGTATCAATTCTAAAAAACAGCTTGCCCAGGCAACAAAAATTTTGAAAGAAAGAGTCATGGATAAATTGTTTGCAGCAGGAGTAACAATTGTTGATCCTGATACAACATATATTTCTCCGGATACTCAAATAGAACCTGACACAATTATTTATCCTTGTACTTATATAGAAGGAAAAAATAAAATAGGTAAAAATTGCAAAATAGGGCCTTTCGCAAGACTGAGAGGAGATGTCGAACTTGGTGATTTTGTTAAAATAGGGAATTTTGTTGAAATAAAAAAATCAAAAATCAAAAATCATACAAATGTGTCGCACTTGAGCTATGTAGGTGACAGTGATTTGGGTTCAAATGTCAATATAGGTGCAGGTACGATTACTGCAAATTACAACCATATTACAAAAGAAAAATTTAATACTGTTATAGAGAATAATGCGTCTACGGGATCCAATTCAGTGCTTGTTGCACCTGTTAAAATCGGTGAAAATGCATCAATAGGCGCCGGTTCTGTTATAAGCAAAGATGTTGATGCTAATGCTCTCGGATTGACAAGAGCTCCTTTAAAAATATTTAAAGACTGGTTTCAAAAAGTAAAAAAATAATAGTCAAAAAATTTTTTAATCAAAAGTAAAAAACAAAAAACTGAAAATTAACCAGTTTTTTGTTTTTTTTATAAACTTTTGTAAATTTTTTGAAATTTAAAAAAAAATCTAAAAAATACTGTTGACGTGTAATTTTGTTTAATATAAGGTTATTAGTACACTAGCTGGATATGCGCACAAATATGTGCTTTTCCTGAAAAGCATCCATCACAGCATCCCCAGCCGGTTTAATGAAACAATAAGTTAAAATGAAGGAAGTATAACAAATGAGTACAGCTCAAAAGAGACAAAGAATTAGAGTTTGCTTAAAAGCATATGATCATAAACTTATTGATGTATCAGCAGAGAAAATAGTTGAAACTGCAAAAAGAACAGATGCAAAAGTTGCAGGGCCTATTCCTCTTCCGACAAAAAGAAGATTATATTGCGTTTTAAGATCACCTCACGTGGATAAAAAATCAAGAGAACACTTTGAGATGCGTATCCACAAAAGAATTATCGACATCTATGATCCGACTCAACAGACAACTGAAGAGTTAAGCAGAATGGATTTACCTGCTGGTGTTGATATCGAAGTAAAATTATAAGCTTCGTATTGGGATCTGAAAATCCGAAACAAATAACACATTACAATTGAATATGATTTAATGTGATCTACAGTCCGTAACAAAAGAGAAGCGGCAGGGACATCCGCTCAAAAGTAACAAGTAGCGCTCACAAGGAGAAAGGTAGAATATGACTACAAACGCTAAAAGCGCCCAGAAATCTGCCAGCAAAAACAGATTAGGCGTTATCGGTAAAAAATTAGGAATGACTCAAGTCTTTAATGAACATGGACTTGCAATTCCTGTAACAGTTATCAAGGTTGACCCGTTGACAGTCACTCAAGTTAAGACTGTTGAGTCAGATGGTTATAATGCTATTCAGGTTGGTTTTGAACCTGCAAAAGAAAAACATCTTTCAAAAGCTCAAATCGGTCATTTTGCAAAAAACGGTCTTGATAACTTCAGACATTTGCAGGAATTTAGAGTAGAAAACTCATCAGAATATAAAGTTGGACAACAGATTGATTTGTCTGTTCTTGAAAATGTTGAAAAAGTTGATGTTACTGGAAAATCTATAGGTAAAGGTTTTCAAGGTACAGTTAAAAGATGGAACTTTTCAAGAGGACCGATGGGACACGGTTCAAAAAATCATAGAGAACCCGGTTCTATTGGTGCAGGTACTACACCTAGCCGTGTTATAAAAGGCAAAAGAATGGCCGGAAACATGGGAAATGAAAAAGTAACTATTACAAAACTGACAGTTGTTCAAGTCGACAAAGACAGCAACTTGCTTTTGGTTAAAGGTTCTGTTCCTGGCCCCGAAGGCAAAATGGTTACAGTAATTCCTTCAAGAGTTAAATGGAACTAGAAGTTTAAGTCTTGAGAACAATAAATTCAATTGAGGTTAAAAAAATGACAAAAGAAGTTTCAATACTAAATACAAAAGGAAGCGCAGTCGGACAGATCGCTTTGGACGAAAAAGTCTTTGGCGTTGAACCGAATTTGCACGTTATGCACCTTGCATTAAGACGTCAGTTAAACAATGGCAGATCAGGCAGTGCTAACACAAAAACTAGATCAGAAGTATCCGGCGGTGGAAGAAAGCCATGGAAACAAAAAGGTACAGGCAGAGCTAGAGCAGGTTCTTTGAGATCACCTTTGTTCGCAGGTGGTGGTGTAATCTTTGGACCAAAACCGAGAGATTACAGTTTTTCAATGCCTCAAAAAGCCAGAAGATTGGCTCTTAAATCTGCTTTGTCAGCAAGAATCGATAATACCGTTCTTGTAAAAGATTTCTCAGAAATTAATGAACCTAAAACAAAATTGATGGCAGAAACTTTAAAAGCTCTTAAAGTTGAAGGCAAAATTCTTATCATTGCAGATGTTAAAGCAGCAGAAAATGCTTATCTTGAACTCGCTGCAAGAAACATTCCGAGCGTAAGAATTATACTTCCGTCAAATTTAAACGTTAAGGATTTGCTAGAAGCAGATAACGTTATTATTACAGAAGCAGCAATTAATGAAATAACTGAAAGGTTGTCAAAATAATGAGCAACATGAGAAAAAATACAGAAAGACTTTACGACATCATTAAAAGACCTATCATAACTGAAAAGTCTATGGAAGCTACAACATTGCAGCAATACACATTCGAAGTTGTAAAAGATGCAACAAAAGTTGAAATAGCTCAAGCTGTCGAATTGGCTTTCCCGGGCAGAAAAGTAAAAAAAGTAAGAACTGTGTATATGCCTTCTCACGCAAAAAGAGTCGGCTACAGCGCAGGCAGAACTCAATCAGGCAAAAAAGCAATTGTGTCTATTGAGGGCGATCCAATCGAAGAACTCGTTGGAGCATAGGCAAATGCCTAAAGCCGGTTTCCGGCATAAAGATACATGAGGTATAACGGTGGCGCAAACGGCCGATGGTTATACAACCCTAGAAGAAACAGGAGCAAAAAGAAAATGGGTATAAAAGTAATAAATCCAACTTCACCTGGACAAAGAGGTATGACAAAGAGTGATTTTTCTGAAATCACTGCTTCTAAACCTGAAAAATCCTTGTTGAAGCCAATCAAAAAGACAGCCGGTAGAAATAATACCGGTAGAATTACTTGTCGTCACAAAGGCGGCGGAGTAAAGAAAGCATATCGTGTAATTGATTTCAAACGTGAAAAATTCGGTGTACCTGCTACAGTAAAAACTATTGAGTACGATCCGAACAGAAACGTTAGAATTTCACTTGTATTCTACGCTGATGGTGAAAAAAGATATATTTTGACACCTCAAGGGTTGAATGTTGGTGATACTATCATATCCGGTCCAAATGCAGATATCATTACTGGTAATGCTTTACCGTTGGAATTAATTCCGTTAGGTACAATGGTACACAACGTTGAGATGATTCCCGGCCGTGGTGCAAAATTAGTCAGAACAGCAGGTGCTGCTGCACAGTTGATGGCTAAAGAAGGCAACTATGTAACAATCAAATTACCAAGCTCAGAAATGAGAATGATAAGAAAAGAATGTTTGGCAACAATCGGTGTTCTCGGCAACGCAGAACAAAAGAACATGAAAATCGGTAAAGCAGGTCGTAAAAGATATATGGGTATCAGACCTACTGTACGTGGTGTAACAATGAACCCTTGCGATCACCCACACGGTGGTGGTGAAGGTAAAACAGGTCCCGGCGGACACCCGAAAACTCCATGGGGCAAACCGGCTCTTGGTTACAAAACTAGAAAATCTAATAAACATTCTGACAAGTATATTGTTAGAGGCAGAAAACGTTAATAAGTAAGGAGATAATGAATGGCTCGTTCGCTAAAAAAAGGTCCATTTGTACAAGAATCACTTCAGAAAAAAATCGCTAAAATGAACGAAGCTGGAGAGAAAAAAGTAATTAAAACTTGGTCAAGAGCATCAATGATTGTACCTGATATGCTGGGTCACACAATTGCTGTTCACAATGGTAAAAGCCATGTACCGGTTTATATTACAGAACAAATGGTTGGTCATAAATTAGGTGAATTTGCACCTACCAGGTTATTCAGAGGCCATGCAGGTCAAGATAAAACAGCTAAAAGGAAGTAAATTATGCAAGAATCAATGGCAAGACAAACAAATATAAGTATGCCTGCTCGCAAATTACGCAGAGTAATTAACGAGTTGAGAGGCAAGTCTGCTTTAGAAGCAGCTAAAATCTTAAAATTTATGCCTTACTTCGCAGCAAGAGTTGTTGAAAAAAACTTGGTTGCAGCAATTGCGAATGCTAATGAAAAATTCGGTGCAAGTGCTGAAGACCTTAAAATTTCAGAAATTTTCGCTGATGAAAGTTCGACATATAAGAGAGGTAAACCGAGAGCTCAAGGCAGAATCTACAGAAGACTCAAAAGAACTTCTCATTTAACAGTTAAATTAGCAAGTAGTAAGAATTAAGGAGGCTGACCTTGGGACAAAAGACACATCCAAAAGGATTCAGAGTAGGTATAATCGAACCTTGGGAAAGCACATGGTATGCTAAGAGAAAAGATTATCCCGAATTTGTAAAAGAAGATGACAAATTGAGAAAATATATCAAGAAAAGATTATATGCTGCAGGCATTTCTAAAATCTTAATTGATAGAAAAGCTCAAAACCTCAACATAACTGTAGTTACAGCAAAACCAGGTATCGTTGTCGGCAGAGGCGGACAAGGTATCGAAGAGTTGAGAGCAGATGTTGCAAAACTTGTAAATAGAACAGTATCTATTGATGTTGTTGAAGTTGCAAGAGTTGATGCTGATGCTCAGCTGGTATCTGAAAATATCGCTCTTCAGCTTGAAAAACGTATTGCTTTCAGAAGAGCTATGAAACAGGCTATTCAGCGCACAATGAGATCAGGCGTTCAAGGTATCAAAATTATGGTATCAGGTCGTTTGGGCGGTGCTGAAATTGCAAGAAGCGAATGGGTAAAAGAAGGAAGAATTCCTCTTCAAACACTCAGAGCTGATGTTGATTACGGCTTTGCTGAAGCAGATACAATAATGGGTAAAATCGGTGTTAAAGTTTGGATATTCAAAGGCAACTTGATGCCCGGTGAAAAAGCAGATATGAATATCAAAGCTAAAAAAGCCGGTTCTCATGAAGAAAAACCACTTGGCGGCAGAAGAAGAAAAAGAGCTTCCGAAGCTGCTGAATAGATAGTTAATTAATACAAAATAAATAATTAGGAGCGACACTAAAATGTTAATGCCCAAAAAAACTAAATATCGTAAAAAAATGAAAGGCAGAATGAAAGGCCATGAAACCAGAGGTACCAAACTCGAATTTGGCAATTACGGTTTGATTGCTTGCGATCCTGCTTGGATTACCTCCAGACAAATAGAAGCCGCAAGACGTGCTATGACACGTAACATCAAAAGAGGCGGTAATGTTTGGATTAAAATATTTCCGGACAAACCAATTACTGCAAAACCTGCTGAAACTCGTATGGGTAAAGGTAAAGGTAACCCTGAATACTGGGTTGCAGTTGTTAAGCCGGGCAGAGTTCTCTTTGAACTTGATTTCCCACAGAGAGACATTGCTGTTGAGTCACTGAAACTTGCTGCTCAAAAGCTTCCTATCAAGGTTAAAATTATTGAAAAAGAAGCTGCTGAAGCATAGGTTAAGTGAATAATTACCAATCGTAATTAAAGGATAAAACAATGAAGTTACAAGAATTAAAAGAAAAATCAATAGATGAGCTTAATACTTTAATTGATGAGACAAAAAAGCAGTTGTTTGATTTGAGAATGCAAAAAGCATTGCAAAAACTTGAAAACACTGCTCAAATCCGTCAGTTAAAGACTGTTATTGCTCAGGCTAAAACGTTAATTAAAGAAAAGTCAGAGGTAAAATAAAGATGCCGAAGAAAGAAAAACAAGGTGTTGTAGTAAGCAACAAAATGGATAAAACAGCTGTTGTTAAAGTAGCTGAATATAATAAACACCCGAAATACCACAAAATTATTGAAACACATAAGAATTACAAAGCTCATGATGCTGAAAATGTTTGTGGCGAAGGAGATGTAGTTAGAATAGTTGAATCTAAACCTATCTCCGGTGACAAAAGATGGGTTGTGGCTGAAATAGTTGAAAAAGCTAACTAGGCTATAACCGCGCAGTTTGAATTTTCAAATTACGTAAAATTAATTTCAAAATTAAATGAAATAAAGGATAAAGACAATGATACAACAAGAAACCAGATTAGTCGTAGCTGACAACACAGGTGCTAAAGAGCTTCTTTGTATCCGTGTAATGGGCAGTTCTAATAAGAAATTTGCTCACGTTGGCGACGTAATCGTAGCAACAGTTAAAGATGCTACACCTAATATGGCTGTTAAGAAATCTGATGTAGTTAAGGCAGTTGTTGTCAGAACAAAAGCTGACATTAAACGTGCTGACGGATCTGTAATCAGATTTGATGAAAACGCAGCTGTTATTATTAACAAAGACGGCAACCCGAGAGGAACCCGTGTATTTGGTCCTGTTGCAAGAGAATTAAGAGATAAAAACTTTATGAAGATTATCTCACTTGCTCCGGAAGTTATTTAAGGTGTGTGAAACCCGTCGGGGTTCGAGACTTCGAAGCCCAGAGGGTGTAACCGTTCCAAACCGCCGTTGTGACGTAGCGAAAGCGAAGGAATGAACAAATCTTTGATTTGACAGGCGGATAAACAACTTAATTAAGGAAAGAACAATGAAAAATAAGAAAAAACCAGTAGAAAAACATGATTTGCACGTAAAAACCGGTGACCGTGTTATCCTGACATCTGGAAAGGATAAAGGCAAAATCGGTAACGTGAAGAAAGTCATTGCATCTGAAAACAAAGTTATAGTTGAAGGTGCAAATATGATTACAAAAGCACAAAAACCAAATCCTATGGCAGGTATTCAGGGCGGTTTAAACAAAATCGAAGCTGCTGTTGATTCTTCAAAGGTAATGGTTTATTGCACATCTTGCGAAAAAGCAACAAGAATCAAACATGATATTGTTGATGGCAAGAAAGTTCGTGTTTGCAAAAAATGCGGCGAACAAATTGATGCTTAATTAATGGCATTGCTGTATTAGTTTGAGTATGGGTGCCTTATTTGCGCACAAATATTATGTTTGTACTAAAATGAAGGTACATTCTACGAAAAGGAAAGAAAAATGACTACATTAACAAAAGACTTAAAAGTTAGATACGAAGAAGAAGTAAAAGAATCTTTAAAATCTCAGTTTGGTTATGAAAATGTTAACCAGATACCGAAATTGAACAAAATTGTTATCAATATGGGTGTTGGCGAAGCTTGTCACAACTCTAAACTGGCTGAAACAATAGTAAAACAATTAACAAAAATTGCAGGCCAAAAAGCTGTAATTACAAAAGCAAAACAATCAATTTCATCTTTCAAATTGAGAGAAGGTATGCCTGTTGGTTGTATGGTTACTCTCAGAGGCGAAAGAATGTATGATTTCTTACAAAAGCTCATATGCGTAGTTCTTCCGAGAATTCGTGACTTTAGAGGTATTTCTTCAAAAAGTTTTGACGGCAGAGGCAACTACACATTAGGCTTGAAAGAACAAACTTTGTTCCCTGAAATTTCATATGATGAAGTTGATGCTGTTTTCGGTATGAATATTTCTATTATTACTACCGCAAAAACTGACGAAGAAGCAAGAGCATTGCTTGCTGAGTTGGGTATGCCATTTAAAAAGAAATCTAATAATTAATAATGTTTTGCAACAGAATATGCAAAGCAAGGATAAAAAATAAATAATAATGCAATTTGCATAAAAAGGAGAAAATCGTGGCTAAAAAATCAATGATAGCTAAAGAACAAAGAAGAGAATTACTTGTATCAAAAGGTAAATATCCTAAAGTAAGACTCCATAACAGATGTTCTATATGCGGCCGTCCTCACGGATATCACAGAGATTTCGGTCTTTGCAGAATATGCTTGAGAAAAATGGCTCATGAAGGTTTGTTACCCGGTGTAGTAAAAGCAAGCTGGTAATTCTGCTTTCTTTACTATACTGCCTGACAATGGTAATGATTGTTCATGTAAGTAGTAAGAGTGTGATTAAAATTTTTTACTCTCACTCGCAAGAAAAGGAAAAATAAAATGTTTACAGATCCAATAGCAGATATGCTGACAAGAATCAGAAACGCAAATATTGTTTCTCACACAGATGTTGAAATGCCATCTTCTAAATTGAAAGTCGAACTTGCAAAAGTTCTTAAAGAAGAAGGTTACATCACTGACTATACAGAAAAAGAAGTTGGCAAGTTTAAAGTTTTGTCAATTGTTTTGAAATATGATGAAACTCATAAACCGGTTATTTCTAATTTGAAAAGAATTTCTAAAACCGGTTTGAGAGTATATTCAAAAGCAAAAGATCTTCCGCAGGTATTTGGCGGTCTTGGTATTGCTATTATTTCTACAAGCAAAGGCCTTATGACTGACAGAAAAGCAAGAAAAGAAAACCTTGGCGGCGAAGTTCTTTGCTATGTATGGTAATCACCGTATAATCAGTATTTAAAATATTTAGTTAAAAAATTAAATTGGAGATAAAAAATGTCACGTATAGGTAAAAAACCTGTTATTATACCGGATGGCGTTGAAGTAAAAGTTGAAGATCACGTATTAACTGCTAAAGGACCTTTGGGAACTGAGACAGTTGAATTTCGTCCGGAAATTTCAGTTAAAATTCAAGATAAAGAAATTATTGTTGATGTTCACAATCATGATGACAGAAAATCAAGAGCATTGTGGGGATTGACAAGAACATTGATTAACAATGCTGTAGAAGGTGTAAAACACGGCTTCACAAAAAAATTAGAAATCCAGGGTGTTGGCTACAGAGCTAACATGGAAGGTTCTAACCTCAACCTTGTATTGGGTTATTCTCACCCGATTTTGATTACACCTCCGGAAGGTATAAAAATTGCTGTTGAAGCTAACACAAAAATCACTGTTACCGGTCCTAACAAACAAATGGTTGGCGATGTCGCTGCTGAAATAAGAAGCAAACGTCCTCCTGAAGTTTACAAAGGAAAAGGTATCAGATACGAAGGCGAATACGTAAGACGTAAAGCCGGTAAAACTGGTAAAAAATAGGAATAATCCATGAAAATTTCTTTTTCAGGTATTTATGATATCCGTTTTCCAGCCGGGGTTAAGTCTGAGGTTATTGATCAGAAGGCTGAAAAGGCTAAAGAGTTCTTTGAGGTTAATTTCCCTGGCAACGAAGGAATGTATGATGTTAGAACATTAGATTATTTCAACGTAACCAAAACGGATAAACCTGTAACTGATAAAGGAATTAGAATTTCAACAACTTTTGATAATCCTTGGATTTTATGTTCTTTGTTTGAACATATAGACAAAAGACTCGGTCAAGAGTATGTTGATAAATCAAAAGTAGAGTTATTATTAGATACAAAAGCATAGCCGGTATAGGCCCTTATAGAATATTTGAATGAAATCAAAATTCCAAGTAAGAAGGCTTCGGTGAAAGGAAAGAAAAATGATTAAAACAAGAAACAGAAAAGAACAGGTAAGAAAAAGACACCAGCGTGTAAGAACAAAAATCTTCGGTACTGCAGAAGCTCCGAGATTGGCTGTTTACAGAAGCACAAAACACATCTATGCTCAATTGATTGATGATGTTGCAAAAGTTACACTTTGCTCTGCTTCTTCTATCGATAAAGACTTGAGAGAAAAACTCGCTCATGGCGGTAATGTAGAAGCTGCAAAAGCTGTAGGTGAAGCTATTGCTAAGAAGGCTTTAAAAGCAGGTGTTAAAGAATGCGTCTTTGATAGAGGCGGATTCCTTTATCACGGCAGAGTATCTGCTTTGGCTGACGCAGCTAGAGAAGCTGGTTTAAATTTCTAATTTTAATTTATAAAAAAGACCTCTTCATTTATTGAAGAGGTCTTTTTTTTATTATAAGAATTGATTAATTTGGTCGATTAGGGAAAATGCCGCATATGTAAATATTACTATGGAAACAAGCTCTATAATTACCCCTGCTGCAGCCCATTTTTTTTGTACTTCATGAAATTGTTTTAAATCTATCCATTCTTTATTTTGCCAGGCCCATTCGTTTCCTTTTATTCCGCAGTATATAGAAAATATTAAAGCTAGTATAATCCCAACATACGGAATGAAGCTTAGAACTATCGAAAGACAGGCAATCGGGGTATTGTTCCCCAATCCCCATATTGGAGTAAGAATACAAGCACCCCAGTTAAATTGGTTTAATCTTTCAGGAAAGGCTTCGCCTTGAACCCTGTATCGGTTTTCTTGTTTTAGTTTTTCTTGATTATAACGAAATTCCAGTGCTCCTGATTTTGAACTTTGTCTGTTGAGTGCATTTCTTATTCTTGGTGTATTTTCATTATCCATTTCTAGTTTCTCATTTTATTTAAAAACAGTATAGCAGAGTATTCGAAAAAAGCGAAGATTTATTCTTCGCTTTTTCTTTTATATATTGGATGCAGAATTAATCTTTGTTTTTCTTTTTATTTTTTTCAGATTTTTGAGAATTATTGTTCTCTTCGGTTGGCTCAATGTCAGAGGATTGTTCATCTTCAGTATTTGATGTTTCTTCTGTTTCAGGCTGTTCGTCTTTTTCTTTTGAAGAATTTTCCTCTGAATTTTCGGAGTTGTCTTCTTGCGAGTCTTGTTGCTCTGTTTCATTATCATCTGTGTCATCTGAAGAAACATCGTTTTCTTTTGCCAGTGCTTCTTCGATAGCAGCTTTTTTAGCCTCTTCAATTTCTTTCAGTTCTTTAGCCTCTATTTCTTCAATCTCTTCTTTTGTACGGGCTCTTATAACTGGAATATTAAGCATAAGTGCAATTTCCTCACCATCGCCTTCGAGGTTGAGATCAAGAGCTTCTGTATCTATTTCAATATATTTAGAGATAACAGAAATAATCTGCTCTCTCATTTTTTGCATTGTTGCTCCGTCAAGATTAGAACGGTCTTGCAGCAGAACAAGTTTGAGCCTGTTTGTTGCATTATCTCTTGCTGAATTTTCGTCTTGCTTATTCGATGTAAAGAAGTTCAAGACTTTTGAATAAAAATTTGAAAAAATATTCTCTTTCATATCTTGTCCTCCTTTCTAATCTTTTGCACCGAATAATTTTTTAATTTTTGCTATGATAGCAGCAAAACCTTTTGGCTCATTTATGTCGAGTAAAGGAATGTCTTCCCCTTTGATTCTTTTTGCAACATTGATATAAGCTTTTCCTGCCATAGAGTTTTCGTCGTTTACAATAGGTTCGCCTCTGTTTGTAGAGGTAATTATTCCTGTATCTTCAGGGATAACACCGATTAGCTCACAGGATAGAATGTCAACGACATCGTCAACACTCATCATATCATTTGATTGAACCATATTAGGGCGGACTCTGTTTACAAGAAGTTTATATGATTTAATTTCTTCTTTTGCTTCCAAAAGGCCTATAATTCTATCTGCATCTCTTACAGCTGACATTTCGGGTGTTGTAACAACAATTGCTTCAGATGCTCCGGCTATTGCTGTTTTGAAACCGTCTTCAATACCTGCAGGGCAGTCAACAAGAATAAAATCAAAATCTTCTTTAAGCTGGTCTGTGATTTCTTTTAATTGTTCAGCTGTTACAGCGGATTTGTCTCTTGTTTGCGCAGCTGCTAAAAGGCAAAGGTTTGGATTTTTTTTGTCTTTTACAAGTGCCTGTTTTAATTTGCATCTCTCTTCAACAACATCAACGAGTGTGTAAACAATACGATTTTCAAGCCCTAACAGCAAATCCAAGTTTCTTAAGCCTATATCTGTATCAACAAGAACAACACTGGAACCGCTTTTTGCCAGTGCTGTACCAATATTGGCGCTGGTGGTAGTCTTGCCTACACCGCCTTTGCCGGAAGTAATTACTATTACTCTCCCTGTCATGTTATTAGTACTCCTTTTTATATTTGTTCTCTCTATTTATCATTTATTTTTAAAATCACAATGCTGCCGTTAATATTTCTAGCTTCTTCAGGAGTGAAGGTGTTAGATTTTTCAACGTAAATATTTTTTATGTGATCAGGTCTTCTTGCATAAGAATCTGCAATTCTCAGTTGTATAGCATTGAGATTAAGAGCTCTTATTCTTGCTCTTGTATTACCATTGCATCCTGCATGTGCAATTCCTCCAAGAATTCCCCAGACAGTAATGTCTCCTGCTGCATGAATTTCACATCCCGGGTGGCAGTCTCCAATGATTACAACATTGCCATTGGATTTGATAACCTGACCTGAGCGTACAGTTTGTTTGTGATATTGGGTGTTCATTTGAAGAATTTCATAATCTTCATCAGTCATTTCTTCTTCGGGAATTTCTATATCACTATCAATACCTGTTTCTTTAGTCAGCGGCCAATTTTTCATAGCATTGATATCTTTGTCATCACTCAAAATATTTTCAAGTTTTGTTTCAGAATCAAAAATGCTGTCTAATTCATCCTTTATTTCTTCATCAGTGTTTGTCTGAGAAACAGGGGAGCTATTTTCTGTTTGTTCCTGTATATCTTCAGGCTTTTTTAAAAAAGGATATTCTATTTCATCTTTTTTATCTTCAGTTTTTTCAGCATCATCTTTGCTTTCAATTATCTCTGCTGAAGTAGTTTCATTGTCTTTTTCATTGCTTTTATCAGTTTTGTCAGATTTATTTTCAGGATTTTCTTCTGCGGTGTTATCTTCTTCAGTTTGTTCAGAAGCTTCTTTGTCTAAGGAATTTTCCTCTGTATTTTTTAGTTCATTGTCTATATGGTCAGTCATTGGAATATATTGTTCCGTAGGCTTTTCAAAATCGGTGTTTAAAGGTGCTTCCGGAGTGTTTTGTTCCAATTCTTCTTTAATCTCTTCTTCCACATCTTTGGTGCAAATACCAAGAGTTGCTGCAGCAAGTTCTGTCTGCTGTGATTGTGATTCAATCAGTGATAGAGTTGAATTTATGCTGTTAATAAGAGAATTTATACTCAAAATCTGTGATTGGTTGAGCTGGATATCACCTAATTTCAGCCATATTTTTTGGTTTGCAGCTTCCGGCTTTTCTATTATGTTGCTCAACTCAAAAACTATGTCCGCAGGAGATTTTGCCTGAGACAAGTCTATAATATATCTTTTGTTTAGTTCCATATCCTTTAACACCTGTATTTAAAATAATATTACACAAAAAGATGTAATGCCTGTAATTAAAGGATATATGAAATATGTATTAAATACAATTGTTTGTAATTGATTGTTTCAATTTGTTATAAAAAAATAGATTTCATTTATTTTCTTTGAAATCTATTTTTATTTTTCGCTTAATTGTTTATTTAATTTTTCAACAAGCGGATTTGCTTGTTTTATTTTTGCATCTAGAGCATTTGCTGTAGCATTGTTCTGGTTCATAATTTCTGTTTGTACAGCAATTTTTTCTTCGTAATCTTTTATTGATTTTTCGCATTCTTCAACTTTTTTCTCAAGTTCTTTTATGTCTTTTTTGAGCTTTTTAATTGTGTCTTTTTGAGTTTCAGTTAACTGAGATTGATCTATTTTTTCAAGTTCTTGTAGTTGAAGTGTTAAATCAGCGATTGATGCTGTATAACCGTCTTTTTCTGCTTTTTTCTCGGTAAGATTAGTGTTAAGTGTTTTAATATTCTTTGATGCTGTTTCCGCATCATTTATTGCCTGATTTTTTTGTTTTTGAGCTGTAGTTATATTTTCCATCAGGTTTTCAGCTGCCTTTCTGACAGTGGATTCTGATGCATTTTCATCTATACTGTTTGCTGTTTCTATAGAACTGTCAAGAGCTTCATTTATTTTTTCAGTATCCTGAGTATTTCTGTTTATCTCTTTACGTTCTTTTCTTGAAAAACCGGCATTTTCAGTGTTATTTTCTTTGTTTTGTTTTATTGTGCCTATTACAGAAGCTGCAGTAGCACCGAGTGTAAAGATGGAACCGACTATTGCTAAGCCCTTCAAAGCTTTTGCTGCTTTATCAGAACCGGAGTTGTTGAAATCAGTTATTCTGTCATTAGTACTGTATTTATTCCAATCAATACTCGGAGATGAAGTCCAAACATTAGACAGGCTGCCATGTTTTCCGTAATAAGGTGTTGATACGGCTTCACGATTTCTTGTACGTTCAATGCTTGTATTATCAATATGAGCTTTGACGTTTATCGTTGGAGTATTATCTTTGTATTTTTCTAAGCTGCTGCCCATGTAAGCCTCTCTTTTATATCTCTTATATATATAAAGTATATAGTATATAAAAAATTGCCTTTTTAATATATACTTTCTTAACATTTGTTTACATTAAAATTTGACCCTGCATTTATATTTGTGCTAAATTCTAATGGTTAGGTCATCAGAGACTATAGTTATGGGTGAAAAATTAGATATTATTACTATTGGTGAAAGTCTTATAGAACTTTCAAGCAATCAAAGCTTGGCTTATGCGCAAACGCTGGATAAGTATTATGGCGGAGATACTTTGTGTACTGCTATTGCTGCATCCAGGCTCGGTTCAAAAGCTGGATATATAACAAGAGTCGGAAATGATCCGTTTCGGGAATATTTGATGGACAGCTGGCAGGCAGAGGGGCTTGATATTTCACAGGTAAAATTGATAGACGGGTTTAATGGAATATATTTTGTCGGACATCCTGAATATGCAGATAAAGAATTTGCTTATTACAGAAAAAAAACTGCAGCAACAAGGCTGTCTATTGAAGATATCTCACAAGAATATATTTTAAGTGCAGATATTGTGTATGCGACAGGGGTTACACAGTCTTTGTCCCTGTCTGCTAAAGAGGCTGTAAAAAAAGCTTTTATGATTGCAAAAGAACAAAATATGACAACAGCTTATGATGTTAATTACGACAATCGCTTATGGTCTGCTGAAGATGCAAAAGATGCATTTGAAGAAATTCAGGATTATATACAGATTCTGTTCTTAAGTATGGAACATGATGTGAACAGAATTTTTGATATGGAATCTCCTGACAAATGTATAAAATATTTCTGGGATCTTGGAATTCAGATTGTTGTTGTAAAATCAGCAAAAGACAGAGGCTATTTTGTAGGTTTTGAAGGTGATGTTACATTTATAAATTTCTTTACTGATGAAGTTGTTGATTCTACCGGCTCTGGAGATGCTTTTAACGGTGCATTTTTGCATGGCATAAATTCAGGTATGACTCCTATAGAAGCGGCAAAACTCGCATCTATAGATGCAGGACTTCAATGTCACGGTGTTGGCGCAATAAAATCAACTCCTTATAAAGAACAAGTGTATTCAGCTTATTACGGTAGTTAATGATGAACAAGAAGAATATTGCTGTTTCGGGATACTACGGGTTTGAAAATTTTGGTGATGAAGCAATTTTAAAAGTTATTGTTTCTGAACTAAAAGCAAGAGACTATGGTGTTACTGTGTTTTCTAAAAATCCTAAAAATACAAAAAATAAACTCGAAGTAAATTCTGTTTATACATTTTCTTTAAGCGGAATTTTTAAGACCTTAAAAAATTCTGATATCTTGATAAGCGGAGGCGGTAGTTTACTGCAAGATGTTACAAGTTTAAAAAGCCTTTTTTACTACCTGTTTGTTATTGGAATAGCTTTATTTTTAAAAAATGAAGTAATAATTTTTGCGCAGGGCATCGGGCCTATTAATAACCCTATCGGACGACTTTTGACAAAAATTCTGTTAAAAAAATGTAAATATATAACTGTAAGAGATGAAAAAAGTCTATTCCGGCTAAGAGGTTGGAATTTAAAGCCGGAACTTGTCTCTGATCCCGTATGGAGTCTGCCTGTTGGAAATAGGATGCCTGAAGGTCGTGTAGGAGTTCAGCTTCGTAGCTGGAAAAATCTTTCTAGAAGTTATTTGTCTAAACTTGCAAAAAACGTTGTTTCTAATTTTTCGGATAAAGATATATATATTTATTCTTTTCAAGATGCTTTGGATTTAGAAGTTTGCAAAAATTTTGAAGCCGAGTTAAAACTTTTAAAACCCGATATAAATACACAGATTTTAAATAGACTTTCTATAGATGAGACTATTGAGTCTTTTTCTCATTTGGATTTTCTGGTTGGTATGAGATATCATGCCTGTCTGCTTGCTTTAAAATACGGCATACCGACACTGGCATTAAGCTATGATGAAAAGGTCGAAAAAATTGCAAAACGTTTTGATTTGCCATGTTCTTTCTTGCAGGATGAGGAAAATCTTAAAGATTTATTTGTAAGTTTAATGGAATTAAATCCTGATAAAATCAAAGAAAATGCGAGGAAATGTCTTTTTAATTTTGACAATATTGTTGAAAAAATAGAAAGTTAGCCTTTAACTGCACCGTCATTTTCTCCAGAGATAAAGTATTTTTGCATAGCAATAAAGAATACCAGAATAGGTATTGTTGCTATGATAGAACCTGCAGCAATAAATCTCCAGTTAGCGCTGAACATTCCTTGAAGGTCGTTAACACCAACAGGAAGTGTGTACAAAGCTTTTTTTGTAAGTACAATGCTTGGCCAGAGAAATTCTCCCCAGGAACCTATAAATGTGAATATTGCAAGTACTGCAAGAGTCGGCTTAACCATAGGCAGTAATACTTTCCACCAGATTTGAAAAACATTGCAGCCGTCAACAAATGCTGCTTCTTCCATTTCTTTCGGAATAGCAAGAAAAGCCTGTCTCATTAAAAATATTCCAAATGCGTTAACAGCAAAAGGCAGTATTAATCCGATATATCCCATAACAGAGCTAACTGAGTCAACCATATGTAGTTTCAAAACTATTAAATAAACGGGCAGCATAATGGCTTGAAATGGTATCATAATCGTCGCAAGCGTTGCATAAAACACAGTCTTTTTACCTCTAAAGTCCATTCTGGCTAATGGATATGCAGCAAGGGCAGAAAGTATAAGATTTAGCAAAACTGTAAAACCTGCGACAATCATGCTGTTCAGAAAATACAGCATAAAAGGTATCTGATGCCACACACCTTTGAAGTTTTCCCAGGTAAGATGTTCAGGAAAAAACACCGGAGGATACTGGAAGATGTTTTCAGTGCTTCCTTTCATTGCTGTTGACATAAGCCATAAAAACGGAAAAATTGACAGAAGAGAAACAGCTATCAGTGTAGCGTGTATAAAGAAACCTCTTGATATACTTTTAAAATTTCTCATCCGTAACTCTCTCCTTTTATAGTTGATACTGTTTATTTTCAAAACAGCTGAAATTAATTATTGATAATACAAGTACAATGAGCAAAAGTAATACGGAGGCTGCAGATGCAATACCTAAATCCAGATTTTCAAATGCCCGTTCATAAATGTAATATACAATGGTTTTGCTCGCATCCAGCGGGCCGCCTTTTGTCATAACATATATTTCGACAAATACCTTCATCGCTGATATAGATGAAATCATTGTAACAAGACCTATTGTCGGCATTAAATGAGGAAGAGTTACTGTAAGATGTTTTGTAACAGGGTTTGCTCCGTCTATGTCACAGGCTTCGTAAAGGTCTTTTGGCACACCCATTAAAGCCGAAAGGTAAATCATCATGTAATATCCGATACCTTTCCATATAGTTACTATTATGACTGAATATAAAGCTACATTTGGGTCAGTCAGCCAGCTTATTGCAGGTATGTGAAACAATGCCATAAAATAATTCAAAATTCCCTGCTGTGCATACAGCCATTTGAAAGCTATTGCTGCAACTACAATTGAAACAATAACTGGCAAATAGATTAAAATTTTGTATAAAGTAATCCCCTTTATTTTCTGGTTAATCATTATTGCAATAATTAGCGGAAAAACAACAAGAAAAGGAACTGCAACTATCAAATATATAAATGTGTTCCACAATACTTTATAAAATACCGGTGATTTTAAAAGTGTTATGTAATTATCCAGAGAGACAAATACCGGCTGGTAAATGTTGGAATTGTAGTCAAAAAAGCTTAAAACTATTGTTTCAAAAAACGGTATAAAAAAGAACAATATCAATATAACTGCAGCAGGCAGTAAAAATAGATACGGTACATATTTTTTGTAATATTTATACAAGTTTTCTCCTTAGATTTTTAGTTTACTGATTATATTCTGCTTTCAGGCATGAGCCGTTTTGTGTGACTTCAAAATTTGTGCTTGTTAAAGACATCAGCATTGAACGATCTCCATGATAGTCAATAGACCAGGCTCCTAAGAACTTTGGCTTTTCTCCTGTTGCTGCATATGCAAAAACGATTATCCTTTCAGGGTTGAGTGCATCCCATCCGATGGGATATATGTCCCATCGATAGTCTCTGAGATGGAGGTTGTGGTTTTCTCTCCAGTAATATCTTATTGCTTCTCTGACTTCGCTGAGGTCTTTCATTTTTCCTGTTGTCAAATCGTAAACAAGAAGATTGGTTTTCCATAATCCGTCAGGGGTATAAGATATTTTTTCTTTGAGAGCAATTCTTTTTCCGTCTTGAGACCAGTCAATAACAGTTAACGTCTTTTGTACATCCAGTTCAAGAGCATCCATTCCCGTTCTATAAATTGTTCTTTTTCCCTGATTTACGTGAGCTGTTTCTATTCTCTGGTGAATGCTTTTTGAAGTATCAAGTTTCATCAGATACAATTCAGTTCCTGCCGTTTTGGTTGATGGGTAGTAATATACTGTTGAATATACCATCTTGTCAAACGAAGGTGAGACAACACCAATTGAGTTTATTTTTCTTGTTTTTTTTAGGTTGTTTAAATTTATATCAACATACCCTGGTGGATTGTTATATTTTACAAGAGTAATAGATGGGTCAGGAATGTCTACTATCTTTTCATCTTTAGGAAATTTGGGCGATGGTATTTCTCTCGCACTGTCTGCTGCTTTGTTAGCTTCTCTGTAATATTCATTCATTGTTTTTGGCATATTATTTGTCGGGGGTGGATTTTTTGCTTTATATTCTTTTGTCCAGAATAAATGAGGCGCAATGTCCTGAGAAAAGCTAAATCCGAAAGCCTGCGTTTCTGGTAAAAAGAAAAATATAATTACAAGAATGCTTATTTTTACAAAATTATTTTTTGCATAGCAAAGCATTTTACACAAGCCCCTCTCTCATTGCTGTTACGGCTGCCTGTGTTCTGTCATCTACATATAATTTTTGCAAAATACTATGAACATGAGCTTTTGCTGTTGCACGGGAAATAAATAGTTTTTCAGCAATTTCAGGATTTGTAAGACCGTCTACAATCAATGCAAGAACTTCCATTTCCCTGTCCGTTAATCCAAAAGTGTTTTTTGCTGTTTTATAATTTATTCCAGAAGATTGAGTATCGGCTCCTTTTTGCTGCTGTACACTTGAAAGAACAAGCCTTGCAATAGCTGGATCTAACCAGGCTGTTCCTTCATTTACTGCAACAATTGCACTTGTTAATTGTTCAGGGGTTGCACCTTTCATAATGTATCCGTCTGCACCGGCAGCAAGTGCAGCAAAAACGTCATCATCATTGTCTCTTGATGTGAAAATCAAGATTTTTGCATTGGAATCAGCTTCTTTTATCTGACGTGTAGCTTCAATTCCGTCAATGACAGGCAATCCGATATCCATTAGAATTACATCCGGATTGTATTTTTGAGCCATTTCAACACCTTGCTGACCGTTTTCCGCTTCAGCAACCATAGAAATACCTTGTGCTTTTTCGATAACAAGTGCCGTTCCCATTCTAATCATTGTATGGTCTTCAACAAGAAGTACTTTTATATCATTTTCTGCCATATTTTTTCCTTATTATTATATTTTTTCTGCTATTTTTAATGAATCAGGTATCATAAAGGAAAATACACTGCCTTCTGATACCTTGCTTTCTGCCCAGATTTTTCCGTTATGAGCTTCTATTATCTGTCTTGAAAGATACAACCCGAGTCCAGTACCTGCAGAACGTTTCTGACTTGTTCCTTGAGAAAATCTTTTAAAAAGTTTGGATAAATCATTTGATGGAATACCAATACCGTTGTCTTTTACGTTTAGTATCAAATCATTTTCTTTATTTGATACGGTTATTTCTATTTTTCCGCCATTTTTTGTATGATTTAGTGCATTACCGCATAAATTCAAAATTACTCGGCGAAGCTCGTTTCTGTCTGCTGTTATTTCTGAATTTTCAGAATTCTCATTATATGTCACTGTAATTTCTATGTTTTTCTTGTCCGCAAGAGCCTGTATTTGTGCAATGCATTCATTTATAAATTTTTTCAATTCAAAAGTTGTTTTACAAAGATTTAGCTTTCCTGATTCATATTTGTAAACTTCTAATAGAGCATTGACCAGTCCCAGCATGTCTTCATTGCTCTTTTTCATAGTATCAAGAAGTGTTTTCGGTTTGTCTTCAATATGACCCAGAGTTCCGTCAAGAAAGAACTGAAGAGTTTGTATTGCGGCAAGCAGAGGTGTTCTCAAATCGTGCGTCAGAGTTGCGATGAAGTCGTCTCTCAGTCTTTCCATTTCTTTTTGAAGACTGACATTCCTTACTACTGCAACAATATTCGGCTTGTTGTCACTTTTGTCAGACAGTATTGGAGCAAAGCTTATTTCAACCGGTATTTGTTTTTCGTTTATTATGTTTTTTACAAATACATCTCTAAGCAGCAGTTCTTTATTTTGTGATGTTATATTTTTTAAAGAGTTTTCTTTTGTACAAACAAGTTCATTAAAATCTTTGTTTTCGAGAAGGTGTATATCAAGTCCGGTAAGATTTTCAAAGGCTGGATTTGCCTGTAATATTTTTAAATCTGATGAAATAATCACAATCCCGTCAGCGCAGTAGTTGATAATTGCGCTGAGTTTTGTGTTAGATTCCACTAAGTCTGCTGTTTTTTGCATAACAAGCTCTTCGAGGGAATGCGAGTATTTTTCAAGCTGTGATTTTGCAGCGGAAAGCTCTTCTATTTTTTGATTTAATCGGGATATTAAATCGCTTCTTTCTATACCGTTTCTGATATTGATTAACAAATCTTCGTTATCCCATGGTTTTTCAATATATTTGTATATTCCAACTTCGTTAATAGCTTTGATTGCATTTTCTTTGTCAGCGTACCCTGTAAGCAAAATCATGCTTACATCACTGTATAATTTTTTTGCTTCTGAAAGAAATTCTATACCGTTCATTTGAGGCATAACAAAGTCTGAAATTATCAAATCAGGTTTGTTGGCTTTTATGTATTCCAGTGCTTTTTGAGGGCTTGTAAATCCTTCTACGTTGTCAAATCCTTCGATATTCAAAAGCATCTTTAATGTGGAAAGAACAATTTCTTCGTCATCAACTGCTATTATTTTTTTAGACTTATACTCTTCCATTGAAAATTTATCCCAAATCTCTTCAATATAAAGCATATCCCAACTTTTATACAGTGACAAATATTTTACATTTGTAAACCAATGTAATATAATCTGTAAAAATAACCTATTATAAAAACATTCAGGAGAAGTCTGTTATGAGAGATGAGTTGCTTTCTATTCTTGAGAAAAACAGCAGAATTGATTTTAAAGAGCTGGCTGTTCTTTTAGGTGTTTCAGAAGAGCAGGTTCTTCAAGAAATCACAAAGCTTGAAAAAGAAAATATTGTTTGTGCGTATCATACTTTAATCAACTGGGAAAAAACAGATATAGAAAAAGTTTCCGCACTTATAGAAGTTAAAGTTACTCCTCAAAGAGGACAGGGTTTTGACCGAATTGCAGAAAGGATATACAAATATCCGGAAGTGAGATCAGTGTATTTGATTTCTGGCGGATATGACCTTCTGGTTTCTTTGGAAGAAAAGAGTTTGAAAGAAATAGCAGCTTTTGTTTCTGATAAACTTTCTACAATGGAGAGTGTTTTGAGCACTGCCACTCATTTTATTCTTAAGAAATATAAAGATCACGGAACTATCATTAACGAAGCAACAAAAGATGAGAGAGAGGTTATTACTCCATGAGAAATTTTCTCTCAGATAAAGTTGTGAATTTGAAACCGTCAGGAATACGTAAATTTTTTGATATAGTGACAGAAATGGAAGATGCTATATCTCTAGGTGTAGGTGAACCTGATTTTGATACTCCGTGGTTTATTAGAGATGAAGGAATTTATTCGCTTGAAAAAGGGCGAACTTTTTATACATCGAACTCAGGGTTAAAAGATTTACGCAAAGAAATTTCTAACTACATTCAAAGAACACAGCAGATTAATTATAATCCTGACAATGAAATAGTGGTGACTGTTGGTGGTTCTGAGGCAATTGATATTTGCCTTCGTGCAGTAATTAATCCAGGCGATGAGGTTGTTATTCCGCAGCCTTCTTATGTATCATATGAACCTTGTTCTGTTCTTGCAGGTGCAAAGCCGGTAATTATTAAGTTGAAAAATGAAAATGAATTCCGCTTAAAACCTGATGAACTGCTTAATGCCGTTACGGATAAATCCAAGGTATTGATATTGCCTTATCCTAATAATCCTACAGGGGCAATAATGGAAAAAGAAGACCTTGAAAAAATTGCCAAAATAATAAAAGAAAAGGATTTGTTAGTCTTATCAGATGAAATATATTCTGCATTGACCTATAAGGGCAGGCATGTATCTATAGCATCTGTTGACGGTATGAAAGAGCGGACAATTTTGATTAACGGATTTTCAAAAGCTTATGCAATGACAGGCTGGAGACTCGGATATGCCTGCGGTCCAAAAAATTTGATAAAACAAATGACAAAAATTCACCAGTTTGCTATTATGTGTGCTCCTACAACAAGTCAGTATGCTGCTGTTGAAGCTCTGAAAAAAGGTGATGAAGAGGTTGAAAAAATGCGTCAATCCTATAATCAGCGAAGAAGATTTTTGATGGATGCTTTCAAAAAAATGAATCTTGATTGTTTTGAACCGTACGGGGCTTTTTATGTATTTCCTTGTATAAAAGAATTTAATATGACTTCTGAAGAATTTGCAACAAGGCTTCTTAGGGAAGAAAAGGTTGCAGTTGTTCCGGGAACAGCTTTTGGTGATTGTGCAGAAGGGTATTTAAGAATTTCTTATGCATATTCTATAGATAATCTAAAAGAAGCACTTTTCAGATTAGAAAAGTTTATTAACAGATTACGGGTTTCTTAATAAAAAAAACCTCTTTGCGCAAAATAGTTTGAGCGAAGAGGTGAGCACTAAGTACAAGCAATCAGAAGAGTTGAGGATTTACTATGACAATATAGCCTGTATATGAGCCTTTTTCATTGCACAAAACTGCTATATTATTTATGCTACTTTACGGTAATGAATTTGAGTTAATAAAAAAAACATGATTTAATAGACTTAGTTTGATTTTGGTATTTTGAATAGAAATGAATTCTGATTTGCGAGATAGATTTTTTACATATTTTATAAAATTTCAATGGGAAATTCTTTTAGGAATTGTTTTTACAATAATTTGTCTGTGCTTTTCTAATCATCTTTGGTTGAAAATTTCTACGTTAGATAAGAATTTAATAGTTCCTGAACATGCCGTAAGAGGCTATTATTTATTTTTTGGAAATAAAGAAACTTTTGGAAATAAAAATGGCACAGGAAGAATTCTTCTAAATTCTTTAAATATCTATGATAAAAAAATATCTGTAAAAGCTTTAAACAAAAATATTTTAAAATTAGAAATTGATACCTCAAAATTTGGAAAAGCTTCTGAGTTGAGTAATTTAAAAAAGGTTTCTGAAAATCAATATTTTACTCAAAATGAAAAAATTGGTTTTAATATTGTTACTAACGAAGTAAGAGTAGACTTTTTTAGTAGTTATCTTTATGCTCTTTATCAGCCGCCTTTTCATTTTTATACAAACACATCTCTAAATTATTGTTTGTTTGTTATTATTGCTTTCTTTTCATTTGTATTTTTTTATTCATTATTCAAATATCTTTTTGATTTAAAAAGAAATCACAATGAACCGGGTGTAGACATAATTTTCCTGTTAATTATTTCCGTGCTTTTACTTTTGCCGGCAGGTTTTATGAATAAAGATATTGTTTCAGTGAGTGAAAACAGGAAACTTGCAAAATTTCCCGAATTGAAGATTGACGGGTATTTTAATAATAACTGGGGGAAAGAATTTGAAAAATATTTCAATGACAGATTCTTCGGCAGAGATGTCTTGAATGTTTTTTATAAAAATTTTGTGAATATGTTTTCTAATGTTTATCAAGACAAAGAAGTTATTGTTGATAAAAGAAAAGGCATTTTTACATACAAAGAAGCAATTAAAAATCTTTATATGGTACGAACAGAAAATGAATTACAAGAAGCCAAAGAGATATTTGACAGACTGTCATTATTTTGTGGCAACAACGGAGCGAAACTTTATATTATTGTAATTCCGGACAGAACAAATGTATACAGAGAAGATATACCTTATCATCATCTGGAAGATTTCAAAACAGTAGGTGAGCAGCTTCAGAATTTTCTGATGAAATTTGATAATTTAGATTATGTTTATATTTATCCAAAAGAAGATTTGCTTGAAGCAAAGAAAAAAAACAAAAAAGAACTTTATTTTAAGACAGATGCTCATCAGTCTGACTTTGGCGGATATATTTCATATATTGCATTAATGAAAGTATTGAAAAAAGATTTTAAAAATCTAAAAGCAGCTTCTTTATCAGAATATGATATGAAAAAAAATAAAATGATATGTTTTTCTGAAGAAGAGGGCTGTGGTATTGGAAATGCTAATAAATCTTCTTTAAATAATGTAAAATATTTGAATACAGAGTATGAATATTATTATCCGAAAAAGAATATAAAATTATTTTCAAAACCATATGGCAATTCTGATCTGCTTTTGAATAAGTCATATTACCCTAAAGGATATAATAAAAAAGTTTTACTCATCGGATCTTCTTATGTTGAAAAACTGTATATCTTTTTAAAACAAACATTCAGATATACAGACAAGGTGCGTGTCAATAACTTACGTGAACAAAATTTCCATATGAGCAGATTTGAAAACAAAATCAGAGAAGAAAAACCTGATATTATGATAGTTGTTTTAAATGAAAGTGAAGCTTTCCAATATATTCAAACTATGTATGATGATAGTAAGGAATTGGATTTTTAACAATGCTATTTAGTTCAATGACATTTATATATGTATTTTTGCCAATTGTTTGTGTTATATACTGGCTGGTAAGAAAAGAAGCCAGGAATTTTGTACTTTTGTTGGCCAGTTTAATTTTTTATGCGTGGGGAGAACCTAATTATCTTGCTATTATGCTTCTAACCATACTTACAAATTACCTTGGCGCAATTCTGCTTGAAAAATATCATCAAAGAAAAAAACTTGTATTGTTTTTTACTGTCCTGATAGATTTGGGTTTTTTGATTTATTTTAAATATTTTAATTTTATTCTAGATAATATAAACCATTTATTTAGGTCAAATATAGATTTTATTCATGTAGTTATGCCGATAGGCATATCTTTCTATACATTTCAGGCCATGTCTTACATCTTTGATGTTTATAAAGGTGAGGTTGCACCACAAAAAAATCTTTATAAGCTGGCTTTGTATATATCCTTGTTCCCTCAGTTAATTGCCGGGCCTATATTGAAATACAGTGATATAGCTCCGCAGCTGGATGACAGAAAACATTCATTTGATATGGTTTCACTCGGGGTAAAACGCTTTATCATAGGATTGTCCAAGAAAGTTTTGATAGCAAATACTCTTGGTGAGATTGCCGATAAAGTTTTTTTGCAAGCTCCTGATACATTTTCACATCTGACAGCATGGCTGGGGGTTGGCTCTTATATGCTGCAGATTTATTATGACTTTAGCGGATACTCGGATATGGCAATCGGGTTGGGCTTGATTTTCGGGTTTAAATTTATGGAAAATTTCAATCATCCGTATTATACAACTTCTATGACTGAAGCCTGGCATAAATGGCATATATCTTTGACCAACTGGTTTAGAAACTATGTTTTTGGTTTCAGATGGTATAATCTTGTTCCTAAATTTATAAGGAATGCTGATTTATGGAAAAAATTACCGAAAACAAAATATCGTTTCAAAAGAACATATGTAAATGTTATGGTTGTTTTCTTTTTAATCGGACTCTGGCATGGGGCAAGCTGGACTTTTGTTTTGTGGGGAATTTGGAATGGATTTTTTGTTGTTTTTGAAAATTTAACAGGATTGAACAGAAAATCAAATAGTTCCTTTGTTAATTTTTTCAAAAATGTATATGCTGTTCTTGTTGGATTGTTCGGGTTCGTATTTTTCCGCTCAGAAACTTTGTCATATGCGATTTCATATTTTAAAAATATGTTCGGCCTTCTGCCGGTGCATGATGTGAAGTATTCTTTATCATATTATTTTGATTATTTGCAGATAATAATCTTTGTTATTGCATTTATTTGTTGTGCTCCGATATTCTCAAAAATGCTGTCAATAAGTAAGGACAGGGTGATTATTCGAGGAATTGTAAATATATGGCTTATTTTACTGTTTGTGCTGTCTACTGCAGCAATTGCATCTTCAACATATAATCCTTTTATATATTTTCGTTTTTGATTATGGGAACTGATTTTATGTATGCAAAAAATTCCCCGTATTTTATTCGCTTGAGATGCAGGCGAGATATGCGAGCCTTACAGATCAGGATGCTCGAAGACTAGAACCAGAGAGGATTTTTCGATAGAAAATCCGAGTCGGTGAGGTGGATTTTGTACGGGCACTCAGTGTGAGAAAAACGAACCCGGGGCCCATGTTAACAAGGTTGATGAAATGGAAAATTCTTATTTTAAAAATTTGGAATGAAGTTCTAAACCTTGTGAACGTCAATAATCAAAGACAAGTTATTATAATGACAACAAACTGGACATTAAAATACATTCGAGTCGGTAAGAGTATAAAAATAATTATTTTACAAAAAAATGCCCCGGATTGGAGTCGCTTGAGCTGTAGGCGAGAGACACGAGCCTTACAGATCAGGATGCTCGAAGAGTAGAACCAGCGAGGATTTTCCGGTGTAAAGAACAACCAGTTCAGGAATATTTGACAGACAGTTCAGGAATTTTGGGACAGATAAATTTAGAAACTTAAAT